>NZ_JBEDNQ010000019.1:0-85916 GCF_040105385.1 Pseudonocardia nematodicida
GCGGCGGGGAGCGGGCGGGGTCTGGCCGGACCCGCGCCGGATCGGTGATCAGATCGTCCGGCGGGGCGGGAGCTCCGGCGGGCCGGGCAGCCGGCACGGTCTCCCGTCCGGCAGCGGGGCCCGTGCCGGACGGGGTCCGGCGCTCACCGGTGCACCGTCGTTCCCTGCGGGCCCGCGTAGTAGGAGAGCTGCTTGGCGAAGCAGTCGTCGGCGCCGAAGCCCTGGGCGTCGCACCAGGCGTTGGCGCCGGCCGCGGTGGAGTAGGGCTGCGCGACGACGACCACCCAGTAGTCGCTGCGCTGGAACACCGGCCAGTCCCCGGACCAGAGCAGCGCGGCACCCGGGTGCTGCGCGGCGAGACCGCGGTAGTGGTCGAGGATCGCGCGGTCGTCGTAGGAGACGCCGCCGTCGACGGTGCCCGCGCGCTTCGACGACAGCTGGGGCACCCAGTACCCGACGGTCGCCGCCACCCGGCCGGAGTCGATCGCGACCTGGTCGGCGAGCTGCACCGACGGCACCGGAGCGGTGATCACCGGCGGGACGGCGGGCTGCACGGTCGCCGGGACTCCGGCGCCCACCGGGGCCACCGGGGTCGTCGCGGCCGGGGTCGTGGCCCGGACGCCGGTCAGCAGGTCCGGACGCAGCGCGAACAGCGCCACACCGGCCGGCAGGACGGCGACCAGGAGAAGCACCGCGACGATCCACGGGGTCGACGAGCGGCCGGCGGGAGCGGGGGACCACCCGGCCGGGACCATCGGGACGACCTGCGGGAACGGGTGGTCGACGACCGGCGGAGCCGCCGGCGCGGCGGTCGTGGTCGGCAGTCCCGTCTGTGTGGCCGCGTCGTACCAAGTCCCCGGCTGCCTGGCCGCGTCGTTCCGGGGCCCCGCCTGCGTGGCGACGGGGTGCCGGTGTCCGGCCGGCCCGGACCCCGGGCGCGGGGCCGGACCGCGATCCGTCGCGGCGGCGGGAACAACCGGGAGGGCCGAGCCGGCCCGCTGCCGGGGGACGTCGACCTGGGGGGCGTGTACGCCTGCCGTGCGCTGCGCGGGCACCTCGACCGCGGCGGCGAACCAGCCCGCGTCGGCCGGAGCGGTGCTCCCGCCCGGGAACGCCGATCCCGTCCGCTGGCGTGGCAGCGCGAGCGGGGCGCGCTCGACCCCGCACCCGACGCAGAAGTGCAGCGTGGGCAGCAGCTCCGCACCGCACCGGCACCGCTCGACCATGACGACCCTCCTCCGACGACCTGCGGCCGGTCGCTCCGGCCGTGATGCCGGTACATCCGCCGGACGGAGGTCGCCGTTATCGGCCGTGCTGCTCCGAACGGCGTAGTTCATCTCTTTCGATGAGCGCCTCCGGCCCGGGGTGATCGACGGTTCCGGAGCGGATCGTCCGCTGAGCGAACGCCGCGCTCCGGAACGGTCGATCACCGGGGTTGGGAGCGGGACGCCCGGGATTCAGCTCAAGACCGGCCTCAGGCCGGGCTCCCGGCCGGTCGCGGCCAGGGTGAGGGCGCGGTCGTCCCACGCGTCGAGCGCGGCCGGGTCGTCGGTGAGCCGGACGACCGTGTCCCGCACGACCGCGAGCCCGGATGCCGGGGGCTCCGGAACCCCGGACAGCTCGACGGCCATGTCCAGGTGGTGCACCACCACCTCGACCACCCAGGTGGCGACGAAGTCGGACACCTCCAGGACGTGGCCCTGGAACTCCAGCCGGTACCCGGCGTCCAGATCGGACACCAGCCGGCGGAGCCCGCGGACCGTGGTGCGCACGTGCTCCAGCTGCCCGGACGGGCGGGCGTAGGCCGCGGCGACGGCGCGGGCGAACCGGACGTGCGCCCACTCCGGATGCTCGGCGCCCGGCAGCGGGGCGGACCAGTAGGTCGCCAGGTCGGTGTCGGCGTCCTGGGTGGTGCGGGCCGGGAACCCGGCGAGCATCTCGGCCAGCCCGAGGTGCAGGTGGGCCAGCACGTCACCGGCCACCCAGCCGCGGCACCGGCTGCGGGCGTGCAGCGCGTCGTCGTCGAGGTGGTCGAGCAGACCGCTCAGCCCGTCGAGCGAGGCGACGAAGGCGGTGCGGGCACGGTCGAGGGGATAGGGAGCCACCCGGTCAGGGTGCGTCAGCGGGCGGCGGCCAGCAGGTCGGCGGCCGAGCGGGTGCCGGGCTGCTCCCCCGCGGCGGCCATCTCCTCGGCCACCCGCAGCAGCTCGGCGTTCACCGGGGCCGGGACCCCGTGGGCCGCCCCGAGCGCCACGATCTCGCCGTTGAGGTACCGGGCCTCGATCGACCCGCTGCCCCGGCGCAGGCTCTGCCAGGACGACGACCCACCGCGGCCGCGGCCGCCCACCGGGCGTTCGGTGATGATCCCCTCGCGGCGGACCCGGTCGTCGTCGCCGGACCGGGCGGTGATCCCGGCGGCGGCCAGGACGGCCTCGCCCTCGCCGGTCGCCGCCCGCACGAGCTCCGCGAAGCGGGGGTCGTCCGCTCCGCAGGCGGCGTCCGCAGCGTTGCCCAGGTTGGTGAGCAGCTTGCCGTACTTGGCGTCCATCACCGCCTGGTCGGCCCGCGAGGAGAACCCGGCGGCGGACAGGTCGGCGGCGATCGCCGTGCTCGTCGCGTCGGCGCCGCAGGGATGGGTGCCGACGTCGAGCACGCCGGGCACCGGCACCGACGACGCGATCACCACGCCCGGCTCGTAGTGCTCCACCGGGAGGATCACCAGCATCGCCTGGACCCGCTCGAACCGTCGCGCCGCGGTGCGCTCGTTCGCGACGCCGTTCTGCGCGCACACGACGGTGATCCCCGGCGGGGCGACGGCGGCGAGCGACTCGACGACCGGTCCGGTGTCCTGCGACTTCACCGCCAGCAGCGCGACGTCGTCGGGCCGCCAGTCCACCTCGGAGACCGCCGCGACGGCGGGGACGGCCAGGGTGCGGGACCGGTCCGGGTCGTCGAGGCGAAGCCCGGCCGACCGGATCGCCTCGAGATGCGCCCCCCGCGCCACCAGCACGACGTCGCGCTGCGCCTCGTGCAGCAACCCGCCGATCGTCCCGCCGACGGCCCCTGCCCCGATCACCACGTATCGCACACGGGTGATCCTGCTCCACTCAGCCGTCGTGGCGTCGCACCAGGGTCGCCGGGGCCTTGCGCCGCCAGGCCTCCTCGATCAGCTCCGCGAGCGGGCCGGGGTCCACCCGGTCGAGGTCGACGAGGATCGAGCCGTGCCCGTCGTAGTGCGCGGTGGTGAAGAAGGCCGGGTCGCCGGATGCCAGCAGGGCCTCCTTCTCCTCGAGTGCGCACATCAGCACCAACCCACCCTCGGCCTCGGTGCGCAATCGGGCGAAGCCCTTCCCGCGCACCTTCAGTGCCGGCGTGCGGTACCAGGTCGACTCCTCGACCTCCGGCAGCGCGCACCCGATCCGCACGACGTCGTCCCAGCCGGCCATCACGTCTACAGGTGCCGCGCCAGGAAGGCGTCGACGGCGGCCTTCCCGTTCTCGACGTGCTCGGTGGCCTTCCAGCGCTCCACCAGCTCGGCGCCCGGGGCCAGCTCGGCGACCCGGCGCGACGCCGTCTCGGGGTGGAACTCGTCGCCGCCCATCAGCACCAGCCAGGGCGTCGTGAACCGGGCGAGCGCCTCGTCGGGCACCGAGAACAGCACCCCGCCGCCGTCATAGAGGTTGGTCCTGAACTGCTCCCAGTCCTGCGCCGAGGCCTCGGGGTGATCGGCCTCGATGCCGGCCCGCCAGTCGTCGAACATCTTCTCGAACCGGTGCTGGTTGCCGTCCCGCCCGATGGGCTGCAGGGTGACCGCGGCCCGGACCCGGTCCGGCGCGGTCGCGAGCAGGCTCGCGGTGTACGAGCCGCCGATGCACATGCCGAGCACCCCGAACTCGTCGACGCCGAGGTGGTCGAGCAGGGCGAGCTGGTCGGCGGTGTAGGTGGACCAGCCGTCGGTGCCGTGCACCTCGCCGGCCGAGGAGCCGGCGTTGCGCTGGTCCATCGCGATGACCCGGTACCGGCCGGACAGGTGCTCGATCGGGTTCCACGGGGCCCTGTCCCACGCGGAGATCGTCGAGCGGAGGCCGCCCGGCGCGATCAGCAGGACGGGGGAGCCGGCACCCCGCTCCTCGTAGTGCAGCGTCGCACCCGGACGTTCGAACGTCGGCATGGGGGAACGCTAGGCCACCCGAGGGGGTGTCCGCTTCTCCGGACGGCGCCGGGCCAGGACGACGGTGCCGTAGAGAACGAACGCGAGGCCGAGCACCAGCACCCAGGCGAACCCGGACCGGACGGTGTCGTCGAGCAGCGTGATCCCGACCATCCCCGGCACCACGACCTGCACGACCATGTAGATCGCGGTGACGGTGGCGATGTCACCGAGCTGCAGGGCGCGGGCGTAGTTGTAGATCCCGACCAGCGCCATGCCGCCGAGGATGTAGACCAGCGGCTCGCCGACCAGGCCGGAGACCGACACCCCGTCGGAGACGTGCAGCGCGCGGATGCAGACCGCCCCGCCGCCGAACCCCAGGCCGGCCAGCACCGCCGAGGGCCACGGACGGTGGCTGCGGGCGACGGCCAGCGTCGCCACCATGAGCACCACCAGGGCCCCGACGAGCACCGCGACGATCGTGTTGTGCCCGGCCAGCGACTCCTTCGTCTCGGTACCGGCGCTGGCCGCCACCAGCGCGAGCCCGAGGATGCTCGCCCCGATCGCGATCCGGTGTACCGGCCGCAGCCACTCACCGCGGAAGTACCGGGCGTAGAGCGCGGTCATCGCGATCGCGCCGGCCAGCGTCGCCTGCACCGCGAAGATCGGGACGTACTGCAGCGCGACGACCAGGCATCCCCAGGTCACCAGGTCCATGGCGCATCCGCCGAGGAACCGCGGGCGGGCCAGCACCGCGCTGGTCCGGCCGCCCTGGCGGGCCGCGTCGGCCTGCAGGACGGCGGCTGCGGTGCTGCACAGCATGGCGAGGACCGCGAAGGTCATCCCGATCAGCACGGGCGCCTCCGGGGCGCCCGTGGGCCACCCCGTGAACGGGCGTATCCGATGATCGGCACCGCCCGATTGTCGCCTACCGGCCGTCCACCCCGGTCGGGCGGGCGCCGGACGGCACCGGCTCCTCCGCGCCCGCCTGCGGGCTCAACTCGAAGAACCCGCTCATCAGACCGCTGCCCGCGCGCTCGCCGCGCTCCACGGCACTCTTCCACGGCGAGTCACCGGTGCGGGTCTCCCGGCGCTCCCGCAGCAGCGCCCGGGGGCGTTCGGTGAGCACGAGGACCACGACGGTCAGGGCTACTCCGACGAACAGCGGACCGCCGAGCAGCAGCGCCGGCCATCCGAAGGCCAGATAGCCGAACCCCAGCGCCACCGCCGCCATACCGATGACCGCCCCCGCCAACCGCGCCACCACGCGCTCCCCTCGTCTCCCGGCCACCCCCCGGTGACCAGGAGTGTTTGTATCACCTCGAGGTGCCACGAGCGGGCGACGCCACCGCGAGGGCGTCACACCGTCGCGCGGTCGGGTGACCGGGTGTCGCCGCGACACGGCGACATGGTGTCGCCATCGCGCCGTCGCCTCACCCCACCCGTCCGGGCCGGGTCCTCCGGAGACGCGGACCGGACTCCGGGTCACCGCATCGCGATGCGGGCGGGTTCCGCGGGAGGTGCCGAGCCGGCGTGGGGGCTCCCGGTTCCACGCCGGCTCGACGGTCTGAATCATCCCGTCCCGGCTCGGGGCACGGACGGGGTGGGGGTCACCAGGCGCTGTCAGGCCTGTGCAAGGGGTGAGCGACGGATCAGGCGAGCGGGCCTGTCCGGGTGGTGGGGAGCGGCGCCGCGGAGGTCGCCGACGCGGGCTCCTCCGGGGTCTCCGGCGTGGTCGGGACCGGTGCGGGGACCGTGCTCTCCGTTGCCGGCGGGGTGGTCCCCGTCGACGAGCTGGGGGGCGAGGACGACGACGGCGGCGGGGGCGGGGCCGAGCTGGACGCCGGCGGGGGCGCCGGCGCGGCGGGGGTGCCGGGCGTCGTCGGGGCCGGCGCGGCGGCCGGCGTTCCGGGGACCGTGCCGGCGGGGGTGCGGGCGCCTCCGGGCGCGGTACCGGTCGCCCGGGGAGTCGAGGTACCGGTCGCGCCCGGCGCCGAACCGGTCGTGGTCCCGGCCGAGAGGTCCGCGGCGGCGGGACCGGAGGTACCGGCCACCGGCTCGGCCGCCACGGTGCCCGGCGCGGCCGCGGGGGCCTCCGGGGTGCTGGTGCCCGGGGCCGTCGAGGTACCCGGCGCCGTCGGGGCCGCGCTGAACTCGCCGAGCGTCGACGACGAGGTCGGCCACAGCAGCAACGCCCCGGCCACCACGACCGCACCGGCCAGCCCACCGGCGCCGGCGAGCATCCGCTGCCGGGTCCGGGTCCGGGCGGCGGGAGCGGGCGCGTCCCGGGTGACGACGGTGTCCGGGACGGGACGGGCCGGAGCCTGCGGGGCGAGGGCCCGTGCCGCGAGGGAACCGGACGCCTCGGGGCCGCCGGACACGCCCGCGAACGGTCCGGAACGGGAGACCCGGGGTGCCGGGATGCCGGTGAGCGGGCTGGTGCCGGGGTCGAGCACGCCGACCGCGGCGACGGACGTGCGGGCGGTGCCGCCGTCCCGGTGCGCCGGGACCCGGCCGCTCGGGACGTGGCTGGTCGGAACGCTGCCAGCCGGAACGCTGTGGCCCGGAACGCGCCGGAGCGCGGACCCGGTCCCGTCCACGGTGGACCTGAGATCGTCCATGGTGGACCCGGGGCCGTCCACCGAGCTCCGGCCGGACCCGCCCTGCACCGGGATCCGGACGCCCGGCCAGGACGTCCCGGCGCCGGGTGCGGCGGCGAGCGCCGCACCCCGGGCCGCGTCGTGGACCGGGTCGGCGCCGACCACCACCGCGCGCCCCGCCGCGGCGGAGAGCACCTGGACGGCGACCGGCATCCGGGCCGCGCCACCGGTGAGCACGACGTCGGCCTCCGGCGTCGCGGCGAGCACCTCGGCCAGCAGGTCGGCGACCGGCTCGAGCACCGGGCGGGCGAGCTCGTCGATGTCGGAGCGGTGCAGCCGCACCGAGGTCCGGATCCCGGGTAGGTCGACGGGCACCGCAGCCGCGGTGTCCCTGGACAGCTGCTCCTTCGCGGCCCGGCAGTCCTCGCGCAGCACGGTCAGGTCGGCGAGCACCCGCGGGTCGTCGACGTCCATCGCGTCGAACGCGGCGGACAGGGCCGGGGAGGCGGTGCGGACGAAGCCGAACACGGCGTCGTCGACGTCGGCGCCGCCCGTCCGGCAGGTCTCCGCGGCCCCGGCGACCTCGGGCAGGGTGCCCGGGGTAGCCGGCGCCAGGACCGTCGCGGTGCTGCCGCTGCCGCCGAGGTCGAGCACCACGAGCGGCGCCGCGCCGGGGTGTGCGGACCGGTGCGCCAGCGCGACCGCCTGCGGCGCGGACACCAGGGAGACGGTCAGCCCGCGACGGGACAGCGCCCCGGCCAGCAGGTCGCGCTTGTGCCGGCCCCAGCCCGCGGGGTGGGTGACCGCGATCCGGGACGGGGCGTCGCCGTGCCGGGCGCTGACCTCGTCGACCAGCACGCGGACCAGCCGGGCACACAGGTCCTCGGCGCGGTGCGGGACACCGCCCAGGGACAGCGGCGTCGGGTCGCCGACCCGGTGCAGGAACCCGCGGGCGACCCGGTCCGGCGCGCCCGGGGCGCGCCGCCGGGCGGCGTCACCGCAGAGCAGGTCACCGGCCGGGGTGGCGACGAGCAGGGCGGGCAGCGCGTACCCGGCGCGACCGAGCCACACCGGCTCGGCCGTGCGGCCGTCGCCGGCGCCCTGGTGCAGCACGGCCGCGGTCACCGCGGTCGTGCCCAGGTCGATCCCGAGCAGGTAGGCCATGTCCCTTTCCCCTCCTCGCCGGCACGTGGAATGCGTGCCACTCCGGCGGGCCACGGCCCGAGAGTGGCAGCCCCCCGGGATTCGCGCCCTTCGCAACACCCCATCGATGGAGACCCGTCCGGTGTTAGCCCGTGCGGCCCAACAACCTCCGGGAGGGGGAGCGATCCCCTAACGCCCCCTCCCCGGACCCGGAGCGATCCCCGATGGCCGCGCCGGGCGCCGTCCCTAACTTTCTCCTCATCACCGGCCGACGCCCTCGGACCGGTAACCACCGACATCCGGAGGCACCTCATGTCGCTCATCGAGTTCATCAAGCTGCTGCTGGGCAACTCCTCGGAGAGCATCCAGACCCGCGACTGGTTCCAGAAGGACCCGGAGGCCGTCCTGGAGAAGCACGGCCTGGCCGACCTCTCCGTCGACGACGTCCGCGACGCCATCGTCATCGCCCAGGACAACGACACCGTCTCGTTCGACCGCAGCTACGACACCGGCTTCGACTGGAGCGCCAAGACCGGCGGCGGCTGGCACGGCGGCTCGGAGGGTGGCAAGGACGGCGGCCACCACGGCGGGCACGACAAGGGCCACGGCGACAAGGTCTTCGAGAAGGTCTCCGTCACGGACAACTTCTACGAGTACAACATCGACGACCGCGACACCGTCGTCGACAACTCGATCAACCAGAACGTCGACACCGGGGGCGGCAACTTCGCCCAGACCATCGACACCAACTCGGTGACCGCCTCCGGCGACGGCGCCGTGGCGGCCGGCGGCGACATCACCGACTCGACGATCACCACCGGCAACGGCAACCTGGTCGGCGACGGCAACAACGTGGTCGAGGGCGACGGCAACAACGTCGCGTTCGGCGACGGCTCGGCCTACTCGACCGGCGACATCTCCGCCTCCAACGGCGGCGCGATCTCCTTCGGCGGCAGCGCGTCGGGGAACCAGTCCTTCGAGGACTCGTTCAACGACACCACCACGAAGACCACCCTCGTGAACGAGAACTCCTTCGACAACTCGTTCAACGAGACGACGGACAACTCGACCAACACCGACCTGGTGGACAACAGCGAGACCAACGTCGGCTCGAACAACGACATCGACCTCACCGTCGGCTGACCGACGCACCGCCCGGGTGAGCGGGCCGGACCCGGCCCGCTCCCCACCCCCCGAACACACCTCCCGTCGCCCTCCTCGCGCGCGACGGCACCCCTGAGGAGACCGAGAAGCCATGTCCGCCGAGAAGTCGCTGATCCAGTTCATCCTGGACCTGCTGAAGGACCCGAAGCTGCTGGCCGAGTTCAAGGACGACCCGCACGGTGTGCTGTCGACCTGCGGCCTGACCGAGTTCGACGTGGAGGACGTCCGCGAGGCGATCCTGCTGATCCAGGACAACGACGAGGTCTCGTTCGACCGCGACTACGAGACCGGTGGCAAGTTCGGTGGCGGCAGCCACGGCGGCGGCGGCCACCACACCCCGCCGCCCCCGCCGGTCGAGCACGTCAAGCCGGGCGAGCACTCGCACGAGACCGCGGTCAAGTACCTCGAGAAGTACGTGACCAACAACCACTACACGTACAACATCGACGACCGCGACACCATCGTCGACAACTCGATCAACCAGAACATCGACACCGGCGGTGGCGACTTCTTCCAGGACATCGAGACCAACTCGGTCGTCGCGTCCGGCGACGGCGCGGTGGCCGCCGGCGGGAACATCTCCGACTCGACCATCACCACCGGCAACGGCAACATCGTCGGTGACGGCAACTCGGTGGTCGACGGTGACGACAACACCGTCGCCTTCGGCAACGGCTCCGCCTACTCGGTCGGCGACGTGTCCGCCGAGGACGGCGCCGGGATCTCCTTCGGCGGCAACGCCAGCGGCAACAAGTCCGCGGACAACTCGTTCAACACCGACGAGACCACCACGAACGTCAAGAACACGACCACGTTCGAGGACTCGTTCAACGTCGACACCGACAACTCGACGAACACCTCGGTCGAGGACAACAGCTCGACCGACATCCTGTCGAACAACGACGTGAGCAGCACCGTCGACATCGACAGCTCGCTCGTCTGAGCACGCTGCCCGGCCACTGAGCCGGGCGGAGCAACCCGCTCCACCGTACGACCCGGCCGGCCCCGGTCACCCACCCGTGGGTGACCGGGGCCGCCGTTGTTCGTGTATCCATGACGAGGACGTCACCGGCGGTGCCCGCACCGCTGCAGGAACGACAGGGGGGCATCGCGGCGTGGCGGTACCGGAGGCGGTCGGGCTGGTCGACCTCGCACTCAAGGCGGTCACCGCCTACGACCGTCCGGACCTGAAGCCCCGGCTCACCCACGCCAAGGCCCGGCTGACCGATCCCGCGGTGCGCGTGCTGATCGTCGGCGAGTTCAAGCAGGGCAAGAGCCAGCTGGTGAACGCGCTGGTCAACGCGACCGTCTGCCCGGTGGACGACGACATCGCCACCGCGGTGCCGACCCAGGTCGGGTACGGCGAGGACACCACCGTGACCCTGGTCCGCGACAAGGACGGCGGCGAGCACGCCGAGCGCACCTCGGTCCCGCTCGACCAGCTCGCCGACTACGTCTCGGAAGGGGGAAATCCCGGCAACCGCGCGGGCCTGACGCGTGCCGAGGTGACCCTGCCCCGCAAACTGTTGCAGAGTGGCCTGGTGCTGGTGGACACCCCGGGCGTCGGTGGGCTCGGCTCCGCGCACGGGGCCGCGACGATGTCGGCCCTGCCGACCGCCGACGCCGTGCTGCTCGTCTCCGACGCGAGCCAGGAGTACACCGCGCCCGAGCTCGACTTCCTCGAAGCGGCGCGCAAGCTCTGCCCGAACGTCGGCTGCGTCATCACCAAGACCGACCTGTACCCGCACTGGCGGCGGATCGTCGAGCTCGACGAGGGCCACCTGTCCCGCGCCGGGATCGACGCCCCGCAGCTGCCGGTGTCGTCGGCGCTGCGGCTGCACGCCGCCCTGACCCAGGACCTCGACCTCATCGCCGAGTCCGGTTTCCAGGACCTGGTGAGCTTCCTGCTGCGCAAGGTCGTGTCCCGGGCCGACGAACTGGCCCGGCGCTCCACGAGCCAGGACGTGCTCGTCACCTGCCAGGCGCTCGAGTCGAAGATGCGGGCCGAGCTGATGTCGCAGCGCGACCCCGAACGGGCCGGCGCGCTGGCGACGGAGCTGGAAGGGGCCCGGAGCCGGGTCGACGCGCTGCGCCAGCGGTCGGCCCGCTGGCAGCTGACGCTGAGCGACGGCGTCGCGGACCTGATCGCCGACATCGACTACGACCTGCGGGACCGGCTGCGTGCGGTGTCCCGCGACGGCGAGCAGCTGCTCGACGACGCGGACCCGGCCGACATCTGGGAGCAGTTCTCCGAGTGGTTCCACAAGCAGGTCGCGCACGCCGTCGCGCAGAACTTCGTGTGGACCACCGAGCGGGCGCGCTGGCTGGCCGAGCAGGTGGCCGAGCACTTCGCCGAGGACGTCGACGTCCACCTCCCCGAGCTGCGGATCGACGGCGGTGCGGTCGCGGGCAAGGTCGACGCCCTGGAGATGCCCGCCGGTGAGGGCTTCGGGATCGGGCAGAAACTGTTCGTCGGTGTCCGCGGTGGCTACGGCGGTCTGCTGATGGTCGGGCTGGCGACCACCATGGCCGGGATGTTCATCATCAACCCGTTCTCGCTCGCCGCCGGGGTGCTGTTCGGCGCGAAGACGGTGCGGGACGAGAAGAAGCGGCTCGTGCAGCGCCGCCAGCAGGACGCGAAGAACGCCGTCCGGCGGCACATCGACGAGGTGACCTTCCAGGTCGGCACGGACTCCCGGGAGAACCTGCGGCAGATCCAGCGCGAGCTGCGCGACCACTTCACCACCCTCGCCGAGGAGCTCTCCGAGTCGCTGGCGAAGTCGGTGGCGGCGGCGCAGACCGCGCTCAAGGACGACGCCGCCAGGCAGAAGCGGGTCGCCGACCTGGAGGCCGAGCTGGAGCGGGTCTCCGGGCTCGCCGACCGGGCCCGCACGCTCGTGGCCGAGGTGGCGGCGTGAACCCGCTGACCGAGCAGGTGCGCACGCTGCTGCGGCACACCCTCGCCGCCTACGGCGACTCCCCGCAGGCCGCCGGCTGGCTGCACCACCACCTGGACCGCTTCGACGAACCGCTGCGGGTGGCGATCGCCGGCAAGGTCAAGGCCGGCAAGTCCACCCTGCTCAACGCGCTGGTCGGCGAGCGGATCGCCCCGACCGACGCCGGCGAGTGCACCCGGGTCGTCACCTGGTACGCCGACGCGCCCGCGCCGGCCGTGCGGATGCGGCCGCGCACCGGCGGCCCGGACCGCCCGCTGACCCTGACCCGGCGCGACGGCGCGCTCCGGATCGACCTGCAGGGCACCCCGGTGTCCGAGGTGGACCGGCTGCTCGTCGACTGGCCGTCGCAGCACCTGCGGCGCACCAACCTGATCGACACCCCCGGCATCGCGTCGCTGTCGGCGGACACCTCGGCGCGGGCGGGGGAGTTCCTCACCCCGGAGGACTCGCCGTCGCCGGCCGACGCCGTCGTCTACCTGATGCGGCACCTGCACGCCGGCGACGTCCGGTTCCTGGAGTCCTTCCACGACCGCGGTGTCGCGCGGGCGACCCCGGTGAACACGATCGCGGTGCTCTCCCGGGCCGACGAGATCGGCGTCGGCCGGCTCGACGCGCTCATCTCGGCCCGCCGGATCGCGCGCCGCTACCGGGGCGACGACAAGCTGCGCGGGCTGTGCCAGACCGTCGTCGCGGTCGCGGGGCTGCTCGCCGAGACCGCCCGCACACTGCGCCAGGACGAGTTCGTCGCGCTGTCCGAACTGGCCGCGCTGCCTCGGTCCGATGTGGAGGCCCTGCTGCTGTCCGCGGACCGCTTCGGCCGCGGCGACCTCGCCTCGCCCGACCCGGCGACCCGGGTCCGGCTGCTGGAACGGTTCGGCCTGTTCGGGGTGCGGCTGGCCAGCACGCTGATCCGGCAGGGTGTCACCGACCCGACCGCGCTCGCCGACGAGCTGGTGCGCCGGTCCGGCCTCGACGAGCTGCACCGGGTGCTGCAGACCCAGTTCTCCGAGCGGCGCGACCTGCTCAAGTCCCGCTCGGCGCTGCTCGCGGTGGATCTCGTGCTGACCCGGGAGCCGCGTCCGGCGGCGGCGCGGCTGCGCACCGAGGTGGAACGGATCCTGGCCGGCGCGCACGAGTTCGTCGAGCTGCGGGCGCTGTCCGACCTGCGCGCCGGGAAGATCGTCTTCCCGCAGGAGGCGATGACCGACGCCGAGCGGTTGCTCGGCGGCGAGGGCGGCTCCGCGCCCGCGCGGCTCGGCCTGCCCGACGACGTCGGCCCCGGCGACGTGCACGACGCCGCGACCGAGGCGCTGCGGCGCTGGCGGCGTCGGGCCGAGAGCCCGCTGACCGGGCGGGCGTCGGCCGAGGCGGCACGGATCGTGGTGCGGTCCTGCGAGGGGCTGCTCGCCACCCGGTCCCGGCACCACGCCCACTACTGAGGCCGGGCAGGGCCACCCGTCCCACGCAGCGGCTCCAGCGGGCGCAGCCCGTGCCGGCGGGAGACCCAGACGGTCATGCCCGCGGTCACGACGAGCGTCGTCGGCACCGTCATCAGCAGCACCACCGGGTCGATCGCACCCTGGGCCAGGGAGTCGGTGTCGAGCGGCGCGATCGTCATCGCCGCCAGGTTGTTCGCGGTGTGCGCGACGATCGCCAGCTCCAGGCCGCCGGTCTTCCAGACCAGGAAGCCCATGCAGAGCGCGAAGACCGCGATGTCGACCTGCCCCACCCAGTCGTAGCCGTGGCCCGCCATGAACAGCGGCACCGGCAGCACGATCCCCCAGACCGGTGAGCGCAGCCAGGTGCCGAGCGCCTGCAGCGGCAGCCCGCGGAACGCGTACTCCTCGGCGGCGCACTGCAACGGCACCAGCACGACGACGACCGCGAGCACCACCAGGAGCGTCGCGTCGAACCGGCCGGCCGGCGACTCCGCGGCCGGGTCGAGCAGGTACAGCCCCCAGCTCAGGGCCAGGTACAGCGGCACGACGACCGCCGCCGCCTTCAGCAGCATCGCCCAGCGGACCCGCCCGACGACCGAGTGGATCGTCCCGCGCCGGCCGCCGCCCCACCGGACACCGAGCACGACCGCCGGGACCAGCAGGGCCAGCGATCCGAACAGGACGGCGATGTCGACCGGGTTGCGGGGGTCCTCGAACTCGGCCGACGGCATCGGGATCCCCGGGACGGCGAACGTCGCCAGCGCGAGGACGACGAAGGCGAGCACTGCCGCCGGCAGGTACAGCCCGAGGACGACGAGGACGGTCGTCAGCGGCCGCCACCAGCGGGCCGCACGCGGCTCGAGGTGCGCGAGCCGGTGGTACGGGAGCGGGGCCACCGTCGGCGGAGCGGTCGGGGCGGGTGCCTCGGTCATGATCCCCATCCTGCGCTCCGCGCTCGTGCGTGGTCGTCGCGGACGGGGCCGCGACGACCACTCACGGGCGCAGGATGCGCCGGAGCTCGTCCAGCAGCTCGCTGCGGCTGCCCACGCCGAGCCGCTGCCGGATCCGGGCCACGTGGTGCTCGACCGTCTTGGCGGAGATGAACAGCGTCCCGCCGATCTCGCGCTGGGTGCGGCCCTGCAGGACCAGCTCGGCGACCTCGATCTCGCGCTCGGAGAGCAGGGAGGGGGCCTGGCCGGCCTCGGCGCGGGTGCCGGGGCCGTCCCCGTCTCCCCCGTCCCTCACAGCGGACACCGTCGTGGCGCCGGGGGGCCGGGCCACCGGTGGGTCCGCCGCAGTGTCCACACCGGACACCCGGTCCAGGGTGGACGCCGAGGATCCGGCCGGGTCGGCGTCCGGACGCACCTCGGCCGCCGCCACCTGCAGCGCGCGGGCACAGGCCAGCAGGGTGGACGCGGCGCGCTTGTCCTCGGTGCGCAGCGCGGCCTGCCCGGCCAGCCGGCCGCCGTCGAACGACAGCCCGACGGCGTGCAGCCCGCGCGCGGCGTCCTCCACCGCCACCGGGTCGACCCGCCCCTCCAGGGCCCCCACCCAGTGCGGCGCCGCGGCGGCCATGGCGTGCGCGAACCGGCTGCCGCCGGCCGCGCGCTCGAGGGCCGCGGTCTGCACGCGGGCGGTCTCGACGTCCTCGGTCAGGACGGCGGCCTGCAGCTGCGCCCAGTGCAGCGGTGCGGACCAGAGCGCCGGCTCGCCGAGCCGTTCCAGCAACGCCGTCGCCTCGTCCAGGTGCGGCCGCACCCAGCTCCCCTCGCGCAGCCGGGTGGCGGCGGTGACCAGCTCGCCGAGCGGCTGCAGCACGAACAGGTCCACCGGGTGCCGGACGATCGCCTGCCGCGCCCGGGTCCAGGACCGCATCAACGCCCCGAGATCGGAGTTCCGGCGGGCGATGGCGACCTGCAGGGCCGCGGCCAGGAACTCGTCGCGGGGCTCCAGCGGGCGGTCACCGGCGTCGGCGTCGACCGCGCCGAGGCGCTCGGCGGCCGCGCCGGTCGCACCGCGCAGCAGCGCGATCCAGCCGAGCAGCAGCCGGTGCCGGGGCCTGGCCGGGGCACCGCCCAGCCCGGTGCGCAGCGCCCGGTCCAGCACCGAGGAGGCGACGTCGAACTCGCCGGTGTGCACCGCGACCAGCGCGGCCAGCGCGGCCGGCGTGTCCGGCAGCAGCGCCGCGCCGCGGGCGCTCTCCAGCAGCCCGGCGGCGCGCGCCAGGCCGGACAGCGCCGCGGTCGGCGAGCCGTCGACGGTGTCGAGCATGCCGCGCGCGATCAGGTCGTCGGCGCCGTCGACCAGGGTCGGGGCCCGGCCGGGGGCGAACCCGCCCGGTGCGGCGTCGAGCAGGTCACGGGCTTCGTCCAGGGCACCCGTCCCGATCAGCACCGGGACGGCCACCGCCGGGAGGCCCTCCCCGGAGACCGCCGCCGTCCACCGGTAGAGCTCCGCGCTGCGCGCCAGCAGGCCGCGCCGGGCCAGGACGGCCGCGGCGACGGCACCGGCCCGGACGGCGTCGTCGGGCTCGACGGCGTCGGTCGCCGACAGCACCGCGTCGGCGTGCGAGAGCGCGCCGTCGGAGTCGCCGGCCACCAGGTGCGCCTCGGCGCGCCGGGCCGCCACGGTGAGCGGTGCGGTGCCGGCCCGCACGGCCTCGGCGTAGAACCGGACGGCGTCCGGGTGCTCCTCGCGGGCCGCCTCGGCGGCCGCCGCCGCGAACACCGCTGCCGCCCGGTCGCCGCTCGCTCCGGACCCGCGCAGGGTGCGCGCGACGGCGAGCACGCTGCCGCCGCGGTCCAGCTCGATCTCCGCCAGCGCGCGGCGCAGCTCGGTGCGCCGGGCCGGGGGGACCCGCCCGCGCACCGCCTCGCCGACCAGCGGGACGACCCGGCCGTCGGGAGTGCACAGCCCGGCGGACACCGACTGGGCCACCAGCTCGTCGAGCTCGTCGATGCCGCTGCCGGCCGCGTCGAGCAGGCCGAGCAGCCCGCCGATCACCTCGGCCTCGAGCGGGGCGCCGAGCGCGAGGGCGGTGACCAGGTCGACGACCCGGCGGTCCTCGGCGTCCACGACGTAGCCGATCTGCTCGGCCAGCGCCGCGGGGACGCCCGCGGTGGGCGTCCCGGTGGCCAGCAGCCGGTCGACCAGGACGGGGGACCCGGCGGTGCGCTCGTGCACCACCCGGACGGCGTCGTCGGCGAGGCGCGACCCGGTGATCCGGGCGGCGCGCGCGGCGACACCCGCGGCGTCGAGCGCGCCGAGCACCAGGGGCGGTGCGGACGCGGCGAGTGTGCCACCGAGCCGGGCCAGCGCCCGGCCGCGCGGCCAGGGCCGGAACGCGACGACCAGGCGGGTGCCCGGTCGTCCGGCGAGCCGGCGCAGGAGGGCCAGGTCGTCGTCGCCGAGCTCCTGGGCGTCGTCCACGAGGGACACCGCGGCGGTCGTCGCGCCGCCGGGCACGCCCCACTCGACGGTCTCGCCCGCGTGCTGCCAGGCGCGGGCCAGCGCGTCGAGCACGGTGGACTTCCCGGAACCGGCGGGCCCGGTGACGGCGATCGTCCGCGGACCGGTGGGATCCTCGGCGACGGCGCGGGCCAGCGCGATCGAGTCCGGACCACCCGCCAGCGGGCCGGAGACGGCCGACGGCGCCGTCCCGGCCGGTGCCGTTGCTGTCACGCCGCCCTCCTCGCCGCCGGCCCCCGAAACGGGGGTCGCCGACGTTATCGGGTGCCCCTCGCGAGCCACCTCCCGACCCCGGGCAGGATCACCGGTGTGAGTTTCCCCCGAGGGAGTGACGAGACCTGGGCGATCGTGCTGGCGGGCGGGACCGGGTCCCGGTACGGGCGGCTCAAGCAGCTGGAGGAGCTCGGGGATGCGCGCCTGATCGATCACACGGTGGCGGCGGCCCGGCGGACCTGCGACAAGGTGGCACTCGTGCTGCCGTCCGGACTGGACTGGGACGGCGAACCGGTCGACGTGCTGGCCGTCGGCGGGGACCACCAGTCGGCGTCGCTGCGCCACGCGCTGGCCGCCGTCCCGGAGACCGCCGGGATCCTGGTGATCGCCGACCCGGCGCACCCGCTGGCCGCCGACCGGATCTTCCACGACGCGATCGCCGCGGTCCGGGCCGGCGCGGACGGCGCGGTGCCGGTGGTCCCGATGCTGGAGGTCGTGCAACGCGTGATCGACGGGGTCGTGGTCGAGACGCTACCCAAGGAGGACACCGTGATCGCCCAGTCGCCGCAGGCGTTCCGGGCCGACGTGCTGCGGGCCGCGCACGCCGACGCGCCCCGCCCGATCGAGAACTCCGGGATGCTCGCCGCGCTCGGGCACCGGGTCGTCACGGTGCCGGGGGACCCGGCGAACCTGCACGTCGCGACCGCGGTGGACCTCGCGGCCGTGCGGCGCCTGGCGGCGTCGGGTCAGGACACCCGGCGGGTACCGGCGCGCGGGCGGTCGAGGAACTCCGAGACCCGCGGGTGGTAGGTCGCCAGAATCGCGACGACCGTGAGCACCCCGGCGGTCACGCCGATCCCGACGGTCAGTGCGGGCCAGGTGGGGACCGTCGCCCCCGGTCCCGCCGGCGACGCGGGCACCGACGGCGGCAGCAACGCGACCAGCGCACCGACCCCGCCCGCGACCGCCAGCCCGAGCCGGGCCCGGCCGTACCCGGACCGCAGCCGGTGGGCGAGCGCGAGCGGCACCGCCAGCATGATCAGGACGAGCGCGGTGCTGGTCAGGACGCCACCGGTCGGTGGGGTCAGCGCGGCCGCGGACACCGCGGCGACCTGGAGCACGACGGCTGCAGCCCACCAGCGCAGGGCGCGGCGCACAGCGGTGGTCGAGTCGTCCATGGTGGGGACGACCCTACCGCCGGACCGGACATACAGCGCGAAACACACCCTCCCTCGTCGTACTCATGACGCTTTGGTTCGGCCATGCCGAACCAAAGCGTCATGAGTCGGGCGCGGGCGGGGCGCGGGCGGGTGTGTGAGGGGTGGGGCGAGGGGGCGGGGTCAGCGGTCGAGGACGCCCGGGGGGTCCTCGGCGGCCGGGACGGGGGAGCCGGCGGTGCCGAGGAGGCGCTGCCAGGCCGGGTGGTCGACGACGTCGGGCACGCTCTCGGTCTTCCGGTACCTCGCCAGCACCTCCACCGCCCGGGCGGCGTCGCCCTCGCGACCGGCCTGGACGGTCCGCGCCAGCTCCGGCCAGGACTCGCCGCCGAGCAGGCCGTTGGCGTCGTCGGCGCGGTGCGCGGTCTGGAACTCGGTCACGGCGGTGACGGTGCGCTCGTCGAACCGGCCGTCGGCGTTCCCGCGCAGGGTGCCGGCGTCGCGCAGCAGGTACTGGGCCGCCTGCACCAGCGGCCCGGTGTCGCCCTCGCGCAGCAGCGGCCAGCTCGCCTTGACCGCCTCGGACCGGGAGAGCCGGCGGTTGAGCAGGCCGGCGACCTCGGTGCGCAGCCGGGGGAGCATCCCGTACAGCCGGTCACCCGGGCAGAGGGTGTTCCGGTAGTCGCGGTGGCCGTAGAGCTCGGACGGGGCGATGCCGTACCTGTGGCAGATGTAGGCGCAGGTGGCCCGCAGCGAGTTCCACAGCGCCGGCGTCGGGTCGACCCCGGTATAGGTGCCCTCGTTCTCGATCCCGATCGCGATCACGTTCTGGCCGGGGCTGTGCGCGCCCTCGACGACCCGGCGGCCGCCGTTGAGCTCGCCCAGGCTCCACAGCCGGCCCTCCATGATGTGACCGCCCCGGGAGATCGTGAAGTGCTGCCCGGAGTCGAGCCAGCCGTTGCGGTCCATGTGGAAGTTCTGGATGCCGCGGGCCATCCGGTGCGCCTGCCCGACACTGAAGTCGCCCGTGTTCGGCCCGGCCGTGTGGTGCACCAGGATCCGGATCGGCCGCCGGTCCCAGATCTTGGGCGGGAACTTCGGCTTCCGCGCACCCCACTCGAAGCAGCGGGCGATGTAGGGCGCGCGCACGGCCTCCGCGCGCCCTCCGGCTCCGGCCGCCGGCCCGGGCACCCCGTCCGCACCGGTCCGGGCCGCCGAACCGGCCCGGGTCGCCGACCCCGGTGGCGTCGGTGGCTCGAGCTCGCCCGCGGCCGCACGTCCGGCGAACGCCGGGACGACCAGACCGGCCCCCGCCGCCAGGCCGGTCGTCAGCACGCCGCGCCTGGTCACGCGCAGCAGCCCCCGTGCATCGCTCATCGCCCCTGCTCTCCGGTGACCACCGCCCCACACGGCGGCCCCCTGCGTCACATACACCCCGGGCTCCCCGTGTGCCCCGGCTGTCACAGCGGTGCTTTATAACGAGCCGGTCGCGTCCGGTGCCCGGGGCGCGCCGGACCGCGGTGCCACACGGTCGGGTCGCGTCGCCGGGCGGATCGCCTTGCCTCTGGTTACCGGCTGGTAATACCCTGGAGTTCGGTTACCGGCCGGTAATGAGACTGGCCCTGGCAGGACGGCGGTGAGGGACGATGGGCCACTACAAGAGCAACCTGCGGGATCTCGAGTTCAACCTCTTCGAGGTCTTCCGGGTCCAGGATCATCTGGACACCGGCCCGTTCGAGGGCGTCGACGTCGACACCGCCCGCGGCGTGCTCTCCGAGCTCGCCGGGGTCTGCACCGGCCCGCTGGCCGAGCACTACGCCACGATCGACCGCCACCCACCGGTCTACGACCCGGCCACCTTCTCCGTCACCACCTCGCAGGAGCTCAAGGACGCCTACAAGGTCCTCTGGGACGGTGAGTGGTGGCGGCTGGGTCTGCCGGCCGAGCTGGGCGGCTACGGCATCCCGCCGTCGGTGCAGTGGGCCGCCTCCGAGATGATCCTCGGCTCGAACGCGGCGATCTTCATGTACATGGCCGGGCCGAGCTTCGCCGCCGTCGTGCACCGCAACGGGACCCCCGAGCAGCAGCGCTGGGCGCAGCTCATGATCGACCGCGCCTGGGGCGCCACGATGGTGCTCACCGAGCCGGACGCCGGCTCGGACGTCGGCGCCGGCCGCACCCGGGCCGTCCAGCAGCCGGACGGCTCCTGGCACATCGAGGGCGTGAAGCGCTTCATCACCTCGGGCGAGCAGGACTTCACCGAGAACATCATGCACCTGGTGCTGGCCCGCCCGGAGGGCGCGAAGGCGGGCACCAAGGGCCTGTCGTTGTTCCTCGTACCGAAGTTCCACTTCGACTCCGAGACGGGTGAACCGGGGGAGCGCAACGGCGCCTTCGTGACCGGCGTCGAGCACAAGATGGGCCTCAAGGCCTCCACCACCTGCGAGCTCACCTTCGGCGCGCACGGCACCCCCGCGGTGGGCCACCTGCTCGGCGAGGTCCACGACGGCATCGCGCAGATGTTCCAGGTCATCGAGTACGCCCGGATGATGGTCGGCACCAAGGCGATCGGCACGCTGTCCACCGGCTACCTGACCGCGCTGGAGTTCGCGAAGGAGCGGGTGCAGGGCGCCGACCTGACCCGGATGACGGACAAGACCGCCCCGCGGGTGACGATCACCCACCACCCCGACGTCCGCCGCAGCCTGATGCTGCAGAAGGCCTACGCCGAGGGCCTGCGCGCGCTCTACACCTACACCGCCGTCCAGCAGGACAAGGTCCGCCTCGGCGGGGAGGACGCGGAGCTGGCCGCGAAGGTCAACGACCTGCTGCTGCCGGTGGTCAAGGGCGTCGGCTCGGAGCGGGCCACCGAGCAGCTGGTGCAGTCGCTGCAGATCCTGGGCGGGTCGGGCTTCCTGCAGGACTACGCGATCGAGCAGTACATCCGGGACGCGAAGATCGACTCGCTGTACGAGGGCACCACCGCGATCCAGTCCCTGGACCTGCTGTTCCGCAAGATCGTGCGGGACAACGGGCAGGCGCTCGCGCACGTCGCCGGTGAGGTCGCGGCCCTCGTCGACTCCGAGACCGGCAACGGCCGGCTCAAGGAGGAGCGCGAGCTGCTGAAGTCCGCGCTCGGCGACGTCCAGGCGATGCTGGGCTCGCTGACCGGCCACCTCTACGCCTCGGCCGAGGACGTCACCAACCTGTACAAGGTCGGCCAGCACACGGTGCGGTTCCTGATGTCGCTCGGGGACGTGCTCGTCGGCTGGCTGCTGCTGCGCCAGGCCGGCGTCGCCCTCGAGGCGCTGGGCGCCGGCGACGGCGGTGGGAAGGACCGCGCGTTCTACGAGGGCAAGGTCGGGGTCGCGTCGTTCTTCGCCAAGACCGTGCTGCCGCGGCTGAGCTCGGAGCGGGCGATCGTCGAGCATGCCGACAACGCGCTGATGGAGCTGGACGAGGCCGCGTTCTGACCCCTGCGACGACGATGCCCCGGGCGCGGATTCCTCGCCCGGGGCATCGCCTCGTCACGAGCCCGTCACTGCGCGATGTAGCTCTCCAGCTGCTCGCGCTCCTGCTCCAGCATGTCGATCCGGGCCTTGACCAGGTCGCCGATCGAGACGATCCCGGCGAGCCGCCCGTCCACCAGCACCGGCAGGTGCCGCACCCGCCGTTCGGTCATGATCTTCGCGAGGTCACCGACGCCGTCGTGCGGCGTGCAGGTCACGACGTCGGCGGTCATCACGTCGGCGACCCGGGCGTCCAGCAGTGCGCTGCCCTGCTGGTGCAGCCGGCGCACCACGTCGCGCTCCGACACGATGCCCACCAGGCGGTCGCCGTCGACCACCGGGAGCGCACCCATGTTCTGTTCGGCGACGCAGCGCAGCACCACGGTCACCGGGTCCTCCGGCGACACGGTGGTCACCGCGTCGCCCTTGCCCTTGAGCACGTCCTCGATCCGCATCTCCGCAGTACCCCGATCCCTCGTCGGACACGGCCCGGGGATCAGGGTACGAATGTGATGCGGCTCTCGTCAGCCCCTGATGGAGATGATCACCGGATCAGCCGCCGCAGCGCACGATCGGCTGCGGGTTGTAGCGGACCGTGCGGGTCTCGCTCTCCGTCTCTCCGCTCTGCACGTTGCGCATAGTCCGGGTGTCGGTCGCGGTGAAGCCCGGCGCTCCGTTGCTCGCGCTGCACGGCTGCCCCGCGGGGATGTCGACGACCTGCGGCTCGGTCGGGTTGGTCCGCGGACCGGTCGCGGAGGTCACGTCCCACATCTTCTGGCCGTAGAAGGTCACCGTGACGTCGCTCGGCGTCCAGTTCGTCCGGATCAGCACCGCGGTCGGGCCGTCGTTGCGGAACTTCACGTCGATCACGTTGTTGAACACCGTCGCCTCGCGGGCCACCGGGTACCGGGAGATGTAGTAGCTGTGCTCCTTGTGCTCGATGTCGGTCATCCCGGCGAAGTACGACGCGTTGTACAGCGTGGTCGCGAGCTGGGAGACACCACCGCCGACGCCGCGGGCCGGGTGGCCGTCCTCGATGACCCCGGCCTCGACGTAGCCGTTCGCCTCGTTCCGCGGGTAGGTGAGCCCGTTCAGGCTGAACGTCTCGCCGGGCTGGACGATCTGGCCGTCGACCGCTTCGGCGGCGCGCCGGATGTTCTCGCCGGAGTCCGCGGCGAAACCGCCGGTGGTGAAGGTGCTGACCTCACCGGCGTTGCCCAGCGACTCCAGGTCCGCGGTGGTGATCTCGGCGGGCTGGTCGGCGTAGACCGCGACGACCTCGCGCGGGCCGTCGCCGGTCAGGACCGGCAGGACCTCGGCGAACGTCGCGTCGTAGTCGATGCCCCGGCCGTCCTCGGACGGGATGACCCGCGGCGGGGTCGAGGCGAAGTCCAGCTCGGCGTCGACGCCGGGACGCTCGGTGTCGGCCAGCTGGTCCGACGCCGCGTCCTGCAACACCTGCGTGCTGATCTCCGGCCGCAGCTTGACGGCGGCCTCCGGGTCCGGGGTGAAGCTCAGCGCCAGGGCGATCTGCTCCGGCGTGACGGTCGCGTTCGCGCCCTCGCCGGTGATCGTGAGCGGGCCGGACACCGCGGGCGTCGCGACCTGGTCGATCGCCAGCTGGACGTCCTCGGGGGTGGTGACGGCGTCGGAGATGATCAGCGGGAGCGCCACCGTCTCCCCGGAGGCCCACTCCGACTCGACGACACCGACCGCGGCATCGACGTCGAGCTCCTGGCCGGGCTCGGGCTGCACCGGCACCGGGGTCACGCCCTCGAACCGGACCGACCCCTCGGTCGGCTCGCGCATCACGAGCGGGGCCATCTGCTCCAGCGCGGTGCGGACGGCCCGGTCGTCGGTCGCGTTGACCACGCCGGCCTCGGTGGTGGTGAAGAACGACGAGATCCGGGTGATCGGGTTGAACGGCTGCGCACCGGCCTCGTCGAGGGTGCGCTCGTAGTCGACGCGCAGGCCGGCGGCCGTCGGGTCGATCTCGGTCTGGATCTCGCCGGCCTGGACGGGCACGGGCGCGCCGGCACGCGGCTCGATCGCCGCCTGCAGCTTCTCGGTGGCGGCGGCACGGGACAGCCCCCCGATGTCCTGCCCGGCGACGACGACGCCGCGCGGGACGCTGCCGGAGGTCGCCACCAGGTCGCCGACGTAGCCGAGCACGAGGACGCCGAGCACGGCCGCGGCGGCGATCAGGGCCTTGGGCTTCCTGCGGCCGGACCCGCCGTCGCCCGAGCCGGACCCGCCGCCGTCCGGGCCCGGTCCGTCCGGACCTCCCGGTCCGCCGGGCCCGCCCGGTCCGGTGGCTCCGGCCGCGCCGGCCCCGAGCACGGCCGTACCACCGACCATCATCCGCTCGGTCCGCTCGGAGGCGTTGCCGGCGTCGCCGGCCGGCGTGTGGGGCTGGTGGGCGGGCGGGACGGCGCCGCCGACCCGCGGCATGACCTGGGTGCGCTGCTCGCTCAGGGCGGAGACCCGGACGGTCTGCGGGTCCTCGGCCGGGCGGTTGGGCTGCGCCGTCGTCGGCGCGGCGTCCTGGGCCGGCGCCTGCGCAGCGGTCGTCTGCTGCGCACCCGGCTGGGCGGCGGGGTTCTGCGGGTGGCCCGTCGGCGTCGCACCCGCCTGGCCGGCGGCCGGGTCGGGGATCGGGGCGGGTTGGGTCACGGCCCCGGGCGCACCGGCCGCGGCCTCGTCACCGGCGGTCGCCGGGTCGGCCACGGACGGCTCGGCGGAGGACGGCTCCTGCTCCGGGGACACCGCCTGGTCGGCGATCGACCGCGCCGCGGGCGACGACGGCGGGGACTGCTCGGCCGCCTCCGCGGGGTCGGCCGGGCGCGGGGCCGGGGACGGCCGCGGCGCCGGGGAGGGCTTCTCGGCGGGACCCGACGTCCGGGCGGTCGGGCCGGGCGAGGGACGGCGGGCGGGCATCACCGGGCGGCTCTGGTGCGGCGCGGTGGCCTGCTCGGCTCCGGCGGCACCGTCGGTCGTGCCACGGTCCCCCGTCTTCGGGTCCGGCGCGTGAGCCGGATCCGGCGCGGGAGTCACCGGCTGGTCGGCGTCGCCGGACGGGGACTGACGCTCGGGCATGACGTGGGTTTCCTTTCCGCACTGCCGACGTTCTTCGACGTCGCCCGGGCCGAGTACGGCCGGGCCGACCGAACCGGGGTCAGAGGTAGAGACCGGTGCCCTGCGGGGCGGCGGCCTCGGTCGCCACCGCGTGCAGGTCCCGTTCGCGCATCACCAGATGACCGACTCCACCGACCTCGACCTCGTACTGGTCCTCGGGGGCGAGGAGGACACGGTCACCCGGCTTCACCGTGCGCACGTGCTGACCGACCCCGACCACCTCTCCCCAGACGAGACGCTTGGCGACCTGTGCGGTTGCCGGGATGACGATTCCGGCCGAACTCCGTCGCTCGCCGGCGCCCTCGATCTTCTTGATCATGACCCGGTCGTGGAGCATCTGGATCTCGAGTTTCGGCTCGGACACCTGCGGGATCCTACGGCCCGTCCGACGCGGTACCGGCGGCGCCCGGCCACTGCAACACGGGGCCCCGAACGTGGAAGGCCCCGCAGCGCAACCGAGTCGGGGGTCCGGTGGCGCCGCGGGGCTCACCTGGGCTTTCGCCGGAGGCCCGAGATCCGTTACACGCAAGTTGATAATCACTCGTCCGGACCAACGAGTGGATCGGACGTGGATCAGGCGTGGGCCAGCAGGTAGCGCCCGAAGTGCGGGACCGTGAAGGCGATCTGACCTCGCTGGGCGGAGAAGACGAGCCCCTTCTTCATCAGGCTGTCCCGGGCCGGCGACAGCGACGACGCCCGCCGGTCGAGATGCTTGGCGACACCGGAGGTCTCCACCGCGAGATCCGCGCCGTCGGTCAGCTCGGCCATGGCACGCAGGTACTCGCGTTCGGCCGGGGTCGCGCGCTCGAGACGGGAGCCGAAGAATCCGACGGCGAGCTCGGCCTCCGCCTCCGGGGAGGCCATCTCGACGTCCTTCACCCCGATCGGGTTGCCGGGGGCGGCGTCCCACGCGGCCTTGCCGTAGGCCTGGACGAAGTACGGGTAGCCGCCGGAGCGGCGGTAGAGCTCGTCGAGGGCGTCCTGGTCGAACGTCGCGTCCTCGCGCTCGGCCGGCGCCAGCAGCGCGAAGTCGGCGTCCTTGCGGTCCAGCCGGTCGATCCTGGAGTACTTGAACAGCCGCTCGGAGTACGACTTCGACGCGGAGAGGACCGCGGGGAGGTGCGGGAGCCCGGCGCCGACGACGACCAGCGGCACCCGGGCCTGGGAGAGCTCGTGGCAGGCGGCGCAGAGCGCGGAGACGTCCTCGGGACGCAGGTCCTGCATCTCGTCGATCAGCAGCGCGATGCCGGAGCCGACGTCCTGGGCCAGCTCGGCGACCTCGGTGAACAGCTCGACGAGGTCGATCTCGATGTCGCCGGAGTCGGCCCTGCCGTTGCGCACCGGGACGTCGATCCCCGGCTGCCAGCGGTCGCGGAGCTTGGCGCCCTCCGGCGCGGAGCGCAGGGCGAACGCCTTCAGGACGCCGAGGACCTCGTCGATCCGCTCCGGGGCACGGTGGCGCACCGCGAGGTCCCGGATCGCGCGGTGCAGCGCGGCGGACAGCGGGCGGCGCAGGTCGGCCTCGGGGCGGGCCTCGATCTTCCCGGCTCCCCATCCGGCGTGCATCGCCATCGAGCGGAGCTCGCCGAGCAGCACGGTCTTGCCGACCCCGCGCAGACCGGTGAGCACCAGGCTGCGCTCCGGCCGGCCACGCGCGACGCGCTCGAGCACGACCTCGAAGGCGTCGACCTCGCGGTCCCGGCCGGCGAGCTCCGGTGGCCGCTGACCGGCTCCGGGAGCGAACGGGTTACGCACCGGGTCCATGTCGCGAACGGTATCCGCCGGTCTTGCCGAAACCGTAGACGAAGGTAGGAAGCGCCCCGGCGTGTCGGACCGATCCACCCGGGCGGCGCAGCGCGATGACGACTACGCAGAGTGGCGAGAGAGCCCGTCTGCCCCGATTCCGGGGACGCCCGGTCGGCCCGTCCGGAACGGTCGGTGCGCTGGGCGGGGGTGAATGACATGCATGTCGTCACGATCCGGTGGCCTCGCCCGTCCCGGCTTCCCCCACCCGCCACGAGCAGCGACACTGAGTGACACGGACAACCCGGACGCGCCACGAGCGACACGAAGGCCGACACGAAGGGAAGCGCCGTGACCCGACACCGAGGACGACACCGCGCCACCGCGACCCACCCCGCGACCGCGACCCACCACTCCGTTCTGCGCATGCGCCCGATCACCCACCGCCGCCGCGTCCTGGACGGGCTGCGCGCACTGCTCGCCGGGACCCGCCCCGGCTGGTGAGAGACGGCGGGGGCGCCCCCCGAACGCCCCCGCCGCACCACCGGCTCCCCGAGCCACCACGGTCCGGGCCGCCGCGCTCCGCTCGGGCCCCCGCGCTCGCGGGCCGCTCGACCGCCGAGGGGTACACCAGCGCTGTCGTGGCGCCGCAGATCCGCTCTCAGATACCCCTCGATGCCCGTGCGGTGCGGCCGGCCGAGCCGGCGTGGCCCGGGGGCGGGTACCGGTGGCCGGGAACGCGGCCGCTCAGCGGTCGCGGCGCTCCGGGTCGTCGACGACCTCGCCCTCGATCACCGGACCGGCGCCGGGACCGTCTCCGGACCCCGGCCCGGACTCCGGGGCGCCGGGACGGGCACCGCCCGAGGCTCCCGGCGCGGCGGGCCCGGTAATCGTCGGGCGCGGCCGGTCGGTGGCTCCCGGACCGCCGGCCTGCTCGCCGTCCACGACCGTCTCGCCGTCGACCACGGTCGCGCCGTAGCGGATCCGCGCGGTCCGCAGCCCCGGCGCGGCCCGCTCGGCGGCGCTCACCATCCGGCGCCGGGCCAGCGCGCGGGTCGGCGGGAACACCAGTGCGAGGCCGAGCAGGTCGGTGATCAGCCCCGGCAGGAACAGCAGCACACCGCCGAGTGCGATCAGCAGGCCGTCGGTGGCCTCCTCGTGCGCGAGCCTCCCCCGCTGCACGGCGGTGGCCAGGGCGCGGGCGGCGCGGATCCCCTCGCTGCGGGCGAGCAGCAGGCCGAGGACCGAACCGGCGAGCAGGACCACCAGCGTCCAGCCCAGCCCGATCCAGGACGCCAGCGCGACGAGCGCCAGCACCTCGAGAACGATGTACCCCAGGACGAACGGCATGCCCGGACAACGCGCGGGCACGCCGTTCTGCTCCCGATCCGCCCGAATTCCTTCCGACGACGCGGGTCCGGTCACCGGTCTCACCAGGTGAAGGCGACCCCCGGGTCCTCCAGGAGGGTGCCGACGTCGGCCAGGAACCGCGATCCCTCCGCACCGTCCACCAGCCGGTGGTCGAACGACAGCGCGAGCCGGCACACGGTGCGGACGGCCAGCTCGCCGTCCACCACCCACGGCGCCGGCTTGATGGACCCGACGGCGAGGATCCCGGCCTCGCCCGGGTTGAGGATCGGTGTTCCCGAGTCCACACCGAGGACGCCGACGTTGGTGATCGTGAACGTGCCGCCCACCAGGTCGGCCGGCGCGGTCCGCCCGGCGCGGGCGGTCTCGGTCAGCTCGGCGAGGGCCTCGGCGGTGCCCCGCAGCGTGAGCCGGTCGGCGTCCCGGATCTTCGGTACGACGAGCCCGCGCGGGGTCGCCGCGGCGATCCCCAGCTGGACACCGGCGTAGTACACGATCTCGCCGGCCCGTTCGTCCCAGCTCGCGTTGAGCGCGGGGGTGCGGGCCGCGGCCAGGCAGACCGCCTTCGCGACGAACGCCAGCGGGGTGAGCTTCACCCCGGCGAACTCGCGGGAGGCCTTCAACTTCTCGCGCAGCGCCATCATCCCGGTGACGTCGACGTCGAGGAACTCGGTGACGTGCGGGGCGGTGAAGGCGCTGGACGTCACGGCGGCGGCGGTCGCCTTCCGGACCCCGCGGATGGGCTCGCGCCGGTCGCCGGCACCGGCGGCCCGTGCGGGGGCCGGCGCCGCGACACCGGCCCGGCCCGCGGCCGCGTCGGTGGCGCCGGCGGCACCCGGGGCGCCGGCGACCGCGGCACCGGCCGCCGCACCGACGGCTGCCGGGACCCCGGCGGTGCCGTTCGCACCGGCGAGACCGGAGCCGGCGGCGGCACCGGGCACGCCCGGGGTCGGGGACGCGGCTGCGGCGCCGGGCACGGCCCCGGAGCCGGGTGCGCCCGCACCGGCGGCGGCTCCGGCCGCGGCGGACCGGACGTCGTCGCGGGTGATCCGGCCGTGCGGCCCGCTGCCCGTGACCGTGCGCAGGTCGACCCCGGACTCGCGGGCGAGCAACCGCACCGGCGGCGGGGCGAGCGGCACGAGCCCGGCGCTCGGTCCGGTCCCGGCGCCCGGCCCGGCCGCCGCCCCGGGGCCGGGGCCGGGAGCGCCGTCGCGAACGGCACCGGCGCCGGGCTCGTCGGCGACGTCGGCCCGGACCTCGGCGGCCTCACCGGGGCCGACCGCGGCGGCGGCCGCCGCACCCGCCGGAGCGGGGGTCACCGGTGCACCCGTGTCGCCCGGGGCCCGGCGGGGCCGGCGCTTCGCGGCACCCTGCCGCGGCCCGTACCCGACGAGCGTCGCGATCCGGCCGTCCTTGCCGGCCTCGCCGATCTTCGCCCCGCCCTCGTCGGACGGGTCGTCGGTCGCGCCGGCGCCGGCCGCCGCCGTCTCGATCGCGATGATCGGCGTGCCCACGGTGAGCGTCACGCCGGGCTCGGCCAGCAGCTCGTGCACCGTCCCCGCGTAGGGCGAGGGCAGCTCCACCGCCGCCTTCGCCGTCTCGATCTCGACGATCACGTCGTTCACCGCGACCGTGTCGCCCGGCTCCACCCGCCAGGAGACGATCTCGGCCTCGGTCAGTCCCTCGCCCACGTCGGGCAGGTTGAACAGCTCACGCATCGGTTCTCGTTCCCCTACCAGGCCAGCGAGCGGTCGACGGCGTCCAGCACCCGGTCCAGGTCGGGCAGGTAGTCGTCCTCCAGCCGGGACGGCGGGTACGGGGTGTCGAACCCGGTCACCCGCAGCACCGGCGCCTCCAGCGAGAAGAAGCACTCCTGCCCGATCCGGGCCGCGACCTCGGAGGTGATCGACGACTCGGACGGCGCCTCGGACACCACGACCAGCCGCCCGGTGCGCCGCACCGAGTCCGCGACCGGACCCAGGTCCAGCGGGGACAGCGTCCGCAGGTCGATCACCTCGAGGTCCTGGCCGTCCTCGGCGGCCGCGGTGGCCGCGTCCAGACAGGTCTTGACCATCGGTCCGTAGGTGGCCAGGGTCAGCGTGCTGCCCGGCCGGACCACCCGCGACGAGTGCAGCGGCGGCGCCGCGGTCACGTCGGGGTCGACCTCGCCCTTCTCCCAGTACCGCCGCTTCGGCTCGAAGAAGATCACCGGGTCGTCGCCCGCGATGGCCTGCTGGATCATCCAGTAGGCGTCCGCCGGGTTCGAGCAGGCGACCACCTTCAGGCCCGCGACGTGCGCGAACAGCGACTCCGGGGACTCCGAGTGGTGCTCGACGGCGCCGATCCCGCCACCGAACGGGATCCGGACGACGACCGGGACCGGCACCCGGCCCTGGGTCCGGTACCGCAGCTTGGCCAGCTGGGACACGATCTGGTCGTAGCCGGGGAACACGAAGCCGTCGAACTGGATCTCGCAGACCGGCCGGAAGCCGCGCACCGCGAGCCCGACCGCGGCGCCGATGATCCCGGACTCGGACAGCGGCGTGTCCAGCACGCGCTCCTCGCCGAAGTCCTTCTGCAGGCCATCGGTGATCCGGAAGACGCCGCCGAGCCGGCCGACGTCCTCACCCATGATCAGGACCTTCGGGTCGCGTTCCATCGCGGCCCGCAGGCCGTCGTTGAGCGCCTTCGCCAGGGTCGTGGTGCTCATCGCCGGCCCTCCGACGTCTCGAACGACGCGTGGTAGTCCAGGTACTCGTCGCGCTGGCCGTCGACCTGCGGCGACGACGCCGCGTAGACCTCGGAGAACATCCGCTCCGGGCCGGGCTGGGGCATCGCCCGGCAGAACGAGCGGATCCGGTCGCCGAGCTCGTTCGCCTCGGCGTCGATCGCGTCGAAGAACTCCTGCTCGACGCCGTGCCGGCGGGCCAGGTGCACCCGCACCCGCTCGATCGGGTCCTTCAGCTTCCACAGCTCGACCTCGTCGGCCAGCCGGTAGCGGGTGGCGTCGTCGGAGGTGGTGTGCGAGTCCATCCGGTAGGTGAAGGCCTCGATCAGGACCGGGCCGTTGCCGGTGCGGCACTCCTCCAGCGCCCACCGGGTGACGGCGAGGCAGGCGAGCACGTCGTTGCCGTCCACCCGGATGCCGGGGAAGCCGTAGCCGCGGGCCCGCTGGTAGAGCGGTACCCGGGTCTGCTTGCTCAGCGGCACCGAGATCGCCCACTGGTTGTTCTGGCAGAAGAAGACCAGCGGCGCGTCGTAGGCGGCGGCCCAGACGAAGCCCTCGTGCACGTCGCCCTGGCTGGTGGCGCCGTCGCCGAAGTAGCAGATCGTCGCCTCGCCGGTCTCCGGGTCACCGACCTTCGACTCGAAGCGCTGGCCCATCGCGTACCCGGCCGCGTTCAGGCACTGGTTGCCGATGACGATCGTGTACGGGTGGAACCGGCGGCCGGTGAAGTCCCAGCCGCCGTGGTCGGTGCCCCGGAAGATGCCGAGCAGCTCGGTGGGGTCGATCCCGCGGGTCCAGGCGACCCCGTGCTCGCGGTAGCTGGGGAAGCACATGTCGTCCGGGCGCAGCGCCCGGCCGGAGCCGACCTGCGCGGCCTCCTGCCCGAGCAGCGGCACCCAGATCCCCAGCTCGCCCTGCCGCTGCAGGGCGTTGCCCTCGCGGTCGGCCCGGCGGACCAGGACCAGGTCCCGGTACAGGCTCTTGATCTCGTCGAGCCCGATGTCGCCGGCGAAGCGGTCGAACCGCTCGTCGGGAACGCGCTCACCCTCCGGGGTGAGCAGCTGGACGAGTTCGGGTCCGCCCTCGTCCACCCCCTTCAGACCGGCGACGACCTGTGTGTGGGTGGGGCGGGACCTCGGATCGGTCGGCACCCACGCCTGCGGTTCCTCCACGGCGTACCTCCTCGCTGTCGCCGGGCCGGGGTGACGGCCGGGGGCGACTCTGCCTCGCGCCGTGGCCCGCGGGGTGGGCGGGCCCGGGACGCGCCTGTGCGTCACCGGCGATCCTGGCACGAACACCCGCGACGGGGACACCGATCACCCCGCCCCGTCCCGCGGAGGTCCACACACGACGACCCCGGCACCACGGGTGCCGGGGTCGTGATCGGACCGCACGGGCGCGTCAGGCGCCCTGCTGGCCACCGGGGTTCGGCGGCGGGAAGGCCGGAGGCTGCCCCGGCTGCTGCTGCCCGTTGCCCGGGGCCGGCGGGTTACCGGCGGCCGGGCGGCCGGGGCCTCCGGCGTCGTACCGGGGGCGCCGTAGCCGAGACCGGGCTGCGGGATGCCCGCGACGTCCTTGGCCTTGCGGGCCGCGCCGGCGATCTGGTTCGTGTACTTGCCCCCCGTCTGCTTGTCGACGAACTGGGCGGCGGAGTCCAGCGCGCGGCCAGCCTTGTCCGGGTTGGATCGGGCGTAGCGGCGGGCGGCCTCGGCCGCACCGGCGAGGACGGCGAGTCGGCGGAACAGCGACATGTTCGTGGACCTCCCTGAGGGTGCGGTTGGTGCACCACACGGTAGGCCAACGCCGGCCGACCGGCCCGGAGTTCCCGCCCGGCCGGGTGAGGCGGCCGGGTCAGGTGCGCGGCAGCCGTCCCATCAGGAAGAACTCCGGGTTGGGGCGCAGCGCCGTGAGGTGGGCGAGCCGGTTCGACATCGCGAACAACGCGGTGATCGCACCGACGTCCCAGATCTCCTCGTCGGACAGCCCCGCGGCGCGGGCGGCGTCCAGGTCGGCCCCGGTGAGCTCCTCGGAGGCCCGCGCGACGACCAGCGCCAGGTCGACGATCGCGCGTTCCCGCTCGGAGAGCTCCACCGCGTACGGGTTGCTGGCGACCCGGTCGGCGATCTCCGGGTCCTTGTAGCGGATCCGCAGGATCGCCCCGTGCGCGACGACGCAGTAGGTGCAGTGGTTGGCCCCCGAGGTGGCGACGACGACCAGCTCCCGCTCCGCCCTGCTCAGTCCGGCCGTGTCGGACCCGGGGTCCATCAGCGCGTCGTGGTAGTCCAGGAACGCCCGGAGCTCGGCCGGCCGGCGGCCCAGCGCGCGGAACACGTTCGGGACGAACCCCGACCTCTCCGCGATCGCGCCGATCCGTTCGGCCAGGTCCGGCGGCAGATCCTCGAGCTCGGCGTGGCCGAACCTGCTCACCTCGTGCTGCGACTCCGCGGGCATGGTCGCCGAGGCTACCCAGCCCGTCGCCGAAGAGCAGCCGATTCCGACCCCGAGGGGCTTTCCGGACGGAGCCGGGTGGGGGACCATGAGCCCGCATGGGGGTCCCGGAGCAGGCGCGAGCGCAGCTCGCCGGCTGGTGTCACCGGCTGCTGCCGGAACAGGAGCGGGAGCACCGCCGGATCGGCTACACGACGGTCGGGAGCACCGTCACCATCCTCGACCGCCGGCCCCCGGCGTTCCCCGAGCTCGGCGCCGCCTGGTCGTCGACCTCGCTGGCCCGGCTCCGGGCCGACGATCCGGAGCCCGGGCTCTGGACGCTCTACCTGCCGTCCGACCCGGCCTCCGGACGGCGCTGGCGCCGCGTCGACCCACCGGGCGACGACCCGTTCGCGCTGCTGGAGCGGGTCGCGGACGAGATCCGGGCGGTCGGCTCCGGCTGACGCACCCGCTCCGGCCGACGCACCGGCGCCGGCGTTACCGGTCGGCCTCGCGGGACACCGGGACCACCGGACGGTGCGCGGGGGCCATCGCGGACGGCGCCGACGGCCGGCGCTCCTCGTCGCCCGCACCGGGCGACGCCTCCGCCGACTCGGGCGGTCCGCTCCGCGGTGCCGGGACCACCGGCTGCTCGACCGGACCCGGCTGTTCGGGGACCGACGACACCGCGGGCTCCGCGGCCCCGCCGGCCGTCCCCGCGGTGCCGCGCAGGAAGCGCGCCGAGGCCTGGTTCAGCACCTCGACCAGCGTCGTGCCGGAGGACGCCGCGCGCGGCTCGTCCCCGACCACGGCCAGCACCCGGGGGGCGGCCGCGGTCAGCAGCAGGCCGTCGGCCTGCATCGCACCGGCGCCGAGCACCACCACCAGGTCCGCCGAGTCGGCCTGCGGCAGGGCCGACAGCAGCGCGTCGGACCCGACGACGTGCAGCAGCCCCGACCCGGGCACCTCGCTCGCGGCGTCGGCCGCCCAGGTCCGGGCCAGCTCCGGGTGCGTCCCGGCGAGCTCGCCGAGCAGCCGGTCCAGCTCGGCGCGGTCGGTCACCTCGCGGTGCGCGCGGACCAGGTCGTCGAGCGCGCTCGCGTAGGCCTCCGGGTCCCGTGCCCGCAGCGCGGCCACCGCGGCCTCGTGCTCGGGGGACCGGACCTCCTCCGGAACGGCACCCTCCACCGCGGCGGCGAGTCGCTCGATCTCGTCGGCGGCCTCGATCGGGTCGCCGTGGTCGTCGTAGTCGGTGATCGCGCGGGCGATCCGCTCGGCCGCGGCGAGGTCGGGGACCGACAGCGGCGAGTCCTGCTGCAGGAACAGCACGTCGTGCCGCAGCGCGCCGACCGAGCGGGCGGCCGCGGCGACCCGGTCCAGGATCTCGATCAGTGCCGGGAGGTCGTGCGGCGAGCGCGGGACCGGCAGGTCGAGCACCGCGCACAGCCGGGCGATCTCGTCGTCCCGGCGGGCCAGGTACAGGTGCTCGACGACCGCCCGTACGTGCTCGTGGCTCTGCGGGACACCCCCGTCGACCCGGAAGCAGCGCAGCAGCGGCTCGGCGTCCCGCTGCGCCTGCGGGCGGAAGTACGCGCGGGCCCGGCCGCCGCCCTCGAGGTGGTCGAGGTACCGGCGGATCGTGTCGTCGGCACCCGGCGGGAGCGGCTCGACCTCCTGGACGCCCGCGCCGGTCAGCTGGTCGCGGTCGTCGCGCTGGCGGGCGGCCAGGTTCTGCAGCGACTCGAACTCGGCGCGCAGGCCGTGGTGCACCAGGCGGCCGGTGACCTCGCGGGCCCGACCGGCGTCGGCGGAACCGTCCCCGGAGAGCTTTCCGAGCGACCCGAGCACGCACCGCGAGACCTGGGTGACCGCCGCGCGCCGGTCGGCGTCGAGGCCGCGCAGCAGGCCGGGCACGATCCGGGCCTCCCCGGAGTCGGCCCCGGCCACGATCCGCGCCGCGCGCTCGCAGCACCCGGTGACCTCGGCGGTCGTCGGCAGCGCGGACGTCGACGGCAGCTCCTGGCCGGCGCGGGCGTCGCGGTCGGCTCCCGCGGTGGCCAGCAGCCGCCGGAGCCGGCGCAGGTCGGTCGAGCGGAGCCCGGGCAGCCGGTCCACCACCCGTCCGGCGACGGCGGCGGGGACGGCTCCGCGCACGTCGTCCAGCCGCCGGGCGTCGGACCCGGTCAGCAGGACGCGCATGCCGTACCCGGTCAGCTCACCGAGCGCGTGGGCGAGCTCCTCGGCGCCGGTGTCGGACAGCACGACGAACGGCCGGTCGGCGACGACGGACACGAAGGTCTCCGACTCGTCGTCCCGGCGAGGGGGTGGTGGCGCCGGGGACTCCAGCGCCGTCGACAGGGTGCGCAACCCGGCCGGGATCCGGCCGTCGCGCACGTCGCCGGCGATCCGCGACGTCGCCGACCGCACGGCCGGCCGGGAGTCGCCGCTGCCCGCCAGCCGTTCGACGAACGCGACGAGCGCCTCAGGGTCCGTGCCCTCGGACACCCGGACATCGAGCATCTCGTCCCCCACCTCCGCCGCACCGTCGGCGCCGCCCGTCGCGGCGGCGCTCACGATGTGTATCGCCGTGGTGCGCACGGTGTTCCGTACGCTCCGTCGGATCCGGCCGTTCCACCGCCGCCGTCGTCACCGACCGCGACCGTCGAGCGTCCGTCCGGGGCACGCCCCGGCGGCGGCCCACCACGGGAGTGGGACGCCGATCCCGCCCGGAGGCTACCTGTCACAGGCGTCACGCTGGTCCCTCTGACGGTGAGGGATTCGTGACGCCACACCGCTGCGACCGGCGGTCACCCTCCGGTGCCGCGTGCGACCCCCGGACTGGTCCATCAGGGTGGATTTCGGCCACTCTCCACAGACGACACACGACGGAGCCCCCGCCCGGGTGGGCGGGGGCTCCGTGGGCGGGTGTGATCAGGCGCCGAGACGCTGCTTCAGGGCCTCGAACTCGTCGCGGATCGAGGTCGGCAGGTTGTCGTCACCGATCGTGGCGAACCACTCCTCGATCAGCGGGATCTCGGCCTTCCACTCCTCGACGTCGACGGCCAGCGAGGCCTCGACGTCGGCGAGCTCGGCGTCGACCCCGTCCAGATCGATCTGCTCGGCGGTGGGCACGAAGCCGATCGGGGTGTCCACCGCGGCCGCGGTGCCCTCCATCCGCTCGATGCACCACTTGAGGACCCGGCTGTTCTCGCCGAAGCCCGGCCACAGGAACCGGCCGTCGTCGCCGCGGCGGAACCAGTTGACGTAGAAGATCTTCGGGAGCTTGTCGGCGTCCGCGCCCTTGCCGACGTTCACCCAGTGCGCGAAGTAGTCGCCGACGTTGTAGCCGAGGAAGGGCAGCATCGCCATCGGGTCCCGGCGCACCTGGCCGAGCCCGCCGGCCGCGGCCGCGGTCTTCTCCGACGACATGGTGGCGCCCATGAAGGTGCCGTGCTGCCAGCTACGGGCCTCGGTGACCAGCGGGATCGTCGTCTTGCGACGGCCGCCGAACAGGATCGCCGAGATCGGCACGCCCTTCGGGTCCTGCCACTCCGGCGCGACGACCGGGCACTGGTCGATCGGCACGGTGTAGCGCGAGTTCGGGTGCGCGGCGTCGGTGCCCGCCCCGGGCGTCCAGTCGTTGCCCTTCCAGTCGGTCAGGTGGGCCGGGTCGCCCTCCAGGCCCTCCCACCAGATGTCGCCGTCGTCGGTGAGGGCGACGTTGGTGAACAGCGCGTTGCCCTTCTCGATCGTGCGCATCGCGTTCGGGTTGGTCTTCCAGTTGGTGCCCGGCGCGACACCGAAGAAGCCGAACTCCGGGTTGATCGCGTACAGCCGGCCGTCCTCGCCGAACCGCATCCAGGCGATGTCGTCGCCGACGGTCTCGGCCCGCCAGCCCGGCACGGTCGGCTGCAGCATCGCGAGGTTGGTCTTGCCGCAGGCGCTCGGGAACGCCGCCGCGACGTAGTACGCCTTGTCCTCGGGCGAGATCAGCTTGAGGATCAGCATGTGCTCGGCGAGCCAGCCCTCGTCGTGCGCGATGGCCGAGGCGATCCGCAGCGCGTAGCACTTCTTGCCGAGCAGGGCGTTGCCGCCGTAGCCGGAGCCGTAGCTCCAGATCTCCCGGGTCTCCGGGAAGTGGCTGATGTACTTGGTCTCGTTGCACGGCCACGGCACGTCGGCCTGGCCCTCGGCGAGCGGGGCGCCGATCGAGTGCAGCGCCTTGACCCAGCGGTCGTCGGCGGCGTCGAGCAGCGGGAGGATGTGCGACCCCATCCGCGTCATGATCTTCATCGAGATCACGACGTACTCCGAGTCGGTGATCTCGACGCCGAGCATCGGGTCGTCCGAGTCCGTCGGCCCCATGCAGAACGGGACGACGTACATGGTCCGGCCGGACATCGAGCCGCGGTACAGCTCGGTCATGGTCGACTTCATCTCGGCCGGGGCCATCCAGTTGTTGGTCGGCCCGGCGCCGCGCTCGGTCTCGGTGCAGATGTAGGTGCGCTCCTCGACCCGGGCGACGTCGTCGGGGTCGGAGGCCGCGTAGAACGAGTTGGGCTTCTTCTCCGGGTTCAGCCGGGTCAGGGTGCCCGCCTCGACCAGCTGGTCGGTCAGCCGGGTCCACTCCTCCTCCGACCCGTCGCACCACACGACGCGGTCCGGGGTGGCCAGCTCGGCGATCTCCTGGACCCAGGCCGCGATGCCCTGGTTGGTCGTCGGTGCCTTGTCGATTCCCGGAACGGTCGCTGCAGTCATGTCGTCCTGTTCTCCTCGCCGGCCCCGGCCCCGCCGCCCGGGGAAGTACTGCGTGCCCGTACCGGATCGGCACGGGCTGCTGCGGGAAAAGGTGAGAGCCGAGGCTACCTGCGAAAAGCGAGCCCACACACGGGCGGACTTGAGAGGTCAGGCACAACACCGATCAGGTAAATCGATCCAGAACACATTCGGGCGCCCCGATGTCCTCGCTGGTGACGGGCATGTCACATGGACGCAACCGGGCCCGTGTGACGTATTCGGAGGATGCCCGCGGCCGTTTTGTATTACATGCACACGAGACCCTCGCGGAAATTCATTTCCGACGGCCGAATGGTCCGTTTCAATGCATTATCGGGACCGAGTTCCGTCCTTCGGGAACCGAAGGGTCAGCGAGCCCCGGCCAGCGACGCCGCGGCACGGGCCAGCTCCGGCACCATCACCGGCAGCCGGTGCGCGGTCACGTTCCAGTAGCGCGCGGCCGGGTCGGCGGCCCGCCAGGCGTCCGCGAACCGGACGACCGCGTCCGAGTCGACCCGGCGGCGCGGCCGGGGCCGCATCCCGCAGCGCTCGCGGACGCCGGCGTCGAGCGCCCGCCAGGCGTCGTCCGCGGTGGTGTGCACGGACACCTGGGGCGCGGCATCGTCGTGGCCGTCCTCGCCGAGGACCAGGGTGTAGGCGCTGACCACCTCGTACGGCACGGATCGCCTCCACGACAGTCGGATCGGGCGGCGGCCGCACGCCGGTCGCCGGGGTCGTCGTAGTGAACCAGCCGGGGGAGGCCGTCTCGGCCGATCGGGGCCCGGACGGGTCGGCGCGTCGCCGGAACCACCCGTTCGGAAGGGCAGGCGGTCGCCCATCACCGTCACGGGTGGTCGCCCACCGCTCACTGCGTGCGACCAACGGTGCGGTCTGCGCGCCGCCGCGTCGGGCCGGAACCGCCATGATCACGAACTGTGGAACCCGGGTGCCGGTCGAGTGGCACCCGGGCTCCACAGAAGAGGATCTTCGGCCCGCGCGGGCCGGTCAGCGACGGCTGCCGGCCGGGATCCGGGCCGCGCCGTCCGCGCCGGCGGTGCCGGCCGCCGGGGCGGCGGCGGCGACCGCGTCCGGCGAGATCGCCCGGTGGGCCCGGCGCAGGCCGAGCCCGGCGGTCACCAGCACCACGGCGACGACGGCCGCGGCCGCACCCGCCGCGACGTCCACCCCGGTCACGAACGCCGCTCGGCCGGAGTCGAGCATCTCCGCCGCCGCGCCCGCGGGCAGCGAGCCCGCCGCGGCGACCGCGCCACCGAGGGTCTCCCCGGCCGAGGCCGGCGCACCGTCCGGCAGGACGACCCCCGCCCGGTAGACCGCGGAGAGCACGCCGCCGACCAGCGCCGTTCCGAGCACCGCGCCCACCTCGTAGGCGGTCTCGGACACCGCCGAGGCGGCGCCGGCCTTCTGCGGGGGCGCCGCGGCGAGGATCGCGTCGTTGGTGACCGTCTCGGACAGCCCGATCCCGGCTCCGATGAGGACGGCGGCGGTCATCAGCAGCACCACCGCCGAGTCGCCGTGCAGGAACAACGCCGTCACGAAGCCGGCGAGCACCAGCGCCAGCCCGACGGTCACCAGCTGGTGCAGCGGGAACCGGCGGGCGAGCCGGGCCGCCGCCAGCCCGGCGACGATCGTCACCAGGAAGCCGGGCAGCAGGAACAGCCCGGCCTCCAGCGGTGAGGCGCCGACGACGAGCTGCAGGTACTGGGCGGCGAAGAACAGCAACCCGGTGAGACCGAACATCGTGGCCGCGTTGGCCAGCGCGCTGTAGCGCAGCACCGGCCGGGAGAACAGCTCGAGATCGATCAGCGGGTCCCGGCCGGCCCGGACGCGGCGCCGGTAGTGCGCGACGAACGCGACACCGGCACCGACCCCCACCACGACCGACACCGCCGCGGCGGGGGTGAGCCCGTCGGCCCCGACCAGCTTGACGGCGAGCACCAGCGGACCCATCGCCAGCAGGGACAGGACGACGCCGACCAGGTCGAGCGCACCGGGGGCCTCGGCCCGCGACTCGGGAAGCACGACGGGCGCCACGAACAGCAGCACCACCATCGGCGGCGCGCTCATGATGAAGATCGAGCCCCACCAGAAGTGCTCCAGCAGCAACCCGCCGACGATCGGCCCCATCGCCGCGCCGGCGGCGAAGCCGGTCGCCCAGACCGCGAGCGCCAGCCGGCGCCAGGTCCGGTCGACGAACACCGTGCGCAGCAGGGCGAGCGTCGAGGGCATCAGCATCGCGCCGAACACGCCGAGCAGTGCCCGGGCGGCGACGAGCTGGCCGGCCGAGGTCGCGAACGCCGCGGCCAGCGAGACCGCCCCGAAGCCGGCGACACCGATCATGAGCAGCCGCCTGCGGCCGATCCGGTCGCCGAGGGTGCCCATGGTGACGAGCAGGCCGGCCAGGACCAGCGGGTAGATGTCGACGACCCACAGCAGGGTCGACGCGTCCGGGCGCAGCGCCGCGCTGAGCTCGGGCAGCGCGACGCCGAGGACCGTGTTGTCGATCGACACCAGCAGCGTCGGGATCGTCAGCGCCGCCAGCGCCAGCCAGGCTCGCAGGCCGGGTCGGGCCGCGCCCGGGGCGGTGATCCGGTTCGGCTGGGCGGGGGCGTGCCGGGACGTCACTGCGACTCCTTCCGGGCGGCGCAGCGCGCCGCAGGCTATACCGTCTGGACGGTAATGTTTATACCGTCCAGACGGTACAGTCGCCAGGTCGTGGCGCTGTGTTCCGGCGCACCACGGCCGGCGCCCGGCCCGGACCCCGGGTGCCCGCCCCCGGCGACGCGTTCCATCCCGGACATTCCCCGGCGTGCCACTAGGCTGCGCGGATGGCCGGGCGGGGACAGCGCAACGAGAACGCCCCGGGGTCCGCGCGGGACCGGGTGCTCGACGCCTACGAGACGCTGCTGATCGAGCAGGGCCCCGGCGGGGCGACCCTGGACGCGGTGGCGGCGAGCGCCGAGGTCTCCAAGGGCGGGCTGCTCTACCACTTCAACTCGAAGGAGTCGCTGGTCGCCGGGCTGCTCGAGCGGCTGCGCGACCGCAGCGCCCGCGATGCGGCACTGATGCGTGCCGACCCGGCCGGTGCCGTGGCCTACTACCTGCGGACCTCGGTGCCCGGCGGCGGGTCGCCGGTGGGGCTGACCCGCACCTACCTCGCGACGCTCCGGATCGCCGACGGCAGCGGCCCCGGCGAGGCCGCCCGGGAGACCCTGGCGACGGTGGACGCCGACGGCCTGGCGGCGCTGCGCGAGGAGATCACCGACCCGGTGCTCGCCTGGCTGGTGCAGCTGGTCGGCGACGGCCTCTACCTGCGCACCCTGACGGGCGCCCCGCTCACCGGCGGGGTGTCACCGGACGAGCTGCACGACGCGCTGCGGACGATCCTCGCCGACCGGTCCTGACCGTTTCGTGACCTCGCGCGCGGAGCGCGTCGATCGTGTCGATCGGGGTAGGCTCGTCCCCTGCTCACGCTCGGGGAGGGGCCCACTGTGGAGGGAACCGGCAGCTACATCGTGCTGGTGCTGATCGGCGTGCTGATCACGGTCGCCGTCGGGCAGATCCTGCTGCGCTCGGGACAGCCGTTCCTCGAGGACGTCTTCCAGAAGAAGGAGACCGCGGACTCGCTCAACCGGCTGCTGGTGGTGCTGTTCCACCTGCTGACGCTCGGCGTGCTCGGGATGATCTCCGTCGTCCCGCTCGGTGACGACTGGTCGACCGCGCAGACGATGGTGTTCCGGATCGGCGTGGTGCTGCTGATCGTCGGCCTCGCCTACGGCATCTCGATGCTGGTGCTGCTGCGCATCCGCGAGCGCCGCCGGCAGGCCGCGGTGTCCGCCGCGATCGACGAGAAGCTCGCGGAGCAGCGCCAGAACAGCCGGGGCGGTCGCACCCGGCGGGCCGACGCCACCGGGCCGGGCGAGGCGCGCTCGGCCCCCGGCGACGAACCGGGCGACTGACCTTACGCACACCACACCCACCCCGCCGTGGAGCCGTCACCGGCCGGGCGGTGCGGTGCGGTGCGGTGTCACCAGCCGGCGCGGTCGGTGAGGACGCCGAGCGGACCGTCGCCGGACGTCGACGACGCCGTGTCGGCGAGCCCGTCGCCGTCCAGGTCGGTCCAGAGCACCGGGCCGTCGAGCCCGTCGATCACCAGGGTGTCGGGGACGCCGTCGCCGTCCGCGTCGCGGGCGGCGGGCCCGGTCACCGGGACGGCCGCACCCGGCAGCGGGTGCGGCGCACGCGGGACCGGGACCGACGCCCACCAGGGGGCCGCGGTCCAGCCGGCCGTGGCGGCGCCCGCCACGACGCCGGCCGTGCCCCACGGGAAGCGCGACCGGTCGTCGTCCGGATCAGGCCGCACGACCGGCTCCCGCCCGGCGCGGACCGGCCCCGGCCGGCGCCGGCACCCGCACCGCCCGCTCCACCGCCAGGGTCCGGCGCAGCAGCTCGCGGTCCGCGGCGGCGAGCACCGCCGCGCGCACCCGCCGGGCGAGCTCGTCCGCCCGGGCGGCCCGGACCGTGCGGACCCGGGCCAGCGTCACCGCACCGATCACCAGCACCAGCCCGGCCAGCGCCAGCGCCAGACCGGGCCCGGCGGTGGCGACGACCTGACGGAGACCGAGGACCCCGGAGACCAGCGAACCCGACCCCAGCCAGACCGGGAGCAACGTCCCGGTGAGCGTCGCACCGGTCACCCTCGGTGCACGACGACCGGGCGGAATCCTCCGGACCGACGACCGGGGGAGCGCTCCGGCCGCGGCCGAGGCGAGAAGCGGCGCGCCGGATCGTGACGGAGGGTGAATGACATATGCCATACCTGCGCCCGTTCGGCCCAACGAGACGGTGGCGTACGCGCGACGCAGGGCCGGGCCGCAACGGCGCGCCCAGTCGTCGTCGAGGGCCGTGCCGGCGGGTTCCAGCGCCGTCGCCCACCACGCCGGGTCGGCCGACCGGCCGGGACGCCGCACCGCCCGCCTCGCCACGGCGTCGACCTGCGACGACAGCGCCTCGGCGCAGTCCATCCGGGCCATCGCGAGTGCCGGACGCAATTCGCCGAGAGGGTCGACCCGGGCACGGAACAGCGGCATGGGCGGAAGTGTCGCCGGCACCCCGGATGATCGGCTCCGTAGGACTGCGGAACGATCACGAGGGGCGGTCGCGACGGCGCTACCGTTCCATGAACCACATCCCGGATCCGGACGAATCAACCGACCGGGGCAACCCCCCGGACGTCCGATGCGTCTGAACGGTCGGGTGACCCCGACCGCCCGAACCGGCACGAAGACCGCAACCGGACCGTGACGTCGTCGTTGGACGTACCGAGCGGACCTGTATGGAGGAAGTGTGAGCGCCGTTACTCCCGCCCGCCCGGCCGTCGACCCCGAGATGGCCGCGCCCGCGCGCCCGGGGCACCAGACCGGCTCCGGGACGGGACAGACGCCCTTCCCGGCGAGTGCCCCCGCCCGTGGTGCGGCTGCCCGCGCCGTGGAGCAGCCGATCGACGGCCCGGAGGGCTTCCGCCGCCCCCGGCCCCGCCCCGCGCCGCGCCGCAGCCCGAACCCGGCCGTGTCGGTGATCGTCCCGACCCGGAACGAGGCGCGGAACCTGGAGATCGTGCTGCCGGCCATCGCCGCGGTGCGGCCGGCCGTGCACGAGGTGATCGTGGTCGACGGCAACTCGACCGACAACACCGTCGCCGTCGCCCGTCGCACGCTGCCCTGGGCCCGCGTGATCACCCAGACCCGCAAGGGCAAGGGCAACGCGATGGCGTGCGGGTTCTCCGCCGCGACCGGTGACGTCCTGGTCATGTTCGACGCCGACGGCTCGGCCGACCCGAACGAGATCCCGGCGTTCGTCAAGGCGCTGGTCGACGGCGCCGACTTCGCCAAGGGCAGCCGGTTCTGCAAGGGCGGCGGCTCGGACGACATCACGCTGCTGCGCAAGTCCGGCAACGCCGGCCTGAACACGGTCGCGAACCGGCTGTTCGGCACGAAGTACTCGGACCTCTGCTACGGCTACAACGCGTTCTGGGCCGACCTGCTCCCGCAGCTCGAGCTCCCGGACCCGGCCGCCCCGAAGCCGGAGGACGGCTCGATGATCTGGGGCGACGGTTTCGAGATCGAGACCGTGCTCAACTGCCGGGTGGCCGCGGCCGACCTGACGATCACCGAGGTGCCGTCGGTCGAGCGTGAGCGCATGTTCGGCGAGACGAACCTGCGGACCTTCGCGGACGGCACCCGGGTGCTGCGTACGCTGATGGCCGAGCACCGTCGCATGGAGCAGCGCCGCAAGGCCTCGGGGTACTCCCGCTAGATCGGCCCCGCCTCGATCGGCCCTCGATCGGCCCTGCCCGAGAACCCGGCCCCTGCCGACCCCGGCGGGGCCGACCTTGAGGAGCGAGTACGCCGTGAACGCCCTGCCGACCGCCACCGTGGTCGTGTGCGTCTACACCGAGAAGCGCTGGTTCGACATCAAGGCCGCCGTCGAATCCGTCGAGGCCCAGGACGTCACGCCGGTGGAGACGATCGTCGTCGTCGACCACAACGAACGGCTGCGCGAACGCGCCGAACACGAGTTCGGCCCGCGCGGCGTCGTCGTGGTGGCCAACGAGCGCGCCCAGGGCCTGTCCGGGGCCCGGAACACCGCCGTCGAGCTGGCCTCGGGCGAGGTCATCGTGTTCCTCGACGACGACGCGGCCGCCCGGCCCGGCTGGCTGGCCGCACTGCTCGCGCCGTACACCGACCCGGACGTGATCGGCGTCGGCGGGATCGCGCACCCGAAGTGGCCGGACGGCCGCCCGCGCACCCTGCCGGGCTCCGCGCCGACCGATCCGGACGCCACCGGCGAGCTCGACTGGGTCGTCGGCTGCACCTACACCGGCCAGCCCACCGAGCGCTCCGAGATGCGCAACCTGATGGGCTGCAACATGTCGCTGCGCGCCGAGGTGTTCAAGCGGGTCGGCGGGTTCGCCGAGGACATGGGCCGGATCGGGAAGAACCCGCTGGGCTGCGAGGAGACCGAGCTCTGTATCCGCGCCCGGCAGGCCTACACCGCCGACGGCCGGACGCCGCGGATCCTGTTCGAGCCGCGGGCCGCGGTCGACCACCGGGTGTCCGACGACCGCGTGTCCTGGCGCTACCTGCTGCGCCGCGGCTGGGCCGAGGGGATCTCCAAGGCCGCGGTCTCCAGGGTCGTCGGGACCGGGGACTCGCTGTCCACCGAGAGCAGCTACACGATGAAGGTGCTGCCCAAGGGCGTGATCCGCGAGGCGAAGGACCGCAACCCGGCCTCGGCCGCGGCGATCGTGGCGTGCTTCGGCGTCACCGCCGCCGGGTACGTCCGGGGCCGGCTGCCCGGTGCGACGGCGCACGTGCGGCTGCCCGCCGCCGGCGAGAACCCACCCGGTGCCTGAGCCGGCGACCGACTCCCGCCGGGCCCCCGGCACCCGGATCCGTTCGTACGTCCACCAGCGCGTCCGGCTCTCCGAGGGCCAGGAGGCCGCGTGGGAGCGGCTGTGGCCGCGGCTCGGCGGTGAGGTCTCCGACGTGCTGCCCGGTGCGTGCGAGTCGTCCTGGGACCCGCACGTCGCATTCGGACGGTCGGCGCCGCTGGTCCTGGAGATCGGCCCCGGGATGGGGGAGACGACCGCGGCCCTGGCGGTCGCGGAGCCGGGGATCGACCACCTGGCCGTCGAGGTGTTCGAGCCGGGCCTGGCCCAGCTGCTCATGCGCGTCGAACAGGCCGGTCTGACCAACCAGCGGGTGCTGCGCGGTGACGCCGTCGAACTGCTGGACCGGGCGATCGCCCCGCGGTCGCTGGACGGCCTGCGGATCTTCTTCCCGGACCCGTGGCCCAAGCGGCGGCACCACAAGCGACGGTTGATACAGCCGGACTTCGTCCGGCTGGCCGTGTCCCGGCTCGTCCACGGTGGACGGCTGCATCTGGCCACCGACTGGCCGCACTACGCCGAGCAGATGCGGCGGGTGGTCACGGCGGAGCCGGCCCTGCGACCGGATGACGCCTTCCCCGTTGGGCCGGACGGTTGGCAGGCCCGTCCGTCCTGGCGGCCCGTGACCAAGTTCGAGGACCGCGCGCACGCCGAGGGCCGCCCGGTGCGTGATCTGGTGTACACCGCAGTTCACGGATGAGCTACCGATGACACACTCAGAGTCACCGACTACCGTCGGAGTGTCCCCCGACACGCATCCCCGCCCGAGTGACCCCCGAAGGACGCCCGTGACGACGGTGGAGCACGCCGCGAGCAGCCCGCAGCCCGCGAACCCGACCAGGCCGGTCCGCCGTCCGCCCGGGTTCCGGCCGAGCCCGACGCCGCGTCCGGTGCCGTCCGAACCGGCCCGGCCCGCGGACCGGTCCGACCCGGCGCGGCCGGGGACGTCCGACCCCGCCCGGCCCGGCGAGGCCGAGACCCGGGCGGTGACCGTCGTGCCGCTGGTGGGGGCGGTGGAGGGTACCGAGAGCAGCGGACGCGGAACGAGCATCGGCGCCGAGAGCAGCGGACGCGGAACGAGCATCGGTCCCACGCCGCCGCCCGCGCAGCCGAACGGTGGCGGGAGTGCCGACGCGGGTGCGGAAGCCACCACCGTGGTCGGTCGCGGCGACGCCGCCCCGGTGCCGGAGGCCCCGACCCTCAGCACGCCCCTGCGGGGATCGTCGGAGCAGAACAGGCCGACCCTCGCGACCCCGGCGCCGGAGGGCGCGACCGTCGCGACACCGCTGCCCGAGCGGGCCACGGTCGCGACGCCGCTGGACGGCCCCGCGCCCCGCGCCCGGCTGACCGTGATCCCCGCGCACCCGGCCCGGACCGGGACCGAGGGCCCCGCGGCCGCGACGGCCGTCGTCCCGGCCAACAGCACGCCGCGCCCGGCCGGTGGCTGCCCCGTCACCGGGCACCCCGGTGGGGGGCATCCCACCCCGGCCGCCGTCCCGGACGAGCGCAACCCGGCCCCGGCCGACCCGGACGCCGCCGAGGACTTCCTGCGCCAGGTGTACGCCGAGACCGAGCCGCCGGCGCCGTTCGCCGACCGGCTGCGCCAGGTCCGGGCCGAGATCGACCGGCACGGCACCTACACCCACACCGCCCACGAGCTCGTCTTCGGCACCCGGATCGCCTGGCGGAACTCCGCCCGTTGCATCGGCCGGCTCTACTGGCAGTCGCTGCAGGTCCGCGACCTGCGGCACCTGCAGGACCCGGCCGACGTCGCCCAGGAGAGCGTCGGGCACCTGCGGGCGGCCACCCGCGGCGGGAAGATCCGGTCGACGATCACGGTGTTCGCGCCGGACCGCCCCGGCCGGCCGGGCCCGCGGATCCGCAACGACCAGCTGGTCCGCTACGCCGGTCACCGCAACCCGGACGGCAGCGTGGTCGGCGACCCGTCGCAGACCGAGTTCACCGACCGCGTGGTGGCCATGGGCTGGCCGCGGCCGCACCCGCGGGGCCGGTTCGACGTGCTGCCGCTGCTGATCACCGGTTCGGACGGCCGGTCCCGGCTGTTCGACGTGCCGCCGGACGCGGTGCACGAGGTCCCGCTGCGCCACCCCGAGCACCCGTGGTTCGCCCGGCTCGGGCTGCGCTGGCACTCGGTCCCGGCGATCAGCAACATGCCGCTGGACATCGGCGGCATCGTCTACCCGGCCGCCCCGTTCAACGGCTGGTACCTCGACACCGAGGTCGGTGCCCGCAACCTCGCCGACCCGGACCGCTACGACCTGCTGCCGGAGATCGCGGCGCGGCTGGGCCTGGACACCCGCTCGGTCCGCACGATGTGGCGGGACCGGGCGATGGTGGAGCTGGTGCGGGCGGTCACCTACTCGTTCGACGCCGACGGCGTCACGATGGCCGACCACCACACCGAGTCCGAGCGGTTCCTGCGGCACGTGGCCCGCGAGGAGGCCGCCGGGCGCAGCTGCCCGGCGGACTGGAGCTGGATCGTGCCGCCGATGTCGGGCTCGCAGACCCCGGTGTTCCACCGCTACTACGACACCCCGGACGCCGACCTGCGCCCGGCATTCCTGGACCCGCACCGCATCTGACTCTCTCCGGACCTCGCATCCCGGCGCCGTTCGCGCACCGGCTGCAGGTGGTGCGCGGTCGGTCCCCGGGGTGCGGGACCGCAACCGGCCTCAGGCCGGCGGCGGGGCCAGGCCCGGCACCTGGCGGGTGCGGCCGCGGAACTCGGCGACGACCTCGCCGGCCGAGCCGTCGGGGCCGTCGGGGCCGTCGGGGCCGTTCGCGATCCGGACGGTGACGTCGTAGAGCCCGGACCGACCGGCCAGTGCCCGCTCGACCGCCTCGGCGACGAGCACGTCCCCGGTGCGGGCCGGGCGCAGGAAGGTGATGTCGGCGCCGGAGGCCACGGCCGAGACCCCGTGCGCGTTGCTGGCGTAGGCCATCGCCGCGTCGGCCAGCAGGAACAGGTACCCGCCGTGACAGATCCCGTGTCCGTTGGCGTGGTCGTCGCCGACCGTCATGGTGGCGGTCGCGCGGCCGGGCGCCACCCCGCTCAGGTCGACGCCCGCGGCCCGGGCCGCCCGGTCGGCCGCGCGCATCGCGGCGGCCGCCTCCTCCGCGACCCGCTGCGGTCCGGTCACCGTCTCGCTCGTCCGCGCCGACTCACTCATGCGCACAGTCTCACCCGGGATCGCCCGATCCGTCCTGGTCCGGCCCACCGGCGTGGATGATCGCCGGCTCCCGGCTAGGCTCGCCCCATGAACGGCGGGGCGAACACCGGTACGGGCCACTACGGAAAGGCCGCACCGACCGGTCCGCTGGAGCGGGTGCTGCTCGTCTGGGACGCCCCGAACATGGACATGAGCCTCGGCTCGCTGCTCGGCGCCCGCCCGACGTCGGCCTACCGGCCGCGGTTCGACGCCGTCGGCCGCTGGCTGCTGGACCTGGCCGGCGTCGAGGCCGAGGCCGAGGCGTGTGTCTTCACCAACGTCGCGCCGGGCAGCATCGAGACCATCCGCCCGTGGGTCGAGGCGCTGCGCAACGTCGGCTTCGCCGTCTTCGCCAAGCCGAAGACCAGCGAGGACTCCGACGTCGACGACGACATGCTCGCCCACATCGACCTGCGGACGGGCGAGGGCCGGCTGCGGCACGTGGTGGTCGCCTCCGGCGACGGGCGCGCGTTCAAGGACCCGCTGGAGAAGCTGGTCGAGGGCGGCACCGACGTCACGGTGATCGGCTTCCGGGAGTACGCCGGGTTCGCGCTGTCCTCCGAGGTGATCTCCTTCCTCGACCTGGAGGACATGGACGGGGTGTTCCGCGAGCCGCTCCCGCGGGTCTCGCTCGACACCCTGCCCGACGAGGGCGCCTGGCTGCCGCCGTTCCGGTCGCTGCGCTCGCTGCTCGAGCGGCGCTGAGTACGGAGCCGGTGGTGACGGTTCTGCAGCGGCTCACCGCACCGGTCGCGCTGAGCTGCGCGCCCGGCTTCCCGGTCGTCCGGGACGCGGTGCTCGACATCGACGACACCGGCCGGATCGCCTGGTTCGGTCCGGCCACGTCGGCGCCGGCCACCGACGCCGTCGTGCGCCCGCTGCCCGGGCTGCTGATGCCGGGGCTGGTCAACACGCACTGTCACACCCCGATGTCGGTGCTGCGGGGGATGGGCGGCGACCTGCCGCTGATGCCGTGGCTGACCGACGTCATGTGGCCCGCCGAAGGCCTGCTCACCGAGGACGACGTGCACGCCGGGATGCTGTCCGGCTGCCTGGACCTGCTCCGGACCGGCTGCACCACCAGCGTCGAGATGTACTTCTTCACCGACGCGCTCGCCGACGCGGTGCGGACCGCCGGCTCCCGCGCCGTGCTCACCCCGGGGATCATCGCCGCGCCCGGCTGGGACCGGCTGGGCAGCTGGGAACAGATGCGCGACGCCGTCTCGGCCCGGATCGACGCCCACGGCCTGGTCCCGGACCCGGACGGCCGGATCGAGCTGGGCTACGGCCCGCACTCGGCGTACACGCTGCCGCCCGGGGCGCTGGAGTCGGTCACCGCCGCGGCCCGCGAGCGCGGCGCCCTGGTGCACACCCACGTCGCGGAGTCCCGCGGCGAGGACGCGGCGGTCCGCGCCGAGCACGGCTCGGTCCCGGCGATGCTCGACGCCGCCGGGGCGCTCGGGGGCCGGGTGCTGGCCGCGCACGCGGTGCACCTGTCCGACGACGACATCGGCGTCCTCGCCCGGCACGGCGTCGCGGTGGCGCACTGCCCGGGCTCCAACGCGAAGCTCGCCGCGGGCACCGCCCGGCTGCTGGACCTGCGCCGGGCCGGCGTCCGGGTGGGGCTGGGTACCGACGGTCCGGCGTCCTGCGACGACCTGGACCTGTGGCAGCAGGCCCGCCTCGCCGGGCTGCTGGCCCGGGTCGGGGCCGGCGACGCGGCCGCGCTCACCGCCGCCGACGTCCTGCTGATGGGCACCGCGGACGCCGCCGCCGCGATCGGCCGCGACGACCTCGGCGTGCTGGAGCCGGGCCGGTGGGCGGACGTCGTGCACGTCGACACCGACGACTCGGCCTTCGTCGCGCCGTCCGACGACGCGCAGCTGGTGTCCAACCTGGTCTGGGCCGGGGGGTCCCGGCTGGTGCGTGACGTGTGGGTCGGCGGGGAGCAGGTCGTCGCCGACGCCGAGCCGACGAGGGCGGACCGCCGCGCGTCCCTGGACGCGGTCCGCTCGATCTCGTCCCGGCTGCGCCACGAGCTCGCCCCCGCCCGGACCTGACACCCGCCACCACCGACCCGCATCCCGGTACGCGCACCCCGTCCACCGTCCCCGCACCGACTACAGCCGGTGCGAGAACGCCGCAGGTTGCGGGACCGTCGGCCCGGTGCGGGACGGCGCCGCGTGCGAGGCCGGCGCCCGGGGTGCGCGGAACGGCACCGCGCTCCGCGGAACGGCGCAGACGCGATCGAGGGGTACGTGAGCGTCGTGACGCGATGATCGAACTGATCCCAGGCACCCCTCGGCTGCGCCCGGGCGACCGAGGCCGGACGGTCAGGGGCCGAGGTGGGCGGCCAGGGAGGGTGCGGTGAAGCGGCGCTCGGGGTCGAAGCGGTCGCGCAGCGTGCGGAAGGTCTCCCAGCCGGGGTAGGCGGCGGCGAGCTCGTCGGGACCCCACTCGTGCCGGGTGGTCCAGCAGGGCCGGCCGCCGGCGTCCTCGAGCACCGCCGCGGCCAGGCGTCGCACGGGTTCTCCGGCGGCGCCCCGCGTCCGGACGCGCAGGTAGGCGGTCTCCCGTCCGCTCGCCGGGTGCAGCAGCCCGGTCTCGGCGGCCCCGAGCCGCACCCGCACCGGGCGCAGGTCGTGGCCGCGGGAGGCGACCGCCGACCCCAGCTCGGCCAGCGCGGTCGCGAGCGCCGCACGCGGCAGCGCCCACTCGGCGAGGTCGGGGTCCCAGGGCTGCGGATCCGGCAGCACCTCGTGCGGCGCGCCGACGGTGCCGGGGGCCCACCGGGGCGGCGGTGGCCATGCCCGTCGCGACGACGCCCACCAGGTCGACGCCACGCGGGACACCGCCCGTCCCCAGCTCTCCGCGGCGGGTCCGGAGCCCGCGTCGCCGGCGTCGACCGGACCGGCGGGATCGTCGGCGAGGGTGGCCCAGCGCAGGACGGCCTGACCGGTCCGGACCGAGACGTCGCACTCGGTCCACAGGTGTCCCGACAGGCCACCGTCGGCGAGGATCTCCTCGGTGCGGGTCGTGGTCTCGTGCACCCGCAGCCGGCGCAACGGCACCGTGCGGAGTTCCAGCGCGGTCAGCACGCCGAGCGCGCCGAGGCCGCACCGGACCGCGTCGAGCTCGGCGCCGGTCACGTCGCGGACCGTGCCGTGGCCGTCGACGAGCCGGGCCGAGACGACCTGTGCGGACAGCGATCCCTCGGCGGGAGCGCCGCCGTACATGCCGAGCTGGACCGCGCCGGCGACGGTGGCCCGCGGCGCGTCCGGCACGGTGGCCAGCGCCCGTCCGGCCCCGGCGAGGAAGGTGCACAGGTCGACCAGCGTCTCGCCGGCCCTGACCCGCACGGTGCCGTCGGTGTCCGGGCCGGGCTCGGACACCTGGATCACCCCGGTCAGCGCGGAGGCGTCGATCAGCACGTCCTCGGTGCGCACGAGCGGGCCGGCGAGGCGCCCGCCGGCTCCGGTCGGACGGACCGGGTTCCCGCGCTCCGCGGCCCGGCGCACCGCGGTGACCACTCCCGCCTCGTCCAGCGGGCGGTCGGTGCGACGGGGTCCGGTCGCCGCGGCATCGGTGCTCATCCCGTGCAGAGTAGAACGCCGGAGGTCACCGTGCGGAACGATTCGTGCGCCACGCGTCCCCATCGGACACTGCTGGACGGTGACGGGTGTGACCGAGGTGACCGACGTGTACGCGTGGGAAGCACGAGAACATCGACGACCCACTCTTGTCACCCGGACGACTGCCGGATACGGTCACCGTCCGTGGCGATCTTGTCGCCATCCGAGGCCGGGTCGACGTCGCCCCGAGCCCGCCCGACCGCCCGGAGCCGCGCTCCCCACGGCTCCGGTCCGGCGCGGCCACACCCTCCGGTTCCGCACGACCGTGCCGGAGGCACGCCATCGGCACCTGCCGGAGGCACGCCATCGGCACCTGCCGGAGGCACGCCATCGGCATCCTGCCGGAGGCGCACGTGCGAGGGCCGGGTGCGGCGTCGGCTCCCTCCGACCTCCGTACCCGGCCCTCGCCTTGCGTGCTGACGACCCTGCTCCCCAGCCGGCTCGCCATCACCCCGCGGCCCCAAGATCTCCGCGGGACGTCGTCCCCGGTGTCCGTCCGGTCGTCGCCGGACACCACTCGAGTCCCGGCCGGCACCACCGGTCGGGTCCGTGCCGGCGCGTGGGCGTCCCGGGACGCGCTCCGGGACGCCCGCGCCGTCAGGCGCTGCGCGTCAGCCGGTGTCGCCCGGTGCCGCCCAGCAGGTCCTCGATCGCGGCCCGGTCCGCGGCGCGCTCGGCGTCCCGCCGGCGACGGAGCATGGCCATCGCGGTGTCGCCCGGCTCGTTCCACCGGTCCCGGCCCACGGGCTCCGACGGTGCGGGGACCGGGGCGTACAGCGGGTCGGAGTGGAACGCGGCCACGGTGTCGGCGGTGCGGCGGGCCGCCGGTGTCGCGGGGCGGCGACCGCGGACGGTGCCCCGGTGCACCCGCCGGACGCCCCGGCCGGACGAGCCCGAGCCGTGCGGCTCCCGCCAGCCGCCGACGGTGAGCGCGTGGAAGATCGGGGTCTCGTGCTGGATCTCGGCGTGCGACTCGTGCCGCCCCGGGAACGGCCACCTGTCGGCCGCCTCACGTCCCCGCCGGATCGACGACTCGAGACCACGGGGTCCGCTGAACCCTCTGTCGAACTCGTACACCGCCGTACCTCCTGCTTCCTGAGTCGATCGTGAGCCGGAGCGTGATCACCCGAAGCCCGTATCGCACGTACCGCCGTTCGGCCCACTCACTCGGTCAACGGGTGACACACGACCGGGGAAACGGCGCGGGAGCGGTCGTTACAGGCTCTCGGCGAGTTCCCCTCGGACGGGTGTCGGACGCGATCCGTCACCATCCACAGCGTGTACGGAAAGTGACGGATCGGCGCACTCCTGGAGCAGTGGGTAGCCGTTGACCGCCACGCCCCGCGCCGGCCGCGGCGCCGGCGGGGCGGGGAGTGCCGGGCCGACGTGCGGATGACGCCGCCGCGGAACCGAGGGTGATCACGCGGCCACCGTTCCGTGTCCGTACTCGACCGTCGGGCGTCCACGGCCGGGGCGGGTCTCGACGTTCCGTGAGCGATCGGCCCGCTCGCTGCGCCGTCCGCACGCCTGCTGGGCCGTCCGTGCGGGGCCGGACGAGGAACCCGTGCGGTCCGGCGAGGACGCGGCGGGTCCCCGCCGGCACCTGCCTCACCGGGGAGGGCCGGCGTCGGTGGCTCCGGGAGCACGGGACCGGGCGGGGGACCCGGAGCGTCCGGCACCGCCGCCGACGGGCATCTCGAGGACAACGTCCTGCAGCCGCTGCTGCTCGGCCGGGGTGGTGATCGCCGCGACCCCGTCGCGGCATGACCTGCCGACGGGACGTTCCGGTGGGACGATCGCAGACGTGCGGTATCTCCTCACCGGCGCGACCGGGTACATCGGGGGACGGCTCGCCCCCCGCCTGCTGGGACACGGCCCGACGGACGAGGGGTTGAGCCCGGACCCGGCGAACGGCCCGGTGCGTCTGCGCTGTCTGGTCCGCGACCCGGGCAAGCTGGCCGACGTCCCGTGGGCCGCCGACGCCGAGATCGTCCGGGGAGACCTGCTCGATCCCGAGAGCGTCCGGGCGGCGTGCCGGGACGTCGACGTCGTCTACTTCCTGGTGCACTCGCTGTCCGATGCGGACTTCGCCGCGACCGACCGGCGGGCCGCGCTGATACTCGCCGAGGCCGCCCGGGACGCCGGCGTGCAGCGGATCGTCTACCTCGGCGGACTGCACCCCGACGGTGACCCGTCGGCCCTCTCGGCGCACCTGGCGTCCCGGGTGGAGGTGGGCGAGACGCTGCTGCGCTCCGGGGTGCCGACGATCGTGCTGCAGGCCGCGGTGATCCTCGGCTCCGGATCGGCGAGCTTCGAGATGCTGCGCCACCTCACCGAGCGGCTGCCGGTGATGGTCACCCCGCGCTGGGTGAGCAACCGGATCCAGCCGATCGCGGTGCGCGACGTGCTGCGCTACCTGGTGCGGGCCGCGGAGCTGCCGGGCGACATCAACCGCACCTTCGACATCGGCGGGCCGGAGGTGCTGACCTACCTGCAGATGATGCAGCGCTACGCCGCGGTCGCCGAGCTCCCGCGGCGGCGGGTGCTGCCGGTCCCGGTGCTGTCGCCGGCGCTGTCGTCGCACTGGGTGAACGTCATCACCCCGGTGCCGAAGTCGATCGCGAAACCGCTGATCGAGTCGCTGGTGCACGAGGTCGTCTGCTCGGAGCAGGACATCCTGGATCTCGTGCGCGACCCGCCCGGCGGGCGGATCGGCTACGACCGCGCCGTGGAGCTGGCGCTGTCCCGGATCACCGACGGCCGGGTCGAGACCCGCTGGTCGGGCGCCACCGTGGCGGACGTGCCGTCCGACCCGCTGCCCAGCGACCCGGACTGGTCGGGCGGCAGCGTCTACGTCGACGAGCGCGAGCAGGCCGGCACGGCGTCCCCGGCCCGGCTGTGGCGGGTGATCAAGGGGATCGGCGGTCAGCGCGGCTGGTACTCGTTCCCGCTGGCGTGGTCGGTGCGCGGCTGGATGGACCGGGCGGTCGGCGGGGTCGGGCTCGCCCGCGGCCGGCGCGACCCGGACGAGCTGCACACCGGCGACGCGCTCGACTGGTGGCGGGTCGAGCACATCGTGGAGCCCGGCGGGTCCGGGGACGAGGGGCTCCTGAGGCTGCGCGCGGAGATGCGGGTGCCCGGCCGGGCGTGGCTGGAGATGTCGGTCCGCCCGGCCGGGACCGGCTCGGTCTACCGCCAGCGCGCCGTGTTCATCCCGCACGGGCTGCCCGGCTACCTGTACTGGTGGTCGGTCGCACCGTTCCACGGGATCGTCTTCGGCGGCATGGTCCGCAACATCACCCGCACCGCGGAGCGCTCCGGCGACGGCGAGGTCGCGGAACCGGAGAGCCGGCGTCCGGCCTGGCTGCGGAGCGGCCGGCGGCGCGGGACCGACCGGGCCGCCTGACGAGCGATCTTCACCCGCCCGGCCCAGTGTGATCTGACTGATCGTCACTCTCCGCTCCGCCACTCGTTGTCGTCTGCAGTACGAGAAGCAGGTCGGAGCCCCCGTGTGTCGCGGTCGGTGACCGGCCGCGGGAGAGGAGCGGCGGGTGCACGTCCTGCGGACCGTGGTGCCGGACGCGTTGCTGCTCGACCCGTCCCGGCGCGGAGCCGGGGAGTCCCGGAAGGCCGTCCGGCACCCGGACCCGGCCGCGTTCCCGGTGCGGCGACGCCGGCGGATCGCGCACGGCGCGGTGTACGGACTGCACGGCCACGGCACGGGCGCGGTGCTGCTCGGCGTGCCCTCCGGGACCGGCTACGCGGTCGTGATCGACACCCGTCCGCGGGCCGAGACGTTCGGCCGGGTCGCCGTCGCCTCGCTCGACGGGCCCCGCGCGCTCCTGGTGCCGGCCGGTTGCCTCTACGGCGTCCAGGCACTCACCGACCGAGCCGCGGTGGAGGTGCGGTCGGCCACGCGCGAGCCACGCGCGCAACGACTCTCCGCCGACCCGGACGACCCGGACCTGCAGCTGCGCTGGCTGGTGCCGCGGCTGCTCCGGACGCCACGCGAGGACCGTTCCTGGGCCGGGCTGTGCACCCGGCTCGGCGCCCCGCCCGGCCCACGACGGGACCGCGTCTCCCTCTGGTGACCCCACCGACGTGAGGACGGACACAGGTGTGACGCCCTCCGTTCCACCGGAAAAGTCACGATTGGATCACGTAACCTCGGACGAATCGCCCCGGTCGACGCCGACCGGGCCGCTCCCTCGGGCGCCCCGCACTCCCGCCCCCGGATCCCCACCGAGGAGTACCCCCGTGCTCAGTGAACGTGAGACCCGGCGACTGCACGAGATCGAACTGCAGTTCCGCCTGAACGATCCGCGCCTGGTGCGCCGCTTCGCCGTGCTGCACCAGGTCGTCCCGACCTCCCCCCGCGCCGGCGGGCTGCTCGCCGGGCTCGCCGGGGCCGGGAGCCGCTCCGTGCACGGTGCCGGCCCGCTCCCGTCCGCGCTGCTCGCGCTGTCGTTGCTGGTCCTGCTCGCCGGCGCGATCGCGGTGAACGTCCCGGCGGTCATCGCCGGGACCGTCCTCGCCGCCGTCGCGCTGGCGACCGCGGCGACGGTGTCGCGGCCGCGTCCCGGCACCGCCTGACCCGCTACCCGGTCACCTCCAGCAGGCCCAGCCGCTGGGTGGCCCGGGTCATCGCCACGTAGAGGTCGGCGGGGTTCCGGGCCCGGATCCGCTCCGGGTCGACGATCACCACGACGTCGAACTCCAGCCCCTTCGACGACGCCGGCGTGTGCAGCGGCACTCCCGGGTCCCCGAGGCCGCCGGTGCCCGCCGCGATCACCGCGAGCGTGCCGCGACCGGCCCTGGTCCGCTCCCGCTCCACGATCCGGCGCAGCTCCCCGGCGAGCCGGTCGGCGGGGACCTCCGCGGACCACGGGCTCTCGCCCGTCTCCCGGACCGACTCGGGCGGCCGGTGGCCGGGCGCGTACCCCGCCAGTACCTCGGCGGCCCGCTCCATGATCTCGGCGGGCGTGCGGTAGTTGACCGTGAGCGACCGGTGCGTCCAGCGCGTGCCGAGGTAGGGACCGAGGACGTCGCCCCACGCCCGCGTCCCCGCCGCCGCGCCACGCTGCGCGAGATCGCCCACCGCGGTGATCGACCGGGACGGGCAGCGGCGCAGCAGGACGTGCCAGTCCATCGCCGAGAGCTCCTGCGCCTCGTCGACGACGAGGTGCCCGTACCGCCACTCCCGGTCGGCCGCCGCCCGCTCGGCCACGGTGCCGGCGAGCCCGGGTACGTGCCGGGCCGCGAGCACGTCCGCGGTCACGAAGTCGGTCGGGCGCAGCTCGTCGGGGTCCTCCCCGGCCAGGTCGCGGTCGTGCGACTCCAGGAAGCTCAGCACCTCGCCGGCGTAGCGCCCGTCCGGCTCCGCCGGGGTGCTCCGGGTGGCCTCCGGCAACGGTCCGAGCAGCTCGGCGAGCTCGTCGAGCAGCGGGGCGTCCGCGACGGTCCACGCCGCGCCGAGGTCCCGGTGCAGCGTCCCCAGCCCGTCGCCGGCCGCGGCCAGCCGCTCCGGCGCCGCGTACAGCTCGGCCAGGCAGCGCTCCGGGGCCAGCTCCGGCCAGAGGAGTTCGACGGCCTGGTGGAAGGCCCGGTGCGCGCGCAGCTCGTCGCGCAGGTCGCGGCGGAGCTCCTCGGAGAGCCCGGCGGCGCCGGCCGGGTCGATCTCCGGCAGGTCGCCGAGCCCCTCGAGCAGCTCGGCGAGCTCGGGCGGGTCCTCCAGCTCCTGCTCGAGCCGCTCCAGGCCCTGCGCGACGAGCAACGTGCCCAGCGTGTCGCGGAAGACCGGCCGCGCGGCGTTGTGCGTCCGGCCGGTCTCCCGGGCCCGTCGCCGTGCCTGGGCGGCGGTCTCCCGGTCGATCTCGACGGTGACGTCCTCGAGCACGATCGCGATCGGCTCCTCGGGCAGCTCCTGCCGGTCGGCGACGGCGCGGCGCAGCACGTCCACCATCGCCAGGTCGCCCTTGGTACGCGCGACCGCGTCGTCGTCCAGGGCGGTCGCGACGACACCGTGCGCCAGCCGGCCCGGCGTCGTGAACACGACCGCGGACTCGCCCAGCGCCGGCAGCACGCCGCCGACGTAGTGCACGAACCCGGCGCTCGGGCCGACGACGAGCACGCCGCTGCGGGCCAGCTTCTCGCGGTGCGAGTAGAGCAGGTAGGCGATCCGGTGCAGCGCGACCGCGGTCTTCCCGGTGCCGGGACCGCCCTCGATGACGACCGTGCCCGCCTGCGGCAGCCGGATGATCTCGTCCTGCTCGGCTTGGATCGTCGTCACGATGTCGCGCATCGTCGACCCGCGCGGCGCCCGCAGCGCGGCCAGCAGCGCCGGATCGGACGCCGTCCCGGCGTCGGCGTCGGCCAGCGCCACGCGGTCCAGGACGTCGTCGTGCAGGTCGAGGACCCGCTCGTCGGGCGCGGTGCCGCCGATCCGGAAGTGCCGCCGCCGTCGCACGCCGAGCGGGGTGACCGGGGTCGCGCAGTAGAACGGCCGGGCCGCGGGCGCCCGCCAGTCGACGAGCGCGCTCTCCGAGCTCGCCGGATCGGTGAGCCCGATCCGTCCGATGTAGCTCGTCTCTCCGCCGGCGTGGTCGAGGCGGCCGAAGCACAGCCCGGACCGCGCGGCGGTCAGCGCCGTCATCCGGTCCGCCCAGCGCTGCACGGACACGTCCCGCTCCCAGCGGGCACTGAGCTCCTCGCCCGGCGCCGCGGCCAGCGAGCCCCGGGCCTGCAGCCCGGCGGCGGCGAGCTCGTCGGCGAGCAGCGCGTGCAGCCGGCGGATCCGTGCGGTCTCCGCCGCGAGCTCGTCGGCGGGAGACGGTCTGTCGCGCAATTCCGAACCCGTGCTAAGATTAATTTGCAGAGGCGCGGATTCCCATTCTGAAGGCACCCATCAGAATAGCGCGACCGCCTTTTTTACCTCTACCCGTGTGCGAGATCCGAGAACCGGCTGTAGTGCAGCTGGTGCGCGACGGTGATCGTCGTCGTCGGGCCGTTACGGTGCTTGGCCAGGATCAGGTCCGCCTCGCCGGCGCGCGGGTCGTCGTTCTCGAACGCGTCCGGGCGGTGCAGCAGGACCACCATGTCGGCGTCCTGCTCGATGGAGCCGGACTCACGCAGGTCGGACAGCATCGGCCGCTTGTCGGTCCGCTGCTCGGGGCCACGGTTCAGCTGGCTCATCGCCACCACCGGGACCTCGAGCTCCTTGGCCAGCAGCTTGATCTGCCGGGAGAACTCCGAGACCTCCTGCTGCCGGGACTCGACCTTGCGGCCCGAGGTCATCAGCTGCAGGTAGTCGAGGATGATCAGCTTCAGGTCGTTGCGCTGCTTGAGCCGGCGCGCCTTGGCCCGGATCTCCATCAGCGTCAGGTTCGGCGAGTCGTCGATGAACAGCGGCGCCTCGGAGATCTCCGACATCCGCCGGGCCATCCGGGTCCAGTCCTCGTCGGACATCCGCCCGGCACGCATGTCGGCCAGCCGGATCCGTGCCTCCGCCGAGAGCAGACGCATCACGATCTCGGACTTGCTCATCTCCAGCGAGAAGAACGCGCTGGCCATCCCGTTCTTGATGGAACACGAGCGCGCGAAGTCCAGACCGAGGGTCGACTTGCCCAGACCCGGCCGGGCCGCGACCACGATCATCTGGCCGGGGTGCAGGCCGTTGGTGACCTGGTCGAGGTCGGCGAACCCGGTCGGCACGCCGGTGGACTGGCCGCCGCGCGAGGCGATCGCGTCGATCTCGTCCATCGTGGGCTGGAGGAGCTCCTCCAGCACCGTGTAGTCCTCGGTGGTGGTGCGCTCGGTGACCTCGTAGACCGCGGCCTGGGCCCGGTCGACGACATCGTCGACCTCGCCCCCGTCGGCCCCGTGGTAGCCGAGCTGCACGATCCGGGTGCCGGCCTCGACCAGCCGGCGCAGGATCGCCTTCTCCCCGACGATCTCGGCGTAGTACGCCGCGTTCGCCGCGGTGGGGACGGTCGCGATCAGCGTGTGCAGGTACGGCGCACCGCCGAGGCGGACCAGGTCCCCGCGCCGCTGCAGCTCCGCGGACACGGTCACCGCGTCGGCGGGCTCACCGCGGCTGTAGAGGTCCAGGATCGTCTCGTAGACGGTCTGGTGGGCGGGCCGGTAGAAGTCGTCCGGCTGCAGCACCTCGACGACGTCGGCGATCGCGTCCTTGCTCAGCAGCATGCCGCCGAGCACCGACTGCTCGGCCGTGAGGTCCTGCGGGGGCTGGCGGTCGAACGTGCCGTGCCCGCCGCTGTCACCGGAGCCGCCGCCCTGCTCGCCGTCGCGAACGGCACGCGGCCGCCCGGTGGGACGGTCGTCCGTCAGAGCCATACGCAGCGTCACCCCCGGTGAACATGTTACCGAACACGCGTTCGACGCGCGAGCGGTGCTCGCCCGTCCGCACGGATCTCCCTCTCCCAGCGGCGGCGCGCGCCGTGTCCGCCGGGACGTCCGGCACGCGGGGTGTCCCGCCGGGCCGGTCGGACCGAGGCTAGGTCGCCCGGGCAGGCACTCCTAACCCGGCTGGGGGTGGATCTGGGGATGAACTGTGCACGGAGACCGCCCGTCCCGGGACGGTGCTGTGGACAACCTGGGGAGAACAGCCGGATTTCCGCCGTATCTGCTGCTCAGAGGCGCATTCGCCGATGTGGACAACATCGGCGTGGCGTGTCGTCGCACGGCCCTCGGACGGCGTGTCGGGCCGGCTCGGAGACCGTTCGCCGTCCGGCGCATCCACAGGCCCGTCCGACGAGTACGGCGTCACTTCTCGGCGTGTCGCCTGCGTGACAACGGATCCGGTCCGTGTCCGCCATCCGGGGTGGAGTGTCCACTCCCGACCCCGGAGTCCGTCGCGACGATCTTCGCGAGCACCGTCCCGACATGCAGAAGGGCGGTGCCCGGAGCTCGTGGCTCCGGACACCGCCCTGACTACTGCGAGTGGTCACCCACCCACGGTCATGCCGGTCGCGCTCAGTTCGTGACGACCGCGATGGGCAGCTCGGTGGTGACCTCCGGGTGCAGGCGGACCTGCACCTGGTGCTTGCCGAGGGTCTTGATGTGTCCGGGGACGTCGATGGTCCGCTTGTCGAGCACCGGACCACCGGCCGCCTTGACCGCGTCGACGACGGCGGTCGGGGTGACCGAGCCGAACAGGCGACCGCTGTCGCTCGCCTTGGCCGGGACGGTCACGTTCAGGTTCTTCAGCTGCGAGTCGACCTGCTGGGCGTGGCCGAGGTCGCGGATCTCCCGCGACTTCTGCGCCCGGCGGATCTGCTCGACCTGCTTCTCGGCGCCACGGGTGGCGACGACCGCGAGCTTGCGCGGCAGCAGGTAGTTACGGCCGTAGCCGTCCTTGACCTCGACGATGTCGCCCGGGCCGCCCAGGTTGGGGACGTCGGCGTTCAGGATGAGCTTCACGTGTCTCCCCGTCCTCAGCGCGCGGTCGAGGTGTAGGGCAGCAGCGCGACCTCGCGGGAGTTCTTCACCGCGACGGCGACGTCCCGCTGGTGCTGCCGGCAGTTGCCGGTGACCCGACGGGCACGGATCTTGCCCCGGTCGGAGATGAACTTGCGCAGCAGACCGGTGTCCTTGTAGTCGATCTGCTGAGCCTTGTCCTTGCAGAACGCGCAGACCTTCTTCTTCGGCTTGCGCACGATGGCCTTGGCCATGGTGGTGCTCCTGTGTGTGAGTCGAGCGCCCCGCCGGGGCGGGGGAGTGGATCAGAAGGGGGGCTCGTCGTCGGACGCCGCGCCGCTGCCGGCGGGCGGGGCCGAACCCCAGGGGTCGTCATAGCCGCCGGAGTTGCCCCCGCCGGAACCGCCGCCCTGCTGGCCGCCGCCGCCGTCGTAGCCGCCACCGCCGCCGCCACCGAAGCCGCCGGAGCCTCCGCCCCGGCTGACCTTGTTGACCTTGGCGGTCGCGTAGCGCAGCGAGGGGCCGACCTCGTCGACCTCCATCTCGACCACGGTGCGCTTCTCGCCCTCACGGGTCTCGAAGGACCGCTGCCGGAGACGCCCCTGCACCACGACCCGCGAACCGCGGGTCAGTGACTCGGCGACGTTCTCCGCCGCCTGGCGCCAGATGTTGCAGCGCAGGAACAGCGCCTCGCCGTCCTTCCACTCGCCGGACTGGCGGTCGAAGGTGCGCGGGGTGGACGCCACGGTGAAGTTCGCGACCGCGGCGCCGGAGGGGGTGAACCGCAGCTCGGGATCCGCCGTCAGGTTGCCCACGACGGTGATCACGGTTTCGCCGGCCATGACAGCCCCTCTCAGCTCGCGACGGGCGCCGGAGTGCGGACGACGTCCTTGCGCAGCACCTTGGTGCGCAGCACGGACTCGTTCAGGCCCAGCTGGCGGTCCAGCTCGGCGACGGTGGCCGGCTCCGCGGTGATCTCGGTGACCGCGTAGATGGCCTCGCCCTGCTTCTTGATCTCGTAGGCCAGCCGGCGCTTGCCCCAGACCTCGATCTTCTCGACCGATCCGCCGTCGCTCTTCACGACGGTGAGGAACTGCTCCAGGGACGGCTGCACGGTGCGCTCGTCCAGGCTGCCGTCGAGGATGATCATGACCTCGTAGTGACGCATGAGAACCACTCACCTCCTATGGACTCGAAAACGGTCACGACCCCGACGGCCGTGACAGGAGGTTCTCAGTGCCCCCCGACAGTTCTGCGTCCGCGACCGGTGGCCGCGCACGGAACTGCAGGAGGACCGGACGAGGCTACCAACCGCGATCCGGTCGCCGACCTGCGGGTACGGCGGATCCCCAGATCGCTGGGATGGGCCGTGGCCGCGGGGCCGGTGAAGGTGATCGGGACCGACACCGACACCGAACCGGGAGCCCACGTGTCCGACGCCCCCTACTACCGCAGCCACGCCTGGATCCTGTCCGGGATCATGAACACCCCGGGGATCCTCGTCCTCCGGGACCGGCGGCTGTCGTTCGTCTCCGACGAGGGCCCGGTGTTCGACGAGCCGCTCTCCGCGGTCACCGACATCCGATTCCCCTGGTACGAGTTCACCGGCGGCTTCCGCGCAACGGTCGCGGGGACCCGGCGGCGGATCTCGCTGGTCCGGCCGAACGGGGCCGGTACCGCGACGGCCTCGATGTTCGACACCTACGTCGGGGACGCGGTCGTCGCCGCCGGCGCGGTGCACGACATCGCCGACGGGCGCCGCGCCGGCAAGGCCTGGCGCGCCCTGCTCCTGGACGGGGCCGCCCCGTCCGCGCACGCCGGATGACCCCGCTGTCCCCTCGTCGCCATCACCGGGCGCACGTCCGTGCCCCGCATCCCACCCGGAGCCGTTCCGTGCGCCTGCCGCCGACCACCCCGACCGCGACGACCCGGTTCCTGACGGTCACGCTGCTCGCCGCCGCCCTGCCGGCCGCCGCCGGCTGCGCCGCCGTCGTCCCCCGCGACCAGGTCGCGACGACGATCGCGACGCAGCTGGGGCAGCAGGGGTCACCATCGACGGCGCCGCCGTCACCTGTCCGGACGACCTCGACGCCGAGGTGGGCCGCAGCACCCGCTGCGAGTTCACCACCGGTGGTCAGCCGGTCGACGCCGTGGCGACGGTCAGCGCGGTCGAGGGCGACACCGTCGAGTTCGACATCGGCACCGAGGCGCGCCCGATCGCGGCCGGGCTCCTCGCGACGACCGTCTCCGACCAGGTCGCCGCCCCGAGCGGATCACCGGTCGAGGACACGGTGTGCGACGGCGAGCTCGCACCACGCGTCGACGCGGTCCAGACCTGCACGCTGACCATGGACGGCGAGCAGCTCGCGGCCCTGGTGACCGTGACCTCCGTCCACGGCGGGCTGGTGAACTTCTCGATCGAGCAGGCCTGACCCGCGGGCACCACCGGCACCGGGCCGCGACGGGGGCGGCCCGGTGTCGGTGGTGCTCGCTACCGTCTGCGGCATGCAGATCGGAGCGCACGTCCGGGACGCCGAGGACCCGCTGGCCGCCGCCGCGGAGGTCGGCGCCGAGGTGATCCAGCTGTTCCTGTCCGACCCGCAGGGCTGGAAGAAGCCGCCGCCGCACCCGCGCGCGGCCGAGCTCGCCGCGTCGGACGTCGCCGTCGTGGTGCACGCGCCGTACACGGCCAACGTGGCGTCGACGAACAACCGGATCCGCATCCCGTCGCGCAAGATCGTGCAGCAGCACCTGGCCGGCGCGGCCGAGGTCGGCGCGTTCGGTCTCGTCGTGCACGGCGGGCACGTCACGAAGGACGACGACCCCGCGGTCGGGATCGACAACTGGCGCAAGTTCGTCGAGCGGCAAGCCGGTGAGCACGGGTTCGACGTCCCGGTGCTGATCGAGAACACCGCCGGCGGGGACAACGCGATGGCGCGGCGGTTCGACATGCTCGGCCGGCTGTGGGACGCGGTGGGCGAGTTCGGGGTCGGGTTCTGCCTGGACACCTGCCACGCGTTCGCCGGCGGCGAGGAGCTCGCCGGGGTCGTGGAGCGGGCACGGGCGATCACCGGGCGGATCGACCTGATCCACCTCAACAACTCGCGCGACGAGTTCGACTCGGCCCGGGACCGGCACGCCAACATCGACTCCGGGACGATCCCGCCGGACGAGCTGGCCGCCGTCGTCGCCGAGGCCGGGGCGCCGGTCGTGGTGGAGACCCCGGCCGAGGGCCAGGCCCGCGACATCGCCTTCCTGCGGGAGAACGCCTAGCTGGAGGGGTCAGGCGGTACCGGCGAACCAGCCCGAGGGCGTGACCCCGGCACCGACCTGCAGCCGCGGCGCGTACTGGTCGAAGTAGACGCGCGCGGTGAGCTCGCGGCGGCTGCGCACCCCGACCTTCGCGAACACCGACTTGAGGTGGTCCTGCACGGTCCAGGCCGACAGGTGCAGCGTGCGGGCGATCTCGGCGGTGTCGGCCCCGCGCAGCACCAGCCCGACGACGTCCCGCTCCCGCGGGGTCAGCCCGAACGCGGCGGTCACCAGCGGAACGATCTCCGGCGGCCGGGCCTCCTCGATCGTCACGACGATCGAGCCGGCCGTCCCGTCCGGGCCGCTCAGCGGCGACGCGTGCGCGACCACCCACTGGCCGGACCGGGTGCGCAGCCGGGTCCGGGGCAGCCGGGCCAGGTTCCCGGCCGCGAACCGGCGGGCCGCCCCGATCAGGCCGAGCAGCGGGAAGGGCAACGCACCCCCCGGTTCCCCGCCGAGGTCCGCGAGCCGCTCGGTGACTCCGGGGCCGCCGTGCATGAGCTCCCCGTCCCGGCCGACGACCAGCACCGCGGGCCCCTCGGTCCGGTAGGTGTCGTCCGCCGACGCCGACGCCGCCCCGGCCACCAGGCCCGCCCGCATGCCCCGGCCGAACAGCCGGCCGACGTCGCCGGCGAACTCCTGCTCGGCCTGGCTGAACCCGCGGCCGTCGTCGCGGAACAGCGCGACGAAGCCCCAGTGGGCGCCGTCGGCGGGCGTGGTGAAGCGCAGCTCGTCGCCGAAGCCGTAGATCGGCGAGAAGAACTCGTCGAACCGGCGCAGCCGGCGCAGGTCACCCCCGGTCTCGGCCAGTGCGGTCGTGGTGCCGCCGGGGCGGCGGAACACGTCGAGGGAGTTGTAGAGGTCCACGACCTCGTACTCGTGGTGGGCCCACAGGTCGTCGTTCTCGTCGGTGAGGTCGGTCTTGACCACACCGGTGACCAGTTCGGTGGCCGGGTCGACGGTGGCGAGGCAGGCCGCGGAGAACGGGAGCGCGGGCCGCAGCACCTCCAGCGCGGCCAGCGAGAAGCCGCGCGCGTCCAGCCCGGCCGAGGCCAGTGCGGTCAGTCGTTCCCGGACACGGGCCGGAGCAGCGGAGGGCACCCGTCGAGTGTCGTTGCACAACGGTGCGTCAAGCATCGTCAAAACTGCTGAGCTGACGACTCCCTTCGCAGGTCAGAGACATGATCCCAGGTTTCTGGGGTGCTGCTCGCCCAGGCTCCGGGGATGGGGCGCGGGCCGCGGGGACGGCACCGTCGGCGGTGTCCGAGCCCGCGCCGTCTCCCGGGAGCCCCTGCATGACCACCGAAGCCCAGCGTGCCCTCCCCGTCGGCGATCTCGCCGCGGCCGTCGACGGACCGGTGTTCGTGCCGTCCGACGCCGGCTTCGGCGACGAGGTCACCGGGTTCAACCTCGCCCACCTGCCCACCCCGGCGGTGGTCGTCGGCGCGACCGGCGCCCAGGACGTCGCCGCGGCCGTGCGCTGGGCCGCGCGGCACGGCCTGCACGTCGCGGTCCAGGCCACCGGGCACGGCCTGACGTCCGATCTCGACGACGTCCTGCTGGTCTCGACCCGCCGGATGACCGATCTGGCCGTCGACCCGGTGGCCCGGCTCGCCCGGGCCGGCGCCGGGGTCCGCTGGCGCGCGGTGATCGACGCGGCCGCCCCGCACGGCCTGGCCCCGCTGAACGGCTCGAGCTCGGGGATCGGCGTGGTCGGCTACACCACCGGCGGCGGGCTGGGCCCGCTCGCCCGCCGGCACGGGTTCGCCGCCGACCACGTCACCCGGTTCGAGATCGTCACCGCGGACGGCCGGGTCCGCCAGGTCGACGCCGCATCCGACCCGGACCTGTTCTGGGCGGTCCGCGGCGGCCGGGAGAGCTTCGGCATCGTCACCTGGATCGAGTTCGGGCTGGTCGCCCAGCCCCGGTTCCACGGGGGCGGGATCTTCTTCCCGGGCGAGCGGGCGGACCGGTTGCTGCACGCGTGGCGGGACTGGGCACCGCGGCTGGGCGAGGACACGTCGACCTCGATCGCGCTGCTCGCCCTCCCACCGGACCCGGCGCTGCCGCCGCCGCTGCAGGGCCGGTTCGTCGTGCACCTGCGGTTCGCGCACCTCGGCGACGCGGGCGAGGGCGAGCGGCTGCTCGCCCCGATGCGGGCGATCGCGGAGCCGTTGCTCGACGGCGTCGCCGAGATGCCCTGGGCGGGGGTCGACGCCGTCCACATGGACCCGACCGCGCCGATGCCGGTCTGGGACCGCGGTGTCGGGCTCGGCTCGCTGCCCGCCGAGGCGGTGGACGCGATCCTCACCGAGGCCGGGCCGGACAGCTCGTCACCGCTGGTGCTGGTGGAGCTGCGCCTGCTCGGCGGGGCGCTCGCCCGGCCCGCCGCGGTGCCGAACGCGGTCGCCGGCCGGGACGCCGCGTTCTCGCTGTACTGCCTGGGCGTGCCGGCGGGCCCGGAGGCCGCGGTGGCCGTCCCGGCGCGGGCGACCGCCCTGATCGAGGCCGTGCGCCCGTGGACGGCCGGCGGGCTCGTCGCGCTGGCCGGTCAGGCGGGCCCGGACCCGGTCGTGGCGCTGTGGGACGACGACGACCGGGCCCTGCTGCGCGAGCTCAAGCGCCGGTACGACCCGGCGGGGGTCCTCGGCGGCCCGGTCCGGGCCTGACCCCGGGTCTGCTACTTCCAGGCGAACACCGGCTGTTCCAGGTGCGCCACCCGGGTCGGCCGGCCGTGCAGCACGACCTCCCGGAACTGGTACAGCACCGCCCCGGTCGGCGCGTGCACGAAGCGGTCGAACAGCGGCACCTGGATCACCGGGGCGTCCGACTCCGGGATGGTGAGGAACCGGGGCTCCCGGTCGATCTCGGACAGCGGGAGCCGGTGCAGCTCACCGACCTCGTCCGGGTTGGGCACCGGCTCCCCGGCACCGCCCGCCCACAGCACCACCGGCGTGATCACGTAGCCGGACCGGGTCGGGTAGTCGTCGAGCAGCCCGAGCACCCGGTCCGGGCCGAGGGTCAGCCCGACCTCCTCGGCGACCTCGCGGCGGCCGGCCTGCTCGGCGGTCTCGCCGGCGTCGACCCGGCCGCCGGGCAGCGCCCACTGTCCGGAGTGCGCGCGCAGTGACCGGGCGCGGCGGGTGAGGACGAACGCGACCTCGTCGGCGAGCGGGCCGTCGCCGCTCGCGCCCGGAACGGGGAGCAGGGTCATCGTGACGGCCGCGGCGCGGCGCCCGGCCCGTTCCCCGGCGGTGGCGCTGCCCCGCGGCGCGGGGGCCGCGGTCAGTGCCGCCTCGACCCGCTCCCGCAGCCGCTGCGCCACCCGGTCCGGGACCACCGCGTCGTCGCCCATGCCCCTGATCGTCGCGCACCGGCCCGCCCGCCGCGCCCGCGTCGAGACCCCCGTCACGATCCGGGCCCTCCCACCTCCGCCGAGATGCAGCTCAGGGCTGGACCGGCACCGCCCACACGACCGTGGTCTGCATCTCGGCGCGGATCCGAGGCGCGGCGGGGGGCGCCGCGTCAGCGGCGGGCCGGGTCCGGCCGGGCGGTGTGCGGGCCCGCCGGCCAGACCGGGTCGGGGTCGCGGCCGGGTTCGGGCGCGCGGCGCAGAATCTGCCGCACCACCAGCACACACAGCGCGACCACCACGGCGTCCCGCACGAGCACGGTGACCAGGAAGGGCTCCATCGGCAGGCCCTTGTTGGCCTCGCCCAGGTACTGGTACATCCGCGGCACCCAGACCAGCGCGTCGACGGTCATCCAGGCCAGCAGCAGCCGCCAGCGGGGCAGCGCGAGCACCGCCAGCGGGACCAGCCACAGCGAGTACTGCGGGCTCCACACCTTGTTGAGCAGCAGGAACGCGGCGACGGTGAGGAAGGCCAGCTCCGCGACGGCCGGCGGCCGGGGCGCCCGCACCGCCAGCAGCGCGATCGCGGCGAACGCCAGCGCCATCAGCACCGCGGTGACCGCGTTGAGGATCGCGGGCGGCTGCCCGTCGGCGAGCGGGCCGTCGAACCCGGACCACCCGGTGAACCAGTTCAGCGCGTACCAGATCGAGTCCGGGTCTGCGGGCCGCACGCCGTTGAGCCGGAAGAACTCCGCCCAGCCGCGTGGCCAGGCGAGCGCGACCGGGAGGTTGACCAGGACCCAGGCGGCCAGCGCCGCCCCGATCGTCCAGGCCGCGCGCACCAGGCCGCCGTCGGCCCGGCGGCGCCAGCCGACGAGCAGCACGGGGAGCAGGAGCAGCAGCGGGTAGAGCTTCGCGGCCCCGCCGAGCCCGAGCAGGATCCCGGCCCAGCCCGGCCGGTCCCGCCGGAGCGCGAGCAGCGCGCCGGTCGCCAGCGCGACGGTGAGCGCGTCGAAGTTGGTGAACACGTGCACCAGCGCCAGCGGTGACAGCGCGACCAGGGCGGCGTCCCACGGCCGTTCGGGGCGCAGCGCCAGCACCGCCCACACCACGGTCAGCCAGGCGCCGGCCAGCCAGAACGCGGTGATGTCGAAGTAGACGACGACGTCGAGCGCGGTCGGCAGCGGCAGCCGCTCGGCCAGCCACTGCCAGCCGTCGGTGAGCTGGGCGTTGAGGTACTGGAAGAACCCGGTGAGCACCGGGTACTCCATGTAGCGCTCCACCGTGCTGCCGTCGTCGCGGGTCTCGAACCAGGCGTCGCGGTAGGGGACGCCGTCGTCGGCGAGGCCCTCCAGCCCGTACAGCGGGACGGTGTCCGAGTAGCACATCGCGACGTACTGACGGTCGTTGCGCCAGTCCAGCGCCAGCGCCCCGTCGTCGGTCCGGTACTGCTGCAGGCAGGCCGCCTTGCCCAGCCAGCTCAGCGCGAGGACGGCGACCGTCAGCAGCAGGACGACGCGCAGCGGCGTCCAGTACCGGGACCGGCCGACGAGCGCGTGCCGGCCCATCGGGCCGCCGACCACCCGGCTGGCCGAGCGCGCGAGCGGTTCGGTCCAGCTCGGGACGTCCCGGTCACCGGAGCCGTCCCCCGTGCGCGACGCCCGGGGCGGGGCGTCACCGGAGCGGCCGCCTCGGCTCAGTTGCCGTCCCCGTCCGAGCCGTCGCCGTCACCGCCGTCCGAGTCGCCGCCCCCGCCGCCGTCCGGTCCGCGGCCACGGTCGGAGAACCGTTCCTCGCCCCCGCCGTCGCCGTCTCCGCGATCGCGGTCGCGCTCCTCGCGGGCCTGCTCCTCGTCCCGGTCGCGGTTGCGGTCGTCGCCCTCGCGCTCGGAGTCGCCGCGGCCCTGCTCGGACTCGCGCTGCTCGCCGCCGCCGTTGCGGTCGGTGTCCCGCTCGGCTCTCGAGACCTCGCGGACCGGCGCCTGGCCGATCGGCTGGAAGTCGGAGAACTGCTCGACCGGGGTGCCGGACAGCATGTCGCTCATGTACGACTGCCACATCGAGCCGGGAAGCATCCGGCCGAAGATCGGGCTGCCCGACGAGTTCTGGATCGGGGAGTTGTCGTCGGTGCCGACCCAGACCGCGGTGGACACCGACGGGGTGTAGCCGACCGTCCAGGCGTCGTTGTTCTGGCCCTGCTGGGCGCTCTGCACCGTCCCGGTCTTGACCGCGGTCGGGCGGCCGTCGCCGAGCCCGATCCGCGACGAGCTCGCGACGTCGATCATGGACTCGGTGACGTTGCGGGCCACGCCCGACTCCATCACCTGCTCGCCCGGGTCGGCGGCGCCCCGGTCGAAGATGACCCGGCCGTCGCCGGCCGTCACCCGGGTCACCAGGAACGGCTCGTGCCTCGTCCCGTCGTTGGCGAACGTCGCGTAGGCGGCCGCCATGTCCATCGGGTGCACCTCGCGGTCGCCCAGCGAGATGCCTCCGGTCGGCTCCTGGAGCAGGTTCTCCGGGATGCCCGCCTGGTGTGCGGCGGCCGCGACCTGCGCGGGTCCGATGTCGAGCGCCATCCGGTAGAAGATCGTGTTGATCGACTGCGTCATCGCCTGCTTGACCGAGCAGTTGCCGCAGCTGACGCCCTCGGAGTTGGCGACCTCGGTCCCGGCCAGCGTCTGCGGCGAGGACCCGTCGTAGGTCGCGCCCAGGCCGATCGGGTCGGCGGCCTGCAGACCGGCGGCGACCACGAACGGCTTGAACGAGGACCCGGGCTGCTTGAGCACCGCGGCGTAGTCCAGGCCGACGCCGTTCGCGCCGCCGTAGTAGGCGAGCACCGCGCCGGTCTTCGGGTCCACCGAGACCAGCGAGGCGCGCAGGTTCTCCGGCTGGCCGTCCAGCTCGCTCTCGACCGCCTCGGCGGCCTCCTGCTGAGCCCTCGGGTCGATGGTCGTGGTGACCGTCAGCCCCTGGGTGTTGATCTCGGTGTCGGAGATGCCGAGACGCTCCAGCTCGGCGCGGGCAGCGTTGTAGACGTGCCCGCGGTGGTCACCCGGGATACCTCCGCCGGCCTCGTTGGACGGCTCGCGCCACTCCGGGAAGACCTGCCGGCCGCGCTCGGCCGGGTCCAGCCAGCCCTCCCCGACCATGCCGTCGAGCACGAAGTTCCAGCGCTGCTCGGTCACGTCGGGGTTCTTCGCCGGGTCCCACCGGCTCGGCGACTGGATCATCCCGGCGAGCATCGCGCCCTCCGAGACGTCGAGGTCGGCGACGTCCTTGCCGAAGTAGGCCTGGCTCGCGGCCTGCACGCCGTAGGTCCCGCGACCGAGGTAGATCGCGTTCAGGTAGTTCTCCAGGATCTGTTCCTTGGTCATCTCCTTGGAGATCTTCGCCGCGAGCACCACCTCGCGGAACTTCCGGAACAGCGAGAACTGGTCCTGGCCGGTGGTCACCTTGATGTACTGCTGGGTGATCGTCGACCCACCGCCGATACCGCCGGTGAGCTGGTTGATGACCGCACGCCCGATGCCGGTGACGCTGAAGCCCGGGTTCGAGAAGAACGACCGGTCCTCGGCCGACAGCACGGCCCGCTGCACCGACTCGGGCACCCGGTCGAGCGGGACGCTGGTCCGGTTGACGTTGTCCGGGCGCACGGTCGCCAGCGGGCTCTCGTCGGCGTAGGTGAACGTCGCGACCTGGGTGACGGCGATGTCCTCGGCGCTGGGCACGGGATACACCAGCCACCCGATCGCGAAGGCGACCAGCGGGCCGATCAGCGACAGGGCGCCGAGGGCGATCAGCGCGTTCCGGATCCGGCGACGCCGTGTGCTCGGCCGGCCGTCACCGTCCCCGCCGGAGCGGCGGTTCCCACCACTCTTTCCGGGCGGACCGGGCGGGCGGCCGTTGCCTCCGCCACCCGGGCGCGAGCCGGCCCGGGCCGACGCCGCGGCGCCTCCGGTGCGCCGCGTGTTCGAGCGGTGCGGCGGGGGTGGCGGCGCGGCGGGGCCCGGCATGCCGGCGTTCATACCGGCGTCGTGCGTCAGCAGCGGCGGCGGCGCGCCGGGCGGACCGGGTGGTGGACCCGGTGGTGGACCGTGTGGGTGACCGGGCGGCGGACCGGGGCGGCCCTGCGGCCCGGGACCGCCCGGCGGACGGCCGGGCGGCGGCGGCGGGGGACCGGCACGGCGCGGAGCGCCGCCGGGGCGGGGCGCCGGCGGGGGGAGCGGGCGCCCGTGGGGAGGCGGGGGCCCGGGCGGTGGGCCCGGCGGTGTGCGCCGGGGGTCACGCTCGTCGTTCACCTGGCGGCTCCGAATGCATCGCTGGTCCGCCGGGTCCCGGGGCGGGGGCGTCCGGGACGGCGGGGGTCGGAGAGGAGTCGGTACGGGTGCGCGCCGTGCGCGTCACCGGCGGCGACCGGGTCGTCGGAGGTGTGGGGGTCGGCCATCGGTCTCAGCCGTCCGCCGTCCTGCGTCCGCGGCGGGGTCGGCGGCCGGTGCCGAGGACGAACGAGCGGACCAGGTGGTTCCATGCACAGGTTCCGCAGACCTCGACGACGTGCACGGTGAACTCGGGATGGTGGGCGGCGAGCAGCTCGAGGTCCTCGGTGGACCGGGCCGACCCGGAGACGTGCCGCAGGCTCTCGCCGAACACCCAGGACACCTGGACGAGCCGGTCCTTGCGGCACACCGGGCAGCTGTCCTCGACCGGTGCTCCGTGGAAGCGGGCGGCGCGTTGCAGGTAGGCGCCCGCGTCGCACACCGCCTCCTGCCCCACCCGGCCGGCGCGCAGGTCGGCCAGCAGCGCGCGGCGCTGCAGGGCGTAGTCGACCACCTGTCGCGGGCTGAGCACCCGACCAGGGTACGCGCGGCCGTCCACCGTGGGAGATCGCCGTCCTCCCCCGGCGCCCGCCCGCGACACCGTCGTCCGCTGTCCTGCCTGTGAAAACGATCATTCGCCGGGCACGCCGATGTATCGGACCGATATGCTGGGCGCACGGATCCGCACCGGTGCGACCACGGGGGACAGGAGGGTGTGCGGAGTGCTGGAGTTCGCGATCCTCGGTCTGCTCCAGGACGGGCCGTTGCACGGCTACGAGTTGCGCAAGCAACTCGGTCGCCGGCTGGGCGGGTTCCGGGCATTCTCCTACGGGTCGTTGTACCCGGCGTTGCGCCGGCTGGTGCGCGCGGGACTCATCGCCGAGGCACCGGACCCCGAGGGGCCCGGACACGGCGCCGGCTGGTCGCGGCGCGGCCGCCGCGTCTACCGCATCACCGCCGAGGGCAAGGAGCGATTCGCCGACATGCTGGCCGACGCCGGCCCCCAGGCGTGGGAGGACGGGAGCTTCGGCGTCCACCTGGCCTTCTTCTCCCGGACACCGGCCGAGACCAGGATCCGGATCCTGGAGGGGCGCCGGCGGACCGTGGAGGAACGCCGGGACGGACTGCGCAGCGCGCTGAGCCGGACCGGCGAGCAGATCGACCGCTACACCCGTGAGCTGCACCGGCTCGGGCTGGAGAGCTCCGAGCGCGAGGTGCGCTGGCTGAACGAGCTGATCGCCACCGAGCGGGCCGAACAGGCCGACGCGTCGGGGGGACCGGCCGGGCGGCCGCACACGACCATCACCGGCGACGACGCCGGCACGGCCGCCGGACCAGGGTCCGGCGGGGAACGACAGGACGAGACAACAGGAGGAGCCTGACATGAGCCAGGTTCGGGTCGCGGTCGTCGGCGTGGGCAACTGCGCCGCGTCGCTGGTGCAGGGCGTCCACTACTACGCGGACGCCGACCCGTCGACCCAGGTCCCCGGCCTGATGCACGTCGACTTCGGTGGCTACCACGTGCGTGACGTGACGTTCGTGGCCGCGTTCGACGTCGACGCCAAGAAGGTCGGCCAGGATCTCGCCGATGCCATCTCGGCCAGCGAGAACAACACCGTGAAGATCTGCGACGTGCCACCGCTCGGGGTCACCGTGCAGCGCGGCCCGACGCTCGACGGGCTGGGCCGCTTCTACCGGGAGACGATCACCGAGGACGACGCCGAGCCGGTCGACGTCGCGCAGGCGCTGCGGGACGCGCGGGCCGACGTTCTGGTCTCCTACCTGCCGGTGGGCAGCGAGGACGCCGACCGGTACTACGCGCAGGCCGCGCTGGACGCGGGCGTCGCGTTCGTGAACGCCCTGCCGGTGTTCATCGCCTCCGACCCGGAGTGGGCCGAGAAGTTCCGCGCGGCCGGCGTGCCGATCATCGGCGACGACATCAAGTCGCAGGTCGGCGCCACCATCACCCACCGGGTGCTGGCGAAGCTCTTCGAGGACCGCGGCGTGCAGCTCGACCGCACGATGCAGCTCAACGTGGGCGGGAACATGGACTTCCTGAACATGAAGGAGCTGGAGCGGCTCGAGTCGAAGAAGGTCTCGAAGACCCGCGCCGTGACGTCCCAGGTGGACCGGGACATGGGCAAGGGCAACGTGCACATCGGCCCGTCCGACTACGTGTCCTGGCTGGACGACCGCAAGTGGGCCTACGTGCGGCTGGAGGGCCGCGCCTTCGGTGACGTGCCGCTGAACCTGGAGTACAAGCTCGAGGTCTGGGACTCGCCGAACTCGGCCGGGATCATCATCGACGCGGTGCGCGCGGCCAAGATCGCCGCCGATCGCGGTATCGGTGGCCCGATCCTCTCGGCGTCGAGCTACTTCATGAAGTCCCCGCCGGAGCAGTACCGCGACTCGGTGGCGCAGGACCGGGTGGAGTCCTTCATCCGGGGTGACATCGACAGCTGATCAATTCTCTCGGGGACGGCCCGGTTACTGACTGCGCAGGTCAGGACCGGGCCGTCGCCGTTTCCGGATGTTGATATTTCCTGTCCGGAATGTTCTCGTTATACGTCGTGAGCGCAGTCATGTACGAAATGTGCGCCACGTCATTTAATTGGGCGATATGTGTTCGTAATGTGCCGTCCCGGCCCTGGCGCGATCGCCGTCCACCCGGGATGGCGGGCGCAGGGTCACCGCCCGGGTGAGGAACGCGGGCGGGCCGCCCGGCCCCGGTCGCGCGCCCCGCCGCTCCCGGCCTCCGGGCGGTGCGACACCTGCGAGGACGTTCCCCCGTGTCCCAGCGACCCGCTCCGGCGCTCCGCGTCGCCGTCGTGGCTGCCACCGCAGCCGCGGCCGCCGCCCTGTCCGTGCTCCCCGCCGCCACCGCGGCGCCCGCCACGGACGCCACCACCTCCGCCCCCACGACCGTCACCCGGGACGTCGCGCCGGCCGCGTTCGCGCTGCCGGCCGCACCGGCGGCCGGCTCCGGACCGGCCGTCACGGCCGTGGCCGACGCCGCCGCGGCGACCAGCCCCGCCGCCGTGCGCACCAGCGCGGTCTCGACCGCGCTGGCCCAGCTCGGCAAGCCCTACAGCTGGGGCGCCACCGGTCCCGGTGCGTTCGACTGCTCCGGTCTGGTCAGCTACGCCTTCGCCCAGTCCGGCAAGGACCTGCCGCGCACCAGCCGTGCCCAGTCGACCGTCGGCTCCCCGGTGTCCCGCGCGAACCTCGCGCCGGGTGACCTGGTCTTCTTCTACAGCCCGGTCAGCCACGTCGGCATCTACATCGGTGGCGGCCAGATCGTGCACGCCTCCACCAGCGGGCAGCCGGTGAAGATCAGCAACGTGGACGCGATGCCGTTCAACTCGGCCCGCCGCGTCTGACGCGGTCGCGACCCCGCCGGCCCCGGACCCGCGCCCCCGCGCACGGTCCGGGGCCGTCGTCGTCCCGTCCTGTTCTTCCGGGAGCCGGGCCACGTCGGCTACACCTGCCCGGTGACCACCGAGCCCCGCCCCCCGACCGCCGACGCGCTCGCGGACCGCGTCGCCGGACTGCTCGCCGACCGCCCGCGGATCCTCCTCGGACTGGCCGGCAGCCCCGGTAGCGGGAAGACCACGCTGGCCGCGGCGCTGGCACGGCGGCTGGGCCCGGCCGCCGTCGCGCTGCCGATGGACGGGTTCCACCTCGCGAACAGCACCCTCGACCGGCTCGGGCGGCACGACCGCAAGGGCGCGATCGACACCTTCGACGGGGCCGGGTTCGCCGCCCTGCTCGCCCGGATCGCGACGACGACCGGCGAGACCGTCTACGCGCCCGGTTTCGACCGGTCCGTCGACGAGCCGGTCGCCGGGTCGATCGCGATCTCCCCGGAGCACCGGATCGTGCTCGTCGAGGGCAACTACCTGCTGGTTCCCGACGAGCCGTGGGCCCGGATCCGTCCGCTGCTGACCGCCGCGTGGTTCGTCGAGACACCGTCCGACGAGCGGCTACGGCGGCTGGTCGACCGGCACACCCGGCACGGCCGCTCGCCCGCCGCCGCCACCGCCTGGGCGCACGACGTCGACGGGGCCAACGCCGCCCTGATCGAGGCGACCCGCTCGTACGCCGACCTCGTCGTCCCGGGCACCGCCGGTGCCGGGTGCGTAGGTTCGGGCTCATGATCTCTCCCCGCCGACCGCTCGCCCTGGTCACCGGTGCCTCCCAGGGCATCGGGGCCGCCGTCGCGCAGCTGCTCGCCCCGCGCTACGACCTGCTGCTCGGCGGCCGCGACGAGCAGCGGCTCGCCGCGGTGGCCGAGAGCCTGGCGGCCGGGCCGGGCACCGTGACCCCGCTGCCTCTCGACCTCACCGACGACGACGCGCTGGCCGGGGCGCTGTCCGGCATCGAGCGGCTGGACGCGGTGGTGCACTCGGCGGGGACCGGGGAGCTCGGCACCGTCGCCGAGACCCCGGCGGCGCTGTGGCGGCACATGTACGACGTCAACGTCGTCGCGGTGGCCGAGAGCACCCGGCTGCTGCTGCCCGCGCTGCGCGCCGCCGGCGCCGACGGCGGGGCGGACGTGGTGCTGATCAACTCCGGCGCCGGGTTCACCGCGAAGCCGGGCTGGGTCTCCTACGCGGCGACGAAGTTCGCGTTGCGCGCGTTCGGCGACGCGCTGCGCGCCGAGGAGGCCGGCAACGGGATCCGGATCACCTCGGTGCACCCGGGCCGCACCGACACCGCGATGCAGCGAGGGGTGGTCGCGCACGAGGGCGGGACCTACGACGGCTCGAGGTTCCTGCGCCCGGAGTCGGTGGCGGCCGCGGTGCTCGCGGCGCTGACCGCGACCCGCGAGGCGCAGCTCACCGAGATCATGGTGCGGCCGCAGGGATGACACCCGGCCGCGCGACCCCGTGCAGCTCCTCCAGCACGGCCCGCACCGGTGGGGTGTGCGCGGCGGCGTCGCGCACCACGGCCAGGATCGAGCGCACCGGCGACGGCCGCACGACCGGCACCGCGCACGTCCCCGGCTCGAGGCGGGCCGCCCCCAGCGCGGGCAGCACGGTGATCCCGACCCCGGCCGCGACGAACGCGATCGCGGCCGGGTAGTCGTGCGCCTCGACGTGGAACGGCGGCCGGAACCCGGCGGCGGTGCACGCCTCGACCAGGGTGAGCCGGCACCGCCCGCGGGCGAAGTCGTTGTCCACCCAGCGCTCGCCCGCGAGCTCGACCAGCTCGACCTCGTCCCGGCCGGCCAGCGGGTGGGTGTCCGGCAGCACGACGACGTACGGGTCGTCGAGCAGGTGGTGCACGGTGAACCCGGGCCAGGCGGCGTAGTCGGCGCGCTCCACGGCGATCTGGACGTCCGACCGGTCGGCCGGGTCGTCGGGCAGCCACTCGCGCAACGCCAGATCCAGCCGGACGCCGGGGAACTCACCGGTCAGCCGGTGTACCACCCGGGGCAGCCAGGCGGCACCGACCGACGCGAAGTAGGACAGCGACAGCGTCCCGGTACGGCCCGCCCGCAGGTCCCCGACGACCATCTCGGCCTCCCCGATCCGGGCCAGCACCGCGTCGGCCTGCTCGGCGAGCACCAGGCCGGCGGCGGTGACCCGCAGCCCGCGGCCGGAACGCTCGAACAGGGCCAGCCCGGTCTCCCGCTGCAGCGCGGTGACGTGCTGGCTCACCGCTGAGGGCGTGTAGCCGAGGTTCGCGGCCGCGGCCTGGACCGAGCCGCTGGCCACGACCGAGGAGAAGACCCGCAGACGGTGGGTGTCGAGCATGGCCGGACAGTACAGAGGGACTGAATGGTCCGGTAGATGAAATCGCTGGTACTGAACTGTTGCCGGGCGCAGGATCCTCCTCGTGACCCGCACACTCGCCCCGCACCACCCGCTGTTGCCACTCGCCGCCGCCGCCGTGACGGTCGTGCTCTGGGCTTCGGCGTTCGTCGGCATCCGGGCCGTGGGACACGACCTCTCGCCGGGCGCGCTCGCACTGGGCCGGATGCTCGTCGGGTCGCTCACGCTCACCGTGATCGTGGCCGCGGTACGCGCCCGGAGCGGCCGCCGGGGCCGCATCCCGGCACCCCTCCCGCGCGGCCGGCTGCTCGTCGCGGTCGCGGTGTGGGGCACGGCCTGGTTCGGGCTCTACAACATCGCCCTCAACGCCGCCGGGCGACACCTCGACGCCGGGACCAGCGCGCTGCTGGTCAACATCGCCCCGGTGGTGGTCGCGGTGCTCGCCGGGCTGCTGCTGGGGGAGGGCTTCCCGGCCCGGTTGCTCGCGGGGATCGCCGTCGCCTTCACCGGCGTGGCGCTGATCGCGGTGACGACCTCCACCGGCGGTGACCTGACCGGCGTCCTGCTCGGCCTGCTGGCCGCGTTCACCTACGCCGGCGCCGCCACCGGGCAGAAGCGGCTGCTGGTCCGCATCGACCCGTTGACGGTGACCTGGGTCGGCGCCGCCGCCGGTACCGTCGCGCTGCTGCCGTTCGCGCCCCGGCTGGTCGCCGAGCTCGCCGACGCCCCCGGCCCGGCCATCGCCGGGGCCGTCTACCTCGGCGTCTTCCCGACCGCGATCGCGTTCCTCACCTGGGGATACGCGCTGTCCCGCACGAGTGCGGGCCGGCTCACGGCCTCGACGTACGCGGTGCCGCCGCTGGTGGTCGCGATGTCCTGGACGCTGCTCGGCGAGGTCCCGGCCGTGCTGGCGCTGGTGGGCGGTGCGGTGTGCCTGGCCGGCGTCGCGATCGCCACCGGCCGCGGTTTCCAGCGGGCCACCGGCTCATCGGTGCCCGACACGCCGGTGCCGGCATCGACCGGACGACCGACGCCGGGCGCCTGAACCCCGGCTACTCTCGGCTGCATGGGGGACGAACAGGAGAACAGCCAGGAACTGGTCCGGGTGTCGGACGCGGACCGTCAAGAGACGGCGGATCGTCTGAAGCTGGCCCAGGACGAGGGCCGGCTCTCGCTGAGCGAATACGACGAGCGACTGCGCGCCGCCTACGCCGCCGCGACCCGGGGCGAGCTGGACCAGGTCGTCGCCGACCTGCCGAAGGTCAAGCGCAAGCACCTGCCCTCGGTCCGGGCCGATCGGGCCGAAGCCCAGAAGGCAGAGTCGAAGCGCGCCTACCTCAAGGAGTGGCGGTCCTGGGCCGGCGTCGCGGTGCTGCTCACCGCGATCTGGGCGATCACCTCGATCGCATCCGGTCAGCTGAACTTCTTCTGGCCGATCTTCCCGATCGGCATCTGGGGCGCGGTGCTCGTGGCGCACCTGTTCTGGGGCGACGACGAGGACGACTGACCCGGACCCGCACTACAGTCGCCGCATGCTGGATCCGGGCCGCGTCGACCTGTCCGCGCTCGCCGACGCGCTCGACGACCGGTCGCCGGACATGCGGTGGTTCCTCGACCCGGCCACCGGTGAGGTCGGGCCGTACTCCGAGGACGACCCGGACGGCGGGGAGCCGCCCGGGCACTTCGTCGAGATCGAGCCCGTCACCAGCAGCGAGTCCTACCGCGACATGGCCGACTTCACCGCCGGAGTCCAGCACCGGCGGGCCGCCGACCTGCTGGACCGGGCGATCGAGGGCCGCGGCGCGTTCCGCCGGTTCAAGAACACCCTGTTCGAGTTCCCCGAGGTCCGCGACCAGTGGTTCCGCTTCCGAGACGCCCGGGCGCGGCGCCGGGCGATCGACTGGCTCGCCGACTCCGGGCTGATCACCGACGACGACGCCGGACGGGCCCGGGCCCAGCACCCCGATCCGGACCCGTCCAACGACGACGTGCCGGCCGCCGTCGCCCAGGACCTGGCCGGGTTCTACGGGGACCGGCTGCGCCAGGTTCTGCTGTTCGGGTCCTGGGCCAGCGGCGAGGGGTCCGTGGAGTCCGCGCTCGACCTGCTCGTGGTGCTCGACGACTCCACCGGTCACGTCCGGCCGTGGGACGAGGTGCGCGCGATGGACGACCTGCTGTGGCGGCACTGCGAGCGCTCCGGCCTGACCATCAGCGTGCTCCCGGTCGGGCAGGGCGAGCTCACCCGGCCCGGCGACCCCACGGTGATCCGGGCCCGCGGCGAGGCGGTGCGGCTGCTGTGATCCAGGGGCTGCTGTGAGCAGGACCGGCATCGCCCGGGCGCGGACCGAGCTCGATGCGGCCCGGCTGCTCACCGAGCACGGCTACGCCGACGCCGCCGTCTCCCGCGCGTTCCACGCCGCCTTCCGGGCGGCCGAGACCGCGCTGCTCGTGCTGGGGGAGACCCGGGCCGAGCACTCCGACGTCGTCAGCGCGTTCGTCCGGCGGGTGGTGCGGGAACGCTCCCTCGACCCGCGCGCCGGGCAGCTGCTGCGTTCGCTGTTCAACCGGCGTGGGCTCGCCGACCACTCGGACTCGCCGGCGCCGGAGTCGGAGGCGAAGGCCGCGGTCGAGGACGCGTCGTTCGTGGTGGACGCGGTCGCCGCGTGGCTCGCGGAGCCGGGCCTGAGCAGCCCGCCCGATCCGGCGAGCGGTGCGACCCGCCGCCCGGCGAAGCCCCCGCGGCACCACCCGCGCTGACCGCGCGCCGGGTGCGGGACCCGTCAGAAGAAGTCGCCGCCGAAGTCCCCGAAGTCGCCGCCGCCGTCGAACATGCCGCCGTCGCCGCCGTCCATCCCGCCGGGGTCGTCCATCCCGCCGTCCATACCGCCGCCGTCCATGCCGTCGGCACCGGCGAAGGCGGCCTGGTCGGCCCCGGCCATCCCGGCGAACATCGAGCTGAACAGCAGCGCCGACCCGACGCCCCAGGCACCGGCGACCAGCGCCGGCTTCCACCACGGCTCGGAGTACCAGCCCCGCGGGACCGGGCGCCCGGCGACGGTGCCGCCCGGGTAGAAGTGGCTGTTGCGGTCGGTCGGCTGCGGTGAGGCGCCCAGCGTGCGGCCCTCGACCTGGACCTCGCGCTCCTCGGTGACCTCACCGGCCCTCGCCTGGCCGGGCAGCGGCGGCAGCTCGGGACCGGGGTCCATACCCATCGCGGTCCGGGCGGCGCGCACGTAGTACAGACCCTCGTAGGCGGTCTCGGTGACCTGCCGGCACTGCGCCTCGGTCTTCGCCTGCTCCATCTGCGACCCGGCGGCGGTGTACCGCTCGGCCGCGTCCGCGAGGGCCTGGCGCGACGGCTCGTCGTTGCCGACCAGCGACAGCACCTGCCCACCGAGCCGCTCCACCCAGCGGCGGGCATCGGCCTGCGCGTCCTGAAGCCGCGCCGCCTGCTCGGCGTTGCGCCGGCGGACCAGCCAGACGACGGCCGCCACGGCCGCCAGCGCCACGATCAGCGTCAGCAGTGCTCCGGTCATTTCGGACACCTCCGCCCCGCACAACGACCGGCCGGGGAACTTCGTTCCCGTGGCGGCTCCGCCGCTCGTGAGTGGTGATCGCGGTGGGCACCGCGATAACCACTCACGAGCGCGTCAGCGCACGATGTTGACCAGGCGACCCGGCACGACGATGACCTTCTTCGGCTCCGCGCCGTCCAGCGCGGCGACGATCTTCTCGTCGGCCAGCGCGGCGGCACGGATCTCGTCCTGCTCGGCGTCGGCCGCGACGGTGACCCGGGACCGGACCTTGCCGTTGACCTGGATCGGGTACTCGACGGTGTCGGCGACCAGGAAGCGCTCGTCGGCCTCCGGGAACGGCGCGTAGGCCAGCGAGCCGTCGTGGCCCAGCTTCTGCCACAGCTCCTCGGCCAGGTGCGGCGTCAGCGGCGCCATCATCAGCACCAGCGCCTCGGCCACCGGCCGCTCGACGGCCGTTCCCCGCTTGGTCAGCACGTTGTTCAGCTCGATCAGCTTCGCCGCGGCGGTGTTGTAGTGCAGCGCCGGGTAGTCGGCCCGGACGCCGGCGATCGCCTTGTGCAGCGCGCGCTGCACCTCGTCACCGGGCTCGTCGTCGACCACGGTCGGCTCACCGGTCTGCTCGTCGACCAGGTTGCGCCACACCCGCTGCAGAAACCGCTGCGGGCCGACGACGTCCCGCGTCGACCAGGGACGCGAGGCCTCCATCGGACCGGTGTACATCTCGTACAGCCGGAACGTGTCCGCGCCGTAGCGGTCGCACATCTCGTCGGGCGTCACCACGTTCTTCAGCGACTTGCCCATCTTCCCGTACTCCCGGGTGACCGGCTCGCCGTTCCACGTGAAACGGCTGGTGCCGTCCGCCCCGATCTCCTCGGCGACCTCCTCGGCCGGCACGTACATGCCGCGCGCGTCGGTGTAGGCCCACGCCTGGATGTAGCCCTGGTTGAACAGCTTCCGGAACGGCTCCTCGCTGCTCACGTGGCCCAGGTCGAACAGCACCTTGTGCCAGAACCGCGAGTACAGCAGGTGCAGCACCGCGTGCTCGACGCCGCCGACGTACAGGTCGACGCCGCCCGGGTCCTCCGGAGACCGCGCCAGGTCCTTGCCCACCCAGTACTGCTCCGCCTCCTTCGAGACGAACCGGTCGGCGTTCTCCGGGTCCAGGTAGCGCAGGTAGTACCAGCAGGAGCCGGCCCACTGCGGCATCGTGTTCGTCTCGCGGCGGTAGGCCTTCGGGCCGTCCCCCAGGTCCAGCTCGACGTTCACCCACTCGCTCGCCCGGGACAGCGGGGGCTCCGGCTCGGAGTTCGCGTCGTCGGCGTCGTAGGTCTTGGGCGAGTAGTCGTCGACCTCCGGCAGGACGACGGGCAGCTGGTCCTCCGGCAGCGAGACCGGGCCGTGCTCGTCCCACACGATCGGGAACGGCTCACCCCAGTAGCGCTGCCGGGAGAACAGCCAGTCGCGCAGCTTGTACTGCACGACGCCCTCGCCGTCGCCGCGGGCCGCCAGCCAGTCGATGATCGTCCGCTTGGCCTCGGCGATGCCCAGCCCGTCCAGGCTGACCTCGTCGTTCGCCGAGTTGATCGCCGGGCCCTCGCCGGTGAACGCCTCGCCGTCGTAGCTCTCGCCGCCGGGGCCCGAGCCCGGGTCGACGGTGCGCACGATCGGCAGTCCGAACGCGGTCGCGAAGTCCCAGTCCCGCTGGTCCTGGCCGGGCACCGCCATGATCGCGCCGGTGCCGTAGCCCATCAGCACGTAGTCGGCGACGAACACCGGGACCGGCTGCCCGTTCACCGGGTTCACGGCATACGCGCCGGTGAAGACGCCGGTCTTGTCCTTGTTCTCCTGGCGGTCCAGTTCGGACTTGCGCCCGGCCTCGGCCCGGTAGTCCGCCACGGCCTCGGCCGGGGTCGCGGCGCCGCCGGTCCAGCGGGCGTCGACGCCGGCGGGCCAGGCCGCCGGGACGATCTTCTCGACCAGCGGGTGCTCCGGGGCCAGCACCATGTAGGTGGCACCGAACAGCGTGTCCGGACGGGTGGTGAAGACCTCGATCGCGTCGGCCCCGTGCTGCACCGGGAACCGCACGCGCGCGCCCTCGGAGCGGCCGATCCAGTTGCGCTGCATCGCCTTGACCGACTCGGGCCACTCGACGCGGTCCAGGTCGTCGGCCAGCCGGTCGGCGTAGGCGGTGATCCGCATCATCCACTGCTTCAGGTTGCGGCGGAAGACCGGGAAGTTGCCACGCTCGGAGCGCCCCTCGGGGGTGACCTCCTCGTTCGCCAGCACCGTGCCCAGGCCGGGGCACCAGTTGACCGGGGCCTCGGAGATGTAGGCCAGCCGGTGCGAGTCGATCAGCGCGCGGCGCTCGCCCTCGGACAGCTCGGTGTACGGACGTCCGTCCGGAGTGGAGCGCTCGCCCGACTCGTACGACGCCCGCAGCTCGGCGATCGGGCGGGCGCGGCCGGCGTCGGCGTCGTACCAGGCCTCGAAGATCTCCCGGAAGATCCACTGGGTCCAGCGGTAGAACGGGATGTCGGTGGTGGACACCGAGCGGCGCGGGTCGTGTCCCAGGCCCAGCTGGCGCAGCTGCTCCCGGTACCGGGCGATGTTGGCCTCGGTGGTGGTCCGCGGGTGCGTCCCGGTCTGCACGGCGTACTGCTCGGCGGGCAGGCCGAACGCGTCGAACCCCATGGGGTGCAGCACGTTGTGCCCCGTCATCCGCAGGTAGCGACCCAGCACGTCGGTACCGATGAAGCCCAGCGGGTGCCCGACGTGCAGCCCCGCCCCGGACGGGTACGGGAACATGTCCATCAGGTAGAACTTCGGCTTCTCCGAGCCGGGCTCGCCCGGGTTCGGGGCGTGGAAGGTCTGCTCGGCCTCCCAGAAGTCCTGCCACTTCCGCTCGATCCGGCCGGCCATCTCGGCGTCGTACCGGAATGCGGGGCGGTCGGGCTGCGCAGCCCGCTCCCCGGTCGTCTCGGCGGTGCTGGTCTCGGTACTCATGTCCGTCTTCACCTCGGGAAACCTGTCGCGACGGCCCGGTCGGGGCCCGGAACACGCTGCGACCCCTCGCGCCGCAGGAGGCAGGAGGGGTCGTCGCCGCGTCGCCGTCGAGTCGCTCTCGCTACGACGCGGCGCCGGGAAGTCGGCGAGCCGTGCACATGTGCCCAGGGTAGCCGGGGCGGGCGACCCGGTTCAGCCGGGTTCTACCCTGGTCACGTGCCCCCCACGCTGCGCCTCGTGCTCGCCGTCCTGCTCGTGGCCGTCGGAGCGGTCCTCGTCCTGCTCGCCGTCCTCGGCGCGACCGGGAAGCTGCCGCGGAACCGGTACGTCGGCGTCCGCACCCCGGACAGCCTGCGCACCGCCGACGCGTTCATCCTCGCCAACCGGGTCGCCGCGGCTCCGGTCGGCGCGGCCGGGGCGATCGGCCTGGTCGGGGGTGTGGCGCTGCTGTTCACCGAGCGCGGCGGGGCGACGCCGTGGGTGCTGGCCGTGATCGCCGTCGCCGGACTGGTCGTACTGGCCGGGCTGGGCGGGTCGCTCGGCGCGCGGGCCGCCGCCGTCGCGATCGCCGCGCAGCAGCCCGCCCCGACCTGTGGCGGGGCCTGCAGCGGCTGCGACCTGGTCGCCGGCTGCCGGGACGCGATCGAGGGCACGTCGTCGACGCCGGACGACGCCGGCTCCCGCCGCACCTGACCGCCCGCTCGTCCCCCGCCCGCGTCCCCACTCATGACGCTTTAGTCCGGCCATACCGGACTAAAGCGACGCTCCTATGGGCTGTCAATGGTCAGCGGGGTGTTGGGCCGGGTGGGTGGGGTTTCGAGCTGGCGGTGGAGCTGGCGGGCGATGTAGCGCTTGAGGCAGCGGCGGATCTCGCGGTCG
>NZ_JBEDNQ010000001.1:0-946475 GCF_040105385.1 Pseudonocardia nematodicida
ACAGAAGCAGCAGGTGGGCAAGTCGCTCGAAAGACACACAGGTCAGTCATGAGTCGGGCCACACCCGCCGCCTCTGTCACCAGCCCATCATCTTTGGACCGGCCCATCCACCCTCACAGTCATGAGTCGAGGCGGGGGGAGGGGAGAGAGCAGCGCAGCGTGACGGACGATCTGGTCGGGCGGGCTCTGGCGGGCGAGCAACTCGCCGTCGCCCGGCTGATCTCGATGGTGGAGAACGCGGGGCCGCGGCTGCGGGAGATCTCCGCCGCGCTCACCCCGCACACCGGGCGGGCGCACGTGGTGGGGCTGACCGGCGCACCCGGGGTCGGCAAGTCGACGTCCACCTCGGCCCTGGTCGGGGAGCTGCGTGCGCGCGGGCGGCGGGTCGGGGTGCTCGCCGTGGACCCGTCGTCGCCGTTCAGCGGGGGAGCGCTGCTGGGCGACCGGGTCCGGATGGGCGACCACGCGTCCGACGACGGCGTGTTCATCCGTTCCATGGCCACCCGCGGCCACCTGGGCGGGCTGTCCTGGGCGACCCCGCAGGCGCTGCGGGTGCTCGACGCGGCCGGCTGCGACGTGATTCTGGTCGAGACCGTCGGCGTCGGGCAGTCCGAGGTCGAGATCGTCGGGCTGGCCGACACGACCGTCGTGCTGCTCGCCCCCGGGATGGGGGACGGGGTGCAGGCGGCCAAGGCCGGGATCCTCGAGATCGGCGACGTGTTCGTGGTCAACAAGGCCGACCGGGACGGTGCCCGGCGGACCGTCCGGGAGCTGCGGAACATGCTGGCGTTGCGCGACGCCGGTCCGGGTGCCTGGGAACCGCCGGTGCTGTCCACGGTGGCCGCGCGGGCCGAGGGCATCGACGCGCTCGCCGACGCCCTCGACGAGCACCGGGTGTCGGCGACGGCGTCGGGTGAATGGGAGCGACGCCGCCGGGAGCGGGTCCGCCGGGAGATCGAGGCGATCGGGATGGAGCAGGTGCGCGCCCGGATGGAGCAGGTCCGCGGTGGGGACGCGCTCGACGAGCTCACCGGCCGGGTGCTCGCCGGTGAGCTCGATCCGTGGGCCGCGGCCGACGAGCTCCTCGACCGGACGGTCTGAGCCCACTGTTCCCGGGGCCCCGGCGGGCGGTCGGGTGGCCGGAGCGTCAGGGCACGCGCCCGTGCGCGCCGTGGCCGATCTCGACGTCCACCTCCGTCGGCGGACCCTGCCGGTCGACCCGCACCGGTGCGTCCCCGGCGCCGTGGGGCGCCCGCCCCTCCGCTCCGGGCGGCGTCGCGTGTGGATCGTCCGCGCCCGCGCCACGGCGGTGCGCGCCGGGGGAGTCCGATCCGTACTCGCGCAGCAGCCGGGCCCGCCGGTCTCGCACCGCCCCCGTCACGTCGTCGCGCCCGGACCGGCGCGCCGCGTCGTCCGCGACGCCGTAGCTCAGCCAGGCCCGGTCCGGCGCGCCCGACTCCCGCTCGCGGTCGCCGGCTCGCAGGGCCGCCCCGGCGAGGAGCCCGGCCAGCTCACGAGCCCGGGCCGGGTGCACACAGTGGACGAGCAGGTCCCGCAGCTGTGCGACCTGGGCGGCCAGCACGTCGTCGGCCGCCGCCGGGCCGAGCCGCTCGCCCAGATCCGCGGTGACCCGCAGCTGCTCGGTCAGCAGTGCCGTCTCCCCGGGCCCGACGGCGGCGGCGCGGGCCAGCGCGGCCCGCAGCCGGGCGCCTCCGTCCCGGTCCGCGGCCGGGCCGGCCGGTTCCAGGCCCAGACCGGCGGGGGTGCTTCCGTACAGCTCGGCGAGCAGCGCGCGGTGCTCGGGGCTGGGGGTCGCGTGCTCGTTCTCCCACCGGGACAGCTGGGTCTTGAGGCTTCCCGCGCGCGGGTCGCGCGCACCCCGCCGTGCGGCGAGGCCGGCCAGCTCCCGCGCCGCGTCCGCCTGGGACCAGCCGCGCGCGAGCCGCGCGGCGCGCAGACCACGAGCACCCGGACCCGCCGTTTCCGTCCCGCCGTCCCGGTCCACGACGGGCGATTCTGTCGGTCCCGAGCTCTATCGTCAACGCCGTTGCCGCAACCCGCGTCAACACCCGCGTCATCTCCCGGAGCCGCCGCGATGGAACTGATCGACTACGTCTGGTGTGTACTGCTCGCCGGAGCCTCCGGCGCGGTGGCCGGATGGGTGACCGTGCGTCGCATGCTGCGGATGCCGGTGCCGCCGCGCGGCTCGGTCATGCGGCACTGGCGCGGGCCGGGGCACGGTCCGCCGCCGCGCGGCCGGAGCGGTCGGAGGCGGCCGCGGTGAGCAGGTGCCGTGCTCAGTCGAAGTCGCCCGCCGCGCGACGCACCTCGCGCAGCAGCGAGGTCAGGCGCTCCTTCTCGTCGACGTCCAGGCCGCCGAGACCGAAGTCGATCCCGGTCACCGCGGCGGTCGCCTTCTCGAGCCGGGCCCGGCCCTCGGCGGTGAGCTCCACGAGCGTGGCCCGCCGATCCGTCGGGTGCGGGTTCCGGCGGACCAGACCGTCGCCCTGCAACCGGTCGACGATGTTGGTGACGCTGGTCGGGTGCAGTTGCAGCCGCTCGCCCATCACCCGCATCGGCAGGCTGCCGCGCCGCGCGAAGTCCAGCAGCACCAGGGCCTCGTACCGGGCGAAGGTCAGGCCGAGCGGCTTCAGCGCACCGTCCACCTCGGACAGCAGGATCTGCTGGACCCGCATGACGCTGGTGACGGCGGCCATCGTGCGCGACGGGCCGATCCGCGCCTCCCAGAGATCGGCCGCGCGCTGGATCGGGTCGAACGGCAGCGACCCGCGGTGCGTCATGGCCACGACGCTAGCAAGTCGATCGCCGTCCGCTCCCGCGCGCGACCCGACCGGCGCGCGCGGGCGTGGGAAGGTGGCCGCATGCTCTTCGCGTTCAGCATCGCGCCCTCGGGGTCGGACTCCGGGGACGGCAGCGTCGGTGCCGCCGTGGCCGAGGCGGTCCGGGTGGTCCGCGAGTCCGGCCTGCCGAACGAGACCACCGCCATGTTCACCACCATCGAGTCCGAGACATGGGACGAGGGGATGGCCGTGGTCAAGCGGGCGGTCGAGGCGGTGTCCGCGGTGTCGCCCCGGGTCAGCCTGGTGCTCAAGGCCGACATCCGGCCCGGCCACACCGGGCAGCTGCGGGCCAAGGTCGAGCGGGTGGAGGAGCACCTGCGCGAGGGATCCTGAGCGCCGGGCTCCGGAACGCCGACGGCCGGCGACGGGAGAGTCCGCCGCCGGCCGTCGCGAGCTCGGCCCGGGCGCGTGCCGCGCCCCGGTCCCGCCGGGGGTGTCGTCAGGCGATGATGCTGGTGAAGGTGAAGACCCCGACCAGCACGGCCAGGAAGCCGACGGTCATGCCGATCTGGCCGAGCTTCGTGGTCGCCGGCTGCCGGTACGCCATGAAGCCGGTGGCCAGGGCGGCCAGGCCCAGGATCCAGGCGATCAGCGGAACCAGGAACCCGGCGATCACGCCCAGGGCGCCCAGCGCCAGCGACACGTAGGCGAGGGTCGGCTTGGCTGCGGTCTGCACGTTGCTCATCTGGGGAAGTCCTCCGTCGCGGCCGGCGTCGTCCGGCGTCGCTCGTCGTCTCTCGGTCTCGCACCGGCCCGGAGTGCGGTGTCCGCGGTCCCGTTCCGGTCACGCAGGGTCATCGGGACGACCCTGCACGGTGTTCAACGAGTGGTCGGCCGTGGTGATGCTCCGCCGGTTCGGTGATCGTGGACGCAGCGTGCGTGCCGTCGGGCCCGGGCCACCCCGTGCCGGTGACGCGCAGCGCACGCGACACGGTCCCGCCCGCGGCCCGGCAGGCCCGGGGCGCGTCACACGTGGCACGCGCGCGTGCCAGGATGGGCGGCGTGTCTCGCCCAGATCCTCGTCAGGCGGCCCAGCGTGCGGCCATGTCCTCGGCCATGGCCGGAGCAGTCGATCTCTCCGGCCTGAAGGCCAGGGCGGAGGCGGCCGGGCGGCAGAGCACCGCCGGCGGCCAGGGCGGTGCCCCCGCCACGGCTCCCGGCGCCGACGGCGGCTCGGCCGGCGACTGGGTCGTCGACGCCACCGAGCAGGGCTTCCAGACCGAGGTCCTGGAGCCCTCGCTGCAAGTACCGGTCGTCGTCGAGCTGTGGGCCAGCCGCTACCCGCGCGAGGAGCAGCTCTCCGCCGAGCTGGAGCGGCTCGCCTCGACCGGTGGGGGCGCGTGGCGCCTGGCCCGGGTCGACATCGACACCCAGCCCCGGGTCGCCCAGGCGTTCGGGGTCCAGCAGGTGCCGATGCTGGTCGTGCTGGTCGGCGGTCAGCCGGTGGACGCGGTCAACGGGGCGGTCCCCGACGACCGGGCCGCCGAGTGGGTCCGGTCCCTGCTCGACGCGTTGCGCGACCGGATGCCGGCCATCGCCGAGGGCGAGCAGCGTGCCGCCGCGGCCGGGCCGGCCGACGACGAGCCCGTCGAGGAGCCCGAGGACCCGCGCTTCACCGCCGCGGAGGAGGCCCTCGAGCAGGGCGACTACGCCGCCGCCGAGGCCGCGTACCAGTCCGTGCTGGACGTCGAGCCGGCCAACGAGCAGGCGAAGGCCGCACTCGCGCAGGTCCGCTTCCTGGCCCGCGCCGAGCAGGCGGACCCGTCGGCGATCGAGCGTGCCGACGCCGCACCGGACGATGTCGACGCCCAGCTCGCCGCCGCCGACGCCGAGATGGCGCAGGACCGGGTGGAGGCCGCCTTCGCCCGGCTGGTGGACACCGTGGCCCGCACCTCGGACGACGAACGGGACCGGGCCCGCGGTCACCTGGTCGGGCTGTTCGAACTCTTCCCGCCGGACGACGGCCGGGTGAGCACGGCCCGCCGGGCGCTGGCCCGAGCCCTGTTCTGATCTCCGGCTCGGCGGCGCAGGCCCTCGACGTGACCGAGCAGGTCCGGCCCGCGCCGCCGAGGTGCCGGCTCCGGAGCCGCGCATCGTCCCCGGCCGTCTCCGGCCGCCGCCGCGGCGCCCGGAGTCCCGGATGAGCGCGCAGCGCCCTCGCCCCGAGTCCCGGATGAGCGCGCCGCGCCCGAGCGGTGTCCCGGGTTCGTCGCCCGCGGCGACGACGGACCCGCCACCGCCGGATCCCGGAGACCGGCCGGCCCGCGCGGCCCGGTGGCGCATCACGGCCCGGGGCGTGCGGCGCGTGTCGCCGGTCGTGACCGCCGCGGCCCTGATCACCGCGGTCCTGCTGCTGCTCCTCGGTCAGCCCCCGCTCCTGCGCTGGATCGGCGCGCCCGACGTGGAGCGCATGCACGTCGACTTCGACACCTTCTGGCGCTCGGCGCACGCCCTGGTCGTCGGCGGGTGGGGCAGCGGCACGATCTACGACACCGGCGCGGAGCTCAACAATCTCAACCCTCCCCTGATGTCGGTGCTGCTCGCACCGTTCGGGCTTCTCGACGCGCTGACCGCCTACCGGCTGTTCACCGTGCTGTCGGTCGTGCTGACGGGCGCCTCGGTCGCCCTGGTCTGCCGCGAACTCGAACTCGGCCGCGCGTGGACGGTACTGGGTGTCGGCGCGGTGCTGGCGTCGTCGCCGCTGCACGGCACGCTGCTGCTCGGCCAGATCTACCCGTTGCTCCTCGCCGGCCTGATGGCCGGGTGGCTGGCCGAGCGTCGCGGCCGTCCGGTCCTCGCCGCGGTCTGCTGGGGGATCACGGTCGCGGTCAAGCCGTCGCTGGCGCCGCTGCTGGTGCTGCCCGTGGTTCAGGGCCGCCTGCGCCCGTTCGCTGCCGGGCTGGCCGCGGCCGCGGTGGCGACCGTGGCCGGTGTCGTGGTGGCGGGCCCGTCCACCGCACTGCAGTGGCTCGCGATGGCACTGTCCGAACCTGTCGGCCCGACCATGGACAACGCGTCGCTGCCCGGCCAGGCCCTGCGGTGGGGGCTGCCGCCGGTCCTCGGCACGGTGGCGGGCGGGCTCCTGGTGATCGGCACCCTCGTGCTCGCCGCCCGCCGCACCCGCCGCTACGGGACGACCGCCGCGGCCGGGACCGACCCGGCCGGGACGCTCCCGTTCGCCGTCCTCGCGGCCGGGCTGCTCGCCGCGCCGATCTCCTGGCACAACTACCTGCTGCTGCTCTGGCCCGGCCTGCTGGTCCTGGTCGCGTCGGGCCGTCCCGGCGACACCCGGCGCCGGGTGGTCGCGGCGCTGTTCGCGCTCGCGACGATCCCGGTGAGCTGGGCCGATCTCTGGATCGACGGCGCGCCGCTCACCCCGCTCGGCCGGGCCCTCTACACCGCGATCCTGCTCGCCTGCTGGTGGACGTTGCTGCGGCCCGCAGTGGGCCCCGTACCGGGCGTTCCGGCCGGCTTCCGTTCTGCAGAAGGCGTGTTCCGACCGGCGCGCTGATCTCGGCACACTCCCGGCCACCGACGAGCGAGGAGGCCGACGGATGTCTGAGGTATCCCGGGGCGACGTAGCCCCCGGACCGGGGACCGGATCGCCGAAGCGGGGCGCCTGGGTGGCGACCCTGTGCTGGATCGCGGTGGCGCTGGAGGGTTTCGACCTGGTGGTGCTGGGCGTGGTGCTGCCCGCCCTGCTCGACGAGCCGACCTGGGGGCTGGACCCCGCGACCGGCTCACTGATCTCCACGGCCGGCCTGCTCGGCGTGATGGTGGGGGCGCTGGGCGCCGGACCGCTCGCCGACCGGCTCGGCCGGCGCCGGGCGATGCTGTGGACGGTCATCTCGTTCTCGGTGCTCAGCCTGCTCTGCGCGTTCGCCACCGGTCCGTGGACGTTCGGTGCGCTGCGGTTCCTCGCCGGTCTCGGGCTCGGCGGCGTACTGCCGGTCGCGATCGCGATGGTCAACGAGTACAGCACCCCCGGCCGCGGTGGCAGCTCGACGACGACGCTCATGACCGGTTACCACGTGGGTGCGGTCGCGACCGCGCTGCTCGGGATCTGGGTGATCCCGGCGTTCGGCTGGCAGTGGATGTTCATCCTCGGCACGATCCCGTCGGCGCTGTTCATCCCGCTGCTGTGGCGCTACTTGCCCGAGGACCCGCCGCCCGCCGCGACGTCCGCGTCCGGGCCCCGGGCACCCCGCAACCCGGTGGCCCAGCTGGTCAAGGACGGGTACCTGCCGTCGTCGATCGCGTTCTGGACCGCGTCGTTCATGGGTCTGCTGCTCGTGTACGGGCTGAACACCTGGCTCCCACAGATCATGCGGGCGGCCGGCTACGGCCTCGACGCTGCGCTGGCCCAGCTGCTGGTCCTCAACGTCGGCGCGGTGCTGGGGCTGCTGGTCGCCGGCCGCGTCGCGGACCGGATCGGCGTGCGTCCCGCCGTGCTCGTCTGGTTCAGCGGAGCGACGCTCTTCCTCGCCCTGCTGGCCGTGCGGATGCCCGGCGTCGGGGTCTACGCCGGCATCCTGCTGGCCGGCGTCTTCGTGTTCAGCTCGCAGGTGCTCGTCTACGCCTATGTCAGCCGGCACTACCCGGCGCATGCCCGCGCGTCGGCGATCGGCGCGGCCAGCGGCGTCGGACGGCTGGGCGCGATCTCGGGTCCGCTGGTCGGCGGGGCGTTGCTGCAGGCCGGGATCGCCTACCCGTGGGGCTTCTTCGCCTTCGCCGCGGTCGCCGCGCTGGGGGCCCTCGCGGTGCTGGCCGTCCGCCGCGCCGACGCCGGCGACGAGGCACCCGCGACCGGCGCACCGGCCGACCCCACCCCCGGCCCCCGCTGAGGGGTACGTGAGGGCCCTCTGGTTCGTTGATCGAACTACCCCCACGTACCCCTGGCGACGGTCGGCGGGGAACGGCGCATCGGGGGCGGGCTGCGCCCCGGGGATCCGGGTGCGGGTGTCAGTCCCGCGTGGGCGTTCCGGAGTCGGAGGCCCCGGTGCCCGAGGTTCCGGTGACGAACGAGCCGGTGCGGACGGCGCGGACACCGACCGTCCCGTCGGCCGGTGCGACGGTGCTCGAGACCGGGCCGTCGGCGGGGGCGTCGTCGGCGAGGTCGGGGTGGTCCGGGCCGGACGGTTCCAGGTCCGACGCCCCGGTCCCGGACGCGTCGTCGACGTCCGGGGCCGGCGTATCGGTCGGAGCGGACCCTACGGGGTCGGCGGCGGGTTCGCCGGCGGCCTGCGGAGCGTCCGGAGCGGACCCGGCCGGAACAACCGGCTCGGGGACCGACACCTCCGGTGCCGTCGTCGCGACCGCGCCGGCCACCTCACCGGCCGGCGGCGCCGGGGTGGAAGGACCAGGCAACGCATCGACCGGGTCCACCGGGGCCGGGTCGCCGTCGACCGCCCCGGGCAGGTCCGGTGACGCGCCGATCGGGTCCGGCAGGTCCGGGTCCTCGTCGTACGCGTGCGACGGCGACGGCACCGACGGCACCGGGGCCGGGCCGACGGGACCGAGGGCGCGGTAGCCGTCGTCCGGGGTCACCGGGGCGTCGACGTCGGTGTCCTCGGGCTCGGCGGGCACCGCCTCGAACGGCAGCCGCGCGGGCACCGACCCGGCCGGCACCTCGGCCGCGGCCGCGGAGTGCACGGGACCACCGGTCTCCTCCGGCACCAGCCACAGCACGCCCGACGGCGGCAGCCGGAGCACCGCCGAGGCGGGCTGGCCGTGCCAGAACACCTGCTCCGCCCGGACCCGGCCCATGTTCCCCACGCCGGACCCGCCGTAGCTGGTCGCGTCGGTGTTGACCACCTCGGTCCAGTTGCCCGCGAACGGCAGGCCGACCCGGTAGTCGTCGCGGGGCTGGCCGGAGAAGTTCGCGACGCAGGCCAGCACGGTGGGGCGGCCGGCGGCGTCGACCCCCTGGCGCAGGAACGAGAAGACGTTGCCGGTGGCGTCGTTGGCGTCGATCCAGGCGAAACCGTCCGGGGTGGTGTCCCGCGACCACAGCGCGGACTGCGCGCGGTAGGTCCGGTTCAGGTCGCCGACCAGCGTGGTGATCCCGCCGTGCAGCGGCTCCTCGGCCTGCAGGTGCCAGTCGAGCGAGCGCTGCTCGGACCACTCCCGGGGCTGGCCGAACTCGCCGCCCATGAACAGCAGCTGCTTGCCCGGGTGTGCCCACATGTAGGCGAGCAGCGCGCGGACCCCGGCGGCCTTGTTCCAGTCGTCGCCGGGCATCCGGGTCCACAGTGAACCCTTGCCGTGCACGACCTCGTCGTGGCTGATCGGCAGTACGTAGTTCTCGCTGAAGGCGTACATCAGCGAGAACGTCATCTGGTTGTGGTGGTAGCTGCGGTGGATGGGGTCGCGCCCGGTGTAGTCGAGCGTGTCGTGCATCCAGCCCATGTTCCACTTGAACCCGAAGCCGAGCCCGCCCATGTAGGTGGGCCGGGTGACGCCGGGCCACGCGGTGGACTCCTCGGCGATCGTGACGACGCCCGGGTGCTCCCGGTAGACGGTCGCGTTCATCTCCTGCAGGAACGCCACCGCGTCCAGGTTCTCCCGTCCACCGTGGACGTTCGGCAGCCACTGGCCGTCGGCGCGGGAGTAGTCGAGGTAGAGCATCGAGGCGACGGCGTCGACCCGCAGGCCGTCGATGTGGAACGACTCCAGCCAGTACAGCGCGTTCGCGACGAGGAAGTTGCGCACCTCGTTGCGGCCGAAGTCGAACACCAGCGTGCCCCAGTCGGGCTGCTCGCCGCGGCGCGGGTCGGCGTGCTCGTAGCAGGCCGTGCCGTCGAACCGGGCCAGCGCCCACTCGTCGCGCGGGAAGTGCGCGGGCACCCAGTCGACGATCACGCCGTAGCCGGCCCGGTGCAGCCGGTCCACGAAGTACCGGAAGTCGTCCGGGGTGCCGAACCGCGCCGTCGGCGCGTAGTACGAGGTGACCTGGTAGCCCCACGACCCGCCGAACGGGTGCTCGGCCACCGGGAGCAGCTCGACGTGGGTGAACCCGGTGCCGTCCAGATAGGACACCAGGCGCTCGGCGATCTCCCGGTAGTCCAGGCCGGGGACCCAGGAGCCGAGATGCATCTCGTAGACGCTCATCGGCTCCTCGTGCGGGCGCCGCTCGGCGCGCGCGGCCATCCACTCCTGGTCCTGCCACTCGTGGACCGGTGCGGTCACCACCGACGCCGTCTGCGGCGGGATCTCGGTCGCGAAGGCCATCGGGTCGGCCTTGTCCCGCCAGCGGCCGTCCGGCCCGAGGATCCGGTACTTGTAGCGGGACCCGACGCCGACGCCGGGCAGGAAGATCTCCCAGACCCCGGAGTCGCCCAGCGAGCGCATCGGCAGCCACCAGCCGGCCCAGCCGTCGAAGTCGCCGGTGACCCGGATGCCACGGGCGTTCGGCGCCCACACCGCGAAGCTGGTGCCCGACACCGGGCCCGAGGCGGTCTCGTAGTCGCGCACCCGCGCGCCGAGGACGTCCCAGAGCCGCTCGTGCCGGCCCTCGCCGATCAGGTGCAGGTCGAGGGTGCCCAGCGTCGGGAGCCAGCGGTACGGGTCGTCGACGACCTCGTCGGTCGTCCCGCCCGCGCCGTCGTCGAAGCGCACCAGCAGCCGGTAGTCACCACCCGAGCCGGGGACCACGCCGGAGAACAGCCCGGCGTCGTGCACCTTGGTCAGCTCGTGGGCCAGCTCCCGCTCACCGTTCGGGAGCACCGCCACCGAGACGGCGTGCGGGCGCAGGACGCGGACCACGGTCCCGTCGGCGTGCGGGTGCGCGCCGAGGACGCCGTGCGGGTCGTGGTGCGCACCGCCCAGGAGCCGGTCGATCGTCGCCTGATCCGGCGCGTGCGCGGTCTCGGCGTCAGCGGTCGCTCGCAGCTCCTCGGAGGTCACCTGCGGAACCGTACTGGCAGCGGCGCCTGCTCGCCGACCGCGGTGGGGGCGTGTCCCGCACCCGGGTGGTGCAGTGCGGTCCCGGCAGGTCAGAGCGGTGCCGAGGCCCCCGCCGGCCACCATCCGGCGACAGTGTCGGCGGCTTCCGTGACCGCCTCGTAATGAACCAGATGCCCGACGCCGCCGAGGATGCGCAGCGTGGCCCGCGGCAGCCGCGCGACCAGCCGCCGCTGCGAGTCGGCCGGTGCGAGGTCGTCGCGCTCCGCACCGACGACGAGCGTCGGCGCGGTGAGCGCGTGCGCGTGGTCGAGCACGGTGTCGCGCACCGACGATCCGAACGTCTGCAGGACGACGTCACGGTCGGCGAACGAGTCGGCCTGCCGCAGGTGTTCCTGCCGGACGAACCGGCGCATCCGCGGGTCCCTGCTGACCGTCATCAGCTCGCTCATCGCGATCGCGACCAGCCGGGCGCCGATCAGCGCGCGGGCGGGGCGGGCGGGCAGCACGCGGGCCAGTCCGTAGTAGCCGCGGGTGACGGCGACGGCGGCGCGCCGGGAGGCGTCCAGCGGCAGCGCCGAGATCGGGTTGAGCAGGACGACGCCGCGGTGGACGGCTCCGCGGGCGACCGCGGCGGCCACCACGACCGAGCCGAACGAGTGCCCGAGCAGGATCTCCGGCGCGAAGGGTTCCCCGAGCTCCCGGCACAGCGCGACCAGCCAGGCCGCGTACCCGTCGGCGTCGTGCGTCCCGGGCAGCGGCGTCGAGACCCCGCAGCCGGGCAGGTCGGGGACGAGCACGCGGTAGCCGCGCCCGGCCAGCTCGCGGGCGATCGGTTCGAGTCCGAAGTGGGTGCCGCGGAAGCCGTGCACGGCGAGGATCGTGGGCGCACCGGTGTCGCCGTAGGTGAAGACGGCCGTGCGCGACCCGGCGACGTCGAGGAGTCGCGGCGCCGATGCGACCCGGCTCGGATCAGGCGACACGGTGCTCCTTCGAGGCCGTCCGGTAGACGTCCAGCATCTGCTCGGTCAGCCGGCTCTGGACGAACAGCCCCGACGGCCGGTCGGGCGGCCCCGGCGCGGCGAGAGCGGCGACCAGCGAGCGGACCGCGGCGGTGAGTGCGGGCACGCCGTCGTCGGCCACGGTGTGCCGCCACCGCTCCGGGATGTCCCGGGCGATCCCCTTGTCGCGCACCAGCACCGGCGTGCCCAGCGCGACGGCCTCGTAGAGCGTCAGGCCCTGGGTCTCGTAGCCCAGCGAGCTCTGGACGACCGCGTCGGCGTGCCGCATCGCCCGGAGCACGGCGTCGTGGGAGACGGCGCCGTGGAACCGCACCCGCTCGGCGACCCCGAGCCGGCCGGCCAGGGTGCGGCACCGTCCGAGGTCGCTGCCCGAGCCGTAGACGTGCAGCTCGGCGTCGACGCGGGCGTCCGCGAAGGCCCGGACCAGCTCGTCGAGCCGCTTCTCCCGGCTGACCCGGCCCGGCCACACGAGCACCGGGCGGTCGTGCCGCTGCGCGGGCTCCTCGCGCAGGGCGTCGGCCACGCGGTCGTCGACCCCGGTGGGGATCACGTGCACCGGGCGGGTGACGCCGTAGCCGGCCAGGTGGTCGGCGAAGTGCGAGCTGGGCGCGACCAGGGCGTCGGCGGCGTCGGCGAAGGCGCGGACGTACCCGGCGACGTCGGTGACCGGCTCGCAGCGCAGGTGCCGGCGGTGCTCGGCGTACATCAGCCGCAGCACCGGGCCCGGGAACGGCACGACCGCCGGCAGCCCGACCTCGACGTTGGTGTGCACCGTGTGCACGACGGGCAGGTCGTGCCGCCGGGCGAAGCGGTACCCGGTCCAGGCGCCCCAGAAGTCCGCCTGGACGTGCACGACGTCCATCGGCGGCCGGGCGGCGAACCCGCGGTCGACGGCCCGGTCGGCCCGGGTCCCGGCGACCGTCATGCCGTACCCGCCGCCGAGCGGTACCGCGGGCAGCGCCACGACGGCGTCGTCACGGGCGGAGCGGGGCGACCGGGGCGCGACGACGGTCACCGTGTGACCGGCGCGCTGCAGGAACTCCCGCTGCAGCCGCACCGAGACCTGCTGGCCGCCCAGCGTCGCCGGATGCTGGTCGCTGAAGATCGCGACGTGCATCGTCACCGGTTCCCGTCGCTGCGCGCCATCCGGGAGCGGGCCGGCGTGGTGGACCGGAGCACCCGGACGGCCGGCCCGGGCCGGGACGGAAGCCGGGTCCGGTAGAGCTCCTCGAACGCGTCGAGGGTGGCGGGCATCGTGTGGTCGGCCACGATCCGCAGGCTCGCCTCGCTCATCGCGGCCGCCGCGCCGGCGTCGGACAGCACCCGGACCAGCGCCGCGGCGAGCGCGTCGACGTCGCCGTGCGGGTAGCGGAAGCCGTTCTCGCCGTGGTGGACCAGGTGCGGCAGCGCGCCGGCGTCGACCGCGACGACCGGCTTCCCGGTCGCCATCGCCTCCAGCGTGACCAGGCTCTGCAGCTCGGCGGTCCCGGCGTTGACGAACACGTCGAGCGCGGCGTAGACGTCCGGGAGCTCGTCGTCGGACAGCCGCCCGGTGAAGGTGACCGCGTCCGCCACCCCGGCCACGCGCACCGCGGCGTCGAGCCGGGGGCGCTGCTCGCCGTCGCCGACGACCAGCAGCCGGGCGTCCGGGACCTGCCGGCGCACGACGGCGAGGGCGCGCACGATCTCGTCGACGTGCTTCTCGTGGTCCAGCCGTCCGACGAACCCGGCCAGCGGCCCGTCCGGGATGCCGTGCCGGGCCCGGAACGCCGGCCCGCGGCCGGTGCTGTCGGGGTGGAACCGGGCGGTGTCGAGGCCGTTGGAGACCGGCAGGATCGGGCCGGGGACGCCGTGCCGTTCGGCCAGCTCGGCGGCGTGCGGGGTCGGTGCGGTGATCACCCGGGCCCGGCGCAGCACCCGCGCGGCGTCCCACCAGAACAGCCGGCGGAGCTTCTCCGGCGGCAGGTGCAGGAAGCTGATCGCGGGCAGGATGTTGTCCGCGATCATGTGCGTGGTCGCCACCGTCGGGATGCCCAGGTCGGCCGCGGCCGAGAGCAGCATCCGGCCGAGGATCATGTGGCTCTGCACGTGCACGACGTCCGGCCGCACGCGCAGCAGCAGGTTCTGCGCGGTCCGGTACAGGCCGAACGGCGGGCAGATCCGGAACTCTGCCGGCCGGGGGACCGGCATCGACCGGATCCGGTGCTCGACCACCGGACCGACCTGCCGCGCCGGCCGGCTGCGGAACCCGCGGGCGGGGGCCGCGACGTGCACCTCGTGCCCGCGCTCGGCCAGCCCGGCGGCGAGCCGGCGGGCGGCGTAGCAGGCCCCGTTGACGTCGGGGGCCCAGGTGTCGGCGCCGATCAGGACGCGCACACGTTCTCCTTCCGCGGGGCCCTGGCACGCACGTACAGCGCGCGCCCGGCGACCAGCACGAGTCCGGCGGCGAGCCCGGCCGCCACGATGATCCACGGTCGGTCGGCGAGCTCCGCGGCGAACCGGCCTCCGACCAGCCAGCCGAACCCGACCAGCACCGCTCCCCGCACGGCGGAGACCGGCACCACCCAGGCCAGGAAACGGCGGTACTGCACACCGGCCAGGCCGATGGTCAGGAACGCGGGGATCGCCCCGATGTCGACCAGCTTCGCCCCGAGCACCACCCGGGGCAGGTTGTCCTGCACCGCCACGCTGACCTTCTCCCGGCGCCGGTCGGTGAGCCCGAGCCGGACCAGCAGCGGTGCCACCCGGGAGTCCCGGCCGCTGCGGCCGAGGAGGTAGAACACGGTGTCGGACACCACGTCGGCGATCACGGCGACCAGCCAGACCGCCCACCAGCTCAGCAGCCCGGCCCCGGCCAGCGACCCGGCGACGACGGTGACCACGGGGCCCTCGAGGACCACGCCGACCGCGAGCAGGGCAAGTGCCCACCCGACCGCGCTGGGCGCGGGGGCGATCACCAGCCCGAGCACGTCGTCCACCAGCGACGGAACGCCTCCGGCGACGGCGGCCGTGACCGGGCTCATCGGAATGCCCGGCATCGTCGTGTCATCGAGATCCTCCTGTTCGGAGGATTCCACGATCCCGCGGACCCGTGCCGGGTGGGTCGGGCGTTCACCCGGCGAAGTGAAACGGAAGCTCCGGTGGAGACCCGGTTACGTGACCGGCCCAGAAGTGCTACGCGCAATGGCGCTCAACGGGATCGGCAGCCAGGACGGACGGCTCCGGGTCTCGTAGAGCACCTGGTAGACGGCCTTGTCGAGCTCGTAGGCGCGCAGCAGTGCGGCCTGGCCGCGGGGATCGGCGCCGCCGCGCGCGGCGTATCCGGCGCAGAAGGCGTCGCGATTCCCTCTCGCCCAGTCGTGTGCCGCCCGCGACGCGGGGGTGTCCGAATCGAGACCTGCGCCGGGCGTGTCGTTCCCACCCGAATGGGTCAGGAGGTGGTGGAACGCGGCGTAGTCGAAGGAGAACAGCATCCCGACGACGTCGCGGACCGCCGCGTCGGGTGCCCGCCGCTCCTGCGGGGTGGCGGCCGGCTCACCCTCGAAGTCGATCAGGAGCCAGTGCCCGTCGGGGGCCCGCAGCGCCTGGCCGAGGTGCAGGTCGCCGTGCACCCGCTGGACGGTGACCGGCTCGCCCAGCGCGCCGACCTCGTCGTAGACGGCGCGGATCGCGGGGACGTGCGGGGCGAGCACCGGCACCTGGGCGGCGACGGTCTCCAGCCGGGAGGTCCAGTAGGCGGCCATCGCGCGCGGGTCGGCCTCGGAGGTACCCAGCTCGTCCCGGAGCGCGACGTGCACGTCGGCCAGGGCCTCGCCGAGCGCGCGGGCGTCGGGAGTGAAGTCGGCTCCGTCCCGGACCGCCACCACGGCCCGCTCCCAGCCGTCCTCGGACCCGGCGGCGAACTCCTGGAGCAGGCCGAACGTGGCCGCCTCGCCGTTCAGCGACCCCTCGATCCCGCCCTGCAGCGCCGCGACCGACCGTGAGCCGGCGGCGCGCAGCGCCCGGTGCAGCTCCAGGTCCGGGTTCGGGCCGGGGGACAGGCGCCGGTAGACCTTGAGGATGGACTCCTCGCCCCAGCGGACCGAGGTGTTCGACTGCTCGGCGTCGACCACCCGGCCGGGCTCGTCGAGGGGCAGTTCCACGCCGGGCTCCGGGACGAACTCGAGGCCGCCGACGCTCTCGTGCCGGGCGATCGCGCCGAGCAGCCGGCCGGTGACGGCCGGGTCGTGCAGACCGTCGTAGAGGACGGCTCCACCCACCTCACCGATCACCGGGCCGAGGCTCGTTCCGCCGGCGCCCCTCTCGGCGGTACCGAGCTCCGGGCCCGCCTCGGGCCGCCGGGCGAGGTGCAGTTGGTAGTGCCGGTCGGGGCCGTCGGTGAACCCGACGGCGAGCACCACGAGATCCAGGGAGAGCAGGCCGTCGGGGGTGGGCAGCCCGATCCGCTCGGCGACCCGGAGGGAGGCGAGCGGCCGGCCCTTCTCCGCGAACCAGCGGCGCCCCGGCAGCCAGCCGCGCAGCAGCTCGGGCAGCGCCGTGATGTGGTCGGGTCCTCCGGTCGGGCCCACGCGTCGTCCTCCTCCTGCCGGGCGTCGTCGGTGCCGGCGATGATCTCGCCGGGGACGCCGCCCGTGCCACCGGTGCGCGCTGTACACGCTGGGGCGAACCCTAACCGGCGCCCGCGATCCGGGCCGGGTGCGCGCCCGTCCCACTGGTACTGTCCGTGGCGGAATGATCACCTGATGGTCACGGGCGGTCACCAACCCGCGGAGTCCCTGCCGCAGCTCTTCCTGCCCGGGCGTTCCGGCGCCCGGAAACCCATACTGATCCCCGGTGCCCCGTGCACCCGCGACGGCGCCGCACGCCCGTGCGCGCCCGTGAGCGGAGCGGCGGGCCCACCGAGCCCCGACAGCGATCCGGAGGACCGGCGGCGTGACCGAGCGAGAGCCGATGGCCGAGACCCCCGCGACGGACCTCCCCGACGCGGCGCCCCCCGTCCCGGGAACCACCGGCAGCACGATCCCGGACGCACCGGGGGAGCCCGAGGCGGACGAGGGGTCCCCGCAACCCGACCGGCCTGAGATCAACTACGCCGAGTACTACCACCCGGCGCGGCCGCGGACGCTGCGCCACCGGGCGCGCGTGCGGTCGGCCGTGCGACGCCGGTCGGTCGCCCAGGACGGCCCGGCGTCCGGTGAGAACCCGGTGCACGTCTCCTGGCTGCTGGCCCAGTCGATGCTCGGCCACGCCGACGAGCTGGCTCGCCAGTTCTCCGGCCAGGGCTCGATGTGGCAGAACCCGTTCGCCAGCCCCGGCCCGCGGCACGCGGTCGAGACGGCGTCGGTGTGGTTCACCGCGTACCCGATCTCGCTGATCACCCGCGAGGGCCAGTCGTTCCTGAGCGCGCTCGGCGACGAGGAGCTGTGGCAGGCGTTCGAGACGATCGGCATCGAGGGCGTCCACACCGGACCGGTGAAGCGGGCCGGTGGGCTGGACGGCTGGCAGCCGACCCCGAGCGTCGACGGGCACTTCGACCGGATCTCCAACGAGATCGACCCGGTGTTCGGCACCGAGGACGAGTTCCGCGCGATGTGCGCAACCGCGACCTGGCACGGCGGGACGGTGATCGACGACGTCGTGCCCGGCCACACCGGCAAGGGCGCCGACTTCCGGCTCGCCGAGCTGGCCTACGGCGACTACCCCGGCATCTACCACATGGTCGAGGTCGAGCCGTCCGACTGGGGGATGCTGCCCGAGGTGGCGCCGGGCCGGGACTCGGTGAACCTCGACGCGGCCACCGAGGAGACCCTGGAGAAGGCCGGCTACATCGTCGGCCGGCTGCAGCGGGTGATCTTCTACCGGGAGGGTGTGAAGGAGACCAACTGGTCGGCCACCCGCGAGGTCACCGGGGTCGACGGCGTCGTCCGGCGGTGGGTCTACCTGCACTACTTCAAGGACGGCCAGCCCTCGGTCAACTGGCTGGACCCGACCTTCGCCGGGATGCGGATGGTGATCGGCGACGCGCTGCACTCGCTGGCCGACCTCGGCTCGGGTGCGCTGCGGCTGGACGCCAACGGCTTCCTCGGCGTCGAGAAGGCCGGCGGCGGGATGCCGGGCTGGTCCGAGGGGCACCCGCTGTCCGAGGCGGCGAACCACCTGATCGCGTCCATGGTGCGCAAGGTCGGCGGGTTCACCTTCCAGGAGCTGAACCTGACCGTCGACGACATCAAGGTCACCTCCGAGGCCGGCGCGGACCTGTCCTACGACTTCATCAACCGCCCCGCCTACCACCACGCGCTGGCCACCGCGGACACCGAGTTCCTGCGGCTGACCCTGCGCACCGCTCTGGACCTGGGCGTCGACCCGGCGTCGCTGGTGCACGCCCTGCAGAACCACGACGAGCTCACCTACGAGCTGGTGCACTGGACCGCCGGGCACGCGGGAGAGCTGTTCTCCTTCCGTGGCGAGGAGATCACCGGCGGGGACCTGGCCGACACGATCCGCCGGGACCTGTGCGACAAGCTGACCGGCCCGGACGCCCCGTACAATCTGATCTTCACGACGAATGGGATCGCCTGCACCACGGCGACCGTGATCGCCGCCGCGCTGGGGATCTCCGCGCTCGACGACATCGGCGACGACGACGTCGAGCGGATCCGCCGGGTGCACCTGCTGCTGGTCATGTTCAACGCCTTCCAGCCGGGGGTGTTCGCGCTGTCCGGCTGGGACCTCTGCGGGATGCTGACGCTGCCGCACGAGCAGGTCAGCGACCTGCTGGCCTCCGGCGACACCCGCTGGGTCTCGCGCCCGGCGCACGACCTGATGGGGGACCGCCCGGACGCCGACCGCTCGTCGTCGGGGATGCCGCGCGGGCGCAGCCTCTACGGCCCGCTGCCGGCGCAGCTGGAGGACGAGACCAGCTTCGTCCGCCAGATGCAGGCGATCCTGGCGGTGCGCAAGCACTGCGGGGTGGCGACGGCGAAGCAGGTCGACGTCCCGGACGTCTCGCACCGCGGGCTGCTGGTGATGGTGCACGAGCTCGACGACGGCCGGACCCAGGCCACCGTGCTCAACTTCGCCGACGAGGACGTCGACGCGGCGGTGCGGTCCGAGCGCTTCACCGCCGGGTCCTCGGTGGTGGACCTGTTCTCCGGGGAGGCCCTGGGCACGGTCGACGACCTGCAGGGGTTCCGGATCGAGATGTCGCCGTTCCGGGCGACGGCGGTGGTGCTGGAGGCCCCGGCCCCGGCGGAGGACACCGACGCGTAGCACGCCGGTCGGGCGATCGACGCATCTGATGCGATTTGCGTACGCTCATGATGTGCGTACCACGGTGGACATCGACGCCTCGGTGCTCGCGCAGCTCAGGAAGCTGCAGCAGCGTCGGGGTACGACGCTCGGTGCGCTGGTCTCCGAGCTCCTCGCCACGGCGCTGGCGGACGAGGAACGGGCCGACGGTGCGGGTGTCCGCCCCCTGACGTGGTCGTCCGCGTCGCTGGGTTCGCGTGTCGACCTCGACGACCGGGACTCCGTCCTCGACCTGCTCGACGCCGACCGGTGAGTGTCACCGTCGATGCGAACGTCCTGGTCTATGCCTCGGACGCGGACGCGCCGAAGCACGAGGCGAACCGGGCGCTGCTCGAACGCCTGGCGGCGGGCCCGGACCTCGTGCACGTGTTCTGGCCCGTGGCCATGGCCTACCTGCGCATCGTGACCCATCCGAGGATCTTCGAGCGGCCCCTCGATCCGGCTGTCGCGCGGGCGAACCTGGACGCGTTGGTCTCGCGGCCCCACGTGCGGACCCCGGGGGAGGGGGACGGGTTCTGGGGCGCCTTCCGGGACACGACCGCCGGCGACGTCATCCGCGGGAACCTCGTGCCGGACGCGCACATCGCCGCGCTCATGCGGGAGCACGGCGTGGCGACGATCTGGACGTCGGACCGCGACTTCCGTCGGTTCCCCGGGATCACCGTCCGGGACCCGTCGGCAGCCGGTTCCTGACCGACGATCGGTGCCGCGCTCGGTGCGCGATCACATCGGCCTGCGGCTCACCCGGGTGCGCCCACCGGGCCGGTGGCCCGGCGCAGCGCCGGATGCACGGCGACCAGGAGTGCGCCGGCCGCGGCGGCCGCGCCGGCCACGAGCGCGGGTGCGGCGGGGGCGACGGCGTAGAGCGCCGTCCCGGCGAGTGGTCCGACGACGAACGTCCCGCCGTTGACGAAGGTGACCAGACCGGCCACCCCGCCCTGCTGCGCGGCCGGGACGACCTGCGTCGCGGCGGTGGTCCAGCCCGGGATCGCGAGCCCGAGCCCGAACGCCAGGGTCACCATCGCGAGCCCCATCGACACGGCACCCGGTGCGACGGCCAGCAGGCCGAACCCGGCCGTCCCGATCGGGAGCCCGATGCGCAGCAGCCGCACCGGGGTCCAGGCCAGACGCGGCACGAGCACGCCTTGCGCGACCACCAGCGCCACCCCGGACGCGAACGGCGTTCGCCGGCCCCGGTCTCCGCTCACTCGATGCCATCCACCTGGCCACCGCGGCTCTCCTGGCGGAGCGCGGCCCGGTCACGATGGTCAGCTACGACCACAGACTCCTCGCCGCCGCAGAGGCCGTGTCGCTGTCCGCGGTCGCCCCCGGACCAGCCGGCCCCGGCTGATCACTGATCGGGCGCGGAGCCGGTCGTCGACGGCCGTTTCCGCGCCCGGTCCGTGATCAGTGCTCGGGCCGGCACCCGCCGTCGCGGTCCGGCGCAGCGCCGCGTGGGTGACGGCGGCGAGCCCGGGGCCGCGACGGTGCGGGCCGGCGTCAGACGAGGGGCACCTGCGCCGGCAGGGTCAGGATGTGCGCGACCTGATCGCCCGGGGTGAGCCGGACGAAGTTGTACTCGCCCCAGGAGAAGGTCTGCCCGGAGATCTCGTCGTGCACATCGATCCGGTCCGCCCAGGCGAGCCCGAGGGCCGGCATGTCCAGCTTGATCGTGCCCTGCTGGGACGCCGTCGAGTCCAGTGTGCACACCACGAGCACCTGGTCGCCGGTCGCCGGGTCCAGCCGGGAGTAGGCGATGATGTCGTCGTTGTCCACCTCGTGGAAGTGCACCTCGCGCAGCTGCTGCAGCGACGGGTGCGCCCGGCGGATCTCGTTGAGCCGGGTCAGGTAGGGCTCCAGCGAGCGGCCCTGGTTCAGCGCCGACTCGAAGTCGCGCGGGCGCAGCTCGTACTTCTCCGAGTCGAGGTACTCCTCGCTGCCCGGCTTCACCGGGGTGCCCTCGAACAGCTCGAATCCGGAGTAGACACCCCAGGTGGGCGCCATCGTCGCGGCCAGGGTGGCCCGGATCGCGAACATCGACGGCCCGCCGGTCTGCAGGGACTCGTGCAGGATGTCCGGGGTGTTGGTGAACAGGTTCGGCCGGCACTCGTCGGCGTGCTCGGCGTGCATCGTCGCGAACTCGGCCAGCTCCTCCTTCTCCGTGCGCCAGGTGAAGTAGGTGTAGGACTGGGTGAAGCCCAGCCGGGCCAGCCCGAACATCCGCGCCGGGCGGGTGAAGGCCTCGGCGAGGAACAGCACGTCCGGGTCGCGGCGCTTGACCTCCCAGATCAGCCAGTGCCAGAAGTTCGGCGGCTTGGTGTGCGGGTTGTCCACCCGGAAGATCTTCACGCCGTGCTCGACCCACTTCAGCACCACGCGCAGGCACTCGGCGTAGAGCCCGGCCGGGTCGCGGTCGAAGTTCAGCGGGTAGATGTCCTGGTAGCGCTTCGGCGGGTTCTCCGCGTAGGCGATCGTCCCGTCCGGACGGACGGTGAACCACTCCGGGTGCTCGGCGACCCAGGGGTGGTCCGGCGCGCACTGCAGCGCCAGGTCCAGTGCGACCTCGAGGCCGAGCTCGCCGGCCTTGGCGACGAACGCGTCGAAGTCGTCCCAGTCGCCCAGCTCGGGGTCGATCGCGTCGTGCCCGCCCGCGGCCGAGCCGATCGCCCACGGCGAGCCGACGTCGCCCGGCTCGGCGTGCACGGAGTTGTTGCGGCCCTTGCGGTGCACCGTGCCGACCGGGTGGATCGGGGGCAGGTAGACGACGTCGAACCCCATTCGCGCGACGCGGTCCAGCTCCTTGGACGACGTGGCGAAGGTGCCGTGCACCGGCCGCCCGGTCTCGTCCCGGCCGCCGGTCGAGCGGGGGAAGAACTCGTACCAGGAGCCGAACAGCGCCCGCGTGCGGTCGACGTGGATCTCCCGCTCCGGGCCGCGGGTGATCAGCTCGCGGACCGGCCGCTCGGTCATGATCGCCACGACGCCGTCGAACAGCGCGGGGGCGACCCGGGCGCGCAGCGGCAGCGCGGTGTCCCGCAGCGTGTTCGCCGCGCCGAGCAGCAGGTCGCGGTGCTCCTTCTCGGACGGACGCCGGCCGACCCGGCGCAGCAGCCGCGCGCCGACCTCGAGGTCGTTGGCGAGCTCGTCGGCGGACTGCCCGGCGGCGATCTTCTTCTCGACGCCCGAGCGCCAGGTCGCCCACGGGTCGCTCCAGGCGTCGACCCGGAACGTCCAGCGGCCCTCGGAGTCCGGCGCCACGTAGGCGACGAACCGGTCGGTGCCGACGCCCTCGGGCTGCATCCGGACGTAGCGCGACTCGCCGGGCGTGCCGTCGTCGTCGACCGGGGTGAACACGACGTTCGCGGCGACGGCGTCGTGGCCCTCGCGCCACACCGTCGCGCGGATCGGGACCACCTCGCCGACCACGGCCTTCGCCGGGTCGCCGGTCTCCACGAACGGGGTCACGTCATCGATTCCGAGCCGACCGGTCATCGGCTGCACCCCCCGGGGCCATCGTCACCGCCGGTCGTCGCCGTCGGTGGTCGGTTGTCGTCTGTCGTCTCCGACGTCGTCCCACGGCAGTCTGGCGAAGAGACGTCACAGGCCGCCACACCCGCGCCGTCCTCGGCGAGGACGACGGGTGAACGGAACCGATCCGACGTGCACGGACCCGGCTCGTGCTGCAGCGCGCCAACCCTAGCCGTTCATGGGCGCGGAGGCGGGACGGGCGACGTACGCGTGTCGGTGTCCCCCGTTACCCTCGCGGCCGTGAGAGCCCTCCGCCGTTTCACCGTCCGTGCCCAGCTCCCCGGTCCGCTCGCGCCGCTGCAGACGCTGGCCACGAACCTGCGGTGGACGTGGCACGCCCCCACCCGGGACCTGTTCGCCTCGCTGGACCCCGACGCCTGGGACGCGTCCGGCCAGGACCCGGTCCGGCTGCTCGGGGAGATCGGGAGCGGCCGGCTGGCCGAGCTCGCCGCCGACGACGCGGTCGCCGCCACCGTCGCGGAGCGGGCCGCCGAGCTGCAGAGCTATCTCGACGAGCCGCGCTGGTACCAGCGCTCCCGCGACGACGACCCGTCGCTGCCCGCCGCCGTCGCCTACTTCTCGATGGAGTTCGGCGTCTCGGAGGTGCTGCCGAACTACTCGGGCGGGCTCGGTGTGCTGGCCGGTGACCACCTCAAGGCGGCCTCCGACCTCGGGGTTCCGCTGATCGGTGTCGGGCTGCTCTACCGGTCGGGCTACTTCCGGCAGTCGCTGTCGCTGGACGGCTGGCAGCTCGAGCACTACCCGGCCGTCGACCCGCAGGGCCTGCCGCTGCAGCTGCTGTCCGATTCGGACGGTGCGCCGGTGCTGGTCGAGGTGGCGGTCCCCGGTGACCGCACGCTGACCGCGCGGATCTGGCTGGCGCGCGTCGGGCGGGTGCCGCTGCTGCTGCTCGACACCGACATAGAAGAGAACTCCGCGGAGAACACGGGGGGCACGGACGACCTGCGCGGGGTCACCGACCGGCTCTACGGCGGCGACCAGAACCACCGCATCCAGCAGGAGGTCCTGATCGGGATCGGCGGGGTCCGCGCGGTGCGCGCATTCTGCGCGACGACCGGGCACCCCGCGCCCGAGGTGTTCCACACCAACGAGGGGCACGCCGGGTTCCTGGGCTGCGAGCGGATCCGGGAGCTGTGCACGGCGGCGCCGTCCGGGGCCGGTCTGGACTTCGACGAGGCGCTCGCCGCCGTCCGGGCCGGGACGGTGTTCACCACGCACACCCCGGTGCCCGCCGGCATCGACCGGTTCGGGCTGGACCTGGTGCGGCACTACCTGACCGGCCGCCTGCTGCCCGGGCTCCCGGTCGACCGGCTGCTGGCACTCGGCGCCGAGGACGATCCGGAGACCTTCAACATGGCGCACATGGGCCTGCGGCTGGCCCAGCGCGCGAACGGCGTCTCGCGGCTGCACGGCCGCGTCTCGCGGGAGATGTTCGGCGGGCTCTGGCAGGGCTTCGACCGCGACGAGGTGCCGATCGGGTCGGTCACCAACGGGGTGCACGGCCCCACCTGGGAGTCCCGCGAGGTCGGCGAGCTGATCGGCGACCCGGGTGCGGACGCCCAGCCGTCCGACGCCGAGCTGTGGGCGCTGCGGAACACGCTGCGGTCCCGGCTGGTCGACGAGGTCCGGCGCCGGGTGCGGGCGGCCTGGCTGGAGCGCGGCGCGTCGGAGCCCGAGCTGGGCTGGACCGACCACGTCTTCGACCGCGACGTCCTCACCGTCGGCTTCGCCCGCCGGGTGCCGACCTACAAGCGGCTCACCCTGATGCTGCGCGACCCGGAGCGGCTGCGTGGCCTGCTGCTCGACCCGCACCGCCCGGTCCAGCTGATCGTCGCGGGCAAGTCGCACCCCGCCGACGACGGCGGCAAGGCGCTCATCCAGCAGATCGTCCGGTTCGCCGACGACGCCGGCGTCCGGCACCGGATCGTGTTCCTGCCCGACTACGACATGTCGATGGCCCGTTACCTGTACTGGGGCTGCGACGTCTGGCTGAACAACCCGCTGCGCCCGCTGGAGGCGTGCGGGACCTCGGGCATGAAGTCGGCGCTCAACGGCGGGCTCAACCTGTCGATCCGCGACGGCTGGTGGGACGAGCTCTACGACGGCCGCAACGGCTGGGCCATCCCGACCGCGGACGGGCTCGAGGACCCGACCCGCCGCGACGACCTGGAGGCGAACGCCCTCTACGAGCTGATCGCCACCCAGGTCGGGCCGGCGTTCTACGACCGGGTCGACGGCGTCCCGCACCGGTGGGTGGAGATGGTGCGGCACACCCTGTCCACCCTGCGCCCCACGGTGCAGGCGACCCGGATGGTCGGCGAGTACGTGCACGACTGGTACGCCCCGGCGGCCCGCGCGGCCGCCGACGCCGTCGCGGACGACTTCGCCGCGGCCCGCGACATCGCCCAGTACCGGGCCCGGCTGAACAAGTCGTGGAACCACGTGTGGATCACCGGTGTGGACGTGACCGGGCTGCCCGACACCCCGGTCGTCGGGTCGCCGATGACCGTGCGGGCCGGTGTCGACCTGGCCGGGCTGAACCCGTCGGACGTCGTCGTCGAGGCCGTCGTGGGCCGGGTGGACGACACCGACGAGCTGGCCGACCCGGTCACCGTCGCGATGGAGCACCGCGGCGAGGACAGCTGGGAGGTCGCGGTGCCGCTGCCGCACGCCGGGCTGACCGGCTACACGGTCCGGGTGCTGCCGCACCACCCGCACCTGGCGTCCTCGGTGGAGCTGGGCCGGATCGTCCTGGCCGGCTGACCCCGGCCGCGCCGGCAAGGGTGGCTTCGCACCCCCTTGCCCCGCTTCGCACCTGCAGCGACGGGTGCGAAGCGACGGCGAGGGGTGCGAAGTGCGGGCTCAGCCGCCGCAGCAACCTCCGCCGCAGCAGCCGCCGCCCCCGGCGGGGGCCATCGCTGGGGCGGGCGCCGAGCCGCCGGCGCGGCCGCCCAGGGCCACGGTGGACAGCAGCTTGACCGTGTCCGCGTGCCCGGACGGGCAGGTCGCCGGGTCCGAGGCCGCCGCCATCGGCCGGTCCACCTCGAAGGTCGGGGTCGCCCCGACGGCGATGCACTCCCGGCAGCGGAACTCGTAGCGCGGCATGGGAGCAGGGTAGTCCCGAGCCCCGGCCGGGTCGACGCTCCGAGCGGCCCGCGGTTGCACCCGGCCCGAGCGCGCCGCCGACCCGGTGCCGGATGTGCCCGCGCCACCGCCGAGATACGCCTCAGCGGGCGCCAGAGATCGACAACTCCCGCTGAGACGTATCTCGGCGGTGAACCGACCCCGGTCAGCCGACGGTGGCGGTCGTGTGTGCCTCGTAGGCGTCGCCGCGGGGCGAGACCGTGGTCAGGGTCAGGTCGTGGGTGCCGGGCTCGAGGCCGTCGGCTTCGATCGTCCGGTCCTGGTGCCCGCCGCAGTACCCGGTCCACACGGCCCGGCCGTCGGCGGTCAGCTCGCACGGGCCCGAGACGTAGGGATCCGCCGGCGGCTCCCGGTGCGCGGTGACGGTCAGCGTCCCCGCCTCGCCCGGCTCCGCGGTGATCGACATGTTGATCTCGCAGAGGTTCTCGGTGCCGTACTCCGCGGTCGTCGTCGGCCCGTCGACCGGCCGGCCGTCCGGGCCCTCGGTGACCGCGTGCACCGAGAGCACCAGCGGCGCCCGGCAGTAGTCGGCCCGGATCGGGTCGGTCGAGGTGTCCCCGGTGGTGTCCGAGAGCAGCTCCGAGCCGAGCGCGTCGCGGGCCTCGACGACGTACCGGGTGCCGTCGCCGCTCCCGGCGGGCGGCGTCCAGGTCGCCTCGAACGAGATGCCCCGGGCACCGGCGCCGGACGCCGCGGTCAGCTCCAGGTCGCGAACCGGACCGGGTGGCGTGGCGTCCTCCGCGGCCCACCCGGTGGCGGCGCCTGCGACCAGGACGGCGGCGGTCGCGGCGACCACGGCCACCGCGCGGATCGGCCGGACGAGAGCTCCGGACATGGAGAATCCCCCCACTCCACGGTGATGCAGGTGCACTCCGTGTATCGACAGAGTCGATCATTGCGTCACACAGCAGAGTGTGTCGCACCCGATCGGCCCAGCCGTCTCCGGGGGTGTGACACGCCGGTCAACGGCTCCGCAGCAGCCGAACCGACCGGGGCGGGAGCACGATCGTCGCGCCCGCCTCGACCGGCCCGGGGTCCGCGGGTCCGCCGTCGGCGGTGGTCGAGTCGAGCACCGGGTCGAAGCCGTGGTCGGTCGGCAGCACGCAGTCGACCGGCGTGTCGCCGGCGTGCAGGGTCAGCAGCCAGTAGTCCGCGAGCAGCACGACGAGCGTGCGCCGGCCGCCGTCGTGCCAGTCGTGCGGCTCCATCGGGCGACCGGACGGGTCCCACCAGAGCACCTCGCCGTCCACGTAGAACTGGTCGCGGTGCAGCACCGGGGACTCCCGGCGCAGCGCGGCCACCCGGGCCGTGAAGGCCTCCATCGCGGCGGTCTCGGCGGTGGCCGTCCAGTCCACCCAGGACGTCTCGTCGTCGCGGCAGTAGGCGTTGTTGTTGCCGCCCTGGGTGCGCCACCGCTCGTCCCCACCGGTGATCATCGGGGTGCCGATGGACAGCAGCAGCGTGGCCATGATCGACCGGGCGGTGGACAGCCGGGCCGCGCGGATCCCGGCGTCGTCGGTCTCGCCCTCGGCGCCGTGGTTCTGCGAGCGGTTGTCGTCGGTGCCGTCCCGGTTGTTCTCGCCGTTGCCCTCGTTGTGCTTGCGCTCGTAGGATACCAGGTCGCGCAGGGTGAAGCCGTCGTGCGCGGTCACGAAGTTGACCGACGCCCACGGCCGGCGCCCGGACCCGGCGTAGATGTCGGAGCTCCCGGTGATCCGCGACGCCAGCTCGGCGACCCCGCCGTGCCCGCGCCAGAAGTCGCGCACCGCGTCCCGGTAGCGGCCGTTCCACTCCGACCACGCGACGCCGAACCCACCCACCCGGTAGCCCTCGCCGGTCGCGTCCCACGGCTCGGCGATCAGCTTGCAGGTCGACAGCGTCGGGTCCTGGGCGATCGCGGTGAGCAGCGCGGAGTCCGGCGAGAACGGGCCGGACCGGGGCCGGCCGAGCACCGAGGCGAGGTCGATCCGGAAGCCGTCGACGCCGTAGGTGTGCACCCAGTGCCGCAGCGCGTCGCAGACCAGCCGGATCACCGTCGGGGATCCGGCGTCGAGGGTGTTGCCGGTGCCGGTGATGTCGGCGTCGTGCCCGGACCCGCCCAGCGAGTAGTACGCCGGCGCGTCCAGCCCGCGGTAGGACAGCGTCGTCCCGCCGACGCCGCCCTCGCAGGTGTGGTTGGGGACGATGTCGAGGACGACCTCGATCCCGGCCGCGTGCAGCGTGTCGACCAGGTAGCGGAACTCGGTGGTCTCGTTGCCGGGCACCGCCGCGTACCCGGGGTGCGGGGCGAGGAACCCGAGCGTCGCGTAGCCCCAGTAGTTGCGCGCGCCGCGCTCCAGCAGCGACGGCTCGGGGGCGCTCGCCTGGATCGGCAGCAGCTCGACGGCGGTGACGCCGGTCCGCTGCAGGTGCGCGACGACGGCGGGGTGCGCGAGCCCCAGGTAGGTGCCGCGGTGCGGCTCGGGCACCTCGGGGTGGCCGTGCGTCCAGCCCTTGACGTGGATCTCCGAGATCACCGTCTCCGACCACGGCACGTCCGGGCGCGGCGGGCGCGCCGTCGTCGGGTCGGGGGTGACGACCGACAGCGGGACGCTGCCGAGCGAGTCCACGGTGCTGCGGCCGCCGGCCATCGGGTCGCCGTGCCAGCCCCGGGCGGCGACGACGTCGGTCACCTCGCCGGTGATCTGCCGGGCGTACGGGTCGACGAGGATCTTGTCCGGGTTGGCGCGCAGGCCGTCGAACGGGCGGTAGGGGCCGTGCACCCGGAAGCCGTAGCGCTGGCCGGCCCGTACCCCGGGCACGTGCCCGTGCCAGACGCCGAAGGTCTGTTCCCGCAGCTCGACCCGGCGCTCGGTGAGCGCCCCGGGTTCGCCGTCGACCAGGCAGACCTCGACCACCTCGGCGCTGGTCGAGGCGACCGCGAAGCGGGTCCCGTGGTCGTCGGGGTGGGCACCGAGCGGGAAGACAGGCACGGTCGGCCAGGATAGAGATGTGAGCACCCCCGGGACCGCGCCCACGTCCGGCGTCACAGATATCGACAAAACCGACATCGAGTCCGAGGACCTGGTGATCGGGATGGACGGCGCCACCGTCCGTCGCGGCACCAACACCCTGCTCGACGCCGTCGACTGGCGCGTCGAGCTCGACGAGCGCTGGGTCGTGCTCGGCCCGAACGGCGCCGGCAAGACGACGCTGCTGCGCCTGGCCGGCGCCGAGCTGCACCCGACCGCCGGACGGGTGCAGATCCTCGGCGAGCGGATGGGCAGGGTCAACGTCTTCGAGCTGCGCACCCGGATCGGCCTGACCTCGGCGAACCTCGGCATCCGGATCCCGGGCGACGAGATCGTGTCCGACGTCGTCGTCTCCGCCGGGTACGCGGTGCTCGGCCGCTGGCGGGAGGACTACGAGTCGTTCGACACCGCCCGCGCCCGGGAACTGCTCGAGCAGCTCGGGATGGGCGCGCTCGCCGGGCGCGCCTACGGGACGCTGTCCGAGGGCGAGCGCAAGCGCACCCTGATCGCCCGCGCGCTGATGACCGACCCGGAGCTGCTGCTGTTCGACGAGCCCGCCGCCGGACTCGACCTCGGTGGCCGTGAGGACCTGGTGTCGCGGCTCTCGGACCTGGCCGCCGACCCGGACGCCCCGGCCTCGGTGCTGGTCACCCACCACGTCGAGGAGATCCCGCCCGGGTACACGCACGGGCTGCTGCTGCGCGGTGGGAAGGTGGTCACCGCCGGTCTGCTCGACGACGTCATGACCGACGACGCGCTGTCCGAGACCTTCGGCCTCCCGCTGGCCGTCGAGCGCCGCGGCGACCGCTTCGCGGCCTACCGCCGCACCTGAGGCACCCGCCGTCGCGGATCGACGCGGTGGTGCCCGGGCGGCCGGCGCACCCCGCGGCCGTTCTCGCACCCTGAAGAGTGTCGGCGCACCGGCTGCGGTCGGTGCGGGAACCGCGCCGGGGCGCGACACGAGGTGCAGTGCGAGCGCGAACCCGGGAACGGCCGACCTCCGGTGGGGGCGGCCGGTGATCCGATCCGTCGCCCGCCGCGGCCGGAACGCATTAGGGTCCGGCCCGTGACCGAATTCGTGAGCCTGTCCGTGGACGCCGGTGTCGGGACGATCCGGATCGACCGCCCCCCGATGAACGCTCTGAACCGCCAGATCCAGGGCGAGCTGCTGGAGGCCGCCCGCGAGGCGTCGGCCCGGGCCGACGTGCGCGCGGTCGTCGTGTACGGCGGGGAGAAGAACTTCGCCGCGGGTGCGGACGTCAAGGAGATGGCGTCGATGTCCTACTCGGACATGGCGCCGGTGTCGCGCGACCTGTCCGCCGGGCTGGGTGCGATCTCGACGATCCTGAAGCCGACGGTCGCGGCGGTCACCGGCTACGCGCTCGGCGGCGGTCTCGAGGTCGCGCTCGGCGCGGACCGGCGGATCGCCGGCGACAACGCCAAGCTCGGCTTCCCGGAGATCCTGCTCGGGATCTTCCCGGGCGGCGGCGGCACCCAGCGCGCCGCGCGGCTGATCGGCCCGTCGCGCACCAAGGACCTGGTCTACACCGGACGGATGGTCGACGCGCAGGAGGCGCTGGCGATCGGTCTGGTGGACGAGGTCGTGCCGGCCGACGAGGTCTACGACCGGGCCGTCGCGTACGCGTCGCGGTTCACCAGCGGTCCCGCGCTCGCCTACGCCGCGGCGAAGAAGGCGATCGACGGCGGTCTGGACACCGACCTGCGGACCGGTCTGGACATCGAGTCGGACCTGTTCGCCGGGGTCTTCGCCTCCGACGACGCGAAGGCCGGGATGGCGTCGTTCGTGGAGAACGGCCCGGGCAAGGCGACCTTCACCGGTCGCTGAGAGCGGCTCAGCGGGCCCAGGCCGGCAGGAGATCGTTCAGCGCGACGTCGACCGGGAACGGCTCGTCCGCGACGAGCCGTTCCACGGGGCAGTCCAGCTCCCGGTAGCCGCCGGTGGCCGGGTCGAGGCCGTAGCGGCGCACCCGGACCGGTCCGAGCTCGATCCGCCAGAACGACCCGACGCCGTGCTCGGCGTAGATCGCGGGCTTGGTGATCCGGTCCTCGACGTGCGACCCGGGCGACTCGATCTCGACGGCGAGCCGGACCTCGGCCGGGGAGAACCAGTGCCGCCCCGGAGACTCGGACCGGACCACGAGCAGGTCCGGGATGCGGGTCAGCTGCGGGCCGAACCGGACCTCGACGGCCTGCGCGACAGCGAGATCGGCCGGACATCTGCCGACCAGGTGGGCGAACAGCAGGCCGGAGAGGCTCTGGTGCAGGTTGGAGGGGGAGGGGGACACGGTGAGCGCTCCGTCCGTGAGCTCGTAGCGCACCTGCGTCTCCGGCCAGCGGTCGAGATCCTCGACCGTCCAGCCGCCGGTAGGCCGCTCGAGCTTCGGCTCGCTCACCTGGTCCGTCACGGTGCTCATGCTCGCACTATGAGCCCCACCACCGACAATTTCCGTCGGTGGCCTCTGCAAGACTCCCGCCCATGAGTTCGGACCCGGCGCCCAACCCCCACGCCACCGCGGAGCAGGTCGAGGCGGCCCGGAGCGACCCGAAACTCGCGAACGTCCTCTACCACGACTGGGAGGCCGGGACCTACGACGAGAAGTGGTCGATCAGCTACGACGAGCGCTGCATCGACTACGCGCTCGGCCGCTTCCGCGCCGCCGCTCCCTGGGACGGCCGCCCCTACCTCCGTGCCCTGGAGCTGGGCAGCGGTACCGGGTTCTTCCTGCTCAACCTCATGCAGGCCGGCGTCGCCGAGCGCGGCGTGGTCACCGACCTCTCGCCGGGCATGGTCGACGCCGCCACCCGCAACGCACAGGGCCTCGGGCTGGACGTGGAGGGGAAGGTCGTCGACGGCGAGCACATCCCGTTCCCGGACGACAGCTTCGACCTCGTCGTCGGGCACGCGGTGCTGCACCACATCCCGGACGTCGCCGCGGCGCTGCGCGAGGTGCACCGGGTGCTCGAGCCGGGCGGCCGGTTCGTCTTCGCCGGCGAGCCGACCACCGTCGGCGACGCCTACGCCCGCCGGCTCGGGCAATGGACCTGGAACGCCACCACCACGCTCACGAAGCTGCCCGCGCTGCAGGGCTGGCGGCGCCCGCAGCAGGAACTCGACGAGTCCTCCCGCGCCGCCGCCCTGGAGGCATGCGTGGACATCCACACCTTCGACCCCGCCGACCTGGAGCGCACCGCGCGCGCCGCCGGGTTCGACGGCGTGCGGGCGAGCACCGAGGAGTTCTCCGCGGCCATGCTCGGCTGGCCGGTGCGGACCTTCGAGGCGGCCGTCCCGCCCGGGCGGCTGGGCTGGAACTGGGCGATGTTCGCCTACCACGGCTGGCAGAGACTGTCCTGGGTGGACGAGCACCTGCTGTCGAAGGTGGTCCCGCGCAGCTGGTTCTACAACGCGCTGCTCACCGGCACCACACCGCGATGACCGGCCTGCCGGAACGGGCCCGCTCGCGGGCGCGGGACGCCACACTCGTCGACGTGGAGCACCCGCTGGAGCCGTTCTGGCGCGGCGTGATCGCCTACCGGCTGCTGACGCTGGTCACCGTCGCGGCCATCACGCTCTACCACCTGCGCACCGCCTACGAGCGTCCCGCGGCCGCCGTCGCGGTGCTGCTGGTGATGACGGTGTGGACGGCCGTGACGTCCTGGGGCTACCTCGGTGGGCTGCCCGGCACCCCGGACGTCCGCGGCCGCCTCGCGCTGGCCGACCTCGCCGTCTGCGTCGCGGTCATGGCCACCACCCCGTGGATCGTCCGCGAGGCGCACCTCGACGACGGCGGCCCCGGGATGGGCTCGATCTGGACCTCCGGAGCCGTGCTGGCCTGCGCGGTGGCGTTCCGGATCCGCGGCGGGCTGGGCGCCGCGGTGGTGATCTCGGCGGCGCTGGTGCTGTCCAAGGAACGGTTCGGGACGCTCGAGCTCGGCGACATCCAGCTGCTGGTGCTGGCCGGGTTGACCGTCGGGTTCGCCTCGCACGTGCTGGAGCGCACCGCGGCCCGGCTGCGCCGGCTCACCGCCGAGCGGGCCGCGGCCGCCGAACGCGAGCGACTCACCCGGGCGGTGCACGACGGCGTCCTGCAGGTCCTCGCGCACGTCCAGCGGCGCGGCGCGGAGATCGGCGGCGGCGCGACCGAGCTCGGCGTCCTGGCCGGCGAGCAGGAGACGGCGCTGCGCGCGCTGCTCACCGGACCGGGCACCACCGACGCGTCCGGGCACCGCGACCTCGCCGCGGCGCTGCGGATCCTGGCCTCGGACCGGGTGACGGTGTCGGCGCCGGGACGCCCGGTGGAGCTCGGCGCCGCCGTCGTCGACGAGGTGGAGGGCGCGGTGCGGGCGGCGCTGGCGAACGTCGCCGTGCACGCCGGCCCGGACGCGCGCGCCTGGGTGCTGCTCGAGGAGCTGCCCGGCGCGCTGGAGGTCAGCGTCCGCGACGACGGCCCCGGCATCCCGCAGGGGCGGCTCGCCGAGGCGGAGACGGAGGGCCGGCTGGGGGTGTCGCGCTCGATCCGGGGCCGCGTCGAGGACCTCGGCGGCACGCTGACCCTGGACACCGGACCGGACATCGGTACTGAATGGGTCATCAGGCTCGAACGGGGGACGACGTGACCGACAACGGGGTGACCGGCGGCGAGGAGACCGCGATCCGGGTGATGGTCGTCGACGACCACCCGATCTGGCGGGAGGGCGTCGCGCGCGACCTGACCGAGCGGGGGCTCGATGTCGTCGCCACCGCCCCGGACGCGCCCGCCGCGGTGCGGATCGCCACCGCCGTCCGCCCGGACGTGATCCTGATGGACCTGCACCTGGGCGCGACCTCCGGTGTGGACGCGATCGCCGAGATCGCCGGGAAGAGACCGGACAGCCGGGTGCTGGTGCTGTCGGCCTCCGGCGAGCACGCCGACGTCCTGGAGGCGGTGAAGGCCGGGGCGCTCGGCTACCTGGTCAAGTCCGCCGGGGTCGACGAGCTGCTGGAGGCGATCCGGCGCACCGCCCGCGGGGTCGCGGTGTTCACCCCCGGGCTGGCCGGCCTGGTACTGGGGGAGTACCGGCGGCTCGCCGAGGCCCCGAAGCCGGCCGGCGACGGCGCCCCCGCGGTGCCCGCGCTCACCGAGCGCGAGACCGAGGTCCTGCGGCTGGTCGCCAAGGGCATGACGGCCAAGCAGATCGCCGCGAAGCTCGTCGTCTCGCACCGGACGGTGGAGAGCCACGTGCAGAACACCCTGCGCAAGCTGCAGCTGCACAACCGCAGCCAGCTGGTGCGGTACGCGATCGAGCAGGGCCTGGCCGACTAGGGATCACGCCCGGGGGGAGACAAGCGTCACCCGTGTCACGATCGGGTCACGGCGCGGGGCAGACTCGGGGCCGCCCCGCCCCCTCTGCACCGGAGTAGATGCCCGTGCCCGATCCGTCCGCGTTGATCGGGCACGCGCTGGACAGTCCGTGGCTGCTCCCGTTCCTCGCCCTCGCCGTGATCGTCGACGGGCCGATGCCGTTCCTGCCCAGCGAGCCGGTGCTGTTCAGCGCGACGGCCACGGCGTTCGCGGGTGGCGACACGGGGCGGCTCGCGGGGCTGTTCACCGCCGTGCTGATCGGGTCGGTGCTCGGCGACGGGCTGCTCTACGGGGCGGGGAGGTCGTCACACGCGATCGTGCGCCGCGCCCGCCGCGACGACGGCGTCGGCGCCTGGGTGCGCCGGCACCTGCACCGGCGGCCGATCGTCGCGCTGGTGGCCGGCCGGATGGTGCCGGGTGGGCGGCTGGCCAGCGTGACCGCCGCCGGGCGGGTCGGGCTGCCGCTGCGCGCCTTCCTGCCCGCCACCCTGATCAGCTCGCTGGTCTGGACCTGCTGGATGACCGGTGTCGGGGTGCTCGTCGGCCCCTTCACCCACGGCGACCCGCTCCGATCGGTGATCGTCGGGTTCCTGCTGGCGGTGCTGGTCGGCGGCCTCGCGGCCCTCGCGCGGCGGCTGCTGCGCCGCCGGCGTCGTACCGGGCCCGGCGCGGGCGCCCCCGATCGTGCCGCCGGGGCCGGACCGGGTGACGACATGGTGACTGCGAGTCGCTAACGCCTGCGCGACATGGCAGGATGAACCGTCCGGAGTGGACGACGGGAGCGGGCGCACGTGCACGATGACGGGACCGATCCGCTCGGGCGCGGCATCGTCGTCGCCGGACCGACACCCCAGCCGGACGGCCTGCGGGTGGTCGCCCGCCTTCCGGCCACGCCGGCCGATGCGGTCGCCTCGACCGTGGCCCGGCTACGGCCGTCGCTGGTGCTGGTCGACGCCACCGGACCCCGGGACGTCGCCCTCGCCGTGATCGCCGCGCTGACCAGCCGGACCCCCGACACACCCGCGCTCGTCGTCGCGGCTCCGGGTGCCGACCACCGGCTGGTGCTCGACGCCGTCCGGGCGGGCGCGACCGGCGTCGCGACGACCACCGATCTCGCCGAGGTCGCCCGGCTCGCCCGCTCCGCGGCGTCCGGTCGGCCCGCCTTCTCGCCCGGCCTGGCCGCGGTCGTCCTGGAGTCCGTAGCGGCGCCCGCCCAGCCCGTGCCCGACCTCAGCCCCCGTGAGTCCGAGGTGCTCCTGCTGGTGGTCGAGGGGCTGACCGCGCGGCAGATCGCGGCCCGGCTGGTGCTGTCCCCGCGGACCGTCGAGAACCACGTGCAACGCCTGCTGCGCAAGTTCGGCGTGCCGGGCCGTGGCGCGCTGGTCCGCCTGGCGATCGAGTACGGGCTGGCGTAGCGGTCAGCACCCGGTGAGCCGGGCCCGTACCGCGTCGAGCACCGCGACGGGGTCCGGGGCGGAGAGCACGTCCACCGGCGGCGTCGCGGCGCCGGTGCCGTGGTGCGGCACGGTCGCCCCGCGGGCCGGGCCGGATCCACAGTCGACGGCCAGCGGCACCGGCGTCGCGGTCAGCGAGCCGGGTGCGACGCACTCGAGCAGCGCGGTCGCGTCGTGCACGGCGACGGCGTCGCGGCCGTAGCGCTCCCGGTAGAACGCCCGGTACGGCGCGATCATCGCGGCCATCTCGGCGCACACCGGGTCGGCGGCGGCCAGCGCGTCCACCCACTCCGGGCCGGCCGCGCAGCCCAGCGTGGTCTCCAGCGGCACCAGGGCGACCGGAACCCGGTCCTGGGTGAGGACGCGCTGCGCGGCCTCCGGGTCGGCGTGCACGTTGAACTCGGCCGCACCGGTCACGTTGCCGCCGCCCAGCGCGCCGCCCATGACCACGATCCGCTCGATCCGCCCGGCCAGTTCCGGGTGGGCGGCCAGCAGGATCGCGGCGTCGGTGAGCGGCCCGATCACGGCCAGGGTGACCGGTTCGGACGCCTCGGCGAGCACCCGGGCCATCAGCGCCACCCCGGAGCCCGGCCTCGGCGCGACCGGCGCGGGCAGGCGCGCGGCGCGACCGCCGAGGCCGTCGGTCCCGTGCACGTGCCCGGCCCGCCCGGCGGCCGGGTGCACGAGAGGCCGGTCCGCGCCCTTCCCGAGCGGGACGTCGGTCCGCCCGGTGAGCGCCAGCAGCCGTCCGGCGTTGTCCAGTGTCCGGTCCGGACCGACGTTGCCGAACTGCGCGACGACGGCCCGGACGTCGACCTCCGGGCTGCGCAGGGCGAGGACGAGGGCGACGGCGTCGTCCACACCCGGGTCGGTACTGACGATCAGCGGGCGCGGGCTCACGGAGCCCGGAGCTACTCGCTGCGGGTGGGCTCGTCGTCGTGCTCGGCGTCGACCTCCGCGGCGGCCGCGTCGGTCATGCCGCCGTCGTCGGTACCCGGACCGGAGCGCGGCCGGCCGGCGTGGTCGAGCTCGTCCCGGACGGTGCCGGCCCCGCCGCTCGTCAGCTCGTCGGTACCGACCTCGGTGCCGTCGTCGGGCTCGCGTCGTCCGGTCACGTGATCACTCCTGGGGATTCGGGGAACGGGAGTGTCCGGGTACCCGGGGCGCCGGTGCGGCACACGCCTAGGGTGCGAGGGCGTGAGAGACGACCCGGAGCAGGTGCGGCTGTGCACGCTCACCTCGCTGCGCTGGATCCTGCGGCACCGGGCCTTCACCCCCTGGTACCTGCTGCGCTACTGGCGGCTGCTGGTGCTGCGGGTGCGGCACCCGCACGTCGTCCTGCGCGGGATGGTGTTCCTCGGCAAGGGCGTCACGGTGCAGGCCCGCCCGGGCTTCGGCCGGCTCGAGATCGGCCGCTGGGTGCACATCGGCGACGGCACCGCGCTGCGCTGCCACGAGGGGTCGATGCGGATCGGGGACAAGGTCGTGTTCGGCCGGAACAACACCCTGAACTGCTATCTCGACGTCGAGGTCGGCGCGGCGACGCTGGTCGCGGACTGGGTGTACGTCACCGACTTCGACCACCGCACCGACGACGTGCACCGGCCGATCAAGGACCAGGGCATCGTGAAGGCGCCCGTCCGGATCGGCGAGGGGTGCTGGCTCGGGGTCAAGACGACGGTGCTGCGCGGCACCCGGATCGGCTCCGGCTCGGTGCTGGGCGCGCACGCCGTCGCGCGGGGGGACATCCCGGCCGACTCGATCGCCGTCGGCACCCCGGCGCGGGTGGTGCGTGACCGGCGCGCCGACCACGCGGCCGCCGCGGCCGAGCGGGCCGCCGTCGCCGACATGGCGCGCAAGGCGGACCGGGCGCTGCGGGCGCGGCTCGACCGCGCCTGATCAGGACTGGCGGTCGAACAGGTTCCCGGTCGGGATCTTCGGGCGGGGCAGCTCGCGCGGCCCGGCCGCCCGGGCGCCGGCGTAGATCGCGGCGGTGCGGGCGGCGATGACCGGCCAGGCGAACTCGGTCCGCAGCCGGGCGCGGGCGGCCCGGGCCCGGCGCCGCGCGGCGCGCGGGTCGGCCAGCGCGCGTCCGACGGCGTCGGCGAGGCCGGCGACGTCCCCGGGCGCGAACCCGAGGCCGGTCTCGCCGTCCCGGACGAGCTCGCCGAGCCCCCCGGCGGTGGAGGCGACCAGCGTCGCCCCGGCCGCGGCGGCCTCGAGGGCGACGATCCCGAACGGCTCGTAGCGGCTGGGCAGCACGACGGCGTCGGCGGCGCGCAGCAGGGCGGTGAGCTCGGCGTCCGGGAGGTGGCCGAGGAAGTCGACCGAGCGGCGCACCCGGTGCGTGGCGACGCGCTCGTCGAGCATCGCCCGCTGGGTCCCGGTGCCCGCGATCAGCAGCCGGGTGCCCGGGTGCCGACGCCGGATCCGGGGCAGGGCCGCGACGAGGTCCTGGACGCCCTTCTCGTACTCGAGCCGTCCGAAGTAGACCAGCCGCGGGCCGGGCTGGGTCGCCGTCGCGGGACCGGGAGCGGACCCGCGGGACCGCCAGCGGCGCACGTCGATGCCGTTGTGCACCACGTGCACCCCGGCCGGGTCGAGGTCGTGCAGGGCGGCCACCTCGTCGTGCATCGCCACCGAGCAGGTGATCACCTCGTCGGCTCGCCGGGCGAGCCACCACTCGGTGGAGTGCACCTGCCGGTTCATCGGGCCGGGCAGCCAGCCGGAGTGCCGGCCGGCCTCGGTGGCGTGCAGCGTCGCGACCAGCGGGACGCCGAGGACGTCGGCCAGCGCGATCGCCGGGTGCGCGACGAGCCAGTCGTGGGCGTGCACGACGTCGGGCCGCCAGCCCGGCAGCAGTGCGGTCAGCGCGTGCCGGAGCAGGCCGTGGCCCATGCCGAGCGTCCACGCCACCAGGTCGGCGCCGAACTCCAGGTGCGGCGGGTCCTCGGCGACCCGCAGCACCCGGACGCCGTCGACGGTCTGCACGACGGTGGGGTGGGTGGCCGAATCCGACCCGGTGGGTGCCCGGGAGAGCACGACGACCTCGTGCCCGGCCACGACGAGCTCGCGCGCCAGCGCGTGCACGTGCCGGCCCAGCCCACCCACGACGACCGGCGGGAACTCCCAGCTGATCATCAGCACCCGCATCGGAGGATCCTGGCAAAGCGCCCGGTCCGCGGCGTCCCCGGGGGGATCGGACCGCCGCACCCGCGAGCGGCGGGACGCTGCGCTCAGGGCGACCCGGCGAGGTCGCGGGCGTCCAGGTGGCCGAAGGTGGGGACGGCGTCGGCCCAGTGCGCGGTCCGGCGCTGCGCGGCGCGGCGGCGTCCGGCACGCAGCAGGCCGGCGAGCTCGGCGACCCGACCGGCGTGCAGCGCGGCGCGGGAGCGCGCGTAGTCCGCGGCCGAGTCCTTGGTGACCATGAACGCCCAGTCGCTGGACAGCGCGTGCAGCGCCTGGTCGGCGAGCAGGTCGGCCAGCGGGTCCCGGACGTCGGTGCGCAGCAGACCGGAGAGCGACAGCAGGTCGCGCTGCACGTCGTCGTTCGCCGCGACGAACGAGGCCACCTGCGGGCCGGCCCACACCCGCCAGTCCTTGCCCGAGCCCCAGGAGCACTCGGGCAGCGCGACCGGGTCGCCGACCAGGCCGTCGTCGATCGCGCCCCCGAGGGTCCGCACCGACACCCCCGCCGACGGCAGCATCCGCAGCACCGCCGCGAGCCAGGCCGGGCCCTCGTGCCACCAGTGCCCGAACAGCTCGGTGTCGAAGGCGGCCACGGTCAGCGCCGGGCGGCCGTGGGTGGCACGCAGCGCCCGCAGCCGGGCGACGACGGTGTCGACGAAGTCCCGGGCGTCGCGCTGTACCGCGTCCGCGGCGAGCGCCGGGGAGTAGGGCCGCTTGCGCTCGGACGGGACGCGGCGACCGGTCACCCGGGCCGGTTTGAGCCCCGAGGGGTGGTCCCAGGTGTGGAAGTCCCGGTACTCGGCCGAGCCCGGGTAGCCCTTGCGCGGCGACCACACCCGGTAGGTGACCGCCAGGTCGCGCCCCACACAGAGCACGTCCGAGTCGCCGACCGGGCGGGCGAGCGCCGTGTCGCCGCGCAGCGCCGGGCCGTCGACCAGGAACCGGGACACCCCGGCGGCGGCGTAGTCGTGCTCCAGCCCCGGCGCGTAGCCGCACTCGGGCGCCCAGATGCCGGCCGGACGCCCGCCGAGCCGCAGCGCGTGGTCGGCCAGCCCGGTCCGCAGCGAGAACGCCCGGACCCGCGGGTCGAGCAGCGGCTGGAACGGGTGCGCCGCCGGGCCGCCGAGCAGCTCGACCGCGCCGGTGTCGCGCAGCGCCCGCAGCGCCGGGGACCCGCCGTGTCGCCAGTGCGCCTCGAACTCGGCGGTCGCGGCGGTGGAGACCCGGTGCTCGTGCGCGGCCAGATCCGGCAGCCGGGACGCCGCCGAGTGCGCCCGCAGCGTCCAGCCGCCCAGCCAGTCGTGCACCCCGCGCAGGGAGTACGGGTCGTCGAGCTGGGCGGCGAGCACCGGCGTCACACCGAGGGTGGCGAGCTGCCCGCGTCCCTCGGCGGCGAGCTCGCGCAGGGTCGCCACCACCGGCAGGTACGAGTGCGCCCAGGACTGGTAGAGCCACTCCTCGCCGACCGGCCAGCGCCCGTGCCGGGCCAGCAGCGGCAGGTGCGAGTGCAGGACCAGGCAGAACGTGCCGACCGTGCTCACGGCCGCGTCGCCGTCACCAGCAGGTCCAGGGACGCGTCGGGGTCGCGGTCGTGCAGCACGAAGTCGTCGGAGCGCACGGCGGCGACGTCGGCGGCCAGCGCGGAAGGCCAGGGCGCGCCGGACAGCGCCAGCGCGGTCTGCGCCTCGATCAGCCCACCGTGCCGGTCGTCCATCGCACGCAGCCGCGGCCCGTGGTGCAGGCCCCGCACCGCCACGTCGTCGAACCCGGCGTCGCGTACCAGCCCGGCCAGCTCGCCGGCGTCGAGCTCGCGGGTGTGGAACGGGTTGAGCGGGGTGTCCCGGCCGGGGGAGAAGGTGATCCGGTTCGGGGTCGAGACCAGCAGCCGTCCGCCGGGGCGCAGCACCCGCCGGCACTCGCGCAGGAACCGCTCCTGCTCCCAGAGGTGTTCGATGACCTGCAACGACACCACGACGTCGACGGCGGCGTCGGGCACCGGCAGCGCGACCAGGTTCGCCCGGGCCACCGCCACCCGTGGGTAGCGGGCGGCGACGTGCGCGACGGTCGGGGCGTCGTAGTCCAGGGCCAGCACCCGTCGCGCCGACGTGGCGAGCAGGTCCGCGCCGTAGCCCTCGCCGCAGCCGGCCTCCAGCACGACCGCGCCGGCGCACTCGCCGGCCAGCGCGGTGTAGACGACCTCGTGGCGGCGGAACCAGTAGTTCTCGTGCGCGAGGCCCGGGACGGTCCGCTCTCCGGTGAGGGGCAGGCTGCTGGTCACGGTCACCGACCCCATCACGCCGGCGGGGCGGTACCCGACACCGGGGCGCGGAGGGCTCAGACCGGCTCGCCGGCGACGGCGACCACGCCGCCGACGTCGTTGCGCAACCACGCCAGGAGGGTGCCGTCCTCCAGCGTCAGCGGGACCTCCGGCCCGCCCCATTCGAGGACGATGGTCGGACGGTTCGCCAGCGCGTCCTCGAGCAGGGCCGCCAGGCCGTCGGTGGCGCGCACGGTCACCCCGCCGTGCGCCACGGTCCGGCTGCCCGGCACCTCTTCGTCGGCGTGCGCACCCGTGCTGAGGACGTATCCCGTCCCCAGACGGTCGTCGAACCCGGTCACCTGCACTGCGGCTCCCTCCTGCCCGTGCGTGGGGGTGCCGACGGTAGCGAAAGCGGCGCGCCCGCCCCGTCGTGCAGGGTGTGACATCGTGCGCGCCCTGCGTGACGTGACACGCTCGTGAGGACGGTCACCCGTCCTGGCGTTTGCCAGGACGCTACTGGCTGGTAACAATCAATGTCACACTGGCACGGCGTGCCATAAGACGCCGCTGCTGGCAGAGTCGTCGCACATCAGACGGACGCGACGCCGCGGTCCACCCCCGGCCGCCGGCGCAGCATCGTCTCGGTGGTGCGAGACGGACCGAAGCCGGTCCGCACGTCAGGACGACGCGGTGTGCGCACGAGCGCAGGCCGCCGCGGCAGGGAGGTCGAAGAGGTCCTATGAAGATCGTGACCCTGGTGAAGCAGGTTGCGGACACCTACTCGGAGCGGACGCTGGCCGCGGACCACACGCTCGACCGTGAGGCCGCGGAGGCGGTGATCGACGAGATCAACGAGCGTGCGGTCGAGGCGGCTCTGCAGATCAAGGAGGCGAACGACGGCTCCGAGGTCGTCGTCGTCTGCATGGGGCCGGACCGGGCCACCGACGCCATCCGCAAGGCCCTGTCGATGGGTGCGGACGCGGCGGTGCACCTGTCCGACGACGCACTCCACGGCTCGTGCGCGGTGCAGACCGCGAAGGCGCTGACCGCGCTGATCGGCACCGTGGAGGGCTGGGACCTGGTCATCGCGGGCAACTCGGCCTCGGACGGCCAGACCGGCGCGGTGCCGGCGATGATCGCCGACCTGCTCGGGGTGCCGGCGCTGACCCACGCCAACGAGCTGAGCGTCGAGGGCAGCACGGTCACCGCGAAGCGGGAGACCGACGAGGGCATCGCCCATCTGACCGCGGAGCTGCCGGCCGTGGTGTCGGTCGGGGAGAAGTCCAACGAGCCGCGCTACCCCTCGTTCAAGGGGATCATGGCGGCGAAGAAGAAGCCGGTGACGACCCTCGACCTGGCCGGTGCCGGGATCGACCCGTCGACGGTGGGGCTGGCGAACGCGCTGTCGCAGGTGAGCAGCGCGGCGCCGAAGCCGCCGAAGACCGCGGGCGAGAAGGTCACCGACGAGGGCGACGGCGGCGCGAAGATCGCCGAGTTCCTGGTCGGCCAGAAGCTCATCTGATCCCCTTTCTTCTTCGTCCGGTATTGGAGAGACAGAGACATGGCTGAGGTCCTGGTTCTCGTCGACCACGTCGACGGTGAGATCAAGAAGACCACCTACGAGCTGCTGACCGCCGCCCGCGCGCTGGGCGAGCCGTCGGCGGTGGTCGTCGGTGCCGCGGGCACCGCCGACAAGCTGGCCGCCGGGCTGGCCGAGCACGGCGCCGAGAAGATCTACGCCGCGGAGACCGACTCCACCGACTTCCTCTCCCCGGAGACCTCGGTGCTCGAGTCGCTGGTCGGGTCGGCGAGCCCGGCGGCGGTGCTGGTCGCCGCGACCGGAAACGGCAAGGAGGTCGCCGGCCGGCTGGCCGTGCGGACGAACTCCGGGCTGCTGTCCGACGTCGTCGGCGTGACCGCGGACGGCGCGCAGCACTCGATCTTCGGTGGGGCCTACACCGCCGAGTCGAAGGCCACCACGGCGCTGTCGGTCATCACCGTGCGCCCGGGTGCGATCGACGTCGAGGCGACCGCGGGCGCGGGTGCCCGGGAGAGCGTCGAGGTCCCGGCCTCGACCGGCCGCGCGGCCACGGTCACCGGCCGCGAGCCGATCACCGGCGGGGAGCGCCCGGAGCTGACCGAGGCGACCGTGATCGTCTCCGGTGGGCGTGGTGTCGGGTCGGCCGACGACTTCACCGTCGTCGAGGGCCTGGCCGACTCGCTCGGCGCGGCCGTGGGCGCCTCGCGCGCCGCGGTGGACTCCGGCTACTACCCGCCGCAGTTCCAGGTCGGGCAGACCGGCAAGTCCGTCTCGCCGCAGCTCTACATCGCGCTCGGGATCTCGGGTGCGATCCAGCACCGGGCCGGGATGCAGACCTCGAAGACGATCGTCGCGGTGAACAAGGACGAGGAGGCGCCGATCTTCGAGATCGCCGACTACGGCATCGTCGGCGACCTGTTCAAGGTTGCCCCGCAGCTGCAGGAGGAGGTCGCCAAGCGCAAGGGCTGAGCCCTTCCGCTCCGGTTCCCCCGACGACGCCCGGGTGCACCCGCACCCGGGCGTCGTCGTGTGTCACGGGGCCGTTCACCCGCTCTCACCTGCAGCGACACCTGAGGGGAGCCGTTCACGTGCCCGCCACCGCCGGGATGGCGCGGCGCGGGCGCGGCGTCGGATGCGGCCGGTAGCAAGACCGCCGTGACCCAGACGGCCGTGACCCAGACCCAGGTGATCGTCTCGACCCCCGATACCGCCGCGACGCGGTACTCGCTGCTGCTCACCACCGACGCCGACGACGTCGCCGCCGCCCGGGCCCTGCGGTACCGGGTGTTCGCCGGCGAGCTCGGCGCCCGCCTCGACACACCGGTGCCCGGCCTGGACGTCGACCGTTTCGACGCGTTCTGCGACCACCTCGTGGTCCGCGAGGACGGAAGCGGCGAGATCGTCGGCACCTACCGGATGCTGCCGCCGGACCGGGCCCGCGAGGCTGGCGGCCTCTACTCCGACGGCGAGTTCGACCTCTCCCGTCTCGACCCGCTGCGCCGCTCGCTGGTGGAGACCGGCCGCTCCTGCGTGCACCCCGACCACCGGGCCGGCGCCGTCGTCGCGCTGGTGTGGGCCGGGATCGCCCGCTACATGCTGCTCACCGGGAACCGCTGGCTCGTCGGCTGCGCCAGCGTCCCGCTCGCCGACGGCGGGGTGACCGCCGCGGCGGTCTGGGACCGCGTCGCCGCCGGGCACCTCGCGCCGGAGGAGTACCGGACCGTGCCGCACCGGCTGTGGGACCCGGCGGCCGCGCCGCGGCACCGGACGTCGCCGATGCCGCCGCTGCTGCGCGGTTACCTGCGCCTCGGCGCGTGGGTGTGCGGGCTGCCCGCGCACGACCCGGACTTCGGCGTCGCCGACTTCCCGGTGCTGCTGGGGATGGACCACATGGATCCCCGCTACTCGAGGTTCTTCCTCGGGGACTCCGCCGACGTGGGGCGGGCGGGCACCGGGCGGTCGGTGTGACGCTCGCGGCCGGGCCGGAGCGGGAGGCCGGACCGGCGGCGCGTCCGGCGCCCTCTGCTCTGCGCACCCCGACGCGCCACCCCGGCCGACCGGCTCGCATCCCGCCCGCTCCGGCGGGTCCTCCTGGCGAGGTCCGGCGCGGGGGGATCGGGCACCCGACGCACCCGACGGTGCTCCCGGCGTCGCACCGCCCCGGCGGACCCTGGGCCGCCTGGTCGCCGTGCACACCCGACGAGTGCCTGCCCCCGCCGGTCCCCGGCGGCACCTGGCGGCTGGTCCGGCGCACGGCCGCGCTGCTCGCCGTCCTGGCCGTCGCGATCCTGACGATCCCGGTCGGAACACTCGCCGGTCCCCGGGTGAGCGGCCCGCTGCTGCGCGCCCTGCACCGCGCGGTGCTGCGTGCCGCGGGTGTGCGCCTGGTGGTGCGCGGCGGCGGGCTCGCCCCCGGCGACGGCCGCGGCGCGCTCGTCGTCGCCGACCACACGTCCTGGATCGACATCCCCGCCCTCGGCGCGGTCGGCCCGGTCACGATGCTCGCCAAGCGCGAGGTCCGGGACTGGCCGCTGATCGGGCCGCTCGCCGGGCGCGTCGGGACGCTGTTCGTGCACCGCGAAGGGCTGTCCCGGCTGCCCGGCACGGTCGCGGCGACCGCGCAGGCGTTGCGACGCGGCGCGCTCGTCGGCGTCTTCCCGGAGGCCACCACCTGGTGCGGGGCCGTGGGCGGGGACTACCGGCGCGCGCCGTTCCAGGCCGCGATCGACGCCGGCGCCCCGGTCCGGCCGGTGACCGTCACGCTCACCACCCCGGACGGACGCCCGACGACCGCCGCCGCGTTCGTCGGTGCCCAGACGCTGGCCGACACCGTCGGACGGGTCGCGCGGCTGCCCGGGCTGGTGTGCGAGGTGCGGGTCGGTGGGCTGATCGAGCCCGGCGACGACGACCGGCGCACCCTGGCCCGCCGCGCCCGCCACCGGGTACGGCGGGGCGATACCGTACATACGTGACGAACTGGCTCAGGACGATCGTCGGCAACCGGGCGTCCCGGATCGCGGTCATGCTGGTCGCCCTGGCGTTCCTCGGCGCGTTCGCGCTCCTGGAGTCCGCCGAGCTGGTGACCCGCGGTCCGGCAGTCGCGACCGTCGGCGTCGTGCTGTTCGTGCTCGTCGCACTGCCGGTGGGCCTCGCGGTGGGACGGCGGGCGGACCGGGCGCTCGGACGGGATCACCGGTAGCCGGCCGGACGGGCACGCGTCCCGGTACCCCGGCCGGGGGATTACCCTGGAGCACGATGACGTACCTGGACCACGCGGCGACCACACCGATGCTGCCTGCCGCCGTCGCCGCCATGAGCGACGCGCTCGGCCGCACCGGTAACGCGTCGTCGCTGCACTCGTCGGGCCGCCGGGCCCGCCGCGAGGTCGAGGAGAGCCGCGAGCGGATCGCCGAGTCGGTCGGCGCGCGCCCGTCCGAGGTCGTGTTCACCACCGGCGGCACCGAGAGCGACAACCTCGCCGTCAAGGGCCTGTACTGGGCCCGCCGGGCCGCCGACCCGCGTCGCACCCGGGTCCTGGTGTCCGCCGTCGAACACCACGCCGTGATCGACGCCGCCGATTGGACGGCCGAGCACGAGGGCGCCCGCGTCCGGCTCCTCGAGGTGGACGGGGCCGGCCGGGTCTCCCCGGAGGCGCTGCGCGCCGCGCTCGCCGAGGACCCGGACGCCAACGCCGTCGTCTCGGTGATGTGGGCGAACAACGAGGTCGGCACGGTCAACCCGGTGCGCGAGCTCGCGGAGGTCTCGCACGAGTTCGGCGTGCCGTTCCACACCGACGCCGTGCAGGCCGTCGGGATCCTCGACGTCGACTTCGCCGCCTCCGGCGCCGACGCCCTGACCCTGACCGGGCACAAGCTCGGCGGACCCTACGGCGCGGGCGTGCTGCTGCTGGGCCGCGACGTCGAGTGCACCCCGCTGCTGCACGGCGGCGGCCAGGAGCGCGACGTCCGCTCCGGCACCCTCGACGTCCCGTCGCTGGTCGGGCTCGCCGCCGCCGTCGCCGAGTCGGTCGCGGCCGCGCCCCGCCGCCGCGTGGCGCTGGCCGGGCTGCGCGACGAGCTGGTCCGCGCCGTCCTGACCGAGGTGCCCGACGCCGTCGTCAACGGGGACGCGCTCGACGCACAGGTGGACGGCGGCCCCGGCCGGCTCCCCGGCAACGCGCACCTGTCGTTCCCCGGTTGCGAGGGCGACAGCCTGCTGATGCTGCTCGACGCGCAGGGCATCGACTGCTCCACCGGCTCGGCCTGCACGGCCGGCGTCGCGCAGCCCAGCCACGTGCTGCTCGCGATGGGCGCCGACGAGTCCACCGCCCGCGGCTCGCTGCGGTTCTCGCTGGGGCACACCAGTACCCGCGACGACGTGCGCGCCTTGACCGAGGCGATCGGCTCGGTCGTCGAGCGGGCGCGTCGCGCCGGGCGCCGCGCCCCGGCCGCCGTGACGGGCTGAGCCGTGCGGGTCCTCGCAGCGATGAGCGGAGGGGTGGACTCCGCGGTCGCCGCCGCCCGGGCCGTCGCGGCCGGGCACGACGTCGTCGGCGTGCACCTGGCGCTGTCCCGGACCCGGGACGCGATGCGCTCCGGTTCCCGCGGCTGCTGCTCCAAGGAGGACGCCGGCGACGCGGCCCGCGCCGCCGATGTGCTCGGCATCCCCTACTACGTCTGGGACCTCTCCGAGGAGTTCGCCCGGGACGTCGTCGACGACTTCGTGGACGCCTACGCCGCCGGCGAGACGCCGAACCCCTGCCTGCGGTGCAACGAGAAGATCAAGTTCGCGGCGGTGCTGGACCGCGCGCTCGCGCTGGGCTTCGACGCCGTCTGCACCGGCCACTACGCCCGGCTGGACGCCTCGGTCCCGGCGTTGCGGCGCGCCGTCGACGACGGCAAGGACCAGTCCTACGTGCTCGCCGTGCTGCGCGCCGACCAGCTCCGGCACGCGATGTTCCCGGTCGGTGACACGCCGAAGCCGGAGATCCGCGCCGAGGCCGAGCGGCTCGGGCTCCGCGTCGCCGGCAAGCCGGACAGCCATGACATCTGCTTCATCCCGACCGGCGACACCCAGGGGTTCCTGGCCGAGCGTCTCGGGTCGCGGCCCGGGTCCATGGTCGACTCCTCGGGCGAGGTGCTCGGGACGCACGACGGCGTGCACGGGTTCACCGTCGGCCAGCGCAAGGGCCTCGGCATCGACCGCCCCGCCGCCGACGGCCGTCCCCGCTACGTGCTGGGGATCGAGCCGGTGAGCGGCACCGTCCGGGTCGGGCCGGAGGCCTCGCTGGACGTGTCCGCGATCTCCGCCCGGAGTCCGGTGTGGACGTCCGGGGTGGCGCCGTCCGAGGCGTTCGCCTGCGTCGTGCAGGTGCGGGCGCACGGCGGGACCGCGCCGGCGTCGGTGACCCCGTCCGGCGACGGCGTCGAGGTGGCGCTGGCGGAGCCGCTGCGGGGGGTCGCGCCGGGTCAGGCCGTCGCGTTCTACCGGCCCGACGACGACGGCGACCGGGTCCTCGGGTCGGCGACGATCACCGCCACCGCCTGACCGCCACCGCCTGACCGTCACCGCCCGACCTCGCCGAGATCTCGCGACGTGCGGCCTCGGCGATGGACCACCCGCCCCGGGCGCCTTCCTCCGCAGAAAAGAGAGCACTGCTCTTGCCATTCGTCCGCATTGAGTGAACACTGCTCTCATGACGAATCAGCGCTCTGACAAGCACTACCTCGCACCCGGACGACTCACCCGGTACCTGATGAACCCGCTGGTCGCGGGCCTGACCCGGCTCGGGGTCCCGCTGGCCGGATCCGCGGTCCTCGGCGTCCGCGGCCGTCGTTCCGGCGAGATCCGGACCACCCCGGTCAACCCGCTCCGGCACGACGGCGCCCGCTACCTCGTCGCCGCGCGGGGCAACACCCAGTGGGTGCGCAACCTGCGCGCCGCCGGCGAGGCCGAGCTGACGGTCGGCCGCCGCACCGAGACCGTCACCGCGACCGAGCTGACCGACGACGCCCGGGTCGTCCCGGTCCTGCGGGCCTACCTGCGGAAGTGGGCGTGGGAGGTCGGCGCCTTCTTCGAGGGGGTCGACGCGAGCTCGTCCGACGCCGAGCTGGCCGCCGAGGCGCGCCGGCACCCGGTGTTCCTGCTGTCGCCGGAAGCGTGACCGGACTGTCGCGTTCGAGTTCGCGATGGAAAGGTGTCGGTGTGGATCACCGGCACTACCGCGCTCCCGGCCGGCTCTCCCGGATGCTGAACCCGCTGGTCGTCGCGCTCGTGCAACGGGGACGGCTGCCCGGTGCGACAGCGGTGCTCGCCGTCCCCGGCCGGGTCAGCGGACGTGAGCGCACCGTCCCGCTCACCCCGGTCACGGTCGGGGGCCGCCGCTACCTCATCTCCCCACGCGGGGAGACCGACTGGGTCCTGAACCTGCGCGCCGCGGGTGGGCGCGCCGAGCTCCGCGCGGGGGCGGTGACCGATCCGGTGCTCGCGATGGAGCAGTCCCCGGTCACCGCCGTCCCGGTGCTGCGCGCCTACCTGGACGGCCTCGGCCGGAGCGCCGGACTGCTGTTCGACGACATCGGCCCCGGATCGTCCGACGCCGAGATCACGGCGGCCGCGCACCGGCACCCGGTGTTCGAGCTGTGCGCGCCCCGGGCTGGCTGAACCGCCGATCGAGGCCGGACATCGGGGCGCCGCGGCGTCGCCGAGGCGGCGCGGGGAGACTGGGCCGCGTGAGTTCCGACCACGACGCCGACCCGCTGGCCGCCGCCCTCGCCGCCGCCGGGCTGGGCGACGTCCGCCCCGGCGAGAGCCGGCCGCCCGAGCCCCGCATCGAGGTCGTGGACACCGCCCCCGACCCGGACCCCGGCCCGCGCGAGCTGTGGCCCGAGGGGATCGGCACCGGCGCCGGATCGCTGCCGGGGGCCGACCCCCGGGAAGCCGCCGCGCTGGTGACGGGGGAGACCCCCGAGTTCCCGGCGCTGCCCGAGCTGCCGCACCGCAGCGTCGGCGCCGACATGATCGGCCGCACGGCCGGGCTGCTGGTGGACCTGGCGGTGGAGGTCGTCCCGACCGGCTGGCGGGTCACCCCGCGGACCGGCCGGGACCTGCGGCGCGCCCGCGACCTGATGTCGGCGGACCTCGACGCGTTCGACGACGCCTGCGACCGCACCCGCCCGGGCTGGGTCAAGATCGCTGTCGCCGGGCCGTGGACGCTCGCCGCGTCCGTCGAGCTGGCGTCCGGGCACCGGGTGCTCACCGACCACGGGGCCGTCCGCGAGTTCGCGGCCAGCCTGGCCGAAGGGCTCCGCGAGCACGTCGCGGAGGTCGCCGAGCGGACCGGCGCGCGGGTCGTCGTGCAGCTCGACGAGCCCGGGCTGCCCGCGGTGATCGCCGGGTCGCTGCCGACGGCGTCGGGCTACGGGACGGTGCGCGCGGTCCGCGCCCCGGACGCGCAGGACACCCTGCGGGAGCTGATCGCCGGGATCGACGCGCCGGTCGTCGTGCACTGCTGTGCGGACGTCCCCCCGATCCGGCTGCTGGCCGGGGCGGGCGCCGCGGCCGTCGGGATCGACGCGACCCGGCCCGCCTTCACCGGCGCCACCGCGCGGGTCGAGGCGCTCGACGCGATCGGCGAGACCTGGGACAGCGGCGTCCCGCTGCTGCTCGGCCTGCTCCCGGGCACCGCGCCGCGCCGGGAGCCGGCGATCGCCGACCTCGCCCGCACCGGCTACGACCTCGCCGACCGGCTCGGCTTCGATCGTCGCCGGCTCGCCCGGCTCGCCGTGCCCACGCCGGCCTGCGGCCTGGCCGGCGCCACCCCCGACTGGGCCCGCCGCGCGCTGGCCCTGAGCCGGGAGCTCGGCAAGGCGTTCGCCGACCCGGACGAGGTGCCCGCCGGGGGTGCCGGTCCGGCCTGAACCGGCTCCCCCGGCCGTCAGCGGCTGCGGTCGATCAGCGGCTGCGGGCGATCAGCGGCTGCGGTCGATCAGCGGCTGTGGTCGTGGAACCCCCGCCCGGCCTTCCGGCCGGTCAGGCCCGCCTCGACCATCCTGGTGAGCAGCGGCGGGGACGCGTAGAGCGGCTCCTTGAACTCGGCGTAGAGCGAGTCGGCGACGGCCTTGACGGTGTCCAGACCGATCAGGTCGGCCAGCGCGAGCGGCCCCTGCGGGTGCGCACAGCCCTGCACGAGCCCGGCGTCGATGTCCGCCGCGGTGGCGAACCCGGACTCGAGCATCCGGATCGCCGACAGGATGAAGGGGACGAGCAGCGCGTTCACCACGAAGCCGGCCCGGTCCTGACAGGTGATCGGGTGCTTGCCCAGGCCGGTCTCGACGAACTCCCGCGACCGGTCGAGCGTCTCGTCCGAGGTGGTCAGGCTGGGGACCAGCTCGACCAGCGTCAGCACGGGTACCGGGTTGAAGAAGTGGATCCCGACGACCTGCTCGGGACGCGTGGTCGCGGCGCCGAGCTTCATGATCGGGATCGAGGACGTGTTGGACGCGAGCACGGCGCGCGGGTCGGTGACGATCTCGTCGAGCCGGGCGAACAGTGCGGTCTTGGCCGCCTCGTCCTCGGCGATGGCCTCGACGACCAGGTCGCGGTCGGCCAGCTCGCCGAGGTCGGTGCGGAGGGTGATGCGCTCGAGGACGACGCGCGCGTCGTCCACGTCACCGCGGCGCTCGGCCCGGGCGAGCGACTTCTCGAGCCGCCCGCGTCCGGCCGCCACGGCATCCTCGGTGGACTCGACGACCACCACGTCGCGTCCGCTCCGGGCGACGACCTCGGCGATGCCCGCGCCCATCAGGCCGCAGCCGACGACCCCGACGCGTTCCATGGTTTCCGTCATCCGATCACTCCTGTGCGCGAGCCTTCGTCGGTCGGCGGACAGCAGCCTCGCCGTTCGGTCGGTCCGATCTTGAAGGAACCGCGGTGCGGAGGGAATCGGGGGTCGGGCAGGTCACTTCCGCGTGCCGGCGCCGTTCACCTGCTCCTTCTTCAGCGTCAGCACCAGCGCCCCGCCCAGGACCAGGACGACGCCGAACACGTACAGGCTGGTCGCGGTGCTGCCGGTGGCGTCCGAGATGACCCCGACCAGCGACGTGCTCACCGCCCCGGCGATGTTGCCGATCGAGTTGACCAGCGCGATCCCGGCCGCCGCGCCGACACCGGAGAGCAGCGCCGCGGGCAGGCTCCAGAACGCGGCCTGCGCGCTGGAGATCGCCGCCGCGGCGACGGTCAGCGCGATCAGCGCCAGGACCGTCGACGACTGGGTCATCCCGACGGCGATCAGCCCGACCCCGCCGAGCGCGCACGGCACCGCGGTGTGCCAGCGACGCTCTCCGGTGCGGTCGCCGTTCGCCGCGACCGCGACCATCGCGACCACGGCGACCAGGTAGGGCACCGCGGACAGGAACCCGACGGCCACGGTGGACTCCACGCCGCTGCGCGAGAGGATCGTCGGGAGCCAGAAGCTGATCGTGTAGATCCCCAGCGCGACGGCGAAGTAGATCCCGCCGAGCAGCCAGATGACGGGCGAGCGCATCGTGTCCCGGACGCTCGCGTGCGCGGCGGGCTTGGCATCGTCGTCCGCCGCGACCTCCCGCGCGACGACGGCGCGCTCGTCGTCGGTCAGCCAGGTCGCGTCGGCGACCCGGTCGTCGAGCATCCGGAGCACGACCAGGCCGAGCAGGACGGCCGGCACCGCCTCGACGATGAACATCCACTGCCAGCCGCGCAGCCCGCCGACGTCGTCGAAGGCCTGCATCAGCCAGCCCGACAGCGGACCGCCGAAGATCGTCGCGACCGGGATCGCGGTGAGGAACAGTGCGGTGATCCGGCCGCGCCGGTGCGCCGGGAACCAGTAGGTCAGGTACAGCAGGATGCCCGGGATGAAGCCGGCCTCGGCGACGCCGAGCAGGAAGCGCAGCAGGTAGAAGGTGAACGGCGAGTTCGCCAGCGCCATCATTCCGGAGACGACGCCCCAGCTGATCATGATCCGGGCGATCCACCGCCGGGCGCCGACCTTGTGCAGGACGATGTTGCTCGGCACCTCGAACACGATGTAGCCGACGAAGAACACCCCGGCCCCGATGCCGTAGACGACGTCGGAGAACCAGAGCTCGTCGTCCATCTGCAGCCGCGCGAAGCTGACGTTGACGCGGTCGAGGTAGGCGATGACGTAGCAGACGAACAGCAACGGGACGAGCCGGAAGGCGACCTTCCGGTAGACACGATCCGTGACGGCGCGATCGGACTCGATCGACATCGGGCGGCTCCTCGACGGTGAGGGCTGCGGGCCGGATGGCCCCGGTCGCGCCACCATCAAGCATTCTGAATTCAGAAGTCAAGCAACGGTCAAGCGGGACGGCCGCCGCGTGCCGGTTCTCAGGAGGCGGTGCCGGCCGCCCGGCCGCCGGACTCGCCGGTCTCGGCGAGTGCGTCGAGGATGAGCTGCTCGCCGTGCTCGGCGTGCTGGCGGGCGAGCCGCTCCGCGCGGTCGCCGTCCCCGGCCGCGATCGCCGCGAAGATCGCCGCGTGGTCCTCCCAGACCCACTTCGGGGAGCCGCCGCGGAACAGCAGTTCGCCCATCACCCGCTGCACGTTCCGCCAGATCACCGTCGCGCTCTCGACCAGCAGCGGGTTGCCGGACTGCTCGGTGACGAACCGGTGGAACGCGATGTCGGCGGCGACCATGCGGGCGTAGTTGTGCTCGCGGTCGGCCTGCTGCCCCTCCGCGACCAGGGCGAATCCCCGGGACGCAGCCTCGGCGGACAGGCCGTGGGCGGCACAGCGGGCGGCGTAGCCGTCCAGTACGGCGCGCAGCCCGTAGAGGTGCCGGACGAAGTCGGTGTCCACCGGCGCGACCTCGAGGCCGCGCCGGCCGAAGTCGCGCAGCATGCCCTGGTTGCGCAGCAGGAGCAGGGCCTGCTGGACCGGCTGGCGGGACACCGAGAAGCGTTCGGCCAGCTGTTCCTGGCGCAACGGCGTGCCGGGCGTGAGCCGGCCGGTGCAGATGTCGTCGACGATCGCGTCGTACACCTGCTGCACACGCGAGGGCGGGGCGGGGAGCGCCGTCATGTCGACGAATCGTCCTTCCGCATCGTCGGTTCCCGCTGTCTGCCAGGGGATTTCAGGATACCGGGGCTCCATGGCGCGACTCCCTCCGGTTGACTTCTGAATTCAGTATGCCCACAGTGAGTGGCACACGTCACCCCGTCGTCGCCGCCGAGGAGGCCCGCTCGATGTCCGAGCACTCGTCACGATCCGTAGCTGAACTCGTGGCCCGGTTCCTGCACGAGCGCGGGGTCCGCCGCGTGTTCGGCCTGCAGGGCGGGCACATCCAGCCGATCTGGGACCAGCTGGCGCGGCTCGGTGTCGCGATCGTCGACGTCCGCGACGAGAGCGCCGCGGTGCACATGGCGCACGCGCACGCCGAGCTGACCGGGGAGACCGGGATCGCGCTCGCCACCGCCGGCCCGGGGGTCACCAACACCGTCACCGCGGTCGCGAACGCGTCGGTGTCCCGGATCCCGGTGCTGCTGCTCGGCGGCTGCCCGCCCCGGCCGCAGGCCAACAAGCACCCGCTGCAGGACATCCCGCACACCGAGATCCTCCGGCCGGTGACCCGGCAGAGCCGCACCCTGCGGGTCGCCGACGAGGTGTTGCGCGAGCTCGACGAGGGCTGGTCCCGGGCGAACGGCGACGCCGCGGAGCCGGGGCCGGTGTACCTCGAGATCCCCACCGACGTCCTGCGGGAGACGGTGCCGCCGGCCGTCGTGCTCGACGAGTTCCTGCGCCCGCCGCGCCCGCGCCGCTCGCTGCCGCACCCCGACGACGTCGCGGCCGTCGCCGCGCTGCTGCGCACCGCGCGGAAGCCGGTCGTGATCACCGGCCGCGGCGCCCGCCGGGACCCCGAGGCGCTGGTGCGGCTGCTCGACGCCACCGGAGCGGCCTACCTCGACACCCAGGAGGGCCGCGGGCTCGTCCCGCCCGAGCACCCGGCCGTCGTCGGGGCACTGCGGTCGCGGGTGATGCGCGAGGCCGACCTCGTGCTGACCGTCGGCCGCCAGCTCGACTACCAGCTCGGGTTCGGCTCCCCGGCGGCGTTCCCGGCCGCGCGCTGGGTGCGGATCTCCGACTCGGCCGGCGAGCTCTACGACAACCGGCGCGGTGAGGTCGAGATCCTCGCCGACGTCGGCTCCACACTGGACGCGGTCGCATCAGTTTCCACACCGGACACCACGTGGCGGGACGAGCTGCGGACCGCGCACCTGGAGCGGTTCGACGGCTACCGGGAGAAGCTCGCCGCCACCCCGCCCGGGGACGACGGCCGGATGCACCCGAACCACATCTTCGCCGCGCTGGCGGACCTGGACCTGACCGGCGCGACCGTCGTCGCCGACGGAGGAGACCTGCTCAGCTTCGCCCGGCTCGGCGTCCCGTCGACCGCCCGCTACCTCGATGCCGGGGCGTTCGGCTGTCTCGGCGTCGGCGTCCCGTTCGCGATCGCCGCGGCGCTGGCCCGGCCGGACCGGCCGGCGATCGCGGTCACCGGCGACGGCGCGTTCGGGATCAACGCGATGGAGGTCAACACCGCGGTCCGGCACGGCGCCCCGATCGTCGTGATCGTCTCGAACAACGCCGCCTGGAACATCGAGCGCTACGACCAGCTCGAGAACTACGGCCTCGTCGTCGGCACCGACCTCGAGCACAACGACTACGCCGCGCTCGGCGAGGCGCTCGGTGCGCACGGCGAGCGGGTGACCGAGCCGGGGCAGATGGCCGACGCGCTCAAGCGGGCCCTGGCCAACGCCCCGGCCGTGATCGACGTGGTGACCAGCCGGGACGCCCCCTCGCCGGACGCCGGCAAGGGCCTGGGCTGGGTCCCGGACTACCAGGCGCTCACGCCCTGGAACGACGCCGAGGTGAAGCGGAGGCAGCAGTGAGCCAGCAGATGGAGGAGTGGCACTTCCCGGCCGGGTACGACCAGAGCTACCTGCCCGACCCGGACAGCCCGTACTGGTTCCCGCACCGGGAGACGATGGACCCGGCTGAGCGGGACGTCGCGGTGCTCGTGCGGCTGCAGGAGGTGCTGCGGCACGCCTACGACAACTCGCCGTTCTACCGCCGCAAGTACGACGAGGCCGGCCTCGACATCGGTGACGTCACCACCTGGGAGGCCTTCGAGCAGGTCCCGGTGGTCACCAAGGCCGAGCTCCGGGCGTCGCAGGAGAACGCGCCGCCGTTCGGCGACTACCTCTGTGTCGACGACGCCGAGCTGCACCACATCCACGGCACGTCCGGCACCACCGGCACGCCGACCGCGTTCGCGATGGGCCGCCGGGACTGGGAGGTCATCGCCGACAACCACGCCCGGATCCTGTGGGGTATGGGCATCCGCCCCGGCGACACCGTGTTCGTCTCCGCGCTGTTCAGCCTCTACCTCGGCTCCTGGGGCGCGATGTCCGGAGCGGAGCGGCTGCGCTGCAAGGTCTTCCCCTACGGCGCGGGGGCGTCCGGGATGACCTCGCGCGCGATCGGTTGGCTGACCCGCACCCGTCCGCGGGCGTTCTACTCGACGCCGTCCTACGCGCTGCGGCTGGCCGAGGTCGCCGAGCAGGAGAAGGTCGACCCGCGCGAGTTCGGCATCGACGTCATGTTCTTCTCCGGCGAGCCCGGTGCCTCGGTGCCGAAGGTCCGGGAGGCGATCGAGAAGGCGTTCGACACCAGGGTGATCGACTGCGGGACGATGGCCGAGATGACGCCGTTCATGTCGGCGTCGGCGACCGAGGGCTCGCCCGAGGGGATGCTGCTCTGGCAGGACATCGTCTGGCACGAGGTGTGCGACCCGGACTCGTTCCGCACGGTGCCCTACGGCGACGAGGGCACGCCCGTCTACACCCACCTGGAGCGGACCTCGCAGCCGATGATCCGGCTGGCGTCGAACGACCTGACCCGCTGGGAGATGGGCACCAACGGCTGCGGGCGCACCTACCCGCGGCTGCCGTCGGGGGTCTACGGCCGGATCGACGACATGATCCACATCCGGGGCGAGAACGTGTACCCGACCGAGATCGACAACGTGCTGCGCGAGATGCCCGGGTACGGCGGGGAGCACCGCGTCGTCGTCACCCGGACCGGGTCGATGGACGAGATCCTGGTCCGCGCCGAGTGCGCCGCCGACCGGGCCGAGGAGTTCGAGCGCCTCGCCGCCGGCGGGCTGCACCGGGTCGTCGGGCTTCGGGTCGGGATCGAGATCGTCGAGCCGGACACCTTCGAGCGCAGCGAGCACAAGGCCCGTCGGGTGATCGACGAGCGCGAACACACGAAGCGCTAGATCCTGCACCCACGGGTGCGCAGCACATTCGACGAGGAGGTCGCATGTCCGTAACGCAGTCCCTCACCCTCGACCCGGACGCCCGCACCGCCGAGAACGCGATGATATTCGTCGACGGCGCGTTCGTCGCGGCCGCGAGCGGTGGCACGTTCCCGACCGTCGACCCGAACACCGGCAAGACGATCGCGCAGGTCCCGCGGGCCGACGGCACCGACGTCGACCGGGCCGTCGCCGCCGCGAAGCGGGTCGCCGTCGAGTGGCAGTTCACCGACGCCATCGCCCGCGCCGGACTGCTGCGCGCACTGGCGGCCAAGGTCACCGAGCACGCCGACGAGCTCGCCCGCCTGGAGGCGCTCGACTCCGGCCACTACCTGGCCAAGGCGCAGGAGCTGGTCGGGGCGATCCCGCTGTGGCTCGACTACTGGGCGAGCCTGGCCGACAAGGTCGGCGGCCGGACCATCGAGGTGCCGGGTAACAAGCTGTCGTTCACCGTGCTCGAGCCGCTCGGGGTGACCGCGCACATCGTGCCGTGGAACTACCCGCTGCTGATCCTGGTCCGGTCCTGCGCGCCGGCGCTGGCGCTCGGCAACACCTGTGTGGTCAAGCCCGCCGAGGACACCTCGCTGTCGGCGCTGAAGTTCGCCGAGCTGGTCTCCGAGGCGGGCTTCCCGGACGGGGTGTTCAACGTCGTCACCGGCTACGGCACCGAGGCGGGCGCGTCGCTGGCCGCGCACCCGGACGTCGCGGGCATCACCTTCACCGGATCCACCGAGACCGGCAAGGCCGTCACCAAGCTCGCCGCCGACCACATCGCGCAGGTCAACCTGGAGCTCGGCGGCAAGAGCCCGACGATCGTGTTCCCGGACGCCGACCTGGACGACGCCGTCGAGGCCGCGGTGCAGGGCTTCTGCTCGCACACCGGGCAGGTCTGCGTCGCCGGCACCCGGCTGTTCGTGCACGCCGACATCCGCGACGAGTTCCTGGGCAAGCTCACCGCTCGGCTGGACTCGACCCAGGTCGGCGACGGGTTCGCCGACGGCACCCAGATGGGCCCGCTCGTCTCGCAGAAGCAGTACGACCGGGTGCGCTCCTACATCGAGACCGGCAAGACCGAGGGCACGCTGCACTACGGCGGCGGGCGCCCGGCCGGCGCGCCCGATGGCGGGTACTTCATCGAGCCGACGGTGTTCGTCGACGTCGGCCACGATGCGCGGATCGCCCGCGAGGAGATCTTCGGTCCGGTGGCGTCGGTGCACTCGTGGAGCACCGAGGACGAGCTGGTCGAGGCCGTCAACGACTCGATCTACGGGCTCTTCGCGGTGCTGCTGGGCCGCGACATCACCCGGCTGCTCTCGACGGCCCGACGGCTGCAGGTCGGCGGCGTGATGATCAACGACTGGTTCGGCGAGCTGCCGATGACCCCGCACGGCGGGCACAAGCAGTCCGGCACCGGACGCGAGGAGGGCCTGGAGGCCGTCCACGGATACACGCAGGTCAAGCACGTGACCGTCAACCTCGACGGCTCGCTGCGCGCGGGCACCGACTGGGCGGGCGCGCCCCTCTAGAGACCGGTCGACTTCACCGAGGAGGTCGGAAGTGAACGACGCAGCAGCGAATGAGGCGCTGGGCGAGAAGCCCGCTCCGTTCGGAGCACCCGAGACGGCGGCGACGCCGGGAGAGGCCGGCGGGTTCTTCGAGACCGGACGGCCGCGACTCGGCGGCCTGCAGGACCCCGTCCGGTTCGACGAGACTCAGACCGCCGTCATCGACGCGGTCGCGGACACCATGATCCCGCCGGACCCGGCGTGGCCGACGGCGAGCGAGCTCGACCTCGCGACCTTCGTCGGCCGCTACGTCACGCCGAGCGGGTACCGGAACAAGCACTTCCCGTTCGCCGAGGAGGACGACGTCAAGGCCGGCCTCGACCGGCTGGGCCAGTCCTTCGTGGACGGTGACACGGCGGCCCGGACCGCGGCGATCGCCGCCCTGGAGGAGGCCGAGGACCCGCTGTTCGAGCAGCTGCGCGCGCTCGTCTACTACGGCTACTACTCCCGCCCGGTCGTGACGCTGGCGATCAACAAGAACCTGCCGGCCGGGCGGGACTACCACGGTCCGCCGCTGCCCTACGGCTACCTGCAGACCACCGAGCCGTGGGACGAGGAGCTGCTCACCGAGGCGCAGGAGAACGGCTCGTACCTGGAGACCGACGACGTCGTCCGCGTCGATCTGTCCCAGCTGTCCTGGGCGAAGTAGGGAGGCACGTCATGGCTGCATACGAGGAGACCGACGTCCTGATCATCGGGGCGGGGCCGGGCGGCGCCGGGATCGCGCTGAAGCTGGCCAAGGCGGGTGTGAAGGTCGTCTGCCTGGAACAGGGGCCGTGGGTCAAGCCCAGCGAGCACCCGCACTACCACGACGAGTGGGAGCTGGAGAAGCAGCGCGGCTGGGCGTACGACCCCAACGTGCGCCAGCTGCCGGAGGACTATCCGGTCACCGGCACCACGACGCCGTACATGATGAACAACGTCGGCGGTTCGACGGTCCACTACGCCGGGCACTGGCCGCGCTACAAGCCGGTCGACTTCCGCAAGGGCACCGAGCACGGCCTCGAGGGCACGATCGACTGGCCGATCAGCTACGAGGACCTCGCCCCGTTCTACGACGAGAACGACGAGATCTACGGCATCTCCGGCCGGATCGGCGATCCGTCCTATCCGGACCGCAAGCAGGCGGTCCGCGACCCGGAGGTGCTGCCGGGCAAGCTCGGGCTGAAGTACGCGAAGGCCTCGCGCGACCTGGGCTGGCACTGGTGGCCGTCGGACAACGCGATCATCACGGTGCCCCGGGAGAACCGCGACGCCGACGTGGCGATGGGCAACGAGCTCTCCGGCAGCCCCACCGGATCGCTGTCCACCCCGGCCAATGCGCACTGGCCCTACGCCATCCGCAACGGCGCGGACCTGCGCACGATGGCCCGGGTCGAGACGATCAACGCCTCCGGCGGTCGTGCCACCGGCGCGACCTACATCGACCGCGACACCGGGCAGCGGCACGAGGTCCGGGCGAAGATCGTCGTCCTGGCGGCGAACGGGATCGGGTCGCCACGGCTGCTGCTGCAGAGCGCGCAGAAGGGGCACCCGGACGGGCTGGCGAACTCCAACGGGATCGTCGGCAAGTACCTGATGCACCACGTGTTCGCGTTCTGCGACTCGTGGTTCGACGAGCCCGTCGAGGGCTTCAAGGGCTCGTTCGGGGCGCCGCTGTACAGCCACGAGTTCTATCACACCGACGTGAGCAGGGGATTCGTCAACGGTTTCGGCATGCAGGTGGCGCGCAGCTTCGGGCCCGCGTACGCGGCGATGGGCACGCACACCGGCTACACCGCGCCGTGGGGCTCGACGCACCGCGAGTTCTTCGACAACCACTTCGCCAACCACCTGATGGTCTTCATGTTCGGTGAGGACCTGCCGGTGGAGTCGAACACGGTGACGTTGAACCACGACGTGACGGACTCGTCGGGGCTTCCGGCGGCGCACGTGAACTACGAGCTGCACGAGAACGACGTCGCACTCGCGAAGTATGGGATCGAGAAGATCTTCGAGGCCACCCGCGCGGTGGGGGCGGTGGAGACCAACGACACCGGGGTGCTCTACCCGCCGCCGGCCTGGCACCTGATGGGGACCTGCCGGATGGGCAACGACCCCGGTGACTCGGTGCTCAACAAGTGGTGCCAGACCTGGGACGTGCCGAACCTGTTCGTCTGCGACGGCAGCACGCTCACCACCGGTGCCGCGGTCAACCCGACGTCGACGATCGGCGCGCTGTCCCAGCGCACGGGGGAGTACATCCTGCGCAACTGGGACGCGCTCGTCGCCCAGACGGTCACGCCGTCCAATGCGGATGCGCCTTCGATGTAGGCGGCTGCGCCACCTGTGAGTACTTTTCGTGGTCAGGACCACGAAAAGTACTCACGGGCGCGGAGCGCCTCAGTTGAGCTTGCGGGTGCCGGCGGGCAGGCTGCCGCCGGCGTAGACGTCCTCGGCCAGCCCGGCCAGCGCGGTGAGGGCGACGTTCTGACTCCACGGGCCGTAGCTGACCCGGGCCACGCCCAGCCGCTGCGCGGTCGCGAGCGGGATCGAGCCGGGGATGCCGATCAGGTTGACCTTCCGCTCCCCCAGCGCCTCGACGAGCCGTCCGACCTGGGTCTCGTCGAGCTTGCCGGGCACGAAGAAGTTCGACGCGCCGGCGTCGAGGTAGGCCCGGCCGCGCTCGATCGCCTCGTCCAGCACGGCCGACGGGTCCTTGTCACCGGCCTTCAGGAACGCGTCGGTGCGTGCGTTGAGCACGAAGTCCACGCCGGCGGACTCCGCGGCGGCGACCGCGGCCTCGACGGCCTTCACCGACTCGGTGAGCGGCTTCATCTGGTCCTCGAGGTTCGCGCCGACGATGCCGACGTCGATCGCCCGGGCGATCGTGCCGCCCGGGTCGCCGTAGCCCGCCTCGAGATCCGCGGTGACCGGCAGGTCCCCGGCGACCTGCGCGATCAGCCCGACCTCGGCGATCATCTCGTCGCGCGGGATGTTCTCGCCGTCCTCGTAGCCCCGCGACGCCGCGATGCCGTGGCTGGCGGTCGCCAGCGCGGTCGTCCCGGCCGTCTCGGCGACGACCTTCGCCGTGATCGCGTCCCACACGTTGACGACGAGGAGCAGTTCGGGCGCGGAGTGCAGGGCCTGCAGCCGGGCTGCCTTGTCAGGGGTGGAGGTCATGCGGGCCACCGTAGGCCTCCGGTGGGCCGGGCACCGGACTCCGCAGAATTGACGATCTTCGTCGGTGGTCGCAACGACCGGATCACCGTGCGCCGACTCAGTGCTCGTGACCACCACGCAGCAGCCCGCACCGCGGCCCGGAGTGGAGCCGACACGCGTCGTGGCAGGTCTTGGGGCGCCCCTCCCCAGAACTGATGATCTCCGCCGGTCCCACCTGCACCGCAGGGCACGTGACCCCGATGCTGTGCCGATGAACCGCGCCGACGCCCGTGCCGCACCGCGGCAGCGCGGTCCCGGCACGGCCTCGGTCGCCTGTGGTGCGCTCGGCCTGCTGTCGGTCGTCGCCGCCGTCGTGCTGGCCGTGCGGTCGGCCCCGGATATGGTCGGGCTGGCGCTGGTGTCGGTGGGGCTGGTCCTGGCGCTGGCCGGGCTCGTGGTGGGGACCATCGGTGCCGTGCACGAGCGCCCCCGCGGCGGCCGGCTGGCCGTCTCCGGTGCCGGCCTGTCGGTCGTCGGCCTGGCCGGCGGCCTGGTGTGGACGGCGGTGTTCGTGCTGACCGCGGTCGCCGGCCCGGCCCCGGCCGGGCTCGGACCGTCGGTGCACCTCGTGCCGCCCGCGGTGTCGGCGCTCCCCACCTGCCCCGGCTCGACCTGTTCCGGCGACTTCTGACGCCGGTCCTTCCGGATGCGGACCCGCCTGGCGAACGGGACGATCGGGTCGTGAGTGGACGACTCGAGGGAAAGCGGGTGCTCGTCACCCACGCCGACCGCTACATCGGCCCGCCGGTGGTCGACCTGTTCCGCGCGGAGGGAGCGGACGTCGTCGCGGACACCACCGACTACGCCGCCGCCCCGGGCGCGGCCGCCGAGGTCGTCGCGGCGGCCGGGGAGATCGACGTGCTCGTCGCGAACTTCGCCGGCCCGCACCGGCGGATGCCGGTCACCAGCATGATCGGCGACGTCACCGAGTTCGCCGACGAGGAGTTCCAGGACTACCTCGACGAGCTGGTCTGGCCGCTGATGAGGGTGATCCGGGCCGCGCTGCCGGCGATGACCGCCCGCGGCTCGGGCAAGATCGTCGCCGCGACCAGCGCGACCCCGGTGCGCGCGATCCCGGGGCTGGCGGTCTACTCCGCGGCGCGCGGGGCGCAGAACGCGTTCGTCCAGGTCGTCGGGGCCGAGGCGGCACCGCACAACGTGCAGGTCAACGCCCTGGGCCCGGCACACATCAAGAACAACATGTACTACACCGACGAGATGCTGGCCGACGACGCGGTGCGCGAGTCGTTCGAGTCGCAGATCCCGGCCGGGCGGCTCGGCGAGGGCCGCGAGGCCGCCGAGCTGGCGCTGGCGCTCGCGTCCGGGGCCAGCGACTTCATGGCCGGGCAGGTCGTACCGGTCTCCGGCGGCTGGGCGACCTGACCGGGGCGCATGTCCCGGCCCCGCCCGGGTAGTCGGGTCGTGTGCCACCGATCCCGTACACCGACGACGTCGAGCGGATCCAGCCGGACGAGTCCGAGCACGTCCGGCGCTGCATCGACGCCATGCTGCGCACCAACGCCATGACCGCCGACCTGCACCGGCACGGGGTGTCCGCGACGCACGCCAAGAGCCACGGCGTGCTGCGCGGCACCCTGACCGTGCACGACGACCTGGCGCCCGAGTTGGCCCAGGGCCTGTTCGTCCGCCCGGCGACCTACGACGTCGTCGCACGGATCGCGACCGAGACCGGCCAGCTCGACGACGACCGCACGCCCAATGCGCGCGGGTTCGCGCTGAAGGTCTTCGGCGTCGACGGCGAGACCATGCACCCCACCGACCCCGACCACCGGGTCCACGACCTGCTGTTCAACACGTTGCCGATCCTGCCGCTCGGCACCGCGCGGACGTTCATGGAGCTGGCCGAGATCCGGGAACGGAACTTCTCCCGGCCCGAGGGGATCGACGAGGAGGTCGCGCGGCGGCCCGACGCCGAGACCCTCACCGCGTTCGGCCGGCTGGCCAACATCCACCCGCTGGGGCACGCGTACTACACCCAGGGCGTGTTCCGGTACGGCGACTACGTCGCCAAGATCGGCCTGCACCCGGGCACCGACGGGCAGCGGGCGCTGGCGCGGCGCGAGGTCACCGACGACGACCCGCGCAGCGTGCTGCGCGACCTGCTCGTCGACTGGACCTCGACCCGGGAGACGGTGTTCGAGCTCGGGGTCCAACTGCGGACCGACGCCGACGCGATGCCGGTCGAGGACGCCTCGGTCGACTGGCCACAGGAGCTCAGCCCCTACCGCGCCGTCGCCACGGTCCGGTTCCCGCCGCAGGACGCCTACTCGGCGGCCCGCCGGGTGTTCGCCGACGACCGGCTCGCCTTCCGGCCGTGGAACGGCCTGGCCGCGCACCGTCCGCTCGGCTCGGTGAACCGGCTCCGGAAGCAGGCCTACGAGGAGCTCGGGGCCCAGCGCGGTGCGCTGAACGCGACCGCGCTCACCGAGATGCGCAGCGCCGCCGAACTACCGGCCTGATCCCGCACACAGAACAGGAGACCGCTCGTGCCCACCTTCCCCGCGATCCACCACCTCGCCCTGTCGGTGACCGACCTGGACGTCAGCGAGCCCTGGTACACCCGGCTGATCGGCGACGAGCCGGCGATGACCATGACCGACGGCCCGTTCCGGCGCCGGGTGTTCGCGCTGCCGTCCGGCCAGCTGCTCGGGCTGACCCGGCACGACGCCGTCGATGCCGGAGCGGCGTTCGACGCGTCGGCGCCGGGCATGGATCATGTCGGGTTCGGTGTGTCCGATCGCGCCGAACTGGAGCAGTGGCGTGACCACCTCGACGGCATCGGGGTCGCGCACAGCGGGATCGTCGAAGCCGACTACGGGGACGCGCTGTCGTTCCAGGACCCCGACGGCAACGCGCTGGAGTTCTTCGTCCTCGCGAGCTGAGCCCGCAGCCGGGGCCGGGCCGCTACGAGACCGTGGAACCCGCCGGCATCGCCTCGAATCGCAGGTCCGGGAACTTCTTCCGGATGATGTCCATCCGCCACTTGTTCGAGAACAGCGCCAGGTACTCGCCGTCGGAGTCGCGGCGCAGCACCTCGCACTCGGACTGGGCGGACAGCGTCACCTCGGCCTCGGCGTCGGTCAGCCGGGCCACCTGGTAGGGGAGCCGGTCGAGCGTCACGGGCGCGTTGAACTCGGTCTCCAGCCGGGTGGTGACGACGTCGAACTGCAGCGGACCGACCGCGGCCAGCACCGGCGCCTGGTCACCGCGCAGGTCCGAGCGGAGGATCTGGATGACCGCCTCGTTGCCGAGCTGCTCGATCCCCTTACGGAACTGCTTGTACTTCCCGGCGTCCTTGGCGCGGATCACCGCGAAGTACTCCGGCGCGAACGCCGGGATGGTCGGGAACTCGACCGGGTCGGCGGCGTAGAGGGTGTCCCCGGGGCGCAGCGCGGTGGCGTTGACCAGGCCGACGATGTCGCCGGGGAACGCCTCCTCCACCGTCGTGCGCTCGGAACCGAACACCGACTGGGCGTACTTGGTGGCGAACGGTTTCCCGGTCGTGGCGTGCGTAAGGATCATCCCGCGCTCGAAGCGGCCGGAGCAGATCCGCAGGAACGCCATCCGGTCCCGGTGCGCCTTGTCCATCCCCGCCTGGACCTTGAACACCAGGCCGGAGGTGGGTGCGGAGAGCGGGCGGTCGTTGCCCTCGGAGTCCGGCCGGGCCGCGGGCGCGGGCGCCAGCTCGACGAGGGTGTCCAGCAGCCGGGCGACGCCGATGTTGGACAGCGCCGACCCGAACAGCACCGGCGTCGCGGAGCCGGAGAGGAAGTCCTTCTCGTCCCAGCTCGCGCCGATCTCGTCGAGCAGGCCCAGCTCGTCCTGCGCGTCGGACCAGTACTGCGGTTCCTGCGCGGCGGCGGTCTCGGCGTCGACGACGGTCGCGGTCGCCTTGGTCGCCCCGCCGGCGGCCCGGGTGAAGGCGGTGTACTCGCCGGTCTCGCGCTCGATCAGGCCCTTGAACTGACCCGCGATGCCCAGCGGCCAGGTCAGCGGCATCGGCCGCAGGCCGATCGTCTGCTCGACCTCGTCGAGCAGTTCCAGGGCCTCCCGGCCGGGCCGGTCCCACTTGTTGACGAAGGTGATGACCGGGACGCCGCGGGAGCGGCAGACGTCGAACAGCTTGAGGGTCTGCGGCTCGAGGCCCTTCGCGGCGTCGAGCAGCATCACCGCGGCGTCGACCGCCGCGAGCACCCGGTAGGTGTCCTCGGAGAAGTCGCCGTGGCCGGGCGTGTCCAGCAGGTTGATCACGTTGTCGCGGTAGACGAACTGCAGCACCGCCGACGACACCGAGATGCCGCGGGCGCGCTCCATCTCCATCCAGTCGCTGGTGACGCCCTTGCGGCCGGACTTGCCGTGCACCGCACCCGCGGAGTCGATCACCTCGGCGTGCAGCGCGAGGGCCTCGGTGAGCGTGGACTTGCCCGCGTCGGGGTGGGAGATGACGGCGAAGGTGCGCCGGCGCGCGGTCTCGCCGACGACTCGCTTGTCGATGGAGGCGGCGTCCTGCGGGTCGGTCACGTGCTCCAGGATAGGTGTGACCCCCGACAGGATCGGTCCCGGTGGGGCTCAGCCGCCCGACGGGGCCCGGCTGAGGTCGATCACGCAGAACACGTTGCCGTCCGGGTCGGCCAGCACCACGAAGTCGGGCTCGGCCGGGTAGTCCTCCCAGCCCGGATCGGTCGCGCCGAGCGCCAGCAGCCGCTCGACCTCCGCGCGCTGCTCGTCGGTGGTGTCGACGAGCAGATCGAGGTGGATCCGCGGGCGCGGCTCGGGCGGGGAGACGCTGCGCATCAACCCGAGGACACGGCCGCCGTCCGGGCCGGCGAGGGTGCGCCAGCCGTCGCTCGCCCACTCGCCGGAGACGGTCAGGTGCAGGGCGGCCGACCAGAACGCGGCCGCACGGTCGAGGTCGGTGACGCCGATGACGGGGAATCCGAGACGCAGCACGGGGTTCACAGTGCCCGAACGGGTCCGAACGGGAACGGCCCGGTCGCACGCGCTGTGCGACCGGGCCGTCCGTCCCGAACTGACGCGCCGCTCCCACCACGAAGCGACACCGCAGACATTAGGCAAGGCTTACCTAGCTGTCAAGCGTCTTCTCCAGGACCGCGCGCATGTCCGGCAGGTCGAAGTGTTCGACGGTCGCCCAGGCCGACGGACTGCCGTGGTGCGGGTCGGCGCCGGCGTCGAGCAGGGCCGTCACCGCCTCGGCCGACCGGGCGAACAGCGCCGCGGCGATCGCGGTCTGGCCCCGGTCGTTGGTGCGGTCCGGGTCCGCGCCCCGCTCCAGCAGCGCGGACACCACCCCGGGATGACCGTGGTAGGACGCCAGGATCAGCAGCGTGTCGCCCTTCGGGTCGGTGATCTCGACCGGGACCCCCGCGTCGAGGTAGCTGATCAGCTGCCCGTCACCGGAACGGGCCAGGTCGAACATCCGGTGCGCGAGCTCGACGGCCTGGTCGTCCATCCGGGTCACGCTACGTCCGCCCGCCGCCGCCCACGACCGGGCGGACGGCAGGTGACTGTCGGGGTGCAGGACTAACCTCCCGCTCGTGAGTTCCCAGTCCGACCAGCAGGCCCGCGACCGGCACGCGACGGTGGCCGCCGAGGTGGCCGACCACCAGTTCCGGTACTACGTGCTGGACTCCCCGGTCGTCTCCGACGGCCAGTTCGACGAGCTGTGGCACGAGCTCCTCGCGCTCGAGGCGGACCACCCCGAGCTGGCGACGCCCGACTCGCCCACCCAGAAGGTCGGCGGCACCTTCTCCACCGAGTTCACCGCGCACGACCACCTCGAGCGGATGCTGTCGCTGGACAACGCCTTCTCCGGCGACGACCTGCGCACCTGGCAGGAACGCGTCACCCGCGAGGTCGGGGAGAACCTGCACTACCTCTGCGAGCTCAAGATCGACGGGCTGGCGGTCAACCTGCTCTACGAGGACGGCACGCTCACCCGCGCGCTGACCCGCGGGGACGGGCGCACCGGCGAGGACATCACGCTCAACATGCGCACCCTCGACGAGGTGCCGGTCACCCTCACCGGGACCGACGAGTTCCCCGTCCCGACGCTCGTCGAGGTCCGCGGCGAGGTCTACTTCCGGCTGGAGGACTTCGACCGGCTCAACGCCTCGCTCGTCGAGGCGGGCAAGGAGCCGTTCGCGAACCCGCGCAACACCGCCGCGGGGTCGCTGCGTCAGAAGGACCCGCGGGTCACCGCGTCGCGCAACCTCAAGCTGATCTGTCACGGCCTGGGCAAGCGGGAGGGCTTCACCCCGACGACGCAGTCCCAGGCCTACGACGCCCTGGTCGCCTGGGGTCTGCCGATCTCGCCGCGGACGAAGGTCCTGCGGGGGATCGAGAAGGTCGTCGAGTTCGTCGGGTACTGGGGCGAGCACCGGCACGACGTCGAGCACGAGATCGACGGTGTGGTGGTCAAGGTCGACGAGGTCGCACTGCAGCGCCGGCTCGGGGCCACCTCGCGCTTCCCGCGCTGGGCGATCGCCTACAAGTACCCGCCCGAGCAGGCGACCACGAAGTTGATCGACATCCAGGTCAACGTCGGCCGCACCGGCCGGGTCACCCCGTTCGCGCAGATGGAGCCGGTCAAGGTCGCCGGGTCCACGGTGTCGCTGGCGACCCTGCACAACGCCGACGAGGTCCGCCGCAAGGGCGTGCTGATCGGCGACACGGTGGTCATCCGCAAGGCCGGGGACGTCATCCCCGAGGTGCTCGGCCCGGTCACCGACCTGCGCGACGGCTCCGAGCGCGCGTTCGTGATGCCCACGCACTGTCCCGAGTGCGGCACGGCGCTGGTGCAGCAGAAGGCCGGCGACGTCGACCGGCGCTGCCCGAACGCCCGCTCCTGTCCGGCGCAGCTGCGCGAGCGGCTGTTCCACGTGGCCGGGCGCGGCGCGTTCGACATCGAGGGCCTCGGTTACGAGGCGGCCGTCGCGCTGCTCACCTCGGGCGTGCTGTCCGACGAGGGCGACGTCTTCTCGCTCACCTCCGACGACCTGCTGCGGACCGACCTGTTCCGCACCAAGGCGGGCGCGCTGTCGGCCAACGGCGGCAAGCTGCTCGCCAACCTGGAGGCGGTGAAGGACCGCCCGCTGTGGCGGGCGCTGGTCGGGCTGTCGATCCGGCACGTCGGGCCGACCGCGGCGCAGGCGCTGGCCCGCGAGTTCGGGTCGATGGACGCGCTGGAGGAGGCGGCCGCCCGGGCGAAGGAAGGCACCGAGGCGGCCGGTGTGGAGATCGTCTCGGACGGGACGGCGGGCGAGGAGGACGGCCCGGGGCCCGCCGCGGAGGCGCGCGGGGACGCCGACGCGGCCGAGGCCGAGGCGGCCGAGGTCGACGCGGCCGAGGCCGCCGTCGCGGAGGCGGAGAAGCAGGAGAAGGCCGGGGCGCGGGCCCGGGCGAAGGCTGTCGCCGAGGCGCTGGCCCCGATCGCCGGCGTCGACGGCGTCGGCCCCACGATCGCCGCGGCCGTGCGGGACTGGTTCTCGGTCGACTGGCACCGCGAGGTCGTCGCGAAGTGGCGTGCGGCCGGGGTCCGGATGGAGGACGAGGTCGACGCGTCCGTGCCCCGGTTCCTCGAAGGCCTGTCGATCGTCATCACCGGCTCGATGGAGACCTGGTCCCGGGACGAGGCGAAGGAGGCGATCATGGCCCGCGGCGGCCGGGCCGCCGGCTCGGTGTCGAAGAAGACCGCGTTCGTGGTCGCGGGCGAGGCCCCGGGCTCGAAGTACGAGAAGGCCGTCCAGCTGGGTGTTCCGGTCCTCGACGAGGCCGGCTTCGACGTGCTGCTCGACCGCGGGCCCGACGCCGCCCGGGAACAGGCCGCCGGCGAGTGAGCGACGCCACGCACGGCGTCGTCGACCGGGCCGGTTCGTCCGGATTGGCACGCCGTGCGTGACCGCCCGTTCACCGGGCGTGTCTCCGTCCGGCGCCGGTGACCCGCCGGACGGCGACGACACCATCGAGTGGGCGCGTCCGCCCGCGACCGTCTGCGCGGCACCGCCTAGTCTCGGCGGAACGATCCCGGAGATCACCGGGTGGCGAGCGGGACGTGCGAGCGGAGGACGACGGTGCTGCAGGCGGCGCTCAACGGGTCACGACCGGCGGACGCGCACCCCGCGCTCCCGGTCCTGGCCCGGCACCTGGCCCGCGACGCCCGCTCCGTCGCCCGCCTCGGCGTCACCTCCGTGCACGTCCACCCGCGCGACGAGCGCGGTCAGGAGACGATCGACCCCTCGGTCGTCGGCGACGTCGTCGCGCTGATCCGGCAGGAGGCGCCGGGCGTCGAGATCGGCGTCCCGACCGGGCGCTGGATCCAGCCCGACCCGAAGGACCGGGTCGAGACCGTCCTGGCCTGGGGCCGGCTCGGCTCCGGCAAGCCGGACGTGTGCGGGGTCAACGTGCACGAGGCCGGCTGGACCGACGTCTGCCAGGCCGCCTGGTCGGTCGGCATCGCCGTCGAGCTCGGGGTCTGGACCAGCGGTGACGCGGTCACCCTCCGCCAGAACGGGCTCCCGCCCGGCACCCGGCGGGTGATCGCGGAGTCCACCGTGATCGACCCGGAGACCGCCGTCGCCGAGGGCATCCGCATCCTGCGCGCGCTCGGCCAGCCGCCCGTCCCCGTGCTGCTGCACGGCGAGGAGGAGGGCGCCTGGCCGGTGCTGGAGTACGCGACCCGGGTCAACATCGACACCCGGATCGGGTTCGAGGACGTCCTGGTCCGGCCGGACGGCTGGCTGGCCACCGGCAACGACGACCTCGTCCGCACCGCCCTCTCCATCCGCGTCTGAGGCTGCTCCGTCCACCGCCGGCGGAGCGATGGGCCGGACGCCGTTCGTGGGAGGCGGCGCCCGGCGGGGAGGCCGCTCAGGCCTTCAGGACCGTCGCGACGATCCCGGACAGGTGCGCCAGTCTCGCCAGCTCCGACGGCCGGAAGACCGGACCACCCGGGCGTCCCACCACCAGGGTCTTGGGCGGGCTCCCGGTCCCGAACGGCGCCGCGGCCAGCTCGGTGTCCATCGCCCGCCACGGATCGGGCACCCAGTGGCCGTCCTCCAGCGCGATCGCCCGGTCCAGCGGCAGCCACGGCAGGTCCCCGGTGCGGGTCTCCGGCGCCGCGGAGCTCTCCGCGATCCGGTAGGAGCGGCCGTGCTCGCTCACCGCGACCAGCGCCCAGCCGGCGCGGAACAGCCGGGGCACCTCGGCGGCGAGCAGGTCCAGTCCGTGCCCCGGGTCGCCGGCGATCTCGTCGACCAGCTCCAGCTCGCGGTGGGTGTCCAGGTGCCCGGTGTGCGGGCGCACCGACTCCACGGTGACCCCCGGGACGGACTCCGCGGCGGTGATCAGCACGTCCGGCGGTCGGCCGGACGGCAGCTCCACCGCGAGATCGTCGACGGCCTGGCCGTCGCCGCGCTCCACGACGTCCACGCTGAGGATGTCCGCGCCGGCCCCGCCGAGCGCGGACGCCACGGCACCGAGGTTGCCGGGCTTGTCCGGGAGGATGACCCGGAGCAGGAACGACACGGGCGTTTCCCTCCTCTGCTCGGACACGCGCCGGTCCACGGCACGCCGCTGACGCCGCCACGGACGATCCCGGCACCGTGGGACACGGCGCCGCGGCATCCACCGGGCGGGCCCCGTGATCCTGCCACCCGGCACGGCTCGTGGTCATCACGTCCCCGGTCACTCACCGCGGTGGCACGGACGACCACCGTGAGCGCCGTTGCCCCGGCTCCTGCCTGCCGGGGGGCGGTCGGCCCCCGGACCGGCGGGAATAGACTGGCCGGACACCGGCGCACACCTCCTCGAGGAGGGCGTGTCGGGCGGTGTTCCGAGCACCCGCACCTCGTCGCCCGGACGTCGCGGGCAGCCGCGGCTCCGGGTCCGCGGCGCCGCCGGGACGATCACCGCCGCCGGGCCCGGAGCCCCGGGACCGGAGCCGCCCGCGAGCAGCGCAAGAACCGAGCAGCGCACGAACCGAGAAGCGCTGGAACCGAGGAGGGGCATGACCGCCGATTCCGCCGCGTCCCCGGGCGGGGTGATCACCCGTGACGAGGTCGCGCACCTCGCCCGGCTGGCCCGCCTGGCCGTCACCGACGAGGAGCTGGACGTCTTCGCCGGCCAGCTCGACGTGATCATCGGGTCGGTGGCCCGGGTCGGGGAGGTCGCCGCCGACGACATCCCGCCGACGTCGCACGCCGTCCCGCTGGAGAACGTCTTCCGGCCGGACGAGCCGCGCCCCGGTCTGGACCAGGAGCAGGCGCTCGCCGGCGCGCCGGCCGCCGAGCAGGGCCGGTTCCGGGTCCCGCGGATCCTCGGGGAGGAGCAGTGAGCGACCTGACCCGCCTCACGGCGGCCGAGCTGGCATCGAAGATCCACTCCCGGGAGGTCTCGGCGGTCGAGGCCGCGCAGGCGCATCTGGACCGGATCGACGCCGTCGACGGCACTGTGCACGCGTTCCTGCACGTCGGTGCGGAGTCCGCGCTGGCGAGCGCGGCGCTGGTCGACGAGCGGATCGCCGCCGGCGAGGCCCCGGAGTCCCCGCTGGCGGGCGTCCCGCTGGCGCTCAAGGACGTCTTCACGACGACCGACATGCCCACCACCTGCGGCTCGAAGATCCTCGAGGGCTGGCAGCCGCCGTACGACGCGACCGTCACCGAGCGGCTGCGCGCGGCCGGGATCACGATCCTGGGCAAGACCAACATGGACGAGTTCGCGATGGGCTCCTCCACCGAGCACTCCGCGTACGGCGTCACCCGCAACCCGTGGGACACCACCCGGGTGCCGGGCGGCTCCGGCGGCGGGTCGGCCGCGTCGCTGGCCGCGTTCGAGGCGCCGCTGGCGATCGGCACCGACACCGGCGGCTCGATCCGGCAGCCGGCCGCCTTCACCGGCACCGTCGGCGTCAAGCCCACCTACGGCGGCGTCTCCCGCTACGGGCTGGTGGCGTGTGCGTCGTCGCTGGACCAGGCCGGGCCGTGCGCGCGGACCGTGCTGGACGCGGCGCTGCTGCACGAGGTCATCGGCGGGCACGACCCGCGCGACTCGACCTCCATCGACCGGCCGGTGCCCGACGTCGTCGCGGCCGCGAAGGAGGGCGCGGACGGCGACCTGTCCGGGCTGAAGGTCGGGGTCGTGCGGGAGCTGGGCGGCGAGGGCTACCAGCCCGGCGTCCGGGCGTCGTACGACGCGGCGCTGCGCCGGCTGGAGAAGCTCGGCGCCGAGCTCGTGGAGGTGTCCTGCCCGCACTTCGAGTACGGCATGGCCGCCTATTACCTGATCCTGCCCAGCGAGGTGTCGTCGAACCTCGCCCGGTTCGACGCCATGCGCTACGGCCTGCGCGCCGCGGAAGGGAAGTCCGCGGAGGAGGTCATGGCCAACACCCGCGAGCAGGGCTTCGGCCCCGAGGTCAAGCGCCGGATCATGCTCGGGACCTACGCGCTGTCGTCGGGCTACTACGACGCTTACTACGGCCAGGCGCAGAAGGTCCGCACGCTGATCAGCCGGGACTTCGCGTCCGCGTTCGCCCAGGCCGACGTGCTGGTCTCGCCGACCACGCCGACGTCGGCGTTCCCCATCGGGGACAAGATCGACGACCCGCTGGCGATGTACCTCAACGACCTGGCCACCATCCCGACCAACCTGGCGGGCGTGGCCGGGATGTCGGTGCCCTCGGGCCTGTCCGACGGGCTGCCGACCGGCCTGCAGGTGATGGCACCGGCGCTCGGCGAGGCCGTCATGTACCGCGTCGGGGCCGCCTTCGAGGCCGCCCGCGACGCCGACGAGGGCGGTCCGCTGATCGCGCGCGTTCCGGAGGTGACCGCATGACCGCGTCTCTCGATCTCGTCGACTTCGACGACGTCGTCGCCCGCTTCGACCCGGTGCTCGGCATCGAGGTGCACGTGGAGCTCTCCACCCGCACCAAGATGTTCTGCGGCTGCCCGACCGGGTTCGGTGCCGAGCCGAACACCCAGGTCTGCCCGGTCTGCCTGGGCCTGCCCGGCGCGCTCCCGGTCGTCAACCGGGCCGCGGTGGAGGCCGCGATGCGGATCGGCCTGGCGCTGAACTGCTCGATCGCCCCGTGGGGCCGGTTCGCCCGGAAGAACTACTTCTACCCGGACATGCCGAAGAACTTCCAGACCTCGCAGTACGACGAGCCGATCGCCGTCGACGGGTTCCTGGACCTCACCCTTGACGACGGCGAGGTCGTCCGGATCGGCATCGAGCGCGCGCACATGGAGGAGGACACCGGCAAGTCGCTGCACGTCGGCGGCGCCGACGGCCGCATCCACGGTGCGGACCACTCGCTGCTCGACTACAACCGGGCCGGCGTCCCGCTGATCGAGATCGTCACGAAGATGATCCCGGACACCGGCGCCCGCGCGCCGGAGGTGGCCCGCGCCTACGTCACCGCGCTGCGCGACCTGATCAAGTCCCTGGACGTGTCGGACGTCCGGATGGACCAGGGGTCCATGCGGGCCGACGTCAACCTGTCGCTGTCGCCGTCGGGCAGCGGCGTGCTCGGCACCCGCACCGAGACGAAGAACGTCAACTCGCTGCGGTCGGTGGAGCGCGCGGTCCGGCACGAGATGAGCCGGCAGGCCGGCGTGCTCGACGCGGGCGGCGAGATCGTCCAGGAGACCCGGCACTTCGACGAGTCCACCGGGCACACCCGGGCCGGGCGGCGCAAGGAGACCTCGGAGGACTACCGGTACTTCCCGGAGCCCGACCTGGTCCCGATCGCGCCGTCGGCCGAGTGGGTCGAGGAGCTGCGCGGCACCCTGCCGGAGCTGCCGTGGGAGCGGCGCCGCCGGATCCAGGACGACTGGGGGATCTCCGACGAGGAGATCCGCGACCTGGTCAACGCCGGTGCGCTGGAGCTGGTCGAGGCCACCGTCGCCGCGGGGGCGCCCTCGGGCGAGGCCCGCTCCTGGTGGGTCTCCTACCTCGCTCAGCAGGCCAACACCCGCTCCGTGGAGCTCGCCGACCTGGCGATCACCCCGGCGCAGGTGGCGCGGGTGATCGCGTTGATCGCGGAGGGGGAGCTGACCAACAAGCTCGCCCGCCAGGTCGTCGACGGGGTGCTGGACGGCGAGGGTGAGCCGGACGAGGTCGTCGCCTCCCGCGGTCTCAAGGTCGTCTCCGACGAGGGTGCGCTGGTCGCCGCCGTCGACGCGGCCCTGGCCGAGCAGCCCGACGTCGCGGAGAAGATCCGCGGCGGCAAGGTCCAGGCCGCCGGTGCGATCGTCGGTGCGGTCATGAAGGCGACGAAGGGTCAGGCCGACGCCAAGCGCGTCCGGGAGCTGATCATCGAGCGCGTCGGGGCCTGATCCTGACCGGGGCACGGGCCCGCCGGGGCGCGAACCTGCCCCGGCTCGGCGACTTCAACCAGGCGGTCGTGCTGGACGCGCTGCGGCGCGCCCGGCACGGCCTGTCCCGGGTGGAGCTGTCCGAGCGCACCGGGCTCTCCGCGCAGTCGATCAGCAACATCGTGCGGCGGCTGGCCGAGCGGGGGCTGGTCGGTGAGGCGCCACCGCCGCCCGGCCCGTACGGCCGGGGCCGCCCGCCGGCGCCGCTGCGGCTCGAGCCCGGTGGCCGGTTCGCCGTCGGGGTGCACATCGACCCGACGGTGACCTCGGTGGCGCTGGTCGATCTGACCGCCTCGGTGGTCGCGTCCCGGCGCACCGTCGCCGCCTCCGCGACGTCACCGGCCGAGCTGGCCGACGCGATCGCGGCCGCGGTCGCCGAGGTCACCGGCTCCGTCGACCCGCAGCGGGTGCTCGGAGCGGGGATCGCGACGCCCGGCCCGGTCGACACCGCGGCCGGCGCGGTCCTCGGGGCGCCGCTGCTGCCCGGCTGGGACCGGGTGGAGCTGCGTGAACTGGTCCGGGAGGCGACCGGACTGCCGGTCGTCATGCACAAGGACACCGCGGCCGCCGCCCTCGGTGAGCTGTGGCAGGACCCCGACCCGGCAGACTTCGTGTTCCTCTACCTGGGCACCGGGATCGGCGCCGGGTTCGTGGTCGACGGCGAGCTGCTGCCCGGGAGCACCGGCAACGCCGGGGAGATCGGGCACCTCACGGTCCCCGGCGGCGGATCCTGCCACTGCGGGCAGCCCGGCTGCGTCGGCCCGGCCACCGCACCCCGGACGATGGTCGCCGAGGGCGCGACCGCCGGTGTGCTGGAGCCGCTACCGCCCGGCGCCTCCGACCGGGAGGTCGACGCCGCGCTCACCCGGCTCTGCGCCGCCGCGGCGACCGATCCGGCCGCGCGTGCGGTGCTCGAGCGCAGCGCGACCAGCCTCGCCCGGGCCGCGGTGACCCTGTGCAACGCGCTCGACGTCGGCGCGGTCGTCGCGGGCGGCCCGGTGTGGTCGCGCACGGCGCCGGTCGTCCTGCCGATCCTGCGCGACGTCGTCGCCGCGACGACCGAGGCGCGACGGGTGCACGAGGTGACCGTGCGGGGCAGCGTGCTGGGCGACGACGCGGCCGTCGTGGGGGCGGGGTGCCTGATGCTCGAGCACGCGTTCTCGGCGCGGCCTTCGACGCTGCTGATATAGGCGGCTGCGCCACCCGTGAGTGGTTCTCGGGGCCAGAGCCACGGAAACCACTCACAGGGCCGTCAGGCCTTCAACCCGCCCGCCGCCGCGAACCCGGTCCCCAGCCGTCGTCCCATCAGCAGGTAGAGGATCACCACCGGCGCCGAGTAGAGGATCGAGAACGCCGCGAGCTGACCGTAGGCCACCTGCCCGTACTGCGAGGAGAAGGTGAACAGGCTGACCGCGGCGGGCAGCTTCTCCGGCGAGAGCAGCAGCATGAACGGGACGAAGAAGTTCCCCCACGTCTGCACCAGCGTGAAGATCGCGACGACGGCGACGCCCGGGCGCATCAGCGGCAGCACGATCTCCCACAGCGTGCGCAGCATCGTCGCGCCGTCGGTCCAGGCGCTCTCCTCGATCTCCAGCGGCACGCCGTCCATGAACCCCTTGGTCAGGAAGATCGCGTACGGCAGCGCCGACGTCGCCAGGAACAGCACCGCCGCCGGCATCGAGTCGACCAGGTTGACCTGCACGAACAGCGCGTAGACCGGGATCATGATCGCGGTGATCGGCAGGCCGGTGGCGAACACGATCGTCAGCAGGAACGGGCGGGACGCCCGGCTCCTGTACCGGGACAGCGGGTAGGCCGCGAGCACCGCGCAGACCACGGTGATCACCGTGGCGCCGCCGCAGAGCACGATCGAGTTCCACATCGGACGGAATGTGGTCTCGGTGTTCAGCACCGCGGCGTAGTTGTCCAGGGTCGCGTCGGCCGGCCAGGCGACCGAGAGCGAGGCCTCGCCGTCGAACGAGGCCAGCACCACCCAGGCCAGCGGGATGCAGAAGAACGCACCGATCGCGATCAGGACCGCGTCGGCGGCGTTCGGCTTCCGGCGCTTCGGGGCCGGTGACAGCGGGGGCGGGTCGTCCAGGGCGGTGGGGGCGGGCGCGGTGACGGTCACGAGTCCTCCTTGGCCAGCAGCCGCAGGTAGCCGAGCGAGGCGACGCCGCCGATCAGCAGCAGGAGCAGGGCCACCGCGGTGCCGTAGCCGAGCTGGCCGTAGCTGAATGCCTGCTCGTACATGAACAGCGGCAGCGTCTGGCTCGACGTGCCGGGCCCGCCGGCGGTCATCACGTAGATCAGCCCGAACACCGACAGCGTCTGCAGGGTGATCAGCATCAGGTTGGTCGCGACCGCGCGCCGGATCAGCGGCAGGGTCAGCTCGAAGAACCGCTGGACCGGGCCGGCGCCGTCGATCGTCGCCGCCTCCTCGATGTCCGGGGAGATCTCGGCGAGCGCGGCGGTGTAGACGAGCATGGTGAACGCCGTGCCGCGCCAGATGTTGGCGAACGAGACCGCGATGATCGGCAATGCCGTCAGCAGCTCCTGGTCGGGCAGGCCGAACAGCCCGAGCAGGGCGTTCAGCGAGCCGTCGCCGGCGAGGAAGGTGTACCAGAGGTAGCCGACGACGACCTCGGGCAGGATCCACGCCCCGACCACGATCGCGCCGGTGATCGTGCCGACCGGCTTGGACGCGCGGCGGATCAGCATCGCCAGCATCAGCCCGAGCAGGTTCTGCCCGATGATCGCCGAGACGACGGTGAAGACCAGGGTGAGCCCGGCCGAGTTCCAGAAGTCCGGCGAGGTCAGTGCGTCGGTGAAGTTGCCGAGCCCGACGAACGAGGTCTCGTCGGCGCCGTCGCCGCGCAGCGCCTCGTTGGTGAAGGCCAGGTAGACGCTGTAGACGACCGGGCCGGCGAGGAACAGCACCAGCAGCACGACGGCGGGGACGAGCGGTCCGCCGCGGAGCAGCGTGCGACGCAGCGGCGTCGGCTGCCGCGGTGGGGTGTGCGGTGGAGGTGTGTGCGGCGGTGGAGGGACGGTCGCGGTCACGCGCGCACCTCCGGAGCCGTCTGCTCGACCCCGACGATGTCGATCAGCGCGGCGTCGTAGGCGTCCGCGGCGGCCTCCGGGCTCAGCGCGCCGAGCATGACGTCCTCGGTCGCCGCCTGCATCGCCGAGGAGATCTGCGGGTAGGCCGCCGTCGCGGGCCGGTAGTCGGCGTGCGGCACGAGGTCGGTGAAGAACCCGGCCGCGGGGGAGTAGTCCTGGTAGTCCGGGTGCTCGATGACGTCGCGCCGGTTGGCCAGTTTGGACTCGGCGATCGTCCACCGCAGCGCGTTCTCGGTGGACAGCAGCGTCTCGATCAGTTCCCAGGAGCTGTCCGGGTCGGGGGCGAGCCGGGGGATCGACCAGGCCCAGCCGCCGGAGAGCGTCACGAACCCCTCGCCCTGGCCGAGCCGGGTGGGCATCCGGGTCAGGCCGAGCTTCTCGGACCACTCGGGCCACTCGCCGGCCGCACCCGGGTCCCAGCGCTGGGCGATCCAGTTGCCGTCGACGACGAAACCGACCGTCCCCTCGGGCATCCAGGTCTGGTAGACGGTCTCGGTGAGGTTCGGGTCGAGTGCGAGCTGCAGCGGGGGTCCGAGTCCCTCGCCGTAGAGGGTGTGCAGGAAGCCCAGGGCCTGGCGCATCCCGGCGGCACCGGTCGTCCAGCGCAGCGAGTCCTCGTCGTAGAGCACCGAGTCGGTGCCGACGGTGAGCATCTGCAGGCCCTGCATGCTGGCCTTCTCGCCCTGCGCCTTGCCCGCGTAGACCACCGCGGGGACGGCGTCGGGCACCCGGTCCCGGATGGCCCGCGCGGCGTCGAGCAGGTCGTCCCAGGTGCGGGGCTCCCACGGCAGCTCGATCCCGGCGGCGGCCAGGACGTCGCGGTGGTACCAGATCGCCCGGGTGTCGGTCGGCCCGAGGATCCCGTAGACCTTCCCGTCCTCGCCGCGGACCGCGTCCTGCGCGATGTCGACGTACTCGCTCCACTGTGGCCAGTTCTCGACATACTCGTCGAGCGGGCGCAGGTAGCCGGCTCCGATGTCGGCCCGGAGGATGAAGGTGTCCTCGAACGCGACGTCCGGCGTGGTGCGCGCCGAGGCCATCATCAGCTCGTTCTTGGTGAAGAAGTCGTTCTCCGCGGCCACGATCGGCACGACCTCGACCGACGTCCCGGGCCGGGCCGCCATGAACTCCGCCGCGGCACCCTCGATGTAGTCACCGACCGCCCGGGCCGACCCCCACTGCTGGTAGGACACCCGCAGCTGCCCCGGGGCCCGGGCGTCGGTGCCGCACGCGCCGAGCGCCGGGGCGGCGAGCAGGGCTCCGCCCGCCGCGAGCAGGGAGCGCCGGGAGAATCTCGGTGCCATCGGGGACCGTCCTTTCGCATCGTTGCGAGGGAGGCGCTCCGCGCCTGTGAGTGGTATTCGTGGTCCTGACCACGAAAACCACTCACAGGCGGCGAAGCCGCACTGTGGCGATCTGGAACGGACGCAAGGTCAGCCGGAGCTCGTCGCCCAGCGCGCGCGGGGTGTCGAGGGTGCGCTCGAGCAGGTCCGTCTCGACCGCGCCGGTGCAGTCGAAGCCGGGGTCGAGACGGGCCGAGGCCCGGTCACCGTGCGCCTCGTAGAGCCGGACGACCACGTCGCCGCTGCCGTCGTCGGCGAGCTTCACCGCTTCGACGACCACCCCGTCGCCCTCGACGGCGACCAGCGGTTCGACGGGGCCGGCGCCGGTGAGCTCCCGGACGCCGAGGTTGATCCGATAGCCCTCGCGCACCGCGTCCGGGATCGTCGCGGCGGGGGTGACCGTGGCGTGCAGGGTGTGCTCGCCCGAGTCGGCCTGCGGGTCCGGGAACTGCGGGGCGCGCAGCAGCGACATCCGCAGCAGCGTCGTCGTGCCGCCCCCGGCGCGCGTGTGCCGGGTGACGTCGTGGCCGTAGGTCGCGTCGTTGGCGACCGCCACCCCGTAGCCGGGCTCGCCGACGTGCACGAACCGGTGCGCGCAGGTCTCGAACCGGGCCGCGTCCCACGACGTGTTGGCGTGCAGCGGCCGGTGCAGGTGCCCGAACTGGATCTCCGAGGTGGCCCGCTCGGCGTGCACGTCGAGCGGGAACGCCAGCTTGAGCAGCTTCTGACGCTCCTGCCAGTCGGCGTGCACGGTGATCTCGAGCCGGCCGTGGGCGACGGTGTACTCCAGGGCGATCGTGCTCTCGCCGTGCACGACGGTCGCCCGCACCCCGCCCGGGATCTCCTCCACCGCCGTGGCCGGCGGCAGCTCGATCTCGACCCGGCGGTAGTGCCGGTCGACGTCCCAGGCGTCCCACTCGTTCGGGATGTCCTGGAACAGCTGCAGCCCCGCGGTCTCGCCGGGGGCCAGCACCGACCGGCCCGCGACGAGGTCGTCGACGGCGTGGATGCGGCCGTCGTCGCCGACGGTCACCGCGAGCCGGCCGTCGTCGATGCGCCGGCTGCCGCCGTCGGACCGGGTGACGGTCGCGGGCCGGTCCGGGATCGCGGCCGGACCGACGCCGAGTGCGGCGACGCCGTCGTGCGGGTGCGGGGCGGCGTTGGCGCGCAACGGGACGTCGCCGTCCCCGGCCAGCTGCGCCAGCGCTGCCGCGATGATCGTCTCCAGTTCGGCGGAGACGGCGGCGTGATTGCGCTCCGCGTCGCGGTGCACCCAGGCGATCGAGCTGCCGGGCAGGATGTCGTGGAACTGCTGGAGCAGCACCAGCTGCCACAGCCGGCGCAGGTCGTCGGCCGGATAGGGCGCGCCGGTGCGCACGGTCGCGGTCGACGCCCACAGCTCGGCCTCGCGCAGCAGGTGCTCGTTGCGCCGGTTGCCCTGCTTGGTGCGGGCCTGCGAGGTGTAGGTGCCGCGGTGGTACTCGAGGTAGAGCTCGCCGGACCAGACCGGCGGGTCGGGGTACTCGGCCTCGGCCTCGGTGAAGAACTCTTCCGACGTCCCGACCCGGACCTTCGGCGCGCCCTCCAGGTCGGCCTGCCGGCGCGCGGCGCCGAGCATCTCCCGGGTGGGCCCGCCGCCGCCGTCGCCCCAGCCGAAGGGCACCAGCGAGGTGGCGGCCCGGCCCTTCTCCCGGTACTGCCGCTGCGCACGGTCCAGTTCGGACGCCGAGATCTCCGAGTTGTAGGTGTCGACGGGCGGGAAGTGGGTGAACACCCGGGTTCCGTCCAGGCCCTCCCAGTCGAAGGTGTGGTGCGGCATCCGGTTGGTGTCGTTCCAGGAGATCTTCTGGGTGAGGAACCACCGGGACCCGGCGGCCTTGACCAGCTGCGGCAGCGCGGCGGTGTAGCCGAACGAGTCGGGCAGCCACACCTCCCGCGGCTCGACGCCGAACTCGTCGAGGAAGAACCGCTTGCCCTCGACGAGCTGGCGGGCCAGCGCCTCGCCGCCGGGCATGTTGGTGTCCGACTCGACCCACATCCCGCCGACCGGGACGAACGTGCCGGCGGCGATCGCCGCCTTCAGCCGCTCGTACAGCTCCGGGTAGGTGTCCCGGATCCACTGGTACTGCTGGGCCGACGAGCAGGAGAACCGCAGGTCGGGGTGCTCCTCGGCGAGGGCGAGCACGTTGGAGAACGTCCGCGCGCACTTGCGCACGGTCTCGCGGACCGGCCACAGCCAGGCCGAGTCGATGTGTGCGTGCCCGGTGGCGACGACCCGGTGCGCGCTGGCGTGCGCGGGTGCGGCCAGCGCGGGGGCGAGCCGTTCCCGGGCCGGGCCCGCGGTGCGGGTGAGGTCGCGCGGGTCGATGGCGTCGAGCGCGTCCTCGACGGCCGAGACGATGTTGGCGAACCGGGCCGACTCCGGGTCGAGCCGGTCCAGCCAGCCGTCGAGCACCCAGAGGTCGCGTTCCAGCTCCCAGACCGTCTCGTCGAGCAGCGCGACGTCGACCTTCGCGAGCTGGTAGAGCGGGTCGTCCCCGGCCGTCTCCGGGTCGCCGAGGTCGGTGGGGACGAACCACCCGTGCTCGGAGATGTGCGGGTTGGCCGCGGCCTCCAGGTAGAGGTCGACGTCCCCGCCGGTGACCGGCACGTGGGTGTTGCGCGGCTCGATGCCCTTGAGGATCCGGCCGTCGGCGCTCCACGCGGTCGCCTCGGCCTGGAAGCCGGGGTTGCCGCTGTTGAACCCCAGGTCGACGACGACCTCGACGCGCGTCCCGGGGACGTCCCGCCAGTCGGCCGGGACCTCACCGGTGGCGTGGAACCAGACCGTGCCCCACGGGCGTCCCCACGCCGAGGCGTGCCCGCGCCCGACCGGGAACGGCGCGAAGGTCTGTCCGGTGGCCTCGTCGAATCCGATCGGCTCGCCCGGCGCGGTCCACGCCTGCACCGTCAGCGGGCGCGAGTCCCGGTACAGCGCGCGGCCCAGATGTTCCAGGCGGAAGCGGCGCAGGCGGTCGCGGACGAAGCGGGTGCGGTCGTGCAACGGGGCTCCCGGGGAGACGGCGGCAGTGCCGGGAATATCTAAAAATGATGGAGAAAACCTGTCAAGGGGTGTCCGCGTGACTCCGGCCGGGCGGCCGGCCGCAACCGCGCCCGATGTGCCCGGCAGCCGCGGTCCACCCGGTGAGGGGTACAGGGGAGTTGTTCGATCTTGCGCCGGCAACGCTGGTGTGCCCCTCGGCGTCGCTCTGCTCTGCTCACCTCGGCGCGGCCGGGCGCACGGGTCAGATCGCGGACTCGCCGCCGCCGGTGGGGGGCTGGATCCGGATCACGCGGTCGTCGTTGGGGCCGGGGTCGGGAGCGTCCTGGTTGACCGTGCCCAGCCACAGCAGGCCGTCCGGCGCGACGGTGACCTCCCCGATGGCGCCGTAGGTGCCCTGCAGCACCGCGGTGGGCGCGCCGGTGAAGGTGCCCCCGCGCCCCGGGGTGAGCAGGAACAAGGCCTCGCCCGCCTGCTGACCGACGACGACCGTGCCGGGCAGCACCGTGCACCCGCTGACGCCCGGCCGCTCCGGCCAGGTCCACGCCGGCGCCCCGAGGGTGCCCGGGACGACCCGGTGGAGCAGGTCCCGGCCGGGCGCGCGGTCGGTCACCCAGACCGTGCGCGCCGCGTGGTCGACGCAGACCCCGCCGGGATCGGTCAGGCCGCGGGCCAGCACCGGGGATCCGGGGTCGGGGTTGCCCGGAGCCGGGCGGCCGAGGGTGTCGATCCGCAGCACCGCGCCCGCGAGCGGGCCCTCGCCGGCACCGGTCGCGACGAGCAGCGACGACCCGTCGGCGTCGATCGCGAGCCCGCCGCCAGGGGTGTTCGGCAGGCCGGTGAGTACCGGTTTCGGTGTCTCGCCCGGCGCGATCCGCAGGACCTGGCCGCCCCCGGGGGTGCCGGCGAACACGTAGACCAGGCGGTCCTCGGCGTAGCCGGGGGAGAGCACCAGCCCGTGCACACCGGTCTGCGGATCGACCGGCACGGTCGCGATCTCCCGCGGGTCCTCGCCGCGCCGGACCTGCAGGACCCGCCCCGTCCGGCGTTCCGCGACGAGCGCCGCGTCGGCGGTCGGCAGCACCGCCACCGCGCCGACCGGCCCCAGGCACGCGGCGACGACCTGCGGATCCGGGTCCTCGCAGGGCCCGGCCGGACGCTGCGGTGCGGACTGCCCGGGCGGGCCCGGCGGGGGTGGCGACGGCGTCGGCTCCTCGCTCGGCGCGATCGCCGGCGGGCCGCCCAGCTCGCCCTCGCCCTCGGGCTGCGGTCGCCACTCCCGGGCCCCCGCGTCCGGGAACGTCGCACAGCCGCTGACGAGCAGCAGCGCCACGACGATCAGCAGCAGCCGGGCCCTCACGATCCGCCAGGCTAGGCGGGGCGAGGTGAGCGCCCGGTGAGTACGGTCCGCAGGCGTGAGCACCGAACGATCCGACGCACCCGTCACCGTCCTGGTCCCGCTCGAGGTGGGGGTCGAGATCCTGTCCGAGGTGGACGGTCTGCACCCCGTCCTCTACGACCCGTCCGGGCCGCTGCCGGACGAGGCCGCCACCGCCCGCGTGATGATCCCCGGGTTCCTGGCCGCGTCGGAGCAGGTCGCGCTGACCGAGAAGATGCCGCAGCTGGAGCTCGTCCAGCTGCTCACCGCCGGGGCCGAGGCGTGGATCGGGCAGCTGCGCGAGGGCGTCGCGCTCTCCGACGGCCGCGGTGCGCACGGCGGCGCCACCGCGGAGTGGGTGGTGTCGGTGCTGCTGGCCGTCTACCGGCACCTGGACCGGTTCGTCCGCGCCCAGGACCGCGGTGTCTGGGACTACCACCAGACCGAGGAGCTGGCGGGCAAGAAGATCCTCATCGTCGGGGCCGGCGACGTCGGCGAGAAGACCGCCGCCCGGCTGGCGCCCTTCGAGGTGGAGACGACGATGGTCGGCCGGACCGCGCGCGAGGGTGTGCACGGCTGGGAGGAGCTGCCGTCGCTGCTGCCCGAGCACGACGCGACCGTGCTGATCGTCCCGCTCACCGACGAGACCCGGGGCATGGTCGACGCCGAGTTCCTGGCCGCGATGCCCGACGGTGCCCTGCTGGTGAACGGCGCCCGCGGCCCGGTCTGCGACACCGACGCGCTGCTCGCCGAGCTGCGCTCCGGCCGGATCCGGGCCGCGGTCGACGTGACCGACCCCGAGCCGCTCCCCGAGGGGCACCCGCTGTTCGCCGCGCCGGGCCTGCTGCTGACCCCGCACGTCGGCGGCAGCGTGCCGCTGGCGATGCGCCGGGCGTTCGGTGTCGCCGCCGAGCAGCTCGCGGTGTTCGCCCGCGGGGAGCAGCCCCCGAACCTGGTGACCGGGGCCTACTAGGGACGCGCCGGGGGAAACCCGCAGGTGGACGGGCGCGTCGCCGGTAGGGTCCGTGCTCATGAGCGGGCCGACACAGCAGTACGACTGGGGCAGCATCTCCGGCGATGAACCGGCGGAGCGGACCCGACCGGAGCGGATGCCGGTTCCGGCGCACGTCTCGTCGGACATCGGCCTGCTGATCCTCCGGATCGTCGTCGGCGGGGTCTTCGCCGCGCACGGCGCGCAGAAGGTGTTCGGCCTGCTCGGCGGGCCCGGGATCGACGCGACCGCCGACGCGCTGGCCGGCGCCGGATTCGAGGCGTTCGCCCTGCCGCTGGCCTGGGTGCTGGGCGTCGGCCAGCTGGTGCTCGGCGTGGCCCTCGTGATCGGTGTGCTGACGCCGTTCGTCGCGGCCGGCCTGCTCGCCACGAAGATCGCCGCGATCGTGCTGGCCATCGGCCCGGCCGGACCGACGGTGCCGCTGTTCGCCGCCGACGGCCCGAACTCCCTCGAGCTCGACCTGCTGCTCGGCGGCGGCGCGGCGGCACTGGTGTTCGCCGGGGCCGGCCGGATCGCGCTGGACGCCGGCCGGACCTACCAGCGCCGGCCGCTGCCGTGGGCGGTGCTGGCGCTGGTCCTCGGGGTGGGTGTGGCGCTGCTGGTGCTGTTCGTGCTGCGCCGATGACGGTTCCCGACGAGCTCTGGCTGGGTCCGCTCGGGAAGCGGCTGCGCCGCGAGGTACGGATCTCCGGCCGGGAGACGCTGGCCGGTGGCTACGCCTCCCCGGGCGTCGAGCGGATCGACCTGGACGACGGCAGCTCGGTCGTGCTGAAGGAGTCCGGGCCGGAGGAGGCCGCGGCGCTGCGGGCGGTCGGGGTCGTCAACGGCCCGGTGCGGGTGCCCCGGATGCTCGCCTCGGGCGAGGGCTGGGTCGTGCTCGCCCACGAGCCGGGTAGCCCGCTGCGAGCCGGGGAGCCGGTCCCGGACGAGGTCTGGCGGACCCTGGCGCTGGTGCACGCGCACTGGCGGAAGAACCGGCCGCGCGGGCTGCCGGTCGTCGACCTCGGCTGGTGGGCCGGGCTGTGCGGGTTCGCCTCGCTGGCGCTGGAGGGCGCCGGGATGGGCGCCGCCGGCGAGGTCGTCGGCTCGTGGGCGGAGGACGGGCGGGCCGCCATCGCGCTGGCGGCGCTGCCCCGGACCCTGTGCCACGCCGACGCGCACCGCGGGAACGTGCACGTCGGACCGGAGGGTGCGGTGCTGCTGGACTGGGGCAACGCCCGCGTCGCCCCGGGGTCGCTGGACGGGGCCGTGCTTGCCGCCCCGTCACCGGACGGTCCCGCCGACGCGCCGGCCGATCCCGTCCCGGACGTCTACCGCGAGACCCTGCACGCCGCGCTCGGAGCGCCGGACCCACCCTTGATGATCGCCATGGAGACGGCGTGGGCCAGGGCGCAGGCGCACGTGCAGTACCTGTCGTTCGCCGCGGACCACCAGAGTCCCGAGCGCGTCGCGTCGATGGTCGCGGTCGCGTCGGCGGCTTTGGACGAGCTGGGCGAGGCGATCGTCTCCGCCCGCCGCGACTGAGGGTCACGCCGAGCCCCGGTCCGCCCCGCGCCGAGATGCAGACCACGGTCGCCCCGAGATCGACGACTCGCCCTGAGCGACATGTCGGTGCGGACGGCGAGCGGCGGGTCGTCGAGGGGGACGCCGCCGCCGTGGCGGGCGCCCGGAACCGCGCTGCCGTGTCCTTCGGCGCGTGAGCCCGAGGGTCAGCGGCCCACGTTGCGTTGCAGATGGGCCGGGTAGCGATCACCCGCGACCGCGCCCGCCGGCGCGGCGGCCTCGATCTCGGCGAGCTCTGCATCGGACAGCGCCAGCTCCGCGGCGGCCACGTTCTGCTCCAGGTAGCTGCGCCGCTTCGTCCCCGGGATCGGGACGACGTGCTCCCCGCGGCCCTGCACCCAGGCCAGCGCGAGCTGCCCGGGCGTGACGCCGTCGCCGCGCCGCTCGGCGATCGCGCGCAGAGCGTCGACGATGGCGAGGTTCGCGGCCAGGTTGTCGTCGGAGAACCGGGGCAGCCCGCGGCGCATGTCGCCCTCGCCGAACTGGCCGGTCGAGGTGATCGCACCGGTCAGGAAGCCGCGGCCGAGCGGGGAGAACGGCACGACGCCGACCCCGAGCTCGGCGCAGGTCGGCGCCACCGAGTCCTCGATGCCGCGGGTCCACAGCGACCACTCCGACTGCACCGCGGCCGGCGGGTGCACGGCGTGCGCGCGCCGCACCGTCTCGGCTCCGCACTCGGAGAGCCCGTAGTACCGGATCTTCCCCGAGTCGATCAGCTCGACGAGCGCACCGACGGTCTCCTCGATCGGCGTGTCCGGGTCGACCCGGTGCTGGTAGTAGAGGTCGATGTGCTCGACGCCGAGCCGGCGCAGCGACTCCTCGACACACGTCCGTACATAGGTGGGGTCGCCCTGCGCGGACTGGTTGCCGTCGGCGTCGCGGACGATCCCGAACTTCGTCGCGAGCACCACCCGGTCGCGGCGGTCGGCGATCGCCCGGCCGACGAGCTCCTCGTTGGCACCCGCGCCGTAGACGTTCGCCGTGTCCAGCAGCGTGACGCCGAGGTCGAGTGCCCGGTGGATCGTCGCGATCGATTCGGCCTCGTCGCCGGAGCCGTAGCTCTGGGACATGCCCATGCACCCGAGCCCCTGCGCGGAGACGGTGAGATCCCCCAGCTGCCGCATCCCGATAGCCATATGCCCCACGCTATCCCCGCCGCGGCCCCTCCGGGGCTCCTCCGCGGCCCCTCCGGGCCCGACTCATGACGCTTTAGTTCGGCATGGCCGAACTAAAGCGTCATGAGTGGGAGGGTGGAAGGAAGGGGGTGGGGCGAGGGAGCAGATCAGGGAATGCGGCGGACGGCGCCGGTGTCGGCGCTCGTCGCGAGGTGCGCGTAGGCGCGCAGGGCCTTCGACACGGTGCGCTGCCGGTCGACCGGCTGCCAGGGCCGCTCGCTGGCCTCCATCTTGGCGCGGCGCTCGGCGAGCACCTCGGCGTCGACCAGCAGCTCCAGCGAGCGGGCCCGGACGTCGAGCCGCACCCGGTCACCGGTCTCCACCAGCCCGATCACGCCGCCCGCGGCGGCCTCGGGGGAGATGTGCCCGACCGAGATGCCCGAGGACCCGCCGGAGAACCGGCCGTCGGTGATCAGCGCGCAGGTCTTGCCGAGCCCGGCGCCCTTGAGGAACGCGGTCGGGTGCAGCATCTCCTGCATCCCCGGTCCGCCGGAGGGGCCCTCGTAGCGGATGACCAGGACGTCGCCGGGCTTGATCTCCTTCTTGAGGATCGCGGAGACCGCGTCCTCCTGGCTCTCCAGGACGACGGCCGGGCCCTCGAACTCCCAGATGTCCTCCGGGATGCCCGCGGTCTTGATCACTGCGCCGTCGAGGGCGAGGTTGCCGCGCAGCACGGCCAGGCCACCGTCGGCGGAGTAGGCGTGCTCGAGGTCGCGGATGCAGCCACCGGCGGCGTCGGTGTCCAGCGACGACCAGCGGTTCTCGGTGGAGAACGCCTGCGTGGTCCGGACCCCGCCGGGCGCGGCGTGGTAGAGCTCGACCGCGGTCTCCGAGGGCGACCCGGAGCGGATGTCCCACTCGGTCAGCCACTGCGCCAGCGTCGGCGAGTGCGCGGTGTGCACGCGCTCGTTCAGCAGCCCGGCCCGCCAGAGCTCGCCCAGCAGCGCGGGGATTCCGCCGGCCCGGTGGACGTCCTCCATGTGGTAGTCCGAGTTCGGCGCCACCTTGGACAGGCACGGCACCCGGCGCGAGATCGCGTCGATGTCGGCGAGGGTGAAGTCGACCTCGCCCTCCTGCGCGGCGGCGAGGATGTGCAGCACGGTGTTGGTCGAGCCGCCCATGGCGACGTCGAGGGCCATCGCGTTCTCGAACGCCTCGCGGGTCGCGATGTTGCGCGGCAGGGCCGACGCGTCGTCGTCGCGGTACCAGCGGGTGGCCAGGTCCATGACGGTGCGCCCGGCGTTCAGGAACAGCTCGCGGCGCGCGGCGTGCGTCGCCAGCGTGGAGCCGTTGCCCGGCAGCGAGAGCCCGAGCGCCTCGGTCAGGCAGTTCATCGAGTTCGCGGTGAACATGCCCGAGCAGGACCCGCAGGTCGGGCAGGCCGAACGCTCCACCTCGGACAGACCCTCGTCGTCCACCTCGGACGACGCGGACGCGGCGATCGCGGTGATCAGGTCGGTGGGCGCCTGCGCGACCCCGCCGACGACGACCGCCTTGCCGGCCTCCATCGGCCCGCCGGAGACGAAGACGGTCGGGATGTTCAGCCGCATCGCGGCGTTCAGCATGCCGGGCGTGATCTTGTCGCAGTTGGAGATGCAGACCAGCGCGTCGGCGGCGTGCCCGTTGACCATGTACTCGACGGCGTCGGCGATGATCTCGCGCGAGGGCAGCGAGTAGAGCATCCCGCCGTGGCCCATGGCGATGCCGTCGTCGACGGCGATCGTGTTGAACTCCCGCGCGATCCCGCCGGACTCCTTCACCGCACCCGCGACGAGGTCGCCCATGTCCTTGAGGTGCACGTGCCCGGGCACGAACTGGGTGTAGGAGTTGGCGATCGCGACGATCGGCTTGCCGAAGTCGTCGTCGCCCATGCCGGTGGCGCGCCAGAGCGAGCGCGCTCCGGCGGCGTTGCGGCCGTGGGTGGTGACGCGGGAACGCAGGGCGGGCATGGTGCGGCTCTCCAACCGGGTCGAGTCCTCGGACAGGCGTGCGGCCGGGCGGGGCGTCGCGGAGGTGGTGGGCGCGCGCGCCGGGCGGGTTCGGCACACCGACGACGGCGGGGTGGGTCGCGCCCCGCGCACGCGCGTGCTGATCGACACCAACCGTACGCGCTCCACCGCCGTTCCCCGTGCACGGCCCGACGCCGCGCACGCCTCCGTGCCGCACAGGTTCCGGCCGCGCCGCACAGGTCACGGCGTGTGCGGCGCGACGACAGCCTGTGCGGCGGCGCCCGGACGCGGAACACCGGGGCCGACGGCGCACGAGGCGCCGGGCCGGAGGTCAGCCGGCGTCGGCGACGGGGTCGGCGAAGCGGCCGCCGCTCGCGGCGGCGAGTGCGGGGAGGTCCCGGACGTGCACGGCGGGCAGCGCCACCTCGCTGTCGTCGGCCAGCACCGCGCTCACCGAGGACCGCTTGCCCAGCTTGAGCCCCTGGACGTCGTTCCACGCCAGGCTCCGTGACCCGGTCGCGGACCGGACGGCCACGGTGTCCGGGTCCACCGTCGTCCGGACCCGCAGGACGAACGCGATGACCGCGACCGGCACGACGAGGATCAGCCAGAACCACGGCAGACTGAAGATCAGCGGTGTCGCGCCGACGGTCGCGACGAGCGCGGCGAAGATGGTCAGCCGGGAGTGCTTGAACACCAGGCGGCGGTTCCCGTCGCGGACCTTGCGGCCCTCGTCCCGCACCACCGGCGTCGAGCCGAGATCCGGCACGGGGGTGGGCACGGGGGACTCCGAGGGGTCGGGTGCCGGAGCGGCGGTCTCGCGGTCGTCGGTGCTGCTCACGTGCTCCAGTGTGACACCGGGCGGGGAGTGTGCCCGCCACGGACGGGGAGGGTCGATTGACGTCGTACGCGCCGACCGTGCTAGCGTCGCTGCCATGTTCGCCGTTCGAATTCTCGTACTTCCCGGGCGCGTCGTCGCCTGAGTCGAACGCACTCGAACGACGACGCGCTCACCCTCGCAGCGCCCGGAGCACCGGGCGGCGAGGGCTTTTTTGTGTTTCGACACAGCCAGCACGGTTCCGCATCTGATCGACCGATCTCCAGCGAGGCAGAGCCCAGATGACCACCGCCCCCTCCCGTTCCGGGTCGACCGGCCCCAAGCCGGGTCCGCCCCCCGGTCGCTCCGCGTCGGTTCCGACGAGCCGCGCGGACTCCCCGGCAGCCACCCGCACCGACGCAGGAGTCCCCGGTCCGCGGATCGTCGACGAGCCCGCGACCGGCGCCCAGTCCCTCGTGCGCTCGCTCGAGGAGATCGGCTGCGAGGTCGTCTTCGGGCTCCCCGGCGGCACGATCCTGCCGGCCTACGACCCGCTGCTGGACTCGACGCGGGTCCGGCACATCCTCGTCCGGCACGAGCAGGGTGCCGGACACGCCGCGACCGGCTACGCGCAGGCCACCGGCAAGGTCGGGGTCTGCATGGCGACGTCCGGGCCGGGCGCGACCAACCTGGTCACCCCGATCGCCGACGCGCACATGGACTCGGTCCCGCTGGTGGCCATCACGGGTCAGCAGACCCGGCCGCTGATCGGCACCGACGCCTTCCAGGAAGCCGACATCACCGGCATCACCCTGCCGGTGACCAAGCACAACATGCTGGTGACCGACCCGGCGGAGATCCCGCGGGCGATCGCCGAGGCCTTCCACCTGGCGTCCACCGGCCGGCCCGGCCCGGTCCTGGTGGACATCCCGAAGGACGTGCTGCAGGAGCAGACCACGTTCTCCTGGCCCCCGGAGCTGCAGCTGCCCGGCTACCGGCCGACGACCCGGCCGCACGGCAAGCAGATCCGCGAGGCAGCCCGGCTGATCCGCGAGTCCCGCAAGCCGGTGCTCTACGTCGGGGGCGGTGTGCTCAAGGCCGAGGCGGCCGCGGAGCTCAAGGAGCTGGCCGAGCTGACCGGCGCGCCGGTGGTCACCACCCTGATGGCGCGCGGTGTCTTCCCGGACAGCCACCCGCAGCACCTCGGGATGCCCGGCATGCACGGCACCGTCGCCGCGGTCGCGGCGATGCAGCGGTCCGACCTGCTCGTCGCTCTCGGATCCCGGTTCGACGACCGGGTCACCGGCAAGCTGGACAGCTTCGCGCCCGGCGCGAAGGTCGTGCACGCCGACATCGACCCGGCGGAGATCTCGAAGAACCGCCGGGCCGACGTCCCGATCGTCGGGGACTGCCGCGAGGTGCTCACCGAGCTGATCGAGACGGTCCGGGCCGACCGCGCCGAGCACGGCGAACCCGACCTGTCGGGCTGGTGGCGCCAGGTCGGCGGGCTGCGCGACCGGTACCCGCTGGGCTGGACCGAGCCGGCCGACGGCTCGCTGTCGCCGGAGTACGTGATCTCCCGGATCGGCGCGATCGCCGGACCGGACGCGATCTACGCCGCCGGCGTCGGGCAGCACCAGATGTGGGCGGCGCAGTTCGTCAGGTACGAGAAGCCGCGGACCTGGCTGAACTCCGGCGGCCTGGGCACGATGGGCTACGCGGTGCCGGCCGCGATGGGCGCCAAGGTCGGCGAGCCGGACACGGTCGTCTGGTGCATCGACGGCGACGGCTGCTTCCAGATGACCAACCAGGAGCTCGCCACCTGCGCCATCGAGGGCATCCCGATCAAGGTCGCCGTGATCAACAACGGCAACCTGGGCATGGTCCGCCAGTGGCAGAACCTGTTCTACGGCGAGCGGTACTCCAACACCGACCTCAACACCCACAAGCTGCGCATCCCGGACTTCCCGATGCTGGCCGAGGCGATGGGGTGCGTCGGGATCCGCTGCGAGTCCGCCGAGGACGTCGACCGGGTCATCCACCAGGCGATGGAGATCGACGACCGGCCGGTCGTCGTCGAGTTCGTGGTCGGTGCCGACGCCCAGGTCTGGCCGATGGTGGCCGCCGGGATGGGCAACGACGAGATCAAGGTGGCCCGCGACATCCGGCCCGAGTTCGACAACGACGAGCTGGCTGCGTCGGTGGACGACGTCGGCGAGATGACCGAGAAGGCCCTGGAGTCCGACCAGTGAGCGAGCTGCACACGCTGTCCGTCCTCGTCGAGGACAAGCCCGGCGTCCTGGCCCGGGTGTCCGGGCTGTTCTCCCGCCGTGGGTTCAACATCAACTCGCTGGCGGTCGGGCCGACCGAGCACCCGGACGTGTCCCGGATGACGATCGTCGTCGAGGTCGACGAGCTCCCGATGGAGCAGGTCACCAAGCAGCTGAACAAGCTGATCCACGTCATCAAGATCGTGGAGCTGGAGCCGGAGTCCTCGGTGCAGCGGGAACTGCTGCTGGTCAAGGTCCGGGCCGACGCCACCGTGCGCAGCCAGGTCCTGGAGACCGTGCAGCTGTTCCGGGCCAAGGTCGTGGACGTCTCCCCGGAGGCCGTCACGGTCGAGGCCACCGGCACCGACGACAAGCTCAACGCGCTGTTGCGGATGCTGGAGCCCTACGGGATCCGCGAGATGGTCAAGTCGGGGATGGTCGCGGTCGGGCGCGGCCCCCGCTCCATCACCGCGGCCGCAGTCCGCTAGACAGACCCCGCACGTCGAACCCGAGAGGAACTTCCGCGAAGCCATGAGTGTCAACATCTACTACGACGCCGACGCCGACCTGTCGATCATCCAGGGCCGCAAGGTCGCGGTGATCGGCTACGGCTCCCAGGGGCACGCGCACTCGCTGTCCCTGCGCGACTCCGGGGTCGAGGTGAAGATCGGTCTGCCGGAGGGCTCGAAGTCCCGGCAGAAGGCCGCCGACGAGGGCCTCGAGGTCGGCACGCCGGCCGAGGTCTCCGCCTGGGCCGACCTGATCATGGTCCTGGCGCCGGACACCAAGCAGCGCTTCATCTACGCCGAGGACATCGCGCCGAACCTCAAGTCCGGTGACGCGCTGTTCTTCGGGCACGGCTTCAACATCCGGTACGACCTGATCAAGCCCCCGGCCGACGTCGACGTGGCGATGGTCGCGCCGAAGGGGCCGGGCCACCTGGTGCGCCGCCAGTTCGTCGACGGCAAGGGCGTGCCGGCCCTGATCGCGGTCGAGCAGGACGCCTCGGGCAACGCCAAGGAGCTCGCGCTCTCCTACGCGGCCGGGATCGGCGGCGCCCGCGCGGGCGTCATCGAGACCACCTTCAAGGAGGAGACCGAGACCGACCTGTTCGGTGAGCAGGCCGTCCTCTGCGGCGGTGCCGCGGCGCTGGTGCAGACCGGTTTCGAGGTGCTCACCGAGGCCGGCTACGCCCCCGAGGTCGCGTACTTCGAGTGCCTGCACGAGCTCAAGCTGATCGTCGACCTCATGTACGAGGGCGGCATCGCCAACGAGCGCTTCTCCATCTCCGACACCGCCGAGTACGGCGACCTCACCCGCGGCCCGCGGGTGATCACCCCGGAGACCAAGGAGAACATGAAGCAGATCCTGGCCGAGATCCAGGACGGGCGCTTCGCGCAGGAGTGGGTGACCGAGGACGAGCAGGGTCGTCCGAACTTCACCAAGCTCCAGCAGCAGGGCCAGGAGCACCCGATCGAGGTCGTCGGCGAGAAGCTGCGCGGCCTGATGAGCTGGGTCGGCGAGAAGGCCAAGTGATCGTCTGCCGGAGCGCTCCGGCACAATGAGATCGTCGCGGACCCGCGTGGTCCGCGTGCCTGACCGCCGGGCGCACCCACTCGGGGCAGGCATCGTGGAACCCCCGCTCGACACCAACGGGCGGGGGTTCCGCGCGTTCAGGGGGTGCCCGCCGGGAGGCCGATCGTCGCTCAGCCTGCGGGGCCCGTGTGCCCGATCGTCCGCGACAGCCCGAGCGCCGCGGTCCGGACGGCGGGCACGACCCGGGCAGCCACCAGCCGGTTCGACCATCCCGTGATCGAGATCGCGGCCACCGCGACGCCGTCCGGTCCGAGCACCGGCGCCGCGACACACGCGATCCCCGGTCCGGACTCCTCGTGCTCGTGCGCCCATCCGGCCCCGCGGATCTCCGCGAGCCGGGCGCGCAGGATCCCCGGGCCGGAGATCGTCCGCGGCGCCCGGCGGGTGAGCCCACGCTCGAGCACCGCCTCCAGCAGCTCCGGCGGCCCGAACGCCAGCAGCACCTTGCCGACGCCGGTGGCGTGCGCCGGCATCCGTCCACCGAGCAGCGACGGGATCTTCGGACCTCCCGCGACGGCCAGTTTCTGCAGGTAGACGACGTCCGCGCCGTCCGCGACGGCCAGGTGGACGGTCTCGCCGGTCGCCTCGTGCAGGTCGGCGAGGAACGGCGTCGCGGACTCCTGCAGGTCCCGCTGCCGGGGCACGGTCTGGCCGAGCTCGAACAGCCGCAGGCCCAGCCGGTACCCGCGCTCCGTCCGCTCGACCATCGACCACTGCGCGAGTTCGGCGAGCAGCCGCAGCGCGGTCGGCTTGGCGACGCCGCTGCGCCGGGACAGCTCGGCCAGCGACACCTCGGGCTCACCGGCCCGGAACGCCGAGAGCAGCCCCAGCGACCGGCCCAGCATCGACGGGCCGTTTCGTACAGTGGAACGCACGGTGCCATGGTCGCGCACCGGATGGGGCACGGTCGACCCATGACCACTTCCACCACCGATGCGGTGCGGACGGCGGCGGAGCAGCTGCTCGACGCCGCCCGAACCGGAGTTCCGTGCGCACCGGTGCGCACCGGGCTGTCCGATGTCTCGGTCGCGACCGGCTACGCCGTGCAGTCGGTGATCACCCGCGCGCACCTCGACGCCGGGCGAACGACCAGCGGCCGCAAGATCGGCCTCACCTCACCGGCCGTGCAGGCCCAACTGGGTGTGGACCAGCCCGACTTCGGGGTGCTCTACGCCGACATGGCCTGCGGGCAGGACACCCCGATCGACATCGGACGCCTGCTCCAGCCGCGGATCGAGGCCGAGATCGCGTTCGTCCTCGGCACGGACCTGGATACCGGCGACATCGGCTCCGGAACCGCCCGCGCGGCCGTCGCGCAGGTGATCCCGGCCTTCGAGATCGTCGACAGCCGCGTCGCCGGGTGGGACATCACGATCGTCGACACCGTCGCCGACAACGCCTCGAGCGGCCTCTACGTGCTCGGCGACGACCGCCGCGAGCTCTCCGGCACCGACCTGCGGACCGTCGAGATGACCCTGACCGGCGCCGGGGGAGAGGTCCTGAGCAGTGGGAACGGCGCCGCCTGCCTCGGCGACCCGATCTCCGCGCTGGTCTGGCTCGCCCGCACGGCGCGCGAGTTCGGTGCCCCGCTGCGCGCCGGTGAGGTGATCCTCTCCGGGGCCCTGGGCCCGATGGTCCCGGTCGCGCCCGGCGACTCCTTCACCGCCACGCTGACCGGCCTCGGCGAGGTCCGCGCGCGCTTCACCGGAGGTGCCGCGTGAGCACCCCGGTCGCGATCATCGGCTCCGGCAACATCGGCTCGGACCTGATGATCAAAGTCATCCGGCTCTCGGAGACCCTCACGATGGGCGCGATGGTCGGCATCGACCCGGAGTCCGACGGGCTCGCCCGCGCGCGGCGCCTCGGCGTCCCGGCGACCGCCGACGGCGTCGACGGCCTGATCGCGCTGGAGAACTTCGACGAGATCGGGGTCGTGTTCGACGCGACGTCGGCGCGGGCGCACGTCGCGAACGCGGAGAAGCTGGCCCCGTACGGCAAGATCCTGGTGGACCTCACCCCGGCCGCGATCGGCCCGTTCGTCGTCCCGGCGGTGAACCTCGACGACCACGCCGGCGCCCGGAACGTCAACATGGTGACCTGCGGCGGCCAGGCGACGATCCCGATCGTCGCCGCGGTCGCGAAGGTCGCGCCGGTCCGCTACGGCGAGATCGTCGCCTCGATCTCGTCGCGGTCGGCCGGTCCCGGCACCCGGGCCAACATCGACGAGTTCACCGAGACCACCTCGGCCGCGATCGAGCAGGTCGGCGGCGCCGAGCGGGGCAAGGCGATCATCGTGCTGAACCCGGCCGAGCCGCCGATGATCATGCGGGACACGGTGCTGTGCCTGGCCGGTGACGCCGATCCCGGCGCGATCCGCGCCTCGGTCGAGGAGATGGTCGACGCGGTCGCGCGGTACGTGCCCGGCTACCGGCTCAAGCAGCAGGTACAGATCACCCCGGTGCCGCCCGACGAACCCCTGGACACCCTCGTCCGTGCCGGAACCCCGCGTCCGATGTGGAAGGTGCAGGTGTTCCTCGAGGTCGAGGGCGCGGCGCACTACCTGCCCGCCTACGCCGGGAACCTCGACATCATGACCTCGGCCGCCCTGCGCACCGCCGAGCAGCTCGCCGCCCGCACCACCGAGCCCGCGGAGGCCGCGCGATGACGCAGCTCTACATCCAGGACGTGACCCTGCGGGACGGCATGCACGCCGTCCGGCACCGGATGGACCCCGCCGACGTCGGCCGGATCGCCGCCGCGCTCGACGCCGCCGGCGTCGACGCCATCGAGGTCTCGCACGGCGACGGTCTGGCCGGCGCGAGCCTCACCTACGGGCCCGGCAGCAACACCGACCGGGAGTGGATCACCGCCGCGGCCGAGGCCGTCGACCGGGCGGTCCTGACCACCCTGCTGCTGCCCGGCATCGGCACGCTGCACGATCTCCGCACGGCCTACGACCTGGGCGTCCGCTCGGTCCGGGTGGCCACCCACGCCACCGAGGCCGACATCGCGATCCAGCACATCGGCACGGCCCGCGAGCTCGGGATGGACGTCTCCGGGTTCCTGATGATGTCGCACATGGCGCCCGCGGCCGATCTCGCGACCCAGGCGAAGATCATGGAGGAGGCCGGGGCGCACTGCGTCTACGTCACCGACTCCGGCGGCCGGCTGACGATGTCGGGCGTCCGCGACCGGATCCGCGCCTACCGCGACGTCCTCGACCCGGCGACCCAGCTCGGCATCCACGCGCACGAGAACCTCTCGCTGTCGGTGGCCAACTCCGTGATCGCCGTCGAGGAGGGCGTCACCCGGGTGGACGCGTCGCTGGCCGGACACGGCGCCGGTGCCGGGAACTGCCCGATCGAGGCGTTCGTCGCCGTGGCCGACCTGCACGGCTGGACGCACGGCTGCGACCTGTTCGCCCTGCAGGACGCCGCCGACGATCTCGTCCGGCCGCTGCAGGACAGGGCCGTCCGGGTGGACCGGGAAACCCTGACCCTGGGCTACGCGGGCGTCTACTCCAGCTTCCTGCGGCACGCCGAGCGGGCCGCGGCCGAGTACGGGCTCGACACGCGCGACGTCCTCGTCGAGGTCGGCCGGCGCGGGCTGGTCGGCGGCCAGGAGGACATGATCGTCGACATCGCGCTCGACCTCTCGCGGGACCGCGTTCCCGCGTGACGCGGTCCCGGTGGAGGGAGCGGCCCGGTCGCGTCGCAGCGCCCGAGGGGCCGTTCCCGCCTTAGGATGGGTCCCGGCCGCCGACCGCACGACCCGACCGGGGAGCACCTTCAGACCGTGAGCACCGCCGCCACTCGACACACCCGTCCCGTCGTCCTTCTCGCCGAGAAGCTCGCGCCCTCGGCCGTGGAGCTGCTCGGTTCCGGCGTCGAGATCCGCCACGTCGACGGCACCGACCGCCCGGCCCTGCTGAAGGCGATCCCGGACGCCGACGCCCTGCTCGTCCGTTCCGCCACCCAGGTCGACGCCGAGGCGCTCGGCGTCGCCGGCCGGCTCAAGGTCGTCGCGCGGGCCGGTGTCGGCCTGGACAACGTCGACGTCCCGGCGGCCACCGCCCGCGGCGTCATGGTCGTCAACGCGCCGACGTCGAACATCGTCTCCGCGGCCGAGCACGCGGTCGCGCTGCTGCTGGCCGTCGCCCGGCACGTCCCCGCCGCCGACGCCTCGCTGCGCGCGGGGCAGTGGAAGCGCTCGTCCTACGGCGGGGTGGAGCTCAACGGCAAGACCGTCGGCATCGTCGGGCTGGGCAAGATCGGCCAGCTGGTGGCCCAGCGGCTCGCCGCGTTCGGCGTGAAGCTGGTCGCCTACGACCCGTACATCGCGCCGTCGCGGGCCGCGCAGCTGGGCATCGAGCTGCTGGAGCTCGACGACCTGCTCCGCGTCGCGGACATGATCTCGATCCACCTGCCGAAGACGCCGGAGACCCTCGGGCTGATCGGCAAGGACCAGCTGGCGATCACCAAGCCGGGCGTGCTGATCGTGAACGCCGCCCGCGGCGGGCTGATCGACGAGGACGCGCTGGCCGAGGCGGTCCGCTCGGGCCACGTCGGCGGGGCCGGCGTCGACGTCTACATCACCGAGCCGACCACCTCCAGCCCGCTGTTCGAGCTGGAGAACATCGTCGTCACCCCGCACCTGGGGGCCTCCACGGCCGAGGCGCAGGACCGGGCGGGCACCGACGTCGCGCGCTCGGTGCAGCTCGCGCTGGCCGGCGAGTTCGTGCCGGACGCGGTGAACGTGCAGATCCACGGCGCGGTCGGCGAGGAGGTCCGGCCGTGGCTGCCGCTGGTGCAGAAGCTCGGCACCACGCTGCACGCCGTCGCCGGGCGGACGCCGAGCACGATCACCGTCGACGTCGCCGGTGAGCTCGCCGGCGAGGACGTCTCGGTGCTGTCGCTGGCCGCGCTGCGCGGGGTGTTCACGCACGTCGTCGAGGACCAGGTGACGTTCGTGAACGTGCCGCAGCTCGCCGAGGAGCGCGGAGTGTCGGTCGAGCTCACGACCGCGCCGGAGAGCGCCAACCACCGCAGCGTCGTGCAGCTGCGCGGCGCGATGCCCGACGGCGAGTCGGTCACCGTGTCGGGCACCCTCACCGGCCGGGCCGAGGTGCCGAAGCTCGTGGAGATCAACGGGCGGCACTTCGACCTGCGGGCCGAGGGCGAGGTCGTCGTGCTGGAGTACACCGACCGGCCGGGTGTGATGGGCCGCGTCGGGTCGCTGCTCGGCGAAGCCGCGGTGAACATCGAGGCCGCGCAGATCTCGCAGACCACCGACGGCGCCGACGCGATCATGCTGCTGCGGGTGGACCGGCACATCGACCCGGCGGTGCTGGAGCCGATCGGCGCCTCGGTCGGCGCCCGGACCATCCGCCTGATCTCGTTCGACGACTGATCCGGCCCTCGTCGCCGCACCCCGTGCCCGGCGTCGCACCCCGAGCGGTCGTGTCGCACCGACCGCGGTCGGTGCGGGAACCGCGCCGGGGTGCGGGAACGGCCGGTACGGGACGGTCCGGACGACCGTTGCGGATCGGTATTCCGGGTGATGCGGCGGTGTCGCCGGTGTGGGATCGTGTCGGCTCGCCCAGGCGATCGGGGGGATACGCGATGGGGCTGGTACGGACGGTGGCGTTGTCCGCCACGGGTGTCGCGGTCGCGCTCATGGTCATGTTCGGCATCGCGTTCGTCACCGGCATCTCGATGACCCTGCCCGGCGTGGTGTCCGTGGAGTCGACCGTGACCGGGCCGCCGTCGGCCGGGATGACGGTCGGGCCGGGCATCGTCGTCGTCGTGCTCGTGCTCGCGGCCCTGATCGAGATCCCGGGCCGGCTCCGTGCCCGGCGCGCGCTGGACCGGCCCGGCCGCGCGGCCTGTGGATCCGCGGTCCGGTAGCGGGCCACGCGGCCGGGACAGGGCTCAACCGCGCGGCGTCCAGCCCAGCGCGGGCCCCAGCGTGGTCGCGATGTCGGTGAGGATCTGCAGGTAGTCCTCCTCCGGGAAGCCGAACGGCAGCGCGAACACCGCCTCGCCGACCTCCCGGAACGCCGCGTGCGCGTAGAGCCCCTCGGCGATCTCGTCGGAGGTCCCGACCAGGTCCTTCGCGTACAGCACCCCGGCCGGCCCCTGCGGGACACCGACCCGGACGTCGCGCTCGCGGGCGTAGGCGGCGTAGCGCTCGCGCTGCGCGCTGCTCGCCGAGTCGGTGGGGACGACGACGAGCCCCTGCGACACCCGCCCCGCCGGGTGCGCGTCCTTGTACGCGCGGATCTGCCGTTGCTGGACGGCCGCGAAGTCGGTCTCGCCGCCGCCGCGCACCACGTTGCTGGTCAGCAGGTTCAGCCCGTGCTCGGCCGCCCACACCGCGGAGCCCTCGCTGCCGGCGCCGAGCCACATCCGGTCGATCAGCCCGGGGGAGTGCGGCTGCACCCGGTCGGAGAACATCTCGAGCCCGACCTTCCCGGAGAACGTGCTGGCGGGCTCCCCGCGGACGAGCCGCAGCAGGCGGGAGACCCGCTCGCGGCCGAAGTCCTCGACGTCGGCGGTGTCCGGGTACAGCGCGTCGCGCACGTGCTCCCACTGCATCGGCGGACCGATCGACAGACCGGGGTTCAGCCGGCCGCCGGAGAGCACGTCGACCGTCGCCAGGTCCTCGGCGAGGCGCAGCGGGTTCTCCCAGCCCAGCGGGATCACCGCGGTGCCGAGCTCGATCCGTGACGTCCGCTGGGTCGCCGCGGCCAGCACCGCGACCGGCGAGGAGATCCCGAACTGCAGGTGCCGGTGCCGGACGTACGCGCTGTCGAACCCGAGCCGCTCGCCGAGCTCGATCACACCGAGCGTCGTCTCGTGGCCGGGTCCGGGGTCGGCGCCGTCGAACGAGCCGATGGTCAGGAAGCCGAGCCGTTCGAGCGGCTGCGAGGGTGTGGGCACGCTCACGTCAACGTGGTCAGATCCAGCCTTCTTCCCAGGCCCTCCGCGCCGCCTCGTGCCGGGTCCGGGCGTCCAACGTGGTCATCGCCGACGACAGGTAGTTGCGCACGGTGCCCTGCGCCAGGTGCAGCTCGCCCGCGATGTCGGCGACGGTGCCGCCGGACCGGGCGGCGCGCAGGACGTCCAGCTCGCGGGCCGTCAGCGGGCAGTCCGCCTCGGTCAGCGCCATCGCGGCGATGTCCGGGTCGACGAACCGCTTGCCCGCGTGCACCCGGCGCACGACGTCGGCGACCTCCTGGGCCGGCGTCGACTTCGGCAGGAACCCGGCGGCGCCCGCGGCCAGCGCGCGGCGCAGCACCCCGGGGCGGGCGTGCCGGGTCACGACGATCGTCCGGGTCGGCGAGCCGGCGAGTTTCTCGCAGACCTCGACGCCGTCGAGCAGCGGCATCTCCAGGTCGAGCAGCGCGACGTCCGGCCGTTCCCGCAGCGCGGCGTCGACGGCGCTGCCACCGTCCGCGCACTCGGCGACGACCGTGATGTCGTCCTCCAGCCCGAGCAGCGCGACGAGCGCGGTGCGGGTCATCTCCTCGTCGTCGGCGACCAGCAGCCGGATCGGGGCGGTCACGCGCGTACCTCCGTGGCATCGGGGGCGAGCTCGTCGGCACCGCTCAGCAGGACGACCCGCAGCCGGAATCCGCCGGTCCCGTCCGGACCGGCTTCGACCCTGCCGCCGCGCTTGCCGACCCGGTCCCGCACACCGGTGAGCCCGGTCCCGCTGTGCGGATCGGAGGCCGCGGCGTCGTCCCCGACGCCGTCGTTGTACACCTCGAGCTCGGTGCGGTCCCCGGCCCGCCGGACGGTGAACCGCACCCGGGCGGGATCGCTGTGCCGCAACACGTTCGTCGCGGCCTCGCGCACGATCGGCCCGAGCAGCACCGCGTGCACCGCGGGCACCGCCGACGGGTCCCCGGTCACCTCGGCGTCGGCCCCCGCGGCGCGCAGCAGGCCGGCGGCGTTGCGCAGCTCGCCGGACAGGTCGGCGTCGCGGTAGCCGCGGACCAGCGCGCGGGTCTCGGCGAGCGCGTCCGCGGCCAGGGTCCGCACGGTCCGCGCGTGCGTCGCCGCGGTCTGCGGGTCGGTGCCGACCAGGCGCTCGGTCAGCTCGGCGTGCAACGCGATGGCGTGCAGCGAGTGGCCCTGGACGTCGTGCAGCTCGGCCGCGATCCGCACCCGCTCCCGGGTGGTCGCGAGCTCGTCGGCGTCGCGGCGGGCCTGCTCGAGCCGGTCCATCACGCGGATCATGCCGACCGACGCGAGGTCGGCGGCGGCCGGCCCGGCCAGCAGCAGGAGCAGCAGCAGCGGCTGCATCCAGGTGACCACCGGGAACGGGACCCCGCCGGCCACGGAAGCGACGATCAGCGCCACCACCAGCACCGACGCGCCGGCCACCTCGCGGCGCCGCCAGCCGCGCGCGGCGAGCAGCACCGACAGCGCCTGGCCGACCAGCAGCAGCCAGATCACCGACGCGGCCGCCGCCGTGACCGTCCGGAGCGTCAGCACGAACGCGGCGACCGAGAGCACGAGCAGGCCGGCCGCCACCCCCTGCCCTGACCGGCCCGCCGCCGTCCCCGCCGGGCGGACCAGCACGGTGTGCCCGGCGAACACCGCCACCGCGACACCGGACAGCAGCAGCGACAGCGGGTGCACCACCGGGTGCGGCCACCGGCCGTCGAGCAGCATCAGGGTCGGCATCCCGCAGAACACCAGCGCGGTGAACACCAGCCCCGAGCGCAGGTAGCCGCGGACGAGGCCGAACCCGCCCACCGGACCCGTGACAGACGTCATCCCGCGCTCCCGCCGAAACCATGCCGTTGCGTGCGGTTCCGACCCTACTGACCGGGTCCGACAGCAACGAGGCTCGGCGGCATGGGAGAGCGTGCGGAACGAGCCGACCGGCGGCGCGGGGGTGTCCCGGTGCGGGGGCGGGACACCCCCGCGTCGCCGGTCGTCGAGATCCGGGACCTGCGTTTCCGCTACGGCGGGCACGCGGCGGTGGACGGCGTCGACCTGACCGTGCACCCGGGGGAGGTGTTCGGCCTGCTGGGCACCAACGGCGCCGGGAAGACCACGACGCTGGAGCTGCTGCAGGGCTTCCGGCGACCGGCGTCGGGCACCGTCCGGATGTTCGGGGTCGACCCGGTGACCGCCGGGCCCGCGGTCCGCCGTCGGACCGGGGCGGTGCTCCAGCAGGCCGGGTTCCTCGACGAGCTCACCGTGGCCGAGACCGTCCGGTTGACGGCGTCGCTGTCCTCGCGCACCGACGACGTCCGGGACTGCCTCGCCCGGGTCGGCCTCGCGCACCGCCGGGACGTGGCCGTCAGCGGGCTCTCCGGCGGGGAACGGCGACGCCTGGACATCGCCTGCGCGACCTGGGGCGGGCCGGACCTGGTGATCATGGACGAGCCGACGACCGGGCTCGACCCGGAGTCTCGGGCGGTGCTCTGGGGGATCGTGCGCGGCCTGCGCGACGCCGGCACGGCCGTCGTGCTCACCACCCACCACCTGGAGGAGGCCGAGGCGCTGGCCGACCGGCTGGCGATCATGCACGGCGGCCGGGTCGCCGTCGGCGGGACGCTGGCCGAGGTGCTCGCCACCCGGCCGGCGGCGGTCACCGCGGAGCTCGACCCCGGCGTCGTCCCGCCCGACCTGCCCGGGCTGGCGTCCGCGCCGGCCGCGCAGGGCCGCACCGCGCTCCGGCTGGAGGCCGCGGACCTGACCCGCGCGACGCACGCGCTCACCGGCTGGGCGATCGACGCCGGGGCCCGGCTGCACCGCCTGCGGGCTACCGAGGCGGGGCTCGACGAGGTGTTCCACGCGGTGGCCGGGGCGGGGGAGGTCCGATGAGGACGGTGCAGTCGACGGGCGGCCGCTGGCGGCGGCTGGCCCCGGTCGAGGCCCGCCTGCTGCTGCGCCGGCGCACGACGCTGTTCGGGTTGCTGTCGGGCCCGCTGATGATGGTGTTCTTCGCGCTCGTCGCGGGCCCGGACACGGCCGAGGGCTGGGGCCGGCTGGCCGGGCTCGCGGGCCTGGTCGGGATGCTGATCTCGGTCTACACGACGTCGGCGACGGTGTTCACCCTGCGCCGCGAGTCGGGCGCGCTGTCCCGGCTGCGGACCACCGAGCTGACCGGGCCGGGGATCGTCGCCGGGGCGGGCGCGCCGCTGCTGGTCGCCGGCGTCGCGCAGGCGTTGCTGGTGTGCGGGGTCTACCTGGCGCTCGGGGCGCCGCTCCCGGTGAACCCGGCGCTGCTGGTGGCGGCCCTCGCGCTCTGCGGGGTGTTCTGCGTGGCCGCCGGGGCGCTGACGGCGACGGTCAGCCGGAACGTCGAGGGCGTCCAGTTCACCATCGCGCCGCTGCTGCTGGCCGCCGCCGTCGCCGCGAACGTCCTCGTGGCCGGTGGCGCGCCGGACGCGCTGCGCGGGGCGATGATGCTGGTGCCCGGCGTGCCGGTCGCCGACCTCGCCTTCCGCGCGTGGGCCGGGAGCGGGCCGGCCCCGGACGTCGCCGGGGTCCCCGCGGTGCTGGTCGGGCTGGTGCTGCTGCTCGGCTGGACGGCCGTCGCGGCGTTCGGTGCGGCCGCCCGGTGGCGCTGGACCCCGCGCGGCTGACGCTGGACCTTCCGGGGACGGGCCGTCCACGAACCGGTGGCCCGGAGGCGCTCCGCGGGCGCGCCGGGCACACGATTCACTCTCCCGTACACACCCGACCGGGTGGCCAGACGATGACCCTGCGTCGGCAGGCGGTAGCGTGCGGCCAGCAATACGACGAGAGGACGAGGTCATGCGCCTTGCGGTCATCCCCGGTGACGGCATCGGCCCGGAAGTGATCGCCGAGGCCCTGAAGGTCCTCAACGAGGTCGCCCGGGACGTCGAGCCGACGGAGTACGACCTCGGCGCCGCCCGCTGGCACTCCACCGGTGAGCTGCTTCCCGAGACGGTGCTGACCGAGATCAAGCAGCACGACGCCATCCTGCTGGGTGCCGTCGGCGACCCCTCGGTGCCCAGCGGCATCCTGGAGCGCGGCCTGCTGCTGCGTCTGAGGTTCGAGCTCGACCACCACATCAACCTGCGTCCGGCCCGGCTGTACCCGGGTGTGCGCGGGCCGCTGTCCGGTAACCCGGAGATCGACATGGTGGTCGTGCGGGAGGGCACCGAGGGGCCGTACGTCGGCACCGGTGGCCTGCTCCGCAAGGACACCCCGCACGAGATCGCGACCGAGGTCAGCCAGAACACCGCGTTCGGCATCGAGCGGGTCGTGCGGGACGCGTTCGCGCGCGCCCAGCGCCGCCCGCGCAAGCACCTGACGCTGGTGCACAAGACCAACGTGCTGACCTACGCGGGCGCGCTGTGGTCGCGGATCGTGGAGGAGGTGTCGCTGGAGTACCCCGAGGTGTCGGTGGCCTACCAGCACGTCGACTCCACCACGATCCACATGGTCACCGACCCGGGCCGGTACGACGTGATCGTCACCGACAACCTGTTCGGCGACATCCTCACCGACCTCGCCGCCGCGGTGACCGGCGGGATCGGCCTCGCGGCCAGCGCAGCCCTGGACGCGAGCCGCACCAACCCGTCGATGTTCGAGCCGGTGCACGGCTCCGCGCCGGACATCGCCGGCCAGGGCGTCGCCGACCCGACGGCCGCCGTGCTGTCGGTCGCGCTGCTGCTGGACCACCTCGGTCACGTCGACTCGGCCCGCCGGGTCGAGGCCGCCGTCGCGTTCGACCTGGCGACCCGGGACCACTCGGCGACGGGCAACACCTCCGCGATCGGCGACCGCCTGGCCGCCCTGGTCTCCTCCCGCGAGGTGGTCACCCCCTGACGCGGGCGCTCGCCGCACCCCGCCCCATCTCCGACTCATGACGCTTTAGCCCGGTATTGCCGGACTGAAGCGTCATGAGTGCGACGTGGGTGGGGCGCGTCCGAGTACTCAGGGGTTCTGCGACGGGCCGGCCAGCATGATGATGCCGCCGGTCGCGAAGTTCTCGACGTCGGCGACGGCGGCCTTGCCCTCCTCGCTGGCCAGCGCGGCGCCGAGGGCCGCCTCGTCGGCGAACTCCAGCGTCGCGACCAGGTGATACTGCGGCGCGGCGCCGTCCGGCCCGGGCTGCGGCCGGCTGATCGTGAGCCGCTGCAGGCCGGGCATCTTCTTCGCCAGCGGTGTGTGCGTCTCGTCGTAGTACGCGTCGAACGCGGCGGCGTCGGTGGGCTGGGGGTACAGGACGGTGACCTGGTGCACGGTGCATGACCTCCTCGTCACGGCCGGTGCCTCGATGCGCGCGGCCTGCGACCACCCTGACGGATCGGGAGCCGGTCGCGCACCGTCCGGTCGGGCGGCCTCGATACGCTGACGGGCACCATGAGTACTCCAGCCCAGGTCCGGGTGCGGTTCTCCCCGTCCCCGACCGGTACCCCGCACGTCGGTCTCATCCGCACCGCCCTGTTCAACTGGGCGCACGCCCGCCATCACGGCGGCCAACTGGTGTTCCGGATCGAGGACACCGACGCGAGCCGGGACTCCGCCGAGTCCTACGACGCCCTCCTCGACGCCCTGGGCTGGCTCGGGCTCGACTGGGACGAGGGCGTCGAGTCCGGCGGCCCGCACGGCCCGTACCGGCAGAGCGAGCGCGGCGAGATCTACGCCGACGCCCTGCGACGCCTGGTCGAGGCCGGTGAGGTCTACGAGTCCTTCTCCTCCGGCGAGGAGATCGAGGCCCGGCACCGCGCCGCGGGCCGCGACCCCAAGCTCGGCTACGACAACGCCGACCGCGATCTCACCGACGAGGCGAAGGCCGCGTTCCGCGCCGAGGGCCGCGCGCCGGTCTACCGGCTGAGGATGCCCGACCGCGACATCACCTTCACCGACCTGGTCCGCGGCGAGGTCACCTTCCGCGCCGGGCAGGTGCCGGACTTCGTCCTGGCCCGCGGCGACGGCACCCCGCTCTACCCGCTGACCAACCCGGTCGACGACGCCCTGATGGAGATCACGCACGTGCTGCGCGGCGAGGACCTGCTGTCCTCCACGCCGCGGCAGATCGCGCTGCTCGAGGCGTTGCAGCGGGTCGGCATCGGCAACGGGCCCTTCGTCTACGCGCACCTGCCGTTGGTCACCGGCGAGGGCAACCGCAAGCTGTCCAAGCGGGACCCGCAGTCGAACCTGTTCCACTACCGCGAGCGCGGCTTCGTCCCCGAGGGCCTGCTCAACTACCTGGCCCTGCTCGGCTGGTCGATCGCCGAGGACCGCGACGTGTTCACCCTCGCCGAGATGGTCGAGGCCTTCGACGTCTCCCGGGTCTCCGGCAACGCCGCCCGGTTCGACATCAAGAAGGCCGAGGCGATCAACGCCGCGCACCTGCGGCTGCTGGAGCCGGCCGACTTCGCCGCGCGGGTGGTGCCCTACCTCGAGGCCGAGGGGATCACCATCGGGCCGGACGACGAGAAGCTGCTCGCCGAGGCCGCCCCACTGGTCCAGGAACGCAGCCAGGTGCTCTCCGACGCGGCCCGGATGCTCGCGTTCCTGTTCCGCGACGAGGAGTCCTTCACCCCGGACGACGACGCCGCGGCCAAGAACCTCGGTCCCGAGGCGAAGCCGGTGCTCGAGGCCGCGATCGCCGGCCTGACCGACCTGCCGGAGTGGACGACGGCCGCCATCGAGGAGTCGCTGAAGGCCTCCCTCGTCGACGGTCTGGGGCTCAAGCCGCGCAAGGCGTTCGCCCCCGTCCGGGTGGCGATCAGCGGTCGCACGGTGTCCCCGCCGCTCTACGAGAGCATGGAGCTCCTGGGCCGCGAGCGGTCGCTCGCACGGCTGGGGGCCGGTGTCGGCCGGGCCGGAGCCATGGGTTAGAGTAGATACATCACGGAGATCGGGCCCCGATTTTCGATGGGGTATGGTGTAATTGGCAGCACGACTGATTCTGGTTCAGTTAGTCTAGGTTCGAGTCCTGGTACCCCAGCGGGAACCATCCGGTTCCTGTACATCGGAATCATCTCGTCTCGGCCCCGTCGTCTAGCGGCCTAGGACGCCGCCCTCTCAAGGCGGTAGCGCGGGTTCGAATCCCGTCGGGGCTACCACGCGACACACACCTCGCGTTCGAGATCGATCCGATGTTCCTGGCCCCGTCGTCTAGCGGCCCAGGACGCCGCCCTCTCAAGGCGGTAGCGGGGGTTCGAATCCCCTCGGGGCTACATCAGATGAAGGCCTCCGTTCCGTGGAACGGGGGCCTTCACTCATTTCCGGCCGACCGCACTCGTGTCGCGCCAGGGTGGGTGGGCTACGCGTCCGGTGATCATCGCCCGGGTTCCGGTCGATGCCATCCGTGGCACCGGGCGGAACCCGGACGGTGATCACAGCCGTCGGCCTCGCTGTGGGGTCAGCGGTTGGGCTGTGCCGGCGGGTTGGTCGTCGTCGGCGGGTCCGGATCCGGGTCGGGGTCCGGCGGGTCGCTCGACTGGGTCGGGGCCGGCGGATCACTCGACTCCGATGGCGGATCCACCGGGTCCGTCGTCGGCGCCGGCGGATCGACCGGCGGTGGCACAACCTCCCGGGTCGTCGTCACCACCGGCGCCTGCGGGCGCGTGGTCTCCTGGGTCTGTTCCTGCGTCGGCGGCGGCGGCGGCTCCTCGCTCTCCGGCGGCGGCGCCTCCTCCGACGTCGTCGGCATCGCGGGCAGCTCCGGCGTCGCGTTGCTGACGCTGCGGTCCTGCGGCCAGAAGAACACCGCCCCCAGCACGGCCAGCGCCGCGACCACCCCGCCCGCACCGATCAGCATCGCGGGGGAGCGGCGGCCGGGCTCGGCACCGGCGTCGTCGCCGGGGGTGAGGGTCGTCCGGTCGTCCTCGGCGGCGTAGCCGTACATGGCCGTGCCCGCCTCGGCGCCGCCGTAGGCGACCGGCACGGCCGGGATCCGCTCGGTGGGCGGGTCGGCGTGCGCGCCGCCCAGGAACGACGTCCCGGTCATCCCGGGGTCGTTGGCCGGCATCCGGTCGGTGACCGGCTCGGCGTCGGACTCCCACGGCAACGGGCCCGGGTCGGCGGCCAGCGACGATCCACTGCCGCCCACGCCGGCGCTCGCGGCGAACGCGGTCGCGCCGAGCCCGCCGGCCAGCCCGTAGCCCGCGGGTGCCGCGGTGACCGGGTCGACCGGTCCGAGCGCGAGCACCGCGCCCTTGGCGATGGCGTTCTTCGGGTCGGCGTCGACCTGCACCGGCCGCCCGAGCTCGGACGACACCAGCTGCGCGACCAGCGGCACCCGCGACGACCCGCCGACCAGCAGCACCACCGACGGGCCGGTCGCGGCGAGCCCGGCCGATCCGATCGCGCGCTGCAGCGCCTCGACGGACTCGTCGAGCCGGGGCCGGATCCGCTCCTCGAAGTCGCTGCGGTGCAGGCGGATCGTGGTGCGGACGTCGCCCAGCCAGACCGGGATCGACACCTCGGTGTCGGAGGACAGCGCCTCCTTGGCCTCGCGGCAGTCGCGCCGCAGCCGGGCCACCGCCGTCCAGGTGTCCGGGTCGTTCTCGGCGAGCGTGGCGAAGGCCTGCGGGACGGCGTCGTGCACGTGGTCGACGACGGCCTGGTCGAAGTCCGCGCCGCCCAGCTGCTCGACGCCGTCCGGTCGCCCGAGCAGGGTGAACAGGCTCCCGCCGATCACGGCGCCGCCCGGGTCGGCGATGCCGCTGGCGTCCTTGCGCACGACGGCGGCGTCGAACGTCCCGCCGCCCAGGTCGTAGACGGCGACGGTCGCGCCCGCCTCGACCCGCTCGTTGGTCGCGTAGTGCAGGGCCGCGGCCTGCGGCTCGGTCAGGAAGGTGACGGCGAGCCCGCGGTCGGCCAGCGCGGAGGCGACCAGCTCGCGCTTGTGCCCGCCCCACGACGCCGGATGGGTCACCGCGATCCGGTCCGCCGGGCCGCCCTCGACCCGGGTCACGATCTCGATGACGTGCTCGGCCAGCAGCGCCGACAGCTGCTCGGCGGTGAAGGCCCGGTCGCCCAGCGGGATCGGGGTCGGATCGCCGATCCGGCGCTTGAACTCGCGGGCGACCCGGTCCGGCTCGGTCAGCGCGCGCCGCTCGGCCGCCTCGCCGAACAGCAGCGTGCCGTCGACGGCGGCGTAGACGACGGACGGGATGTCGACGGAATGATCACCGAGAGTGACCATCTCCGGGCCGGGGCTGCCGGAGCGGATGACCGCGGCCGCCGTCCTCGTCGTGCCGACGTCGATGCCCAGCAGGTAGCCCATCGTCTCCCCGGAATGCACTCCACGCGCTGACGGATCCGGCCCGGTGCCGGACCTCTACACGGTAGAGGGCTTCGCCCCGTGAGTACTTTTCGGGGCTCTGGGCCCGAAAAGTACTCACGGGTGGCGGAGCCGCCCCTGCAGCGCCTCGGCCGCCGCGAGCAGGTCCGCGGCCCACCGGACCCCGGGCCGCCGGCCGATCCGGTCGACCGGCCCGGAGACCGACACCGCGGCGACGACCTGGCCGGCGCCGTCGCGCACCGGTGCGGACACCGACGCCACTCCGGCCTCGCGTTCGGCGACGCTCTGTGCCCAGCCGCGGCGGCGGACGTCGATCAGCACCCGCTCGGAGAAGGTGGCGTCGGCGAGGATCACCCGCTGGGTCGCCACGTCGCACCAGGCGGCGAGCACCTTCGCGCCCGACCCGGCCGTCATCGGCAGCCGCGTGCCGACCGGGACGGTGTCCCGCAGTCCGGACGGCGGCTCGGCGTGCGCGATGCAGACCCGGGACATGCCGTCGCGCCGGTAGAGCTGCACGCTCTCCCCGGTGATGTCGCGCAGCCGGGGCAGCACCTGGGAGGCGGCGTCGAGCAGCGGGTCCGGACGCCCGCCGGCCAGCTGCCCGAGCGTCGGCCCGGGGTGCCAGCGGCCGTCGGGGGTGCGCAGCAGCATCCCGTGCACCTCGAGGCCGACGGCGAGCCGGTGCGCGGTGGCCCGGGGCAGCCCGGTGCGCTCGCAGAGCTCGGCAAGACCACAGGGTCCCTCCGCCGTCGCGCGGAGAACCCCCACCGCCTTGTCGAGCACGCCGATCCCGCTAGACTGTCCCACGTTCCGATACTAGCTTCCCAGATTCTGGGAAGGCCAGTGAGAACCCCACCACACGTTGCGAATACCGACGAAGGAGGCGGCGTGACGGACGCACAGAGGCCTCGCACGCTGGCCGAGAAGGTCTGGGACCGGCACCTGGTCCGCAAGGGCGAGGGCGACGAACCGGACCTGCTCTACATCGACCTGCACCTGGTGCACGAGGTCACCAGCCCGCAGGCGTTCGACGGGCTCCGGCTCGCCGGCCGCCCGGTCCGCCGGACCGATCTGACCATCGCCACCGAGGACCACAACGTCCCCACCCTCGACGTCCTCGCCCCGATCGCGGACGAGGTCTCCCGTACCCAGGTCGAGACCCTGCGCCGCAACTGCGAGGAGTTCGGCGTCCGGCTCTACCCGATGAACGACCCCGAGCAGGGCATCGTGCACGTCGTCGGGCCGCAGCTGGGGCTGACCCAGCCGGGCACGACGGTCGTCTGCGGGGACTCGCACACCTCCACGCACGGCGCGTTCGGCGCGATGGCGTTCGGCATCGGCACCTCCGAGGTCGAGCACGTGCTCGCCACCCAGACGCTGCCGCTGAAGCCGTTCCGGACGATGGCGATCAACGTGACGTCGTCCGACGGCACGCTCCGCCCCGGCGTCACCAGCAAGGACGTCATCCTCGCGGTGATCGCGAAGATCGGCACCGGCGGCGGTCAGGGCCACGTGCTCGAGTACCGCGGCAACGTCATCGAGAACCTCTCGATGGAGGCCCGGATGACGGTGTGCAACATGTCGATCGAGGCCGGCGCCCGGGCCGGCATGATCGCCCCGGACCAGGTCACGTTCGACTACCTGTCCGGCCGTGACGCCGCCCCGAGCGGCGACGACTGGGACGCTGCGGTCGCCGACTGGAAGACCCTGCGGACCGACGACGGCGCGGAGTTCGACCGGGTCGTCGACATCGACGCCGACGAGCTCACCCCGTTCGTCACCTGGGGCACCAACCCCGGCCAGGGCCTGCCGCTGGGCGCGTCCATCCCGGACCCGGCCACGATCACCGACGACGGCGAGCGGTCCGCGGTGCAGAAGTCGCTCGACTACATGGGACTCACCGGCGGCACCCCGCTGCGCGACGTCGCGGTGGACGCGGTGTTCGTCGGCTCCTGCACCAACGGCCGGATCGAGGACCTGCGCTCGGTCGCCGGTGTCCTGGACGGGCGGAAGATCGCCGACGGGATCCGGATGCTCGTCGTCCCCGGCTCGATGCGGGTGCGCCTGCAGGCCGAGGAGGAGGGCCTGGACGCGATCTTCACCGCCGCCGGTGCGGAGTGGCGCTCGGCCGGCTGCTCGATGTGCCTGGGCATGAACCCGGACCAGCTCGCGCCCGGCGAGCGCTGCGCGTCGACCTCGAACCGCAACTTCGAGGGCCGCCAGGGCAAGGGCGGCCGTACTCACCTGGTGTCCCCGCTGGTGGCCGCGGCCACCGCGATCCGCGGCACCCTGTCGAGCCCCGAGGACGTGGAGTAGATGGACAAGTTCGACACCCACACCGGGATCGGCGTGCCGCTGCGCTGGTCCAACGTGGACACCGACCAGATCATCCCGGCCGTCTACCTCAAGCGGGTCACCCGCACCGGGTTCGACGACGGCCTGTTCGCCGCCTGGCGCGACGACCCGTCGTTCGTGCTCAACACCGAGCCGTTCGAGCGCGGGTCGGTGCTCGTCGCCGGGCCGGACTTCGGCACCGGGTCCTCGCGCGAGCACGCGGTCTGGGCGCTGATGGACTACGGCTTCCGGGTCGTGATCTCGTCGCGCTTCGGGGACATCTTCCGCGGCAACTCGGCCAAGGCCGGTCTGGTCGCCGCCCAGGTGGCGCAGCCCGACGTCGAGCTGCTGTGGAAGAAGCTGGAGAACGAGCCGGGCACCGAGATCACGGTCGACCTGACCGGGAAGACGGCCCGGGCCGGTGACCTGACGGTGGCGTTCGAGATCGACGACTACGCTCGGTGGCGACTGCTGGAGGGGCTCGACGACATCGGGCTCACCCTGCGCCACGAGGACGCGATCACCGCATTCGAGGCGGAACGCCCGGCGCGGATGCCGAGAACGACCGTCTGAGACCGGTTACGTGGTCGTCGTCCCCCTGACGACCACTCGGACGGCCCTGCCGATTCGACCAGTATGCGACCTGGACTCGCCGGCGGATCTGGTGCGGGGCAGCAACGCCGTCCTACGGTTCGCGACCATGAACAAGGCTCAGCTCGTCGATGCGCTGGCAGCCCGCCTGGGTGACCGCCGTGCCGCCACGGCGGCCGTCGACGCGATGGTCGAGGTCATCGTGGACACGGTCGGTGCGGGTGGTTCGGTCACGCTGACCGGATTCGGGGTGTTCGAGCCACGACGACGAGCGCCGCGCACCGCACGCAATCCCCGCACCGGGGAGACCGTGCCGGTGGGGGAGACCGTCGTGCCGTCGTTCCGGCCGGGGACGGCCTTCCGGGAGCGGGTCGCGGGCAGTCCCGCCGCCGCGGCCGGGGCGACGAGTGCGCCCCGCCGCGCGCCCCGCGACCGCACCGCCGGACCCGGGACCGACGCCGCCCCGGACGAGGGCACGCCGGTGCCGCGGGCCCGGACCCCCCGCAACGGGTCGAGCGCGGCAGGGCGCACCACCGCGACCCGCAAGCAGATCCCGCCGGACTCCGGCGCGGCCCAGGAGAAGCCCAAGCCCACCCGCCGCCGCACGAGCGCGAAGAAGTAGCCCGAGCCTCCGCTCGCCACCGACCGCCCGCTGCCCCCGGCGTGAGGGGCACAGGGGAGTAGTGCGATCAAGCGCGGGCGACGCTCCTGTACCCCTCGGCAGCCGGGCGGTGCCGGGCCGTGCGCCTGCGGCCACGTTCGTCACGAACGCCCGGCCGTCCAGCCACGCCGCGGGGCCGCTCCGTCCCGGTCCGCGCGTGAGGAGTACAGGAGGGTAGTTCGATCAAGCGCCGGGGACGCTCATGTACCCCTCGGTGATCGTTCGCGTCGGGCCGCGCCCGTGCGCCCGGATGGATGAGATGTCGGTGGCCGTCGCCCGCGCGCCCGTTGGCGGCCGGTGATCTTCGCGGCGCCACCGGTCGGTCTCCCCGTGGCACTCCGACTCGGCGGCCCACGTGTCAGGGGAGCAGCTCGATCACGCGCCCGGTGCGCTGGTGTACCCCTCGGCGCGGAGCATGTGCTCGCGGCGGGCCCGGAGGTCGCGGATCAGGGCGACCGTGGCCTGCGGGGTCCGCACCAGGTCCTTGTGCAGCAGGCGCAGGGTGTGCCAGCCCAGGCCGGACGCGCGCAGGTCGCGGGCCCGGTCGAGGGCGTCGTCGTGCTCCTCGCCGTCGTACTCGATCGCCAGCAGCGCCTCGGGGTAGGCCAGGTCGAACCGGGCCCATTCCCGGCCCCACCGCTCCAGCAGCCGGTACTGCACGTGCGGTGCGGGTAGCCCGTCGAGGACGAGCAACAGCCGCAGCCGGGTCTCCTGCGGCGACTCGGCCCGCGGATCGGCGAGCGCGACGACCCGGCAGAGGGTCTGCGCCCCGCGCGCTCCGGGCCGTGCGTCCCGCAACGTCAGCAGCTCGGCCGGATCGAACCCCGGGCTGGGGGGGACCGTAGGCGCGACAACGCGAGCGTGTCCGGATCCGGAGACCGGCCCGGCGGGTACGGGACGAACACGGGCCGCTCCGCCCGGCGGCGTCCGAGTGCGTCCACTGCGACGACGGCTTCCTCGAGGTCCAGCCGCCGGGCGAGGTCCCACGCGGTGCCCAGCGGCGAGGTGACCCGCACGCCGTCGGCGAACCCGGATCCGGTCAGATCACCGCGCCGCACGAGGAGACCGGGATGGCTCCGGACCCGGCCGGTCACGAGGACCTCGGCCGGCTCGCGCCACGACCCGCACGAGGCGCCCTGCACCTCGGCCGCCGAGAAGCCGCCCGCCGCGCCCCCGCACCGGTCGACGAACAGCGCCGCCGCCCGCGCCCGCACCACGGGGGTGATCCGGACGGACGCGTGCACGTAGATGTCCGGGAACAGCTTCCGGAAGTGCGGCCCGCGCAGCTTTCCCTTGCTGAGCAGGCCACCGGCGACGGCCACCGACCCGCGGAACGGCTCCAGGAACATGCGCGGCAGCCTGCGCCCCGCGGCTCGCCGCCGCGGCTCGTCCCGACTCCCCGTTCGCGACCGCACACGCACGCTCCGGACCACCCGGCGGAGCGCCGGTCCCGGCGCAGCGCCGGCCGCCCGGTGGAGGTTCCCCCGGAGCCACGCCACGGAGGCAGGCGCCCGGAGGCGGCGCGGAGGCCCGCGTCGGGCACGGTGAGGGATACCTGAGCGCTGTGGCCGGTTGATCGAACTACCCTCCTGTGCCCCTCGGGGTCGAGCGACCGGCGCCGCCGCAGGTGCTGGGCCCCCGGATGCGACCGGCGTGCCGAGGGGTACGTGAGCGTCGTGGGCCGAAGATCGAACTGCCCTCCTGTGCCCCTCACGACGGGGCGGCGCGGGTCAGGAGGGCGGGCGGCGGTAGTAGTCGGCGAACTGGAGGGCGCCGGTCGCGCCGAAGCCCAGGACCCAGGTGCCGGCCTTGTGCGACGGCACCTCCCCCGGGGACTGCCCGGCCCGGCGCAGCAGGTCCTCCACGACGTCCGGGATGACCCCGCCCTGCGAGCAGATCAGCGTCACCCCGGGCGACGCGGCCAGCTCCGCGAACCGGGCGCGGCCGTCGGCGGGGGACACCCAGTACCCGTGCTCCCCGAGCAGCGGCTCCGAGGACGGGGTACCCAGCCCGGTCTTCTCGGCGAACGGCGCGATGGTCTGCCCGCAGCGCAGCGGCGGTGCGGAGGCGAGCCGGTCGGGCCCGAACCGGGGCAGGAACTGCGCGAGCCGGTCGGCCTGGGTGTGCCCGGTGCCGGACAGCGGGCGCAGGTCGTCGTCGCCCTCCCAGGCGGTGCGCGACCCGGCCTTGGCGTGCCGCACCAGCACCACGGTCGACGCCGGCACGCCCACCGCGGCGAGGCGGCGGACCAGCGCGGCGTCGTGCGCATGGGTGAGCAGGGCAGCGGCGCCCGAAGGAGACTCCCAGCGCAGCGAGTCGGTCTCGTCGGTGGGGGTGAACCCGCCGTCGCCCATGACCTCGGCCGCCCAGTAGTGCACGACCTTGGGCCCCTTGCCGGGCACGGTGTAGCTGGTGTGCCCGAGCCGCCCGCCGAGCCGGCAGTCGAGGTGCGCCTCCTCGGCGGTCTCGCGCAGCGCGGTGCGGGTCAGCGCCTCGCCCGGGTCCTGGTGGCCCTTGGGCAGTGACCAGTCGTCGTAGCGGGGGCGGTGCACCAGCGCGACCTCGATCGCGCCGCCGGGCAGCCGGCGGTAGGGCACCGTCCCGGCGGCGACGATGTCGCTGAGCCCCGCCGGGTCGGCCTCGTCGCCCTCCATCCGAGGCGCGGACAGCAGCCCCATCAGTCCTCGGCCGTCCCGCGCCGGGAGTTCATCATCTCGACCTGGTGGTCGCGCACGCGCACGTTCTCCGAGCCGGGGGCGGGCGACGGCGTCCAGGTGCCGTCCGGGCCGAGCGTCCAGCACCGGGTGGCCGGGTCGAGGCAGGAGTCGAACATCCCGCCGAGCTGCTCGGCCAGGTTCGGGTCGGCCACCCGCAGCATCACCTCGACGCGGCGGTCGAGGTTGCGGTGCATCATGTCGGCGCTGCCGATCCAGTACTCGTCGGCGGCCCCGAAGTGCAGCACCCGGGAGTGCTCCAGGAACGGGCCCAGGATCGACCGGACGACGATGTTCTCCGACAGCCCCGGCCGGCCCGGCAGCAGCGCGCAGATCCCGCGGACGACGATGTCGACCGGCACCCCCGCCTGCGACGCCCGGTAGCAGGCGTCGATCACGGCCTCGTCCACCAGCGAGTTGACCTTGATTCGGATCCGGGCGCCGGACTCGCCGGAGCGGTGCGCCTCGATCTCGTCGTCGATCCGTCGCACGATCCCGCGCCGCACCCCGTACGGCGCGACGAGCAGGCTCCGGTACGACGTCTGCCGCGAGTAGCCGGTCAGCGAGTTGAACAGGTCGGTGAGGTCGGCGCCGATCGTCGGGTCGGCGGTGAGCACGCCGATGTCCTCGTAGAGCCGGGCGGTCTTCGGGTTGTAGTTGCCGGTGCCGATGTGGCAGTACCGGCGGATCTCCGAACCCTCCTGGCGCACGACGAGCGCGGTCTTGCAGTGCGTCTTGAGGCCCACCAGCCCGTAGACGACGTGCACGCCGGCCTTCTCCAGCTCGCGCGCCCAGCGGATGTTGGCCTGCTCGTCGAACCGGGCCTTGATCTCCACCAGCGCGACGACCTGCTTGCCGGCCTCGGCGGCGTCGATCAGCGCGTTGACGATCGGCGAGTCGCCGGAGGTCCGGTAGAGCGTCTGCTTGATCGCCAGCACGTTCGGGTCGGCGGCGGCCTGCTCGATGAACCGCTGCACCGAGGTGGAGAACGAGTCGTAGGGGTGGTGCACCAGCACGTCGCCCTCGCGCAGGGTGGCGAACACGCTGCGCGGGGTCTCCCGCTCGGCGAAGGCCGGGTGGGTGGCCGGGCGGAACGGCTCGTCCTTCAGGTCCGGGCGGTTCACCCCGTGCACCTGCCACAGCCCGGTCAGGTCGAGCAGCCCGGGCACGGTGACGACGTCGGCCGGGTCCACGTCGAGCTCGCGCAGCAGCAGCTCCAGCACGTGCTCGGACATCGTGTCCAGCACCTCGAGCCGCACCGGCGGGCCGAACCGGCGCCGGGCCAGCTCGCGCTCGAGGGCCTGGAGCAGGTCCTCGTCGCGGTCCTCCTCGACCTCGAGGTCGGCGTTGCGGGTGACCCGGAACGGGTGCACCTCGGTGACCTCCATGCCGGTGAACAGGTCGCCGAGGTGCGCGGCGATCAGGTCCTCGATCGGCAGGAAGGTGACGGTCCGGTTGCCGGCGCGGGTGTCGGTGTCCGGCGGGTCGACCGTGACCAGCCGCGGCACGTTGTTCGGCACCTTGACCCGGGCGAACCGCTCGGTGCGGCCCTCCGGGTCGCGCACGGTCACGGCCAGGTTCAGCGAGAGCCCGGAGATGTAGGGGAACGGGTGCGCCGGGTCCACCGCGAGCGGGGTGAGTACCGGGAACACCTGCTGGGAGAAGTAGTCCGACAGGCGCAGCCGCTCGGCGTCGGTGAGCTCGTCCCAGCCGCGGATGTGCACGCCGGCCGCGTCGAGCTCGGGACGCAGCTCGTCCATGAAGACCTCGGCGTGCGCCCGGGACAGCGCGCGGGACCGATCGGCGATCCGGGCGATCTGCTGGCGCGGGGTGAGCCCGTCGGCGCTGCGCACCGACAGACCGGTCTCGTCGCGGCGCTTCAGCCCGGCCACCCGGACCATGTAGAACTCGTCGAGGTTCGAGGCGAAGATGGCCAGGAACTTGGCCCGCTCCAGCAGCGGCTGGCTGGCGTCCTCCGCCAGCGCGAGCACCCGGGCGTTGAAGTCCAACCAGGACAGTTCGCGGTTGAGGTAGCGGTCCTCGGGCAGCACGTCGGGCATCGACGACGCCGGCGTGGTCGCCCCCGCGGGCGGCGCGATCGGTGCCGCCCCGCTCCCGTTCGACGAGGTCGGGGCGGGTGGCGGCCCACCGGCGGCCTGCTGGACCGGCCCCTGGTCGTCCGCGTGCACCTCGGCCTGCGACCCGGCGTCCGGTTCGGCGACGGCGCGGTGCGCGGTGTGCACCCGTCGCGACGCGGGTCGCGGCGCGCGACGACCTCCCGGTCGGGCGGGCGGGATCCGCTCCGCGCCGTGCCGTCCGGTGCCGGTTGCCGGGTCGTCACTCACCCGGCGATTGTTTCGCACCACCGACGCCGCGTCCAAGCGGACACCGGGACCGGGAGATGAAATCCGGGTGTGCGGGAGCGGATCTCGGTCACACCTTCGGGCAGGGCGTCGATCCACTTGGGGGACAGGGCGTCACGCCGGGTTCCGGGACGCCGGCGGGGCGGCCGTCGAGCACGGCCCGGGTCCACTCCCCGACGCCGAGCCGCACGGCGTCGTCGAGATCGGCGGCGGTGTCGACGTCGCGGCGCAGGCCGGGACGGTCCCCGTCGAGCGCGACGGCGCCGGACGCGGTGTGCGCGGCCGCCGAGGCGCCGCCGAAGTGCGGCGCGAGGTCGTGTCCGGGGGCGGCGAGCAGCAGCGTCGTGCCGGTGCCGGGCGCATCGGGGACGAACACCCGGGTCGCGCCGGTGGCGAACCGGTGCGCGGCGTCGGCGACGGCGTCGTCCAGCAGTTCCGTACGCAGCGCGGGCAGGTCGGCCTGCAGCGCCCCGATCGCGATGCCGGCGCCGCGGGGCCCCGGCGCGGCCCCACCGGGAGCGCCGTGCCCGCCGGACGAGCCGGGGGCGCCGCCGGAGCGGGCCCGCAGCAGCGCCGCTCCGTGCCGTAGCGCGCCGTTGAGCCCCCGCCCGGGGTCGGTGACGACCTCGACGCCCAGCGCCCCGACCTCCATCGCGACCGCCGGGTCCGACGAGATCACCAGCACGGAACGGACCGACCCCGCGGCGACGGCGGCGGCCACGGTGTCCCGGGCCAGTGCGAGCGCCAGCCGCTGGTGCGCGCCGAGGTCGCCCACCCCGCCGTCGGCGGCGCCCCGCAACCGGGTCTTGGCCCGGGGCAGCGGTTTGACCGGCACCACCAGGTCCACCCACGGCGTCACGCGCCCCATCCTTCCACTCCCGGACGTGATCGGGGCCGGGTTTACCCCGGACCCCGGTGACGGGGAGACTCGACCCGGACGATCCGGATCAACGACCCGCCGGCGAGCGGGTGGGAGGAGGCCACCGGTGGCCCGCGAGAAGGGCGGATTCTGGGTCGGTTTCGCCGTCCCCTTCTTCTACTCGATCGGCCTGCTGACCGGCCGGCGCCGCTACCAGGGCCGCGACCACCTCCCGGCGACCGGGGGCGTGCTGCTGGTCGGCAACCACGTCTCGCACCTGGACCCGATCCACACCGGGGTGTTCGTGCACACGTCGCGGCGGGTGCCGCGGTTCCTCGCCAAGCACAGCCTGTGGAAGGTGCCGGTGCTGGGCCGGGTGCTGGTCGGCGCCGGGCAGATCCCGGTCTTCCGGGACACCGCCGACGCCCAGCAGAGCCTGGCCGCGGGCACCCAGGCGCTCGCGGACGGCAAGGTCGTGATCATCTACCCGGAGGGCACGATCACCCGCGACCCGGACGGCTGGCCGATGCGCTCGCGCACCGGCGTCGCACGGATGGCGCTGGTCTCCGACGCCCCGGTGATCCCGATGGTGCACTGGGGCACCCGCGAGGTCTACAACCACTACGACAAGAAGTTCCGGCCGTTCCCGCGCCGCGACATCGTCGTGCGCGCCGGCGAGCCGGTGGACCTGACCGCCTACCGGGGACGCCCGGTGGACTCCGCGCTGCTCCGCGAGGTCACCGACCTGATCATGGGCCGGGTCCGGGACCTGCTGGCCGAGGTGCGCGGCGAGACCGCGCCGGCCGAGTTCCACCGTGGCCCCGGCGGGCCGGGCCGGGAGTCCGGCCGGTGAGCGGGGCGACGCAGACCCCCTGGGAGCGGCCGGTCAACGAACCGGTGCACGACATCGCGCGGGTCGCGGTGCTCGGCGCGGGCAGCTGGGGGACCTCGTTCGCCAAGGTGCTCGCCGACGCCGGCCGCGAGGTGCGGCTGTGGGCGCGCCGGACCGAGGTGGCCGAGGCGATCAACACCGGCCACCACAACCCCGGGTACCTGCCCGGGGTCGAGCTGCCGCCCGGGCTGCGGGCCACCCACGACGCCGCCGAGGCCCTCGACGGGGCGGACGCGGTCGTGCTGGCCGTCCCGTCCCAGTCGCTGCGGGCGAACCTGGCGGGCTGGCGCGACCTCGTCCCGGACGGTGTGACGCTGGTCAGCCTGGCCAAGGGCGTCGAGCTGGGCACGCTGAACCGGATGACCGAGGTGATCGCCGACGTCACCGGCGTCGGGGACGAGCGGCTGGCCGTCGTCTCCGGGCCGAACCTGGCCGCGGAGATCGCGCACGAGCAGCCGACCGCGACCGTGATCGCCTGCACCGACCACGACCGCGCGGTGGCGTTGCAGACCGCGTGCGCGACCGGCTACTTCCGCGCCTACACCAACACCGACGTCGTCGGGGCCGAGCTGGGCGGGGCCGGCAAGAACGTGATCGCGCTGGCCGTCGGCGTCGCCGCCGGGATGGGGCTGGGGGACAACAGCCGGGCGTCGCTGATCACCCGGGGGCTGGCCGAGATGTCCCGGCTCGGGGTGGCGCTCGGGGCGTCCCCGATGACGTTCGCCGGGCTGGCCGGGCTGGGCGACCTGGTGGCGACGTGCAGCTCGCCGCTGTCGCGCAACCGGACCTTCGGCGAGCACCTGGGCCGCGGCGCGGGTCTGGCCGAGGCCGAGCAGGCCAACCACGGCCAGGTCGCCGAGGGCGTGAAGTCCTGCCTGTCGATCTGCGAGCTGGCCGACCGGCACGGCGTCGAGCTGCCGATCGCCGACGCGGTGCGCCGGATGTGCCACGAGGGCATGTCGGCCCCGGCGCTGGCCAAGGAGTTGATCTCCCGCGCGCCGCGGCCGGAGTGAGTGCGACGTAGCATTCCCCCGGTGAGCGGCGGGGACGGCACGCAGTGCGTGCACGGCGGTGAGCACGGCACGCACGACGTCGGGGCGCCGATCCACCAGGGCCCGGTGCTGACCAGCACCTATCACCTCGGGCGCCCCGAGGAGGCCGTGCCCGGCGCGGACTTCTACGCCCGCGCCGACAACCCGACGTGGCGGGAGTTCGAGTGCCGGGTCGGCGAGCTCGACGGCGGGCCGTGCACGGTGTTCCCGTCCGGGATGGCCGCGATCGCGGCGGTGCTGCGCGGCTTCACCGGGCCCGGGCGGGGCGTGCTGCTGCCCAGCGACGGCTACTACGTGGCCCGCGCGCTCGCCGAGGAGGAGCTGGCCCCGCTCGGGATCGACGTCCGGCTGTGCGCGACGGCCGGTGACTGGGCCGCCGCGCTGGCCGCCGGGGAGCCGCCCGGTCTGGTGATGCTGGAGACGCCGTCCAACCCTGGCCTGGAGGTGTGCGACGTCCACGCGATCGCCGAGATGGCGCACGCGGCCGGCGCGGTGCTGGCCGTCGACAACACCACCTGCACCCCGCTCGGGCAGCGGCCGCTCGACCTGGGCGCGGACCTGGTGGTGGCCAGCGACACCAAGGCGCTGTCCGGGCATGGCGACGTGCTCATGGGGCACGTCAGCGCCGCCGACCCGGTGCACGCGGAGAAGGTGCGGGCGATGCGCACCCGCGGCGGCGCGATCCCCGGGCCGATGGAGACCTGGCTGGCGCTGCGCGGGCTCGGGACCCTGGACCTGCGGCTGGCCCGGCAGGCGGAGAACGCCGGAGCGCTGGCGATCGCGCTGCGCGACCTGGAGCTCGCCGGCGGCGTGGTGCGCGACGTCCGCTGGCCCGGCCTGGTCGACGACCCGTCGCACGAGCTGGCGCGCAAGCAGATGCGGCGCTGGAACGGCGTGCTGCGGTTCACCCTGCCCGACACCCGCGCGGTCTCGGAGTTCCTGTCGCGCACGTCGCTCGTGGACTCGGCGACCAGCTTCGGCGGGCTGCGGACCGCCGCCGACCGGCGGGCGCGGTGGGGCGACGCGGTGCCCGACGGGCTGGTGCGGCTGTCCTGCGGGATCGAGGACACCGACGACCTGCTCGACGACGCCGTGGGCGCGCTCGAGGGCCTGTAGCGCGGCCCCGGACGACGATGGTGCCCTCCGGCGTCCCGCGTAGTGTTGCGCGCGTGGCCGAGGGGAAGCGGCGCGTGACGCTCGCCGATATCGCGACCCGCGCGGGAGTGTCGAAGGCCGCCGTCTCCTACGCCCTGAACGGCGCTCCCGGGGTGAGCCCGGCGATGCGCCAGCGCATCCTGGACATCGCGGCCGACCTGCAGTTCCGCCCGAACCGGGTCGCGCAGGACCTGCGCGCCGGGACCGCCAAGGTGATCGGGATCCTGCTCGACAACATCGAGAACCCGGTCTACACCGAGATCGCCGGAGCCGCCGTCTCGGCCGCCGCGGCGCGCGGCTACGAGGTGTTCGTGTCCCACCTCGGGACCTCCACCGACCGCAAGACCGAGATCGCGCTGTCGCACGTGGACCGGAACGTCAGCGGCCTCGTCCTGACCTCGGCGACGGTCGAGGACGTGCCGCTGCTCGGGTCGCTGCACGAACGCGGCGTCCCGTGCGTGCTGGCCTACCGGGGACTTCCCGAGGCGCCGAACGACTGGGTCGGCATCGACGACCGGGCCGCGGCGCGCGAGCTGGCCTCGCAGGTGCTCCGCTCCGGCCGGCGGTCGGTCGCGATCATCAGTGGTGTCCGCGCCTCGACGGTGGCGCACAACCGGCTCGCCGGGTTCCGGGAGGCATTGCGGGAGCACGGCATCGAGCCCGTCGACTCGGACCAGACGTGGGGTGCGCTGACCAGGGAGGCCGGGTTCACCCGTGCCCGCAGCATCCTGGAGAACCACCGCGGGGTCGACCTGCTGCTGTGTGCCAGCGACGTGCTCGCGGTCGGGGCGTGGGACTACGCCCGGCACGCGGGGCTCTCGGTCCCCGGCGACCTGGCGATCACCGGGTTCGACGGGACCGGTCTCGCCAGCGCGGGCCCGCTGCAGCTGAGCACGGTCAACGCGCCGCGACGGGTGATGGGCGAGTGCGCGGTCACGATGCTCATCGACCGGATCGAGGGCGCCGACGGGCCGCCGGTCCGCCGGATGCTGCCCTACGAGATCGTCCTGCGTGCGTCGACCGAACCGGACCGGAGCGGATCCCCGGTCCGGTCCGGCGACGTGGCCGGCTGAGTCGCTGTCTCGTCACCGCTGCAGCTCGCTCGGGGCGAGCCGCAGGTCACCTGCGGTGATCCCGCCGTCCACCGGGATGACCTGGCCGGTGACGAACCGGGAGTCGTCACCGAGCAGGAACCGGATCACCGGGGCGACGTCCTCGACCGCCCCGATGCGTCCCATCGGGGTGCGTGCCCGGACCTCGTCGGCGAACCGGCCGGACACCAGCAGCGACGCCGCCAGCGGGGTCGTGATGTAGCCGGGGCTCACGGCGTTGACGCGGATGCCGTGCGGCGCCCACTCCACGGCGAGTGTCCGGGTCAGCGCGAGCACGCCCCCCTTCGACGCCGCGTAGGAGGCGAAGCCCGGTGCCCCGTAGTGCGACAGCATCGAGGTGATGTTCACGATCCGGCCGGCCCGCCCCGAGGCGATCAGCCGGTCCGCGAACGCCCGGCAGACCTGGAACGTGCCGTGCAGGTTGACGTCGACGACGGTCGACCAGCTCTCGTCGAGGACGTCCTGCGCCAGCTCCCGCCGGTTCAGGCCGGCACAGTTGACCAGCATCTCGGCCTCGATGCCCGCCTCGTCGAGGCGGGTGAACAGCGCCCGGACCGAGGCCGCGTCGCGGACGTCGACGTGCGCCGGCCGCACCCGGCCCGGGAGGCCGTTCTCCGCCGTCTTCGACGCCAGCTCGGCGGCGGCCGGCTCGTCGATGCCGGCGCAGACGACGTCGGTGCCGCCGGTCGCGAGCAGCTCCACGGTGGCCGCGCCGATCCCGGTCGCGCCCCCCGTCACCAGGGCCCATGCCATGCGATCTCCTCCTAGCTCGACGTGCCGCACGGCCACGTCAGTTCATGTAGATGCCGCCGTTGACGTCGAGTGTGTGGCCGGTGATCCAGGCGGCGGCGTCGGAGACCAGGAAGACGACGGCGGCGGCGAGCTCCTCGGGCGTCCCCATCCGCGGGACGGGATAGGCCTCCGGTGCGTAGTCACGACCGTGCGTCATGGGTGAGTCGACCGGCCCGGGCGCGATCATGTTCACGGTGACGCCGGCGGGTCCGTACCGGCGGGCCAGCCATTTGCCGAGCGCACCGACCCCGCCCTTGGAGGCGACGTAGGCGGCGCCGGAGTTCACGCCGCCGACCCGGGCCGCGATCGAGGAGAACAGCACGAGCCGGCCGGCGCCGGCCGCGGACAGGTGCGGGAGCACCGCCCGCGAGACCGCGTACGACCCGGTCAGGTTGACGTCGAGCTGCAGGTCCCACTCCGGGCGTTCCAGGTCCTCGATCGCGGTCTCCGACACCACGCCGGCGCAGTGCACGGCGATGTCCAGACCGCCGAACTCCTCGACGGCGCGGGACACCGCCGCGGTGACCGACGCGGCGTCGGTGACGTCGCCGTGCACGCCGACGACGGTCCCGTCCCCGGCGGCGGCGCAGACCTCGTCGACCGGCTGCCGGTCGACGGCGAGGACCCGCACGCCGTCCCGGGCGAGGGCCAGCACGGTCGCCCGGCCGATGCCGGAGGCGGCCCCGGTCACCAGCGCGGCCCGGCCCGCGATCCCGGTCGCGCTCAGCACGAGCTGCTCTTCTCGGAGCCGGCGGCGGTGCGTGCCCGGTCGTCACCGACGGTCGCGAGGTCGATGCCCCGGGTCTCCTTCAGGAACACCGCGGCCACGAGGGAGAGCAGTGCCGTCGCGGCGTAGAACCACGAGGGCGAGAGCGGGTTCGCCGTGGTCGCGACCAGGAACGTCGCGATGAAGGGAGCGGTGCCGCCCATCGTCGAGTTCGCGATGTTGGTGACCAGCGAGACACCCGTGTAGCGCACCCGGGTCGGCATCTTCTCCGAGAACGTCACGAACAGCGCGCTGTTGAAGATCGAGACACAGATGAAGCAGACGGACTGGGCGAGCATCGCCAGGCCGACCGATCCCAGCTGCATGAGCTGGAACATCGGGATCGCGAGCAGCAGGCCCGCGCCCGAGCCGGTCAGCAGCACCGGGCGGCGGCCGAACCGGTCGGAGAGGTACCCGCCGATCGGCAGGGTGAGGATGCCGAGGACCAGGGCGAGGCTCGTGCTGAGGAACGCCACGGTCGGGGAGAACCCGGCCGTCGTCCGCAGGTAGGTGGCGGTGTAGACGGACGCGGTGTAGAAGCCGCCGGCGGAGAGCCCGTAGAGGGCGACCAGGTGCAGGATCGTGCGCCACGACGTCCGGACCAGGGTCTTGATCGGCAGGCTGGCGACCGCCGACTCCTCCTTGAGGGCGGTGAACTCGGGGGAGTCGTGCAGGCTGTTGCGGATGTAGAAGCCGATCACGCCGATGACGGCGCTGAGCAGGAACGGCAGCCGCCACGCCCAGTCGAGGGCCTGCTGCTCGGTGAACAGGCTGCTGATCCCGAGGGCGACCAACGACGCGGCCAGCGAACCCAGGTACATGCCGCCCATGACCAGCGAGGTCTGGAAGCCGCGCCAGCGCGCCGGGGCGTGCTCGGACACGAAGACGTTCGCGCCGCCGACCTCGCCACCGGCGGAGAGCCCCTGCAGGCAGCGGCAGAGGATGAGCAACATGGTCGCCCAGATGCCGAGCGTGGCGTAGGTCGGCAGGAGGCCGATCAGCAGCGTGGCGCCCGCCATGAGCAGCAACGTCCAGGTCAGCGCGGTGCGCCGGCCATACTTGTCGCCGACGTGGCCGAAGAAGATCCCGCCGGGAATGCGGAGGAAGAAGGCCACCGCGAACGCGGCGAAGGTCTCGAGCAGTGCGGTGGTGGGGTCGTCGGAGGCGAAGAACTGCACGCTCAGCAGCGCGGCCATGTAGCCGTAGATGCCGAAGTCGTAGTACTCGACGATGGTGCCGAGCACCGCGCCCTTGATCACCTTGGTGGTGGACTGGCGCGGCCGGGTCCCGGAGGCGGCCGGGGAGGACCCGGGCGGGGTGGCGGAGTGGTCAGTGGACACGACTGTGTATCCCGTCTCGAGGTTCGGTGACGCGGACCGGCGACGTCGCCGGGGGAGGGGCGCGCTGGACGGAGCGCGCCCCGGGGAGCGCTAGCGGATCAGGTCGTCGACCAGGGCGAGGTCGAGACCGACCGCCTCGTAGTGCGCGCGGGTCTTCTCGATCTTGCTGAAGACGTCCTCGATGCCACGGGTCACGAAGTCGGCGTCCACGTACATGTAGGCGCCGGTGGTGATGAACAGGGTGATCATCTCGTTGCAGTCGGCCGGCACCTCGAGGGTGTGGATGTCGCCGGGCGGCTCGAACGCGAAGCTGCCCTCCTCAGCCCACCAGTCGTACTCGAGGTAGTGCCAGCGGCCGCGCAGGGTGAAGGCCTGCACCGCGCCCGCGTGCCGGTGCCGGGAGACGATCCCCTGCCGGCGCACCCGCAGGAGGTTGACGAACTTGCCCTCGCCCGGCTGGAACATCAGCGGGCGGAACTCGACGCCGGGGGAGTGCTCGCCCTGCGGGACCCACAGCCGTTCGTCGCAGTCCAGGTCGAGCGCCCCCGGCGTGATCATGTCGTCGACCATCCCGTACAGCCTCGGCCCGCTGTAGGGCTCGACCTTCTCGTCGGCCGGTGTCGTCACGGTGGCTCCTCTCGGTGTGCGCGTGTCGGGATGCGGGATGCTTAAACGGTTAACTTAACCGTTTAATGGGACGGTAGCAGCAGCACCGCGATGCCGACAAGGTCGTGAGCGACAGTGCGGACCGGAGCTGGTGCCGAGGGCGGGTGCGGGCCGGGAACGCTGCCGCTTCCCGTCGGTGGATCAGTCCCGGCCCGGGGCCGCTCGACGAGCGGTGTCCTCACCAGGGGCGGTGTCGGCGAACCGGATGTCTCAGACGACCTGTTCGGCGTCGGCCGCCGTGGCCACTATGCGGTCGATCATCGCCGGGGGGAGGCCGAGGTCCTCGAGGACCGATCGGGTGTCCGCACCGGCCCGAGGGGCGTGCCGGCGCAGACGTGGAGGCGACGCGGAGAACCGCGGCGCCGGTGTGACGTACCGGTACGGGCCCTCCGACGGGTGGTCGGCGTCCACCACGAGCCCGCGCTCCCGGACGTAGGGGTCGTCGGCCACGTCGTCGATCCGCAGCACCCGCTCGGCGGCGATCCCGTGTCTCGCGCAGTGCTCGATCCAGTGACCGGTCGGCTCGGTCACCAGGATCGACGACACCTCGCTCATGAGTGCGGCGAGGTTCGCGGCCCGGGCGGCGGGGGTGGCGAACCGGGGGTCGTCCAGGAGCGTCCTCCGTCCCGTCGTGCTCAGGAACCGCTCCCAGTCCCGGTGGGTGTAGGGCAGGATGCTGATCCACCCGTCCGCGGTCCGGTGCGGCCCGCGGCCTGCGGTGAGCACCCGTGACCAGCCGACCTCGCCCGCGGGAGGACGGAACGTCCCGCCGTCGAGGTGCTCGACGAGGTTGAAACCGATCATGGTGTCGACCATGGGCACGTCGACCCACTGTCCCCGGCCCGTGCGCTCGCGGTGCAGCAGTGCGGCCAGCAGCGAGTAGGCGATCGTGAGACCGCAGACCTTGTCCGCCAGGATCGTCGGCACGAGCTGCGGGTCGCCGCCGGCCAGCCGGAAGAGGTCCGCGGTGCCCGAGGCGGCCTGCACCGTGTCGTCGTAGCCGGGACGTTCGGCGCGGCTGCTGTCCGAACCGAACGCCTGGGCGGTGCAGACGACGAGCCGGGGGTGGGCGGCCCGGAGCGAGGCGGGATCCAGCCCCATCCGCGTCCGCGACGCCGGCCGCAGGTTCATCACGACCGAGTCCGCGTCCCGCAGCAGGGCGTCCAGTGCGGTCCGGCCGTCGGTCCCGGCCAGATCGAGCACCACGCTGCGCTTGTCCTTGTGCAGGCCCAGTGCGAGCCCGCTCATCCCGTCCGAACGCGCCGTACCCCGGTGGCGGCCGACGTCGCCGCCGGGCGGCTCCACCTTCACCACGTCCGCGCCGAGGTCGGCGAGGATCGAGGTCGCCAGTGGGCCCATCACGACGCTGGACAGATCGACGACGCGCACTCCGTCCAGGGGCCCGCCGGACTCGTCGTCCGCACCGGTCACCGCCGGTACACCCGCCGCCCGGCCAGCCAGGTCTCGTCGACCCGCACCCGGGAGATCTCCTCGGAGGGCACGGTCAGGACGTCCCGGTCGAGGACGACGAAGCTCGCCTCGCGGCCGGGAGCGATCGTGCCGAGCCGCGAGGGTCCCGCGAGACCGGTGAGCCGTGTCAGCCCGGCGGCCCGCGAGGTGTAGAGCAGCAGTGCCTGCGCCACGGTGACGGCTGCGTCCTGACCGATGTCCTCGCCGTTGTGGGCGCGCCGGCGCACGGCGGCCTCGACCGAGACGAACACGTCGTCGGCCTCGCTCCACGCGGTGGCCGGGCAGTCCGACGACAGCGCGAGCGCGTCGACCGCGCCGTACAGGGTCCGGACCGGATAGGCGTCCGGCAGCTGCTCGGGACGCAGGTTGCGTGCGTAGGCCGCGTACTCGGCGAAGAGGAACACGGTGTGCGTGGCGATGCCGAAGCTCATCCGGGTCGTGCGGAGCCGGTCCACCAGCTCCGGGCTCATCAGGGTGGCGTGCTCGATGCGCACCGACGGCTGGTCGGTCAGCCACGGCTCGTCGTCGCCGAGCAGGTCGACGACGTGCGCGATGGCCCGATCGCCCATCGCGTGCACGGCGAGCTGGACCTCGTTGCGCCTCGCCCAGTCGCGCGCCGCACACAGGTCGTCGTCGGTGACGGCGCGCAACCCGTGGTCGTCCGACTCGGGGTACGGGTGGCAGACCCACGCCGTGCGTCCGGAGTAGGTGCCGTCCATGAGGACCTTCACGCCGCCGACGCGTACCGGGCCGGTGCGCTCGTCCTCGGTCAGATCGGGCAGGGGAGCGGCCGGGTCCCAGCCGAGGAACAGGGCGCTACGGGGGAACGGCCGGCGCCCGGCGGCGCTGCGGTAGGTGGCCAGCGGATCCGGCAGGGCCGTGGCCATCAGGTCGCACACCCCGACGATGCCCCGGGCCAGCAGGCGCTCACCCACCGCACCGAGCAGGTCCGCGAACTCGGCCGCGGTGCGTTCCGGGACGTGCCGGGCGACCGCGTGCGCGGCGTCGCGCTCGGTGAGGATCCCGTCCGGGCGGCCCGTCTCGTCGCGACCGAACCGGGATCCCGGCGGGTCGGGCGTCGCCGCCGTGATGCCGGCGATCTCCAGCGCGCGGGTGTTGCAGACCGCCGAGTGCCGGTCCGCGCGCCACACCAGCACCGGCTGGGTGGTCGACACGCGGTCGAGGTCGCGCGCCGTGGGATGGCGGTGTTCCGGGTAGACGGCCTCGTCGTAACCGGTGCCGACGATCCAGACGTCCGGCCCGGCGCCGAGCGCGGGGTGGCACCGGAGCGTCGCGACGAGCTCGTCGACCGACCGCACCCGCGGGGGCAGGCACTCCACGGCGTCGGCGAGGGATGCCATGACCGCCGGATGGAGGTGCATGTCGAGCAGTCCGGGAAGGACGGTGCGCCCCTCGAGGTCGATCGCGCTCCGCCGCTCCGCCGGGTCGAGCTCGTGCACGTCACCGGTCCACTCGACGAGCCCGTCGTTCACCCGGAATGCGGTCACGACACGCGACTCGTCCTCCCCGGTGAACACCTTTCCGGCGACGAAGGCCTGTCTGCTCATCGTTCTGGTCTCCTTCGGGGCTGCGCCGGCGACGGCAGGGTGTCGGTCGGTGTCAGGCGCGGATTCGGAATCCGGGCCCGCCGGGAACGGAGTCGAGGAGCCGGCGGGTGTAGTCGTCGCGGGGCGCGGTGTAGACCTGCCGGACCCCACCGAACTCGCGGAGCTCCCCGGCACACAGGACGGCGACCTCGTCGCTGACGTGCCGGACGACGGCGAGGTCGTGCGAGATGAACAGCATGGTCAGCTCCAGCTCGACGCGGAGCTGGGCCAGGAGCTCGAGCACCTCGACCTGGACCGACACGTCGAGCGCGGAGGTCACCTCGTCGGCCACGACGACCCGGGGCCGTACGCACAGCGCGCGTGCGATGGCGATGCGCTGACGCTGCCCCCCGGAGAACTCGTGGGGGTACTTGTCGGCGGACCCGGCGGGCAGTTCCACCCTCGCCAGCCACTCCTCGATGTCGGTCCGGTGGGCTCGCACGTCCGCGCGCCGGGGATCCATCGCCTCGGCCAGCGCCTGGCCCGCCGTACGCCGGGGGCTCAGCGACGAGTAGGGATCCTGCGGGACGAGCTGGAGCAACCCCGGGTCGCGACGCCGCCGGCTGGTTCCGGGAGTGAACTCCTCGTCACCGATCCGGACCCGGCCCGAGCCGATCGGCACCAGCCCGGCGAGCACCCGGGCCAGGGTGGACTTCCCGGAGCCGGACTCCCCGACCAGGCCGACGGAGCAACCGGGCGCGATGGTGAAGGACACCCCGCGCAGTGCCTCCGTGCGGTGCGCGCCCGACCCGAGGACCACCCCGAGCCCGTCGATCTCCACGGCAGGACGCCGGACCGCGGCGGCGGTGCTCATGGGTGCGTCTCCTCGGTCGGTTCGAGGTACCGGGTCGCCGCGAGCAGCGACCGGGTGTAGGGATGTGTGACCTCGCGGCGGGCCAGCTGGTCGCGGGTGAGCTCCTCGACCACCTGCCCGCCCCGCATGACGAGGGTCCGGTCGCACAGCGCCTCGACGACGGCGAGGTCGTGCGAGATGAACAGCATGCCGGCGCCGAGGGTGTCCTTCGCCGCCACGAACCGGCGCAGCACCTCGGCCTGCACCGTCACGTCGAGGGCGGTGGTGGGCTCGTCGGCGATGATCAGCTTGGCCTCGGTCAGCAGCGCCGCCGCGATCATCGCCCGCTGGAGCATGCCTCCGGACAGCTCGTGCGGATGCTGTCGCCCGCGCGTGTCCGGTGAGCTGATCCGCAGCTCGCGGAACGATTCGGCCAGCGCCTCCCGGGCCCGGCGCCGGTGCACACCGAGATGCACCCGCGGGACCTCGGTCAGCTGGCTCTCCAGCGTGAGCGCGGGGTTGAACGTCGAGATCGGGTCCTGGTAGACGAGCGCCACGTCGCGGGCCAGGTCGCCCGGGGAGACCGGGCCGAGGAGGTCGTGTCCGGCCGCGGTGACCCGTCCCGCCGTCGCCGCCACCCCGTCCGGGACCAGGCCGGCAGCGGACATCGCGGTGAGGGACTTGCCCGACCCGGACTCGCCGACCAGCCCGACGATCTCGCCGGGACCGACGTCGAACGAGACGCCGGCGACCAGCTCACGGCCGGCGGCGGTCGTCACCCGCAGGTCGCGGACCGACAGCGCGCTGTCCGCCGGATCGCGGTCGGGCTCGTGTGTCGCGGCGGACCGCGCCGGACGCAGTACACCGGTCCGGCGGCCGCGGACCAGGGACCGCAGCCGTGGATCGCTGCGCGCCGCCAGACCGTCGCCGATGAACATCGCCGCGGCACCGGCCAGCACCAGCATCACGCTCGGTCCGACGATCTGCGCGGGCTGGACGTAGACGTGCGGCAGCCCGTCGGCCAGCAGCCGGCCGAAGTCGTACTCCGGGTTCTGCACTCCGAGCCCGATGAACGACAGACCGGACAGCTCGGTCAGGGTGACGGCGAAGCTGTTCGCACTCAGCACCAGCAGGGGCCCGCCCAGGTTCGGGAGGACGTGCCGGCCCAGGACGATCGGCCGCGGGACCCCGAGCAGCCGGGCGGTGGACACGTAGTCCCGCACCATGATCGGCGCGGCCATGTTGGCGGTCAGGCGCACGAACGACGGGATGCCGGCGATCCCGACGGCGACGGTCGCCGACATCGCCCCCGGCCCGAGGACGGCCGCCACCACCAGCGCGAGCACCAGCCCCGGGAACGCGACCGCGACCGCGTTCGCCGTCAGCACGAGGTCGCGGATCCGCTGCGGCATCAACCAGACCAGCAGCCCGAGGACGACACCGGCGACGACCGAGATGGCGGTGGCCGCGACGGTCAGCAGCAACGTCGTCCGGGTGGCGACCAGCGCCCGCGCGAACAGGTCACGGCCGAGCTCGTCGGTTCCGAGCGGGTGGTCGGCCGTGGGTCCCAGGAGCCGGCGGTCGCTCAGTGTCCTGGCCTCGTCCCCCAGCAGGGCCGGCGCGAGGACGGCGACGAGGACCAGTAGCGCCAGGAGGATCAGGCCGGTGATCAGCATGGGACCGGCCCGGCGGACCCGGCCGGTCCGCTCCGGGGCGGCGGACGAGGGAGTGAGAACGGTGCTCATACCAGCGCCCTCCCGGCACGAAGGGTCCGCGGGTCCACCGCGGCGAGCACGATGTCGATCACGATGTTCAGGGTGACCGCGGCGACGCCGATCACCAGGATGATCCCCCTGGTCAGCGCGTAGTCCCGCTCGATGATCGACTCGACGACGGCCCGGCCGAGTCCCGGCCAGGCGAAGACGGTCTCGACGACGATCGCGCCGCCGATCATGCCGGCCAGGATGAGGCCGGACAGGGTCAGCGTCGAGGCCAGCAGGTTCGGCACGGCGTGCCGGGCGTACTCCCGGACGCGGCCGAGCCGCCGGCCGCGGGCGGTCCGCATGAAATCCTGTTCGAGCACGACGGCGGCCTCCCGGCGGACCAGGCGCGACATGGAGGCGATGGGCCCCGACGCGATGGCCAGGGTCGGCAGGATGTAGGCGGCCGCGGACGAGGCTCCACCGGCCGGCAGCACACGCCAGGTCACCGCGAAAAGGACGATGAGGATCGCCCCCACGACGTAGACCGGCAACGCCAGCACGATCGCGGTGACCCAGCCGAACGCGGAGTCCAGCCACGGGTTGCGGTTGCCGCGGGTCAGCCCGGCGACCGCCAGCCCCAGCGCGAGCGAGACCACCAGGGTGACGGCGATGCCCACCAGCGCGATCGACAGTGTGAAGGGGAGCCGGGTGGCGATGACGTCGGTGACCGGCTGCCCGGTGCGGTAGGACTCGCCCAGATCCCCGCGGAGCAGCCCCGAGACGTGGTCGAGGAACTGGGTGCCCAGCGGCAGGTCCAGGCCGAGCTGGGTGCGGACGGCGTCGACCTGTTCGGACGACGCGTCGACACCGGCGATCACCCGCGCCGGGTCACCGGGGATCAGGTGGACGATCGCGAACGTGAGCACGACCAGCGCCGCCACGGCGAGCACGAACTCCCTCGCCTTGCGGGCCAGGAACACCGGCCACGGTCGGGCACGCATCGGCTCAGTCCGCGATTCGCAGCGTGGTCAGGTCCTCGCGGCCGCCGGGCGTCGCGAGCGAGAACCCCTCGCGGCTGACGTAGGAGTGCGTCGACGTCGAGATCGGGACGAAGTCCACGGCCTCCAGCGCGATCCGCTGCGCACGGTCCCACTCGGCGCAGCGCTCCTCGTCGGTGTCGGCGGCGAGGGCCGCCTCCAACGCCTCGGTGGCCTCCGGGTTGCGCAGCAGGCTGGTGTTCCGGCCGCCCTCGCTGTACGGCTGACCGATCACGGTGCCGAGTCCCCAGGCGATGGTGCCCATGTTGTTCACCGTCGCGAACAGGGTGACGTCCCAGCTCTCGGGCTGGTCGTAGATCTCGCTGATCCAGGTCCCGACGTCGACATTGCGCAGCTCGACCTGCGCCCCGGCCGCGAGGAGCCGCTCCTGCAGGTAGACGACGGCGGCTCCGTTCGTGCCGATCGCATTGGCCCCGAGGACGTTCACCCGCACGCCGTCCAGCACCGGGGTGGCGGCGTCGGGGTCGGGGGTCTGCAGCAGAGAGGTGTCGGTGCTGGCGCACTGCATGTTCTCGTCACCGAGGGTCGCGATCGCTGTGCCTTCCGGACCGACGATCTGACGCAGCGCCTCCCGGTCGATCATCTGTGCCAGGGCGCGCCGGGCGTCGACGTCGGCGAACGGGCTGCCGTTGCGCCCGTTGAACATGACGTAGTACTCGCCGGTGGTCGCCGTCGTCAGCGTGAACGAGTCGTCGCCGTCGAACCGGGCGATCTCGTCGCCGCCCACCGGGGCGACGTCGAGCTCCCCGGTGAGCAGCTGGTTCGCCACGGCGTCGCCGGCGCCGACGACGAAGGAGAGCCGCTCGGCGGGCCGCCCGGCGAGCGGCTCGGAGTAGTCGACCCACCCGTCGTAGTCGTCGCGTAGCGCGAACTCGTGACGGACCCCGGGGCTCGACGACGTCAGGACGTAGGGGCCGCTGAACGCGCCCTCGACGGAGCCGGCTCCCAGACCCGCCGGGTCGGCGGTACCGGCCGGACAGACGATGCCGGCCTGTGGCGTGGCCAGACCCGCCAGCAGGTCGGAGTGGGGTTCGCTCAGCGCGACCGTGACGCTGCCCGCGGCCTCGTCGGCGGTCACGGTCGCGTCGCCACGGCCGAAGATCCCGATCCGGTGCACCGAGCCGGTCTCCGGATCTGCGAGACGGGCCAGCGAGTCCGCGACGACCTCCGGGGTGATAGCGGTGCCGTCGGCGCAGGTGCGCCCGTCGGCGACGCCGAGGGTGACCCGGTCCGCCGCCTGTTCCCAGGAGGACGCCAGGCCGCCGACGAGCTCGCCTCCGCTGTCGCGGCGGACGACCGTGTCGTAGGTCAGGCGCACCGCGCGGAAGTCGTCGGTCGCCGTGGCCAGCGCCGGGTCGAAGGTCGTCGGATCGGTGATCCAGGCCCCGCGGATCGTGTCCGTTCCCCCTGCCGTCTCCCCGCCGGTGGTGCACCCGGTGAGCACGAGCAGACCCGCGCAGAGCGCGGCCGAGACCGTGCGCCCGCCCCGCAACCGCTTCGGCATGATGTGGTCCTCTCGTCGGTCGTCCGCGACCGGGTCGGTGGAGGAGAGCGCGCCTCGCTCCGGTGTGGGGCCATCAAACGGCAACGGTGAGGTGATTCACCGCTCACCTGTCGAAACGTTCAGCGGGGCCTTTCAACACTTGTCGGAACGCCTCCGACGTGGTCTCCGTCGGCCGTCACCGCCCCGATCCGATCGCGGATCCGGAACCACAGATGCAGCAGGAACCGGTCGCCCCCGTCGTCGAGCACGAGCCCGGTGCCCTTCTCGAAGTTCCGCAACCGGTAGTAGACGGTCGTGCGGTGCAGGTGCAGCCGCTCGGCGGTTCGCGCGACGCCGCCGGCCTCGTCGAGGAAGCATCGGACTGTCCGCAGGTTCTCCGCCGACTGGGCGTCGACGGTTCCGGTCAGCAGTTCGGGCACGGCCGTGGCATCGACCCCCGGCACCAGTACGGCGTCCAGCAGCGCCTCCGTGGGGTGGTCGCCCCAGCGCACGACGGTCCGCCCGGTCGACCGTGCGATCCGGCTCCCCGCGACGGCGTGGTCGTAGGAGCGCGACGCCGAGTCCAGCCCGACCGCCGACCCCACACCGACCCGGACCCGGCCGGTCATCGACGGGTCCAGCCGGCCCACCTCGTCGATCACCCGCTCCGCGATGCGATCGACCTGGGCGCGGGCGGTGGCGTCCCGGCTGCCGACGAGCAGGAAACCCTGATCCCCGTGCACCGCCGAGGCGGCCGATCGTGCCCGGTCGGCGGGGACGGCCAGGCGCATCGCCCGGAGCAGCAGCGCCGGCCACTCGTCGGCCACGGGGGTCGCCGTGTCGGTGTCCACGACCAGCGCCGTGACCGCGGCACAGCCCACGAACAGGCCCAGATCGAGAAGGTCACGCTCGGCCGTGCTGCGATCCCGCTGCTCCGCGCTGAGCAGGGTGAACAACAGCGTCCCGATCTCCCGCGCCGATTCCGACTCCTCGTGCTGCGACCGGATCAGCACGCGCTCCATCGCCTGCGCCGTGGCCTGGCAGCGCTGCATCTCCTCGGGTGTCAGATCGTGCTCGTCGGGCATCATCACCCACATCACCCCGAGCAGCCCACGGCGGGAGCGGAGCGGGAACGCCATCCGGTCGTGCTCGTGCCCCTCGAAACCCAGTGCGTGCCGACGCCGGGGTTCCCGCCAGCTCAGGAAGCCCGCCGCGAAGGTGGCATCCCGCACGGGGCCCTCGATGCGCCGGTTCGCCAGCGACAGGAGCCGCAGCGGGTCGGCGTCGCCGAAGTGGGTGCTGTAACCCAGCAGGCAGAGGTCCGTGTCGTCGACCGCGACGCTGCGCTGGATGCTCTGCGCGAGTTCCTCCGCGAGATCGGAGATGGCGTCCATGACGTGACTCTAGGTGGTGGTCGCGGGCTATCGTCGGCGCCGGACGACGATCACCTCGAGATCGCCCACCGGCATCCCACGGCTCACGCCGCAGGGGCGATGCCGTTCACCGCTGCCGATCAGTCCCGAGCGACAGGAGCCGATCCGTGCCCGAGCAGTGTCTGACGATCGACGGATGCAATCCCAGCAACTGGGACTCACCGGACGTCTTCGAGAACATGATCCGTGGTGGTGTGTCGGCGGCGAACGCCACGATCGCCATCTGGGAGGAGTTCGAGGAGACCGTCGACGAGACCGCCCGGTGGCACCGGCGTTTCCGCGAGCGGGCGGACGAGGTCCTGCACGTGCGTGGCGCGGACGACGTCGTGCGGGCGCACCGGGAGAAGAAGGCGGGAATCGTCCTGGGGTGGCAGAACATCTCGCCGATGGGCAACGATCTCGACCGGCTCGAGGCGTTCCACGTCCTCGGCATCCGGATCGTGCAGCTGGCCTACAACATCAGGAACCTGGTCGCGAACGGCTGCTTGGAGCCGAACGACGACGGCTTGAGCCTGTTCGGGGTCCGGACGGTCCAGAAGCTCAACGAGCTGGGCATCCTGGTGGACCTCTCGCACGTGGGCGACCGGAGCAGCCTGCACGCGATCGAGGTGTCGGAACAGCCGGTGGCCTTCACACACACGAATCTGCGCGAGTTCTTCGACAGCCCACGGAACAAGCCGGCCGAGCTGGTGCGCGCTCTCGTCGCGAAGGGCGGAGTGGTCGGGGCGAACGCGTTCCCGCAGTTCCTGCCCAGCGGTTTCGACGCCGACATCACCGAGTACGTGGACGGTCTGGAGCGACTCGTCGAGGTGGCGGGGATCGACCACGTCGGCATCGCATCGGACTTCTGTGAAGGACGGGACCAGGGCTTCTGGCCGTACCTGGGGCGTCTGCACGGGACCCTGCCGCACTTCGACATCCGGGTCCCCGATCCCAATCCGGTCATCGCCGGGCTGACCGGCAGCACCGACATGCCGAACGTGGCCGCGGTACTGCGGGAGCGTGGCTACACCGAGACCGACGTCGCCAAGGTCATGGGGGAGAACTGGCTGCGGCTGTACCGCGCCGTCTGGCGCGACTGACCGAGTCCGGTGGTCACCGGTCCGGGTTTCGTCATCTGTCGGAGGACGCCCGGTCAATCTTCGATTCCTGGAGGTCGAGTTCCGCCGGTCCACCGCCGGAGCATGTGCGGGGGCCGTCGACCGGACCGGGCCCGCACCGACACCTGGAGGGGTCATGTCGCGGGGCTACTCGCACATCGTCATCGGAGCCGGGACCGTCGGCTCCGCGGTGGCGTACTGGCTGGCGCGACGGGGAGCCGAACGCGTGGTGGTGCTGGAGCGATTCGAGCTGCTCCATCCCTACGGGGCCTTCGGTGACCACTCCCGGATCATCCGCAGGGTGTACCCGTCGGCCGACTACGTGCGCCTGACCGATGCCATGTTCGAGGCCTGGGAGCAGCTCGAGCACGACAGCGGACTTCCGTTGGTGGCCAGGACCGGTGGATTGGATCTCGCCGAGAGGGGAACGCGCGGCGACGACTATCTCGACCGGGCGCGGCGTGCTCTCGACGAGACCGGGGTCCCGCACGAGTCGCTGTCGGCCGAGGACATCCGCACCCGGTTCCCGCAGTGGAGGGTCTCCGACGACACGGTCGGCATCTTCCAGGCCGACGCCGGGGTCCTCGACATCCGCCGCACGGTGAGCGCACACCTCTCGCTCGCCCGGGCCGCCGGTGTCGAGTTCCGGAGCGGTGCCCGTGCGGACCGCATCGACGTCGGCGAGTCCGGGGTCGCCGTCCGTGTCGTCACGGCCGACGGTGACGTCGAGACCGTCCACGGTGCCGCGCTGGTGGTCGCCGCGGGCTCGTGGCTGGGCGAGCTCATGCCCGACCTCGGTCTGGACTTCACCCTGACCCTGTCCCAGGAACAGGTCAGCTACTTCAGCAGTACCGACCTGGCCGCGTTCACCCCGGACCGGCACCCCGTGTGGATCCACCACGGCGCGCAGGACACCTTCTACGGCTTCCCGGTCTACGGCGAGGCGGCGACGAAGGTCGCGCGGGACATGCGTGGCCGGTTCATCGACAGCGGCGACCGGGTCTTCACCGGCGACGACGCCGAGGGCGAGGTGCTCGCCGGGTTCCTCCGCGAACACCTGCCGGCCAGCGCGGGGCCGGTGCTCGCGCACCGCACCTGCGTCTACGACATGACGCCCGACCGTGGCTTCCTGCTCGACACGCTGCCGGGCCATCCGCACGTCGCCGTGTTCAGCGGTGCCGGGCACGCCGGCAAGTTCGCGGGCCTGGTGGGGCAGATCCTGGCCGACCTCCAGACCGGCGGGTCCACCCCGCACCCGATCGACGCCTTCTCCCTCCGACGGCCGGCGACCTCCGACCCCGACCATCCGATCACCTTCGCACTCGACACCGATCCGGCGTCCGGTGTCGGGGAGGAGGCTCGTGCACACCGCTGACATCCTGCGGGCGAGGGACTTCCCGGTCCGGCGCGACGGTGCGGAGGCGGGTCTCGGCGACGTGTTCCCCGGCTTCACCGCCGCGGACCGGCTCGGGATCGTCGCGGCCGGCCCGGGGGACACGCTGCTCGCCGCGCCGTTGCTGCTCGCCGCGGTCGGCGCCTTCTACGACGACCTGCACGCCGCCGGGACGGACTTCTACCGCTACCCCGACTTCTTCGTACTGCACGTCGGCCGCCGGCACGGCTACCACAACCGGCTCGACATCTGGCCGCAGAGCAAGGAGGTCGTGGTCGCCGAGGATCCGCAGGAGATCCTCGCGGCGATCAACGACCGGGGGATCACCCGGCTGATCCTGCCCGACGTGGCGCCGGCCGGGGGAGTCGTGATGCGGCATGCCGCGGAGCTGGCCGGGGAGCGCCTGCGCAGCATCGTGGTGGCGACCGCCGAACCGGCCCCCGGCGCCTGGACGGTGGAGCCCTCCGTCGCGGCGGTCCCGCTGATCGCCGGCTGCGCCGAGATCTCCGCCGATCGGCTCGGCGCCGACCGGGCCCGGAGCCTGGCCGCGGCGGCCGGGTCCGGACGCCACTACCGGCCGGTCGACACCGACACCGCACTCTCGGTGCTCTGCGGGCTCGGGGCGACCGACGAGTTCTTCGGGTTCGACGCCGAGTACCGGGCCGCGACCGGTATCGGTGAGCCGGTCCTCGCACGAGACCGGTACCTCCTCGTGCCCCCGGTCGATGGGCGGGACACGGCGACGGGTCGAGCCGCCCGGCCCTGACCCGGCGACGACGCCGTTCCCCACCGGTGCGACCGGGCGTGGGCGGGCCGCGCCGCGCGCTGTTCAGCCGTCCAGGCCGAGCAGCTCGCGCGGGTTGTCGTGGACGATCCGGCGGAGATCCTTCTCAGGGAGGCCGAGATCGAGCAGTGCCTCGGCGACGCGACGGAAGGCGTCGACCGGCCGGGGGAAACCCGCCTGGCCGAGGTCGGATCCGATCAAGGTGTTCTCCGGACCCAGCGCACTGATCCACTGCATCAGCTGTTCGACGGGCCACCGCATCTTCGCACCGGGGTCGTACATGTGGAGCTCGTGTTCGATCAGGGCGCCCTGCTCGATGTAGCTGGAGCACTGCGCAGGATCAGCGCCGATGACGAAGTCCGGATGGGACACCACGAACCGGCGCACGCCCCGCTCCCGCGCGGCGGCGAAGCAGGCCGAGATGTCCTCGGGATGGAGATGGCCGCCGTTGAGGACGGCGTCGTGCTCGGCGATGAGATCGAAGATCGGCCCGAGCTCGGGTACGACCTCCCCGTCACGGACCACCTCGATGCGCTCGGCCGTCAGCGTCACGGTCGGGGTGGGGAACCCGAGGTTCTCGGCGTGACAGTCGATGTGTCGTCCGGAGGACACGGTCGGCAGGTAGACGACCTTGCCTCCGAGGCCCAGACACAGCTGCACCTGGGCGAGGTTCAGCCCGCCGACCGTCGAGTTGAGCGCCACGGCGCCGATGACCTCGGTCGGGATGTCCTCGAGCTGCGAGCGCTGGGCGAGCACGTCCATCTGGGTGTTGTGGTGGTGGCACTTGGCGACCATCGCCCGCATGCGCAGTCGATCCCAGCCGTCCCGGGCGCCGCCGGCGTGGTCGAACTCGCGCGGCATGGGGGACGGGCCGGAGTGGCAGTGCATGTCGACCAGTCCGTCGAGGACCCGGTCGATCACGTCCGTCGTCATGGGTGCATCCGTTCTGTCGGTGGGTGATGTTCGCGATCGGCGCGCCGGCTCAGACGAGCGCCCCGCCGGTCGCCGCGCGGATCGCGTCGGCGGTGACCCCCGGGGCGGTCTCCCGGAGCCGGAATCCCTGGTCGGTGACGTCGAGTACCCCCAGGTCGGTCACGACGCGGTCGACGACCGCCCGGCCGGTGAGCGGGAGCGAGCACGACCCGACCAGCTTGGGCCGCCCGTCCCGGCTGACGTGCTCCATGACGACGATCACCCGGCGGGCGCCGTGCACGAGGTCCATGGCACCGCCCATGCCCTTGATCATCTTTCCGGGCACGGACCAGTTCGCGAGGTCACCGCCTTCGGAGACCTCCATCCCGCCCAGAACGGCGACGTCGAGGTGGCGGCCGCGGATCATGCCGAAGGACAGTGCGGAGTCGAACAGGGCGGCGCCGTCCCGGAGGGTGACCGTCTCCTTGCCCGCGTTGACGAGGTCGGGGTCGACGGCGTGGTCGGCCGGGTAGGGGCCGGTGCCGAGGATCCCGTTCTCGCTGTGCAGGACGACGTCGACACCGGGCGGGAGGTGGTCGGGGATCAGGGTGGGCAGTCCGATGCCGAGGTTGACGTACTGGCCGGTGCGCAGCTCGGCGGCGGCGCGGGCGGCCATCTCGGCGCGGCTCCAGCTCACGGGCGGACCTCCCGGGCGACGGTGCGCTTCTCGATGCGCTTCTCGGGGTTCGGCACGTGGACGACGTGCTGCACGAACACGCCCGGCAGGTGGACGTCCTCGGGACGCAGCACACCCGGGTCGACCAGTTCGGCCACCTCGGCCACGGTCACCCGGCCCGCCATGGCCGCCGGCGGGTTGAAGTTGGCGGTGGCGCGGTCGAAGACGAGGTTGCCGTGCCGGTCGCCCCTGCTCGCCGCGACCAGCGCGTAGTCGGCGGTGATGGCCTCCTCCAGCACGTACTCCCGGTCCCCGAACATCCGTGTCTCCTTCGCGGGGGAGGCCACGGCGACGCCTCCGTGGGCGTCGTAGCGCCAGGGGACGCCCCCCTCGGCGATCTGGGTGCCGACGCCGGCCGGGGTGTAGAAGGCGGGGATGCCACTGCCCCCGGCCCGCAGCCGTTCGGCCAGGGTGCCCTGCGGGCAGAACTCGACCTCGAGCTCACCGGCCAGGTACTGGCGGGCGAACTCCTTGTTCTCCCCGACGTAGGACCCGATCACGCGGCTGACCCGGTGGTCGCCGAGCAGCACGCCGAGTCCCCAGTCGTCGACGCCGCAGTTGTTGGACACCACGTGCAGGTCGCGCACACCGAGGTCGCCGACCGCACGGATCAGGGTCATCGGCACACCGCACAGACCGAACCCGCCCACCGCGAGACTGGCGCCGTCGGTGAGCCCGGCCAGTGCGTGCCCGGCGGAGGTGACCTTGTCGATCGTCATCTGTGGTCTCCCGAGAGCGGACGGGCCGGATTCCAGGTGGGGGTCTCGCCGCGGTCGACGAGCGCACACCGCACGCCCTCGTCGAAGTCCGGTCTCCCGATGACCTCGCCGACGACCTCGAGCTCGCGGGCCAGGCAGGCCGCGAGCTCGGATCCCGCACCGTGCCGGAGCAGCTCGTCGGTGGCGGACACGCTCGACGGGCTCACGGCGCGCAGGGCGGCCAGCGCCCGGGCGGCGTGCGGTCCGGGCAGCGCCTCCAGGGCCTCCTCCAGCCGGGGCAGGTCGGTCCCGGCGAAGACCCGCAGGACGGCGGGATCCGGTCCGTCGTCGGGCCCGGGCGGCAGCGGCCGGGAGGCGTCTGCGAGCGCCGCCACGCCGTCCCGGGCCAGCGCATCGGTCAGCTCCTCGAGACCGGCGCGGGGTACGAAGTGGGTCGCCAGGCCGCTGTGCAGCGTCCCGGTGGCGCCGGTCCGCAGCCCCGTCAGACCGAGGTAGCGCCCCCAGCCGGGAGCCAGCCGGGGCAGGAAGTGGCTCGCGCCGACGTCGGGCACGAATCCGATCATGGTTTCCGGCATGGCGAGCACCGAGTGCTCGGTCACCACCCGGTGGGCGCCGTGCACCGACAGCCCGAGACCGCCGCCCATGGCGACGCCGTCGAGCAGGGCCACGTACGGCTTGGGGTACTCGGCGATGATCGCGTCGAGGGCGTACTCCTCGCGGAAGAAGGTCATCGCGTCCGCGGTCCGGCCTCCGAGGACCTGTTCCCGCACGAGCCGGATGTCCCCACCGGCGCAGAAGGCGCGTGAGGTCGCGCCCCGGACGACGACCGTGTGCACGGAGTCGTCGCCGGCCCACTCCCGCAACGTCTCCGTGATCGCCCAGACCATGGGCGGGTCCAGGGCGTTCAGTGCATCGCTGCGGTCCAGCACGAGATCACCGAGCCCGGACCGCACCTCGGCGCGGATCCGGCCCGTCGCGACCGTCACGAGAACGACGGGAAGGTCAGCTGGGCGCCCTGCGAGGAGTGGGGCCACCGCATGGTCGCCGTCTTCAGCCGGGTGAAGAACCGCACCCCCTCGGGTCCGTGCACGTGGTGGTCGCCGAACAGCGAGCGCTTCCAGCCGCCGAAGGAGTGGAACGCCATCGGGACCGGGATCGGCACGTTCACCCCGACCATCCCGGCCCGCACCGCGGTCACGAACCGCTGGGCGGCCCCGCCGTCGCGGGTGAACACCGCGGTCCCGTTGCCGAACTCGTGGGTGTCGACCAGCCGCAGCGCCTCCTCGGCGGTGTCGACCCGCACGACGGCCAGCACCGGGCCGAAGATCTCCTCCCGGTACACCCGCATCTCCGGGGTGACCCGGTCCAGCAGACACGGCCCCAGGAAGAAGCCGTCACCGGCCGGGGCCGAGTCGCGCCCGTCGACGACGAGCTCGGCGCCCTCGGCGACGCCGGTGTCGAGGTAGCCGCGGACCTTGTCGAGGTGCGCGGCGCTGATCAGGGGGCCGAGGTCGACCTCACCGTCGCCGGGGCCGATCCGCAGGTCGTCGATGCGCGTTCGCAGCTCGGAGACGAGCCGGTCGGCGTTCTCCTCGCCGACCGCGACCAGGACCGAGATCGCCATGCAGCGCTCGCCGGCGGAGCCGTAGGCGGCGCCGATCGCGGCGTCGGCGACCACCGCGGGGTCGGCGTCGGGCAGCGCGACCAGGTGGTTCTTGGCACCACCGAGGGCCTGCACGCGCTTGCCCGCCTCGGACGCCGTCCGGTGCACGTGCTCGGCGACCGGGGTGGAGCCGACGAAGCTGACCGCCTCGACGTCGGGGTGGACGAGCAGCCGGTTCACCGCCTCGGCGTCACCGTTGACGACGTTGAGCACGCCCTGGGGCAGACCGGCCTCGACGAGCAGGTCGGCGAGCTCGAGTGCGAGCGACGGGTCCTTCTCCGACGGCTTGAGCACCACCGTGTTCCCGCAGGCCAGTGCGACCGGGAAGGTCCACATGGGAACCATGGCCGGGAAGTTGAAGGGGGAGATCGCGGCGACGACGCCGAGCGGCTGGCGGAACGACACGGCGTCGACCCCGCGGCCGACCTGCCCGGTGTACTCGCCCTTGAGCAGGGACGGCGCGCCGCAGGCGAACTCGACCACCTCGAGGCCGCGGACGACCTCGCCGCGGGCGTCGTCGAGGACCTTGCCGTGCTCGGCGGTGATGACGGCCGCGAGCCGGTCGAGATCCCGCTCGACCAGGTCACGGAACCGGAACAGCACCCGGGCGCGCACGTGCGGCGGGGTGGCGGCCCAGGCCGGCCAGGCCCCGTGGGCGGCGGCGACCGCACGGTCGACGGTCGCGGCGTCCGCGAGCGCGACCCGGCCGGTGACGACCCCGCGGGCGGGGTCGTGGACCTCGGCCGTGCGGGCATCGTCGTCGACCCGCTTGCCGCCGATGTGGTGTCCGATGTGGATGGGCGTGGACATCGTTCTCCTCCGGTGGGGAGGGGTCAGGGCACCAGCGAGCGGTAGAGCTGCTCGATGGCGTCCTGCCCGGGGACGAGGGGGTTGTTGGCGGGGGAGCCGGACGCGAGGGCCTGCCGGGCCATGGTGGGCACCATCTGCTCCCACCGGACCAGGTCGAGACCGTGCTCGGCGGGGCCGGGGACGGCGAGATCGGCGTTCAGCGTGTGCAGCTCGCGGACGAGCGCGGCGGCCGCCGCCTCGTCGGAACCGCCGTCGCCGACCAGCCGCATCGCGCGGGCGCAGTCGGCGTAGCGGGCGGTCGCCGCGGGTACCGACCACTCGGTCACCGCCGGCATGAGCATCGCGTTCGACAATCCGTGCGCCACGTGGAAGTGCGCGCCGATCGGTCGGCTCATGCCGTGCACGAGGGCGACGCTGGCGTTGGAGAACGCCATGCCGGCCTGGGTGGAGGCGAGCATCATCGTGCTCCGCGCCTCGTGGTCGCCGGGGTGCGAGTAGGCGGTGCGCAGGCTGCGCGCGATCCCCTCCATCGCGGTCAGGGCGAGCCCGTCGGTGAACGGGCTCGCCTTGCGGCTGACGTAGGCCTCGACGGCGTGGGTGAGCGCGTCGACGCCGGTGTCGGCGGTGAGCCGGGCGGGCATGCCCATCGTGAGCAACGGGTCCACGAGTGCCGCGGTCGGCAGGAACGCCAGCCCGGCGCACAGCATCTTCTCGTCGGTGTCGCCGGAGTCGTCGGTGATGATCGTGAAGCGGGTGCACTCCGAACCGCTTCCCGCGGTCGTCGGGATCGCGATCAGCGGCAGTGCGGGGGTGTCGGTGACGGTCGGGGCGGCGTACTCGCGCATCGGCCGGCCGGTGGTCCCGAGCAGGGCCACCGCCTTGGCGGTGTCCATCGGGCTGCCGCCGCCGAGCCCGACGACGCAGTCGAAGTCGCCCGCGGTCAGGGTGTCGACCGCAGCGGCGATCGACGACGTGGTGGGGTCCGGGCGGGTCCGGTCGAACACCGTGGCGGTGATGCCCCTCGCGGTCAGCCCGGCGACCACGCGCTCGGCCGTGCCGTTGCCCGACAGGAACGCGTCGGTCACGACGAGCGGTCGTGCGAGGTCCAATGAGGACAGCACGTCGCCGAGCTCGTCCGCGGCGCCCGGGCCGACCCGCAGGAGCCGGGGCAGGGCGATCGTGGCGACCGGCGCACTCATCGGGTCACCCCCGCCGTGCCGGGCAGCTCGGTGCGGTCCGGCCCCTTCAGGTCGAGCAGCTCCCGGGCCTGCGCCGGGGTGGCCGGTGTGCGGCCCACCTCCCCGACGATCCGGACGATCTTCTCGACCTGCTCGGCGTTGCTCCGCGCCATCCGGCCCCGGCCGAGGTAGAGCCCGTCCTCCAGGCCGACGCGGACGTGCCCGCCCAGCTGCGCGGCGTGGGTGGCGACGGTGAACTGGTGACGGCCGGCGGCGAAGGCGGAGAACACGTAGTCGTCGCCGAAGAGCCGGTCCGCGGTGCGCACCATGTGCCCGACGTGGTCGAGCTCGGGTCCGATCCCGCCGAGGATGCCGAACACCCCCTGGACGAGGAACGGCGCCCGGACCAGACCGCGCTCGACGAAGTGGGCGAGCGTGTACAGGTGCCCGATGTCGTAGCACTCGAACTCGAACCGGGTCCCGCGCGCGCCGAGGTCGGTGAGGATCGACTCGATCTGGGTGAAGGTGTTGGAGAAGATCCGGTCGGCCGAGCCGAGCAGGTAGTCGCGCTCCCAGTCGAACCGCCACTCGCGGTCGCGGGCGGCCGCGGCGGCGAAGTTGAAGTTCATCGAGCCCATGTTCAGCGAGGCGAGCTCGGGGGAGAACGCGCGCGCGGCGGCCAGCCGGTCGTCGAGGGTCATCACGATCGACCCGCCGGTGGTGATGTTGACGACGGCGTCGGTCCCCGCGGCGACCGGGCCGAGGAACTGTTCGAACACGGCCGGGTCCCCGCTCGGGCGCCCGTCGCGCGGGTCGCGGGCGTGCAGGTGCAGCACCGCGGCACCGGCGTGTGCCGCGTCGACCGCCTGGCCGGCGATCTCCTGCGGGGTGACCGGCAGGGCGTCGGACAGGCTCGGGGTGTGGATCGCGCCCGTCACGGCGCAGCTGACGACGACGTGGTCGCTCTGCTTCACGGGGTCCCTCCGTTCCGGACACCGGCGACGGTGGCCACGGCCGCCTCGGCGAGCATCGAGGTGTCGTTGCCGACCACGACGAAGTCGAAGCCGTCGGCGAGCAGTGCCCGCGCGCCCGTGGCACTCGCGGTGGCGGCGCCGCACGGCTTGCCCGCCTCGTGTGCGGCGGTGCGGGCCCTCGCACACAGGTCGGTCACCTCGGTCGCGGACGGTGGTGTCCCGACGTCGAGACCGATGTCGGCGGCCCCGACGAACAGGGCGTCGACACCGTCGAGGGCGGCGATGGCCCCGGCGTTGCCGGCGGCCTCACGGCTCTCGATCTGCGGGATGCACAGGCTGTGCGCACCCGAGGCCAGGTACTCCTCGCGGGAGCGCAGTCCCCAGCGGCCGGCGCGGCTGGTACCACCGGCGCCGCGCCGGCCGACAGGGGGGAAGCGGACGGCACTGACGGCGTCGCGGGCCTGGTCGACGGTGTCGACGTGCGGGACGAGAACCCCTGCGGCCCCGGCGTCGAGCAGCCGCTGGACGCCGGACGGGCGGCCGTCGGCCACCCGGACCAGTGGGAGCACTCCGAGCGCGTCGGCGACCGTGACGAGCTCGTAGGCCGTGCGGACGTCCAGTGGCGCGTGTTCCTGGTCGATCACGACGAACCCGAACCCGGCGTGCGCGGCGATCTGGACGGACTCGATCGCCGGCAGCTTGATCCAGGTGCCGATCACGCCCCCGGCGAGTGGGTGCGGTGCGGCGCTCACGAGGTCACCTGCACGGCGGCGGGGTAGTCGGCGGCGTTGAGCACCCAGCCCTTCGCGGAGAAGTCCTCCCGCGGCGGGCTGAAGATGTCGATCAGCTGGTTGCGGCCCTCGCCGCAGGCCCGGGTGGTGTGCACGGTCGGCGGCGGGATCACCGCGACCGACGGGCTGCCGACGACCGTGTGCTCGTCGGGGCGCCACTGGTCCATGTCGGTCGTCCAGGGGGTACGGATGTGGTGCTCGAAGCGGCCGGTCACGGCCAGCGAGCACTGCTGGAAGTCGTCGTGGTGGTGCGGGGAGAGCTTGTTGCGCGGCCGCGGCCCGTCGAACGGGTCCAGAAAGTTGATCATGAAAGCGCGGGTGCGGAAGATGCGCCCGAAGCGGCCGGGCTCGTCGGGGACCTCGCCGGGCCGGTAGACCCGGAGCCGGTCGCCGCCGGCCGGCTCCGGCCACGGCTCGAGCGGGGCGACCCGGGCGTGCGGCTCGGCGTAGTCGGCCGCGTTCATCGCGAGCGCGGCGACGTCGGCGGTGCGGTGGTCGAACAGGCGCACCACCTCGGTGTCGGCCGTGGCCCGCACGGTGGACGGTCCCGGCGGGACGACGACCAGTGCCACGCCGGCCACCGAGGCGCTCTCCGCGCCCGCGGTCACCTCCACCCGGGCGTCGTCGGAGGTCAGCAGGACCACGTACTCGTGTTCCTGGTCGGTGCGCTCGAGGGTCTGGCCCGCGGTCAGCCGGGAACGGGTGAGCAGGAAGTTCTGGCCGCGCACCACCCAGGTGCTTCCGTGGCGCTCGTCGTCGGTCTGCGGCGGGCCGTCGAACTCGGTGTAGGTGGGGGCGGCGATGGGCGCGTCCGCGGGGACGGCGCGCGCCGGAGCGGACGTCGAGGCCAGCGTCGACCGCGGGTCGGTGGGGTCGTACACGAGGGATCCTCCGAGGATGTGGGTCAGTCGAGACCGGCGAGGTAGGTGGGGTTGTCGACGACCATCCGCCGGAGGTCGGACTCCGCGATGCCGTGGTCGAGCAGGGCCGTGACGACCTCGATGAAGCCGTCGACCGGGCGGGTGCGCCCGAGCTGGCCGAGGTCCGAGGCGAGCAGGGTCCGCTCGACACCGACCGCCTCGATCCACTCCAGCAGGACCTCGAGCCCGAAGTGCGGGTGGTCGTCGGGCAGGTACATGCCGACCTCGTGCTCCATGAACACGCCCTGGTCGGCGAGCGCCACGCCCTGGGCGACGGTGAGGTCGCTGATGAAGTTGGGGTGGCTGGCGACCATCCGCTCGACGCCGCGTTCGCGGCCGAGGGCGAACAGCTCGGCCATGTCGTCGGGGTGCAGGTGGCCGCCGTTGAGGATGGTCCCGGTCTCGGCGACGACGTCGGCGACCTGCGCCACCTCCGGCCGGAGCCGGCCCTCGTCGTCGTGGATCAGCACCGGGACGGTGGTCAGCTCGACGCTGCTGCGCGGGAAGCCGCCGGCGAGTGCCTCCTCCTGGAACTGGATGTGGCGCCGCGAGGAGAAGGTCGGGAACCACACCACCTTCCCGCCCATCCGCAGGCACATCTCGACCGCGTACGGGTTGATCCCGCCGACCTGGTTGTTGAGGACGATCCCGCCGAACACCTGCGTCGGGATGCCCTCGAAGGACCGGTGCGCGGCCTTGAGGTCCATGACGGTGTTGTGGTGGTGGGACTTGGCGACGAACGCCCGCATGTTGATCCGCGCGCCGTCACGGGCGCCCTCGACGTGGTCGAACTCGCGGGGGAAGGGACCCGGCCCGGAGTGGCAGTGCAGGTCGACCATCCCGTCCAGGATCCGGGCGACGGTGGGGCTGGGTTCCATCAGGCGTTCTCCAGACGTCGGTGTCGACGACTAGACTGATGTTCGTTCTGTGAACTGTCAACACACGATATGAACTTGATGGTTGCGCAGTGAGGCTCCAAACGGACCTTTCGGTCAGATCTTGCTGGGCAAACAGGGTGCAGAGCGCGAGATCTCGGTCCAGTGTCGTTCACATGAAGGTTGCAGTGTTCACATGGCGCAGGTACGGTCCCGGTGCTGCCGATCACATCGCGCAGAATGCGAGGCGTGAACAGCAGGTCTTCCTCACGAACGGAGCGACGGATGAGCGACGGCGACGAGGACGTGCGCTCCGGCGGCTCGGACATCCGGGCGGTCGACCGGGCCGCCCAGATCCTGGCGCTGTTCGGGCCGCACACCCCGGAGCTGACGGCGGCCGAGGCCGCCGACCGTCTCGATCTCAACCGGACGACGGCCTACCGCTACTGCACGTCGCTGGTCGCGGCGGGCCTGCTCGAGCGCGGACAGACCCAGGGGAGCTTCGTCCCCGGTGCGCTGCTGCTGCAGCTCGGCACGTTCGCACTGGGCCGCCAGACCGTGCTGGAACTGGCCCCCGCCCACATGCGGGAGCTGTGCGCGGTCACCCGGCTGACGACCGTGCTGAGTCTGTGGGGGTCGGCCGGCCCGATCGTCTCGCGGGTGGAGGAGGACTCGACCCGGACCGTGCTCGTGACCGTGCGGGTCGGCACCCAGCTGACCCTCACCTCCGCCCAGGCCAAGATCTTCCTGGCGCACACGCCCGACCAGTTGCGGGTCGACCGGTTGGTCGGCGGAGTGCCCGACGACCGTCGAGCGGACCTGGTCGCCGAGATCCGCGGGCTCGCCGGGACCGACCGCGTCGCGATGAGCCCGGACGGGTTCGGGGTCCACGCGATCGCCGCCCCGGTGTTCGCCGAGCACGGGATCTGCGCCGCGATCGCCCTGATCGCGACCGACGACCTGCTCCCGCTCGACGACAGCTCGACCGCAGCCACCCATCTGAGGGAGACCGCCCGCGCGCTCAGCAAGGCGATGGGCGCACCGCCCCGCCCGACCTGACGAGGCGTTCGGGGACCTCCCCACCTCGACCTGTGTGACACGAAGGAGTGCTCATGCTCAGGAGACGTCGTGCCGTCGTGCCGATCGTCGCCGCCGTCCTGGCCGTCTCGTCGTGCGGTGTCGGCGTCGAGCCGGACCCGGACACGCTGACGTACGCCTCGTTCGGCGGAACCTTCACCGCGGGCCAGCAGGCCGCCTGGCAGGAACCGTGGACCGAGGCGACCGGCATGAGGTTCGCGAACACCTCACCGTCGGACCCCGTGCTGATCCGCGCCCAGGTCGGTACCGGGTCGGTGCTCTGGGACCTCGCCGACGTGACGCCCTACTTCGCCCGCCAGTACTGCGGCGAGCTGGTCGAGCCGCTGGACCTGCCCGACGTCGACCGGAGCCAGTACGACCCGTCCCTGATCGGGGACTGCTACTTCGGTGCCTACCGCTTCGGACTCCTCATCAGCTACGACACCGAGCGCTGGCCGGATCCCGAGACCGCCCCGAGGACCGTCGCCGACTTCTTCGACCCCGTGAAGTTCCCCGGTCGCCGCGGCGTGGTGTCCGACGTCGCCAACGGGATGCTCGAGTACGGGGCGCTCGCCGACGGGGTCGCACCCGAGGACCTCTACCCGCTCGACGTCGACCGGGCCTTCACCTCCTGGGACCGGATCAAGGACGACACGACCTTCGCCGCGAACAACGGCGCGCTGCTGCAGCAGGCCACCGGCGGGCAGGTCGACATGATGATGCTCGTCTCGGCCCGCACGGCCGCGGTCATGGACGAGGGCGCGCCCTTCACCCCCGTGTGGGACACCACCATGATCAGCTTCAACACCCTCGTCGTCCCGAAGGGTGCGCCGAACCGGGACAAGGCGATGGACTTCCTCGAGTTCGTGCTGCGGCCCGAGCAGTCGGCCAAGTTCGCCGAGCTCACCGGGACCTCCCCCACGAACGACGCGGCCCGGCCGCACCTCAAGGGCAACGAGGGCCGGGTCGACGCCATGAACCCGTCGGTCAACACCGGCCGCAGCATCACCACCGACCCCGAGTGGTGGGGCGAGCACTACACCGAGGTGGCCGAGCGCTACCTGGGCTGGCTGAACGGATGAGCGCCATGACCACGACCACGCGGACCTCGCCGCCCGGCGCCGCGCCCCGGCGGCCGCGGGGCGGCCGTGGGCGCGGGGCCGGCGCGCTGGTCGTGCCCGCCCTGGCCCTGATGGGGGCCGCCGTCCTGCTCCCGCTGTTCCTCAGCTTCCTGCGCAGCGTCACCGAGCCGTCGCCGGGACTGTCGAACTACGCCGCGCTGCTGACCGACGGCGTCACACTCACGATCTTCAGCCGCACCGTGCTGGTGGCCGCCGCTGTCACGCTGGCCACGCTGGTCATCGGCTACCCGTACGCCTACCTGATGACCCGGGTCGGTGGCACCGCGCGGCTGCTCATGGTGGCCGCCGTCCTGGTGCCCTTCTGGACCTCGATGACCGCCCGCAACTTCGCCTGGCTGATCCTCGAGCAGCGCGAGGGCCCGATCGACCGGGCGCTGCAGACGATCGGCATCGACGGTGCCGTGCTGCTCGGCTCCGCATGGGGGGTCGGGCTCGCGATGACCCAGGTGATGCTGCCGTTCATGGTGCTACCGCTCTACAGCGCGATGTCCGGCATCGACCGGAAGCTGCTCCTGGCGGCGCAGGGACTCGGGTCCCGGCCGCTGACCGCGTTCCGCCGGGTCTTCCTGCCGCTCTCCCGCGGCGGGATGATCTCCGGCGGGATCCTGGTCTTCGCGCTCAGCTCCGGGTTCTACGTCACCCCCGCCATCCTGGGCTCTCCACAGCAGTCGATGGTCGCCCAGCTGCTCGCCCAGCGGACGAACCAGTTGCTCGACTTCGCCGCCGCCGGGGCGCTCGGCACCGTCGTGCTGGTGTTCACGCTGCTGCTCGTGTCACTCGCCGGACGCTTCGGCGGCTCGGCCACGGCCCTCGGTGGCGCCGTGCAGGCCAAGGGAGGTCGCTGATGAGCGCGCCACCACAGGACCGGACCCGTCCGGCGGCGACGACCCGCACCGGGCATTCCGCGCCACGACGGTCCCGCCGGCCGGTGGACTCCGTGCCCGTCTGGCTGAAGGCCGTCGGCGTCGTGGTCGCGGCGTTGTTCGTACTCCCCACGCTCGTCGTCGTCCCGATGAGCTTCACCGCGGGCGGCACGTTCCGGTTCCCGCCCGCGGAGCTCTCGACGCAGTGGTACGAGAGCTTCTTCACCGACCCGCGCTGGACCGCGGCGGTCGGCAACACCGTCCAGGTCGCGCTGACGGTCATGGTGCTCGCGACCGTCCTGGGCACCGCGGCCGCCGTCGGGCTGAGCCGGATGCGCTCCCGCTGGGCCGGCCTGTTGCGCGCGACGCTCATGCTGCCGCTGGTGTCCCCGGGCATCGTGATCGCGGTCGCCGTCTACGTCTCCTACCTGCAGTGGCGGCTCGTCGGCACCTTCGGCGGCTACGTGCTCGTGCACACCGCCATGGCGATCCCGTTCGTCCTGGTCTCGGTCGGGGCCAGCCTCGGCGGATTCGACAACCGGCTGCTGCTCGCGGCCCAGTCCCTCGGCGCGACGCCCTGGCGGGCGTTCCGGACCGTGCAGCTGCGGCTGATCGCGCCGGGCGTCGTGTCCGGTGCCGTGTTCGCGTTCGTCACCTCGCTCGACGAGGTCGTGGTGGCGTTGTTCCTACGGGCCCCGCAGTTCGAGACGCTCCCGGTCCGGATGTTCAACAGCGTGACCGTGGAGATCGACCCGACGGTCGCCGCGGCGTCGTCGATGCTCGTCGTGCTGGTCACCGCACTGATCCTCTTCCCCCAGGTGTTCCGCCTGCTGCGCCGCCGGCGGTCGAACGGAAAGGCCATGTCATGACGAGCACGACCGCCACCCGGGCCGAGGCGGGGTCCCGGACGCCCGGCATCCACATCTCGCTGGCCGGGGCGACCAAGGACTACGGCCTGGCGCGGCCCGCCGTCGCCGACGTCGACCTGGAGATCGCGTCGGGCGAGTTCGTGTCGCTGCTCGGACCGTCCGGCTCGGGGAAGACCACCACCCTGAACCTCATCTCCGGTCTGGAGACCCTCACCCGGGGGACGGTCAGCTTCGACGGCACCGACGTCAGCGATGTGCCGGCCCACCGGCGCAACCTCGGGATGCTCTTCCAGAGCTACGCCCTGTTCCCGCACATGACGGTCGCGCAGAACATCGCCTACCCGCTGCGCGAACGGAAGGTGGGCAGGGCGGAGATCCGTCGCAAGGTCGCCGAGGTCCTCGGGCTGGTCCAGCTCGAGGGACGCGACGACAACCTGCCGAAGCAGCTCTCCGGTGGCCAGCAGCAACGGGTCGCGCTGGCCCGGGCGATCGTCTTCGGCCCGGGTGCCCTGCTGCTCGACGAGCCGCTCGGCGCGCTGGACAAGAACCTGCGCGGCGCGCTGCAGACCGAGCTGCGCCGGATCCACCGTGAGGTGGGCTCGACCTTCGTGTTCGTCACCCACGACCAGGAGGAGGCGATGACGATGTCCGACCGCATCGTGCTCTTCCACGAGGGGGGCGTCGAGCAGGTCGGTTCCCCGCGCGATCTCTACGAGGCACCCGACACCCTGTTCGCGGCACGGTTCCTCGGCGAGGCCAACACACTGGAGGTCGAGGGGGATCCGGCCTCCGGCACGGTCACCCACCGCGGCGTGTCCTGGGCGGTCCCGGCCGGTGTGGTGTCGCCCGAGGTGGCACGCCGCCCCGTGTCGACGCTGCACGTGGTCGTGCGCCCGGAGGCCGTGCAGGTGGGCACCGGGGAGGTCCCGGCCGGGCGGGCGGGTGTCGAGCTGCGGGTCCGCGACGTCGAGTACGTCGGGCACTTCGTCCGCGTGCTCGGCAACGGCCCGGGGGGCGAGCCGCTGACCGCGAAGCTCCCCGCGGGCGCGTCCCCGGTCGCTGCCGGGGACCGGGTCACGTTCAGCTGGGACGGGGCGGACCAGCGGCTGGTGCCCGCGTGACGGCCGATCCGCGGCTCGCCACCGACATCGGCGGCGTACGGTTCGCCAACCCGGTCTGGGTCGGCGCCTCGGAGCTGACGATGACCGTCGAGGGCATGGTCCGGTGCGCGGCGGCGGGTGCCGGTGCGGTCGTCGCGAAGTCGGTGAACGAGAGCGAGGCGGCCCGGCGTCAGCTCGCCGTCGCCGACTACGCGTTCGTCGACGACGCGCGACGGCACGTCGACACCCCCCGCGCCGCCCCGGACTCCGCGCTGCTGAACCGGTCCGGGCTGGGGCGGCACGATCCCGACGCCTGGGTGGAGATGCTGTCCGTGGCCCGTCCACGGATGGAGCAGCACGGCAGCGTGCTCGTCGGCAGCGTCGTCGTCGGTGACCTCGACGCCGCACCGGGCGTGGTCCGGTCGATCGGTGCGGTGACCGACCACGTCGAGCTCAACGTCGGAGCGCCGCACGGCCGGGAGGTGCGGACCGGCGCCGTGCGCCAGATCGGATCCGCCGAGCAGGTCGAGCAGGTCGTGCGCGCGTCGCGGGCGGTCTGCCCCGGCCTGCTGCTGGTCAAGCTCGGCGACATCGGGCCGGCGTTGCCCGGAGCGGTCGCCGCGGCCCGCCGGGCCGGTGCCGACGCGGTGGTGCTCGTCGGCCGGTCCAACGGGTTCCTGCCCGATGTGGACACCCTGCGGCCGGTGCTCGGCTCCTGGGGTGCCTGGTCGGCGCCGTCGAGCCTGCCGTCATCGCTGTACGCGGTGAGCAAGGCGTACCGGGCGGCCCCCGGTGCTCCGGTCGTCGGTACCAACGGGGCCCGAGGTGGGGACGACGTGTTCCGTTTCCTGCTCAGTGGCGCGGTCGCCTGTGAACTGGTGACGTCGGTCTGGCTCGAGGGGCCGGGCGCGATCGGCCGGACGATCGGCGAGCTGTCCGCCCGGCTCGACCGGACCGGGGTGGCCGCCGTGCCCGATGCGGTCGGTGTCGCGGTCTCCCACGCCCGGGAGTACGACGAGATCGACCCCGTTCCCGGCGCCCCCGAGGCCTGGGAACGCTGGACACGGTGAAGGGCGATCGGGGATCGCCCCCGGACGTGACGACGGCGGCCGTTCCGGATGACCGCTTCGGCGTGCGGAGCTCCCGGCGTCCCGCCGGCGAGCTCCGCGGGATGCGTGCGGGCACCCGGGATCGGACGGCACCGGCTCCGGCGTCGGTGCTCATCATGTCGGCACAGCCGCTGGTCCGGATCGGGATACGCAGCCTGTTCGACGGGGTCGGCGGGACCCGGGTCGTCGCCGACTGCGCGACGGTGCCCGACGCGGTGGTGGAGGCGGAGCGTCTGCGTCCCGATCTGGTCGTACTCGACGTGCCGGACGCCGCGGCGGCACAGCTGCAGCCCGACCAGGTCCGGCAGGTGCGCGGCCTGGGGTGTCCGGTGATCGTTCTGGTCGGGACGATGGCCGACCGGGCCCGGGTCGGTGCGTTCCTGCGTGCGGGGGCGACGACGATCCTGGGTCGGAACACCGATCCGGGCCGGCTCCGCTCCACCGCGATGACGGCCGTGCGCCGGTGCGCGGAGGCCGGCCCGACATCGCCGGGTGGACCCGCCTCCCCGCGTGACCCCGGTCTGACGCCCCGCGAGGTGGACGTGCTGACGCTGGTAGCGAAGGGCGAGTCCAACGCCGCGATGGCCGTCGGGCTGAACATCGCGGCCTCGACGGTGAAGTGGCACATGGCCAGGGCCGCGCGCAAGCTCGGCGCACGGAACCGCACCGATCTCGCGATGCTCGCGGTACGGCTCGGCGTCGTGTGAGCGGCCGGCCCCGGGGCCGCCGGCCGTCGCCGCGGTACGGCCGGGGTCAGTCCGGGACGATGTCGGAGAGCCAGCCCTGCAGCTCCGCGGGCCGACGGTCGCAGTGCGGGCAGACGGCGACGGCCGCCGGCCTGCCGGCCGCGTTCACCAGATGGATCAGCTGCCGGACGTCCCGGCGCCCGCAGCAGCTGCAGGTCGACGCCCGGGTCGCCCGGAAGCCGCCGACCGGGCGCGCGTGGTGCTCGGTGTTCTCGTCCATGTGCCGTGTATAGCTGGGTGCAACGCTGCCCCACACCGTCCTGTGGCCGACCTTACGTCCGTTGTCACACAGGCGTTTCCGCTGGTTACGCAGGGGTGACCGGAGGTCGCTCGGTGGATCACCGACGGTGCGCGCACCGGGAGGTCACCGCGTGTCGGCCGCACTATCACACTCGCGTAACCCGGCTTCCGTATGGTCGACTGCATCCCACGGACCTCGTGCGTTCCGGAGGTGGTCGCGTGCCCTACCGACAACCCGTCCCCAGCGGTGCCGAGATTGTCGTCGCCCCCGTGGACCCCAGACCTGTGGACCTGACTTCGGTCCGGTCCGACCGGGTCCCCATCCCCGACGAACTCGATCCGGCACCCGATGTCGCGTCCGGCACCCGCGGCGCGATGTCCGGGGTCCCCACGGGTTCGCGCGTGCTGCTCCTCAACGCCAGCTTCGAACCGCTGGCCGTCGTCACCTCGAAGCGCGCGGTCTGCCTGCTGCTCTCCGGCAAGGCCGAGTGCATCCAGGAAGCGCTCGAAGGCAGTGCCTTCCGTTCCGAGAGCCTCTCGCTCCCCGCCCCGTCCGTGCTGCGTCTCTGTCGCTACGTCCGGGTCCCCTACCGGCGTGCGGTGCCGATGACCCGGGCCGGCGTGCTGCGCCGGGACGGCCGGCGGTGCGCCTACTGCGCGCGGCGCGCCGACACCATCGACCACGTGATCCCGCGTAGCCGCGGCGGCGCGCACAGCTGGGAGAACTGCGTCGCGGCCTGCCGGGCCTGCAACTCCCGCAAGGCCGACCGGCTGATCGAGGAGCTCGGCTGGACGCTGCGAACCACCCCGGGACCGCCGTCGCGGAACGGCGCGGGGGTCCTGGTACTGGCGGTGGAACCGCTGCCGGCCTGGGAACCCTGGCTGTCCGCGGCCTGAGGAGAGGGTCAGCGGCGCCGGTCGAACAGGCGCGGCCGGCGCCGGGCCTTCGGCGCGGCCGACGACCGGAACGCGCGGCAGTCGGCCCCGCACGCGCCGCAGTCGGAGCCGGCACGGTAGTGCTCGTGGGCGTCCCGGTCGTGCCCGCAGGTGCAGACGTCCGCGCCCACCCGGGCCGGGCCGGCCGGCGGCGGGGCCGCGGGGAGCACGCCGTCCTCGGCGGGGGTACGCGGGGTCGGGATCGAGACGGAGGTGCGGGTCTCCGGGCTGATGCTCATGACGGGTCCTCCTGCGCTCCGCTACGACCGGTCGGTCGCTCTTGCCCGATGTCTCGCCTGCTCCGGTCGGAGTATTAGCGGGACCGCCGTCCGATCCTCACAACTGATGACGGCGGCGACGCTGCGTAGGAGCAGAGCGCTGACCTGCGACTTTGTGTCACCGTCCGGTGGTGCCCCGATCACCCGGGGAACCACCCGGTAACGCCGAACGTCCTCCGTCGAAGAGACATCCGAACCCCGGTGAGTCACCCGAGCCGGGTACGTCCCGCGAAGGAAACCCATGCGTAACGCCGTTCCGCCGACCCGCGGCGACGACCTCGTTCCCGGCATGCGCGGCGAGCGCCCCCGCCGCCGTGGCCGGCGGGTGTTCGTCACGCTGCTCGCGGTGGTGCTCGTGCTGCTCCTGCTGGTCGCCGGGGTGATCGCGTACTTCGTGTCGAGCATCGGCAACGACATCAACCGCATCCCGGACGCCTTCCGCGGCCTCGACACCTCGGCCCGCCCTGCGGACTCCGGCGGTACGACGTTCCTGCTGGTCGGCACCGACTCCCGCTCGACCGAGCCGACCACCGGCGCCGACGCCGACCCGGAGGCCCGAGCAGGCTCGCAGCGCAGCGACGTGATCATGCTCGGCACCCTCGCCGCGGACGGATCGACCGCCTCGGTCGTCTCGATCCCGCGCGACTCCTGGGTGGACATCCCCGGCCGCGGCATGAACAAGATCAACGCCGCGTACGCCTACGGTGGCGAGCCGCTGCTGATCGAGACCGTCGAGCAGCTCACCGGCGTGCGCGTCGACCACTTCGGCGTCATCGACTTCGCCGGGTTCACCTCGCTGGTCGACTCGGTCGGCGGGATCGACGTGAACGTCGCCCGCCCGACGAGCAACGCCGGCGTCGACTTCGTGGAGGGCGAGAACCACCTCGACGGCGAGCAGGCCCTGGCCTACGTGCGCCAGCGTTACGACCTGCCCGGCGGCGACATCGACCGGGTGGCCCGCCAGCAGAACGCGATCAAGGCGCTGCTGCAGACGGTGCAGCAGAAGGCGACCACCGACCCGGCCGCGGTCTACGCGTTCGCGACGAGCGTCGGCGACGCGGTGAGCGTGGACGACTCGCTGTCCAACACCGGGCTGATCCAGCTGGCGTTCGAGGCGCGCGGCCTGCGGTCGTCGGACGTGGCCTACGTGACGGCGCCGGTGGCCGGGCTGGGCCGGGAGGGCGCGCAGTCGGTCGTCTACCTCGATCAGGCCCGTGGACAGGAGCTCTGGAACGCGGTGCGTGACGGCTCCGTGGCCCGGTTCGCCGAGCAGAACCCCCAGCTGGCGTTGAGTGCCACGCCGTCCTGAACGCCCCGCGTAACGGGGATCGCGACTCGCGCGAGATCAGGGTCATCCGGGCGATCCGCCCGAATGCGTCCGGGTGTGGCGAAGGGAGCCGGTGGTGGAGGTCGAGAGCACGGCGCTCGAGGGGGTGCTGCTGTTCCGGCCCCGTCCGTTCCGTGACGGGCGCGGCTTCTTCAGCCGGACCTGGGACTCCGCGGTCGGCGAGGAGTGGGGCGTCCGGCGCGGCGACCACGTCCAGGACAGCCAGTCCCGCTCGGCGCACGGGGTGCTGCGCGGCCTGCACGGCCGCGGCGCCGGCGGCGAGGCCAAGATCATCCGGGTGGCGCACGGCGCGGCGCAGTTCGTCGTCGTCGACGGCCGGCTGGAGTCGCCGACGCTGGGCCGGCACGTCACGGTCCGGCTCGACGACGTCGACCTGGTCTCGATCCGCGTCCCGCGCCGGATGCTCACCGGGTTCTACGTCGTCGGCGAGGTCGCCGACGTCTGCTACGCGATGGACCGGGTGCACGACGGCGACCACGCGGTCGCGGTGCACCATGCGGACCCGGACCTGGCGATCGACTGGCCGGGTGAGCCGGGGACGCTGAGCGAGCGGGACCGCGTCGCCGGGACCTGGCAGGACTACCTCCGCTCCACCGCGGGCGCGCCGGACACCGAGCCGGTGGGTGCATCGGACAGTGTCCTGAACGGGCGTGCCCGGTGAGCGCCCTGGCGTGCCGGTTCTGCGGCGGCGGCGGCGAGGTCGTGCTCGACCTCGGCGTCCAGCCCGGCTGCAAGACCTTTCCCGAGCAGGCCGACCCGGGCCCGGACCCGGTGCACGACCTGCGGATGTGGCTGTGCGACGGCTGCGGCCTGGCCCAGCTGGCCTCCGACCCGGGCGGGCGCGAGGAGGTCGTCGGTCTGGAGCCGGCGGCACTGGTCGAGCAGGGCCGCCTCGCGGTGGCCGAGCTCGCCGCCGCCGGGATCGTCGGGCCGGGGCGCACCTTCGTCGAGTACGGCAGCCCGCACGGCGGCAGCTGGGTCGGCGGACTCGCGTCGACCGGCGCGACCCAGGCCGGGCCGGGTGAGGCGGCGGACGTCGTCGTCGACAACCTCGGGATGATGCACGACGCCGACCAGGCCGCGGCGCTGCGCGAGCGGATCGCCCGGGTCCGTCCCGGTGGCTCGCTGGTGTTCGGGTTCCACTCGCTGGCGGCCATCGTGGACGGCCGGCAGTGGAACGACCTGCGGCACGGCCACTTCGCCTACTACTCGACGCCCGCGCTCACCGGCATGCTGGAGTCGCTCGGCTTCACCGCGACGACGGCGTGGTGGTTCCCGCTCTACGGCGGCACGGTGCTGCTCGTGGCCCGCGCCGACGGCGTCCCCGATGACACGGTGCGCGAGCTCGTCGAGGCCGAGGACAAGGCCGGCGTGCGCGACCCGGAAGCCGTCCGGGTGCTCCAGCGGGCCGCCGACGAGGTGACCTCCGGGGTGCGCGGCTTCCTGGAGACCGAGCGGGCCGCCGGACGCACGGTGTGGGGCTACAGCGCCGCGTCCCGGGCCGTCGCGCTGCTGTCGCGCGCCGGGATCGGGCCGGAGCTGCTGCCGGCGATCGCCGACGGCTCGCCGGCGAAGCAGGGCCGCCGCACCCCGGGCACCGCGATCCCGATCGCGGCCCCGGCCGGTCTCGTCGCGGCGGCGCCGGAGTCGGTGCTGTTGTTCGTCGACGACCTCCTGCCGGAGGTACGTCGTGCGCTGCCGGAGGTCGAGGCCGCCGGCGGTACCTGGCGTCTGCCCGACTCCGTCGCGGCACGCGCCTGATGCAACACCATCACGATCGAGTACCTCGAAGCACGTTCTGCCTGGTCACGAGAATGCGGGGGAATCATGACTATGACGACCGACACCGAGCTGCGGTTGCTGCCCTCGGCGGTCCCGGTCACCAACTGCCGATCATGCGGTGATCACCGGCTGCAGGAGTTCCTGTCGCTGGGCTCGACGCCGATCGCGAACGCGCTGCTGGCGCCGGCGGACTCGATCGAGCCCGACCCGTCGTACCCGCTCGTGGTCGGGGTGTGCGAGACGTGCGCCCTGGTCCAGGTCATGCACGAGCTCCCCGCCGAGGTGATCTTCGGTGCGGAGTACCCGTACTTCTCCTCGTTCTCCGACCAGCTCGTGCGGCACTCCCGCGCGCACGTCGAGGAGCTGGTCGCCACCCGCAGGCTGGGGCCGGACTCGCTGGTCGTCGAGATCGCCAGCAACGACGGTTACCTGCTGCGCGAGTTCGCCCCGCACGGTGTCCCGGTGCTCGGCGTGGAGCCGACCCCGGGGCCGGCCGCGGCCGCGCGGGAGTCCGGTGTGGACACCATCGAGGAGTTCTTCGGGATCGGCCTCGGCAGGCGGCTGCGCGCCGAGCGCGGCGCCGCGGACGTGGTGCTGGCCAAGAACGTGATGGCGCACGTGCCCGACCTGAACGGGTTCGTGGCCGGGATGGCGGCGCTGGTCGCCGAGGACGGCATCGTCCAGGTCGAGAACCCCGGGCTCCCGGCGCTGCTGGACCACGCCGAGTTCGACACGGTCTACCACGAGCACTTCTGCTACTTCTCGACGATCGCGGTGCAGCGGCTGTTCGCCCGGCACGGCCTGGTGCTGCTCGACGTCGAGCAGTTCCCCGGTCTGCACGGGGGCACCCTGCGCTGGACCGCGGGGACGCGGGGTATGCCGTCGAAGCGCGCCCGTGCGCAGCTCGACGCCGAGCGGGCCGCCGGGCTGGACGGCACCGCCGTCTACACCGGCTTCGGCCTGCGGGTCATCCAGCTGCAGCACGAGCTGCGGTCGCTGCTGCGCCGGCTGCGCGCCGAGGGGGCGACGATCGCCGCGTACGGCGCGGCCGCGAAGGGCGCCACCCTGCTGAACTCGAGCGGGATCGGCGCGAACCTGATCGACTTCGTGGTCGACCGGAACCCGCACAAGCAGGGGCGGCTGATGCCCGGCGCCCGGCTGCCGATCCTGGACCCGTCGGCGCTCCTCGAGCGCCGGCCGGACTACGTCGTGCTGCTGGCCTGGAACGTGGCCGAGGAGGTCGTGGCGCAGCAGCGGGCCTACACCGACGCCGGCGGCCGGTTCATCGTGCCGGTGCCGAAGCCTCGGATCCTCGGCTCGTGAGTGGTTGTCGCGGTCCCGGCCGCGACAACCACTCACGAGTGCCGCAGGAGCCGGTCAGGCCGTCGCGACGGGGGTCGGACGGCCCTCGGTGAACCGGCGCAGCAGCGTCTCGGCCGGACCGGGGACACCGCGCCGTTCGAGGACGACGGCGTAGCCGACGGTGAGCAGCCAGACCCCGACCGCGAACGCGGCCATCCCGGCACTGCCCAGGTGCGCCCCCCACCCCAGACCCCAGGCGGCCAGCAGGGGAGCGCACAGCACGGACTGGGCGAGGTAGCAGGTCATGGACCGCTTCCCGACGGCGACGACCGAGGACCCGACCGGGCCGAGGGTGCGCCCGGAGAGCCGGCCGCCGACGAGCCCGAAGACGGCGACGTAGCCGAGACCGCAGGCGAGCCCGGTGAGCATGTGCGGGACGGCGAACGACGCCAGCACCGGCTCCAGCCCGCCGAGCAGGCCGACGTGGGTCAGCGTGTGCGGCAGTGCGCCGAGCCAGCCGATCGCGATCCCGCCCACCGCGGTCGTCCACAGCAGCCGCCGGTGCTCCCACGGCCGCTCCAGGATCCGGCGCCGGGCGGCCCAGATCCCGAGCAGGATCGAGATCGGCACGACCATCCCGACCAGGCCCTGGACCACCAGCGACTGGATCGGCCACATCGTCATCCGGGCCGCGGCGGCGCCCAGCACGCTGTCGGTGGCCACGCTCGCGGTCGCCAGCGCGAAGAGCTGCGACCCCACGTCGCTCGGGGTCTGCTCACCGGCCAGGACCGCGAGCGCCTCCAGGGCGGTCAGGGCCGCCAGGGCGGTGAGCAGGCCGGTTCCGATGCCCGCCCACACCAGCAGGGTCCGGTCGGACCGGCGCAGGAACAGCCAGACGAGCAGCAGCCCGGTCAGGCCGTAGGCGCCCAGGACGTCGCCGCCCCACAGCAGGAGCGCGTGCACCGCGCCGAAGCCGAGCAGCAGCAGGTTGCGCCGCTGCACCTGGCGTCGGGCGGCGGGTTCGTCGAGCCCGCGGCCCTGGCGGCTGCGGTAGATCAGCACGAGCCCGTAGCCGAACAGGAACGCGAACATCGGGTAGACCCGCAGGTCCACCGTGGTCAGCAGCAGTGCCTGCACGATCCGGTCGGCGAGCGACCCGTCGAGCGGCTGGGCGCCGGCCGGGGAGCTCGGGCGGCCGTAGAGGTAGAACGTGCTGTTGGCCAGCACGATCAGCAGCAGCATGATTCCCCGTGCCAGGTCCGGACCGGGGATCCGGGTGGATGCCCCTCCCGGGCCGGACGGCGACGGGCTCTTCTCGTGCACGGTCATGCCTCCCCCTCGGCTCGGCGTGCGATGGCGCGCTCGAACAGCTCGGCCAGCTGCTCGGCGTGCGCGGTGATGTCGTGGTCGGGGTGCGTGTCGGCGTAGGCGACCATCGCGTCGATCGCGGCCTGGACGGTCACCGCCATCACCCGCGCGTCGAAGTCGCGGAGCTCCCCGGACTCCTGGCCGGCGCGGAAGGTCTCCTCGAGGCGCTGGTAGTACGGCTCGTTGAACGAGTCGCCGTAGCGCGGCGTGCCGTCGGCGTCGCGCAGGTTGGTCAGCACCTCGGTCAGGGCGACCATCTCCGCGCGGTGCGCGCGCAGGTACTCCGCGATCGAGCAGAAGCGGGCCCGCAGCCGGCCCACCACGGTGGTCTGCGCGTCCAGGTGCGGGACGACGAACTCGGTGATCCGCCCGTAGATCTGGGAGACCAGCAGGTCGAACAGCTCTTCCTTGCCGGTGAAGTGATACGAGATCACGCCCTTGCTGATGCCGGCGCGTTCGGCGATGCGGGCCAGTGAGGCCTGGGCCCAGCCGAGCTCGGCGACGACCTCCACCGCGCAGTCGACGATCTGGGTCCGCCGGGCCTGCTCGATCACCGACGGCAGCTTCTGGCCACTCGTACTGTTTTTCGTACGCACGGCCAGAAATTAGCACGATCGGCCAAGGCTGCCCAGTCGCGCCGGTCCGAGGACGCGGACGGCCCCGGTGCAACAGAAAGCGGGCCCGTCCACCCGGTGAAGGTGGACGGGCCCGCCGGCGTCAGCTGGGGTGGGCGTCAGGCCCAGGTCTTCCAGGGCGCCTTGTCCTTGGCCCACAGACCGTTGAGGTACTCGTAGTCCTTGAAGGTGTCCATCGCGCTCCAGAAGCCCTCGTGCCGGTGCACGTTGAGCTCGCCGTCGCGGGCCAGCTTCTGCAGCGGCTCGTGCTCGAGCCAGACGTCGGCGTCGCCGTCGGCGCCCAGGTAGGAGTCGAGGAACTCCTTCTTGAAGGCGAAGAAGCCGCCGGAGACGAAGCCGGTGACCTGGGTCGGCTTCTCGTTGAACTCGACGACCCGGTTGCCCTCGACCTGCATCTCACCGAACTTCGAGGTCGGGTGCACACCGGTGACGGTGCCGACCTTGCCCGAGGCCTCGTGCTCGGCGGCGAGCTTGTTGATGTCGACGGTGCCGACGCCGTCGCCGTAGGTCAGGAAGAAGTTCTCGGTGTCGACGTACTGCTTGATCATCCGGACGCGGGAGCCGGTCGCGGTCTCCAGCCCGGTCTCGGCGAAGGTGATCTCGAAGTCCTCGCCGACCGAGGTGTCGTGGAAGTCGATGCGGTGCTTCTCGGCCATCGACAGGGTGAAGTCCGCGGAGCGGGCCCGGTAGTCGAGGAAGTACTCCTTGATGGCCCAGCTCTTGTAGCCGAGGCACAGGATGAAGCGGCGGTAGCCGGCCTCGCGGTAGCTCTTCATGATGTGCCAGGCGATCGGCCGCCCGCCGATCTCCACCATGGCCTTCGGCAGGCTCTCGCTCGCCTCCCGGATGCGGGTGCCCTTGCCTCCGCAGAGGATGACGACGGGGGTGTCGGGGTTCACGGGAGTCCTCTCGCGCGCTCGGGGAGCGTCTGTTCGGGGTCTGGCGGGTCTCTCTGTTCTGACGTATGAGTCCACATCGCGTTGCGTTTTGTTAGCGCATCGGGGATGGCCCGTGGATCACATCGACGAGAATTTACCCACAATCGGTCCGCGGCAGGTCACGCGAAGTGATCATCTTCGGCGTGAGCTGCGAGGATCCCGACGGCGTTCGTCGTGGGACGTCGACCACAGTTCCCGTGCGGGATCGCCGCTACCCGTCAGGACACGAACAGGGCGAGGCCCACGGCGAGACCGAGCAGGACGACCGCCCACCGCAGAGCCGCCGCCGGCATCCGGCGGGCGACCCGGGCCCCGAGGTATCCGCCGAGGAGCGTGCTGGGAGCCAGCAGCGCGACCGCGGCCCAGTCGACCGGTGCCCCGATCGCGAACACGATCACGGTGATGGTCGCGACCACGAGGGACAGGACCCCCTTGAGCGCGTTCAGCCGGTACAGCTCGTCGTGCGCGAACAGGCTCAGCGTGGAGATCAGGACGACGCCCAGTGCGCCGCCGAAGTAGCCGCCGTACACCGCGGCGAGGAACACCGCGATCAACAGCGGCCCGCGGCGGTCGCTCGCGGCGGTCGCCGGGTCCCCGATCCGGCGCTTGAGCCACGGCCCGGCGGCCATCGTCAGGCTGGCCAGGATGACCAGTGCCGGCACGATCGTGTCGAAGACCTCGCCCGGCGCCACCAGGAGGAGCAGGCATCCGAGCAGGGCCCCGACCACGGCCACGGCCGATGTGCGCAGGATGCGGCGCCCCTGACCGCTGAGGTCCCGCCGGGCGCCGAGGACGAGACCGACGTATCCCGGCCACTGCGCGACCGAGTTGGTGACGTTCGCGGCCAGCGGCGGGAGACCCACCGCGAGCAGGGCGGGGAAGACCAGGAGCGAGCCCCCACCGGCGACGGCGTTCACCGCACCGGCGAGCAGGCCCGCCACCACGAGGAACACCAGTGTGGACGGCTGGGCGGGGTCGAACACCCGGGACTCCTCTGTCTGTGGGCGGGGCTCTGTCTGTCGGCGGAGCGCCGGTCTGCGGCATCGTCGGATCGGGCCCGCCGGGCGGGCGGGTTCAGCCCGCGCCGAGCACCCGGCCCACCCCGTCGGCCCGCACGTCGCTCGCCGCATCGAGCGTCGTGCCCCGCAGGCGCGCGACCTGTACGTGCCCGGCGTCGTCGTGTGGGCCGTCCACGCCGGTGACCTCCAGTGACAGCCCGGCGGCCGTGGCCGCCAGGGCCCCGGCGCCGGGCACCCCCGGCTCCAGGACGAGAGTCGGTCCGGTCCGGCCGAGATCCCTCGACCCGATCACCCAGCGGGGCCGGGCCAGGACGACGGCCGGGTCGGGCGAGTCCAGGACGTCGGCGGCGGTCTGGGCCAGGATCCAGGCCTGGGCCCGCCCGCCCTGACACCCCAGCGCGACGACGTCGTCGCCGCGCTCGGCCAGCGCCGGACACAAGGTGTGCGGCGGCCGGGCACCCGGTCGCGCCGCGCCCGGGTGCGCCGGGTCGAGCGAGAACGCCGACCCGCGGTTGTGCAGGACGACGCCGGTGTCCGGCTCGAGCAGGCCCGCGCCGAAGCTCTGGAAGACACTCTGGATCAGCGAGACCGCCGTGCCCTCGTCGTCGACCGCCGTCACCGCGACCGTGTCGCCTGCCGGTTTCGGTCCGGCGGCGGCCGGGACGCCGGCCGGCTCCCGATCCAGGAGCAGCCCGGCGAGGTCGACCGGTCCACCGCGCGGGTCCCCGAGCAGGGTGTCGCGGGCGATCTCGGCGCGGCGGGCGGCGGTGAGCAGGTCGGTCCCGGCACTCAGCACGGCGAGCAGGGCGGCTCCCTGGCTCGGCGGCGGTGCCACCGACCAGGTCGCGCCGAGCGCGTCGCGCCGCAGCGGCTCGGTCTCCTCGGCGGTGTGCGCGGCGAGGTCGGCCCCGGTGACCGGCGAGCCGAGCGCGCGCAGGCCCGCGACCAGCCGGTCGCCGACCGGTCCGGTGTAGAAGCTGCGCCAGTCGGCGCCGATCGCGGTGAGGGTGTCGGCGAGTGCGGGCTGGCGCAGCAGCACACCGGCCTCGTGCGGGCGGCCGTCCGGGCCGAGCAGCAGCGCCGCGAGTCCCGGATCCGCGGCGACGACTTCGGCCCGGCGGACGGTCGCCCGGGCCAGTCCCTCGCTCACCGCGACCCCGGCCGAGGCCAGCTCGACCGCCGGCGCGACCAGCTCGGCGAGACCGAGGCGGGCTCCGAGCCGGTGCAACGCGGCCCAGCCCGCGACGACGCCGGGCACGGTCACCGCCAGCGGGCCGCCGGGCGGCATCCGCGGCCCGGCGGCGCGCAGGGCGTCGACGTCGAGCGCGGCGGGTGCCGCGCCGACCGAGAGCACCGCGCGCGGGGCCCCGCCGGCCGGGCGGACGACGGCGACGAGGTCACCGCCGACCGAGCACTGGTGCGGGTAGGCCACCGTCAGCGCCGCCGCGGCCGCGAGGGCCGCGTCGAGCGCGCCGCCGCCGCGGGCCACGACCGCCCGGGCGGCCTCGACCCCGGCGGCGTGCGGTGCGGCGATCGCGACCCGTGTGGTCACTCGCCGTCCCGGTCGATCAGGATGGCGCGGGTGAAGGAGCCGTCCGCGCCGGCCAGCTTGGCGGGCAGGCAGACCAGCTCGTAGCGGCCGGGGGCGACGGCGTCGAGGTCGGCGTTCTCCAGGATGAGCACGTCGTTGCCGAGCAGCACGTGGTGGGAGTCCCAGCTCTCGGTGCGGGAGTGGCTCTCGATCGTGAGGTAGTCGATGCCGATCAGCTCCACGCCGTTCGCGACGATCCACTTCGCGGCGTCGGGGGCGAGTCCGATCCAGCTCGGGGCGCGCTCGGTCTCCTTCAGCGGGCCGGCCGAGTTGGTGGTCTTGAGCAGGATCCGCTTCTCGCCCGCGACGCCCGCGGCGTCCAGGTCGGCCGCGGTCACGTCGCCGGTCAGCCCGGTCATGTCGACGACGACGGCCGGCCCGACCATCGAGTCCAGCGACACCTCGTCGATCGGGGTGGCGCCGTCGACGAAGTGCGCCGGGGCGTCGACGTGGGTGCCGGTGTGCGCGCCGATCCGCCAGCGGGTCACGTTCGAGGCGTCGCCGTTCGCCAGCGACTCCACGATCTCGACCTCGGGCTTGCGGCCCCAGTGCAGCATCTCGGGGTGGATCGGCAGGGTGATGTCGTAGATCTTCACGTCGGTCTCCAGGAGGGGATCAGGGCCGGTGCTTCGGGTCCGGCCAGGGTTCGCCGACCGCTGCGGAGACCGCGCGGGCGGTGGTGAGCACGCAGCGGTCGAACTCCGCGCTGCCGTGCACGGCGTTCGCCTCTGCCACGTCGCGGCCCCAGACGCCGGTGTCGCTGACCTGGTCCATCCGGTAGTCCCAGAACGAGTCGACGTCGCGGTGCGACACCGCGCGGTCCATCCGCACGAGGTCGGGCCGCAGGTGCAGCATCACCGAGGTCTCGAAGAAGTTGGCGTGCATCAGACCCCGGCCGTGGGTGACGTGCCCGTCGACCTCCGGGCCGGGGTACATCGTGACGTAGCCCAGTGCGCGGACCCGGGCGTCGCCGTGCCGGACCCGCAGTTTCTCGGCCGACACGTCGAGCGATCCGTTGTTCCAGATGTGCCCGTTGAGCAGCACGAACTGGCGGACCCCGGCCCGGTGCAGCGAGTCGACCAGGTCCTCGACCAGTGCGATCATGGTCTCCGGGCGGACCGAGACGGTGCCGCCGAAGTCGCCGTGCGAGCCGGACACCCCGTAGGTCAGGGTCGGCACCACCGGGACACCGGTCAGCGCGGACACCCCGTGCGCGACGGCCTCGCAGATCATCGAGTCCACGGCGAGCGGGAGGTGCGGTCCGTGCTGCTCGGTCGCGCCGATCGGGATGATCACGGCATCGGTCCCGGTGACCGTCCGGTCGGCCTCCGGCCACGTCAGGTGCTCCCACAGGACCGGCGAACCGGTCCCGCCGAGCTCGGCGGCCAGACCGGCGACATCCGGTCCCAGCGGTGCGGCGGTGGTCACGGTGGTCCTCTCCTCGGCGGCGCTCACCAGCGCCGGACCGTCTTCTCGGGCAACAGATCCAGCGCCCGGTACACGACGACGGCGTCGTCGGCGGGGCGGGTCAGCCAGACCCGGGCGTCCGGGGCGTAGTCGCTGATCAGCTCACGGCAGACACCGCAGGGCGCGATGATCCGGAACCGGTCGACCGGCTTGACCTGCACCGACACCACGGCCTGGACCTCGGCGAGGTCGTGTCCCGCGGCGCGGGCGGTACCGAGTGCCACCCCCTCGGCGCAGATCGAGCTGCGCCGGCAGGAACCCTCGACGTGGACCCCGGTGTACAGGGTGCCGTCGGTCGTGCGCAGTGCGGCCGCCACGTCGTGCCGGCCGGGGAGCCTGACCCGGGCGAGCAGGTCCTGGGCCTCGGCGAGCAGACTGGCATCGGCGGTCGTCATCCCGGCAGGGGGACTGATCCGGGCCACGGTGAGGGGCGGTCCCGACGTCATCCGGCGATCCCGAGCAGCCGGGCGTAGTTGCCGCCCTCGACCAGCGCGCGGTCGGCCTCGTCCGGGATCGCCTTGGCGATCTTCATCCGCTCCAGGTCGAAGTCCGAGCCCGGCCACTCGCTGCCCAGCAGGATCTTCTCCGGGCCGAGCCGGGCGTAGGCCCGCTTCACATCGGCCATCAGGGTCGCAGAGGTCTCCAGGTACACGTGCTCGCGCCGCTCCGCGACGATGATCGCCTCCGGGACGTTCCAGACCGCACCCATGTGGGCGATGATCGTCGGCACCTGCGGGTGGTCCTTGGCGATCTCCTCGATCGCCAGCGGCGCGCAGAACGCGTCGTCCAGGGCGTTGATCAGGATCGGTAGTCCGAGCCGGGCACACAGGTCGAACACCGGGTCCAGCAGACCGTGGTCGGCCACGTGATACCCGTGCATGCTCGGGTGCAGCTTGAGCCCGCGCAGCCCGGCGGCGGCACAGCGCTCGATCTCGGTCAGCGCGTCGTCGTCCTGCGGGCGGACCTGGCCGAACCCGATCAGCCGGTCCGGGAACTTCCCGACCAGCTCGATCAGGAAGTCGTTCTCGATCCGCTGCGCCAGCGAGCAGACCATCGCCATGTCGACGCCGGCGGCGTCCATCCGGTCCAGGATGCGCTGGGGATCGAACGGGGTGTGGGGCGGCGGTGCCTGGCCCGGACGGGCTCCGGTCAGGTAGTCGGAGCGGCCCCGCACGTCCTGGGTGGTGTTGTACGCGTCGATGATCACGGGTGGACGGACCTCCTGGCGGTGGTGGCCGGCGTCGGTGCCGGCGCGGTGATGTCGATCAGGGGGAGGTGGCAGCGGACCGAGCGGCCGTCGCCGACCGGGCGCAGCGCGGGTTCCTCGGTCGCGCAGCGCTCGACGGCGTGCCGGCAGCGGGTCCGGAACCGGCAGCCCGACGGCGGGTCGGCCGGGTCGGGCAGCTCGCCGGAGAGCACGATGCGCTCCCGGGTCCGCTCCAGCACCGGCACCGCGGAGAGCAGCGCCTCGCCGTAGGGATGCGCCGGACGGGAGAAGAACGCGTCCCGCGGGGCCACCTCGATGATCTGGCCGAGATACATCAGCGCGATCCGGTCCGCGATGTGGCGCACAACACCCAGGTCGTGCGAGATGAACAGCAGGGTCAGGCCCTCGTCACGGATCAGCCCGGTCAGGAGGTTGATCACCTGGGCCTGGATCGAGACGTCCAGCGCCGACACCGGTTCGTCGGCCACGACGAAGCGCGGCGAGGGCGCGAGCGCCCGCGCGATCCCGATCCGCTGCCGCTGGCCGCCGGAGAACTCGTGCGGGCGGCGGCTCCCGGCGGCGCGGCCCAGGCCGACCCGCTCCAGCAGCTCACCGACCTGCTCGTCGGCCTCGGCCCGGGACATCCCGCGGGCCCGGCGCAGCGGCTCGGCGATGATGTCGGCGACGGTGCGGCGCGGGTTGAGCGAGCCGAAGGGGTCCTGGAACACCATCTGCATGTCCCCGCGCAGTGGCCGCATCCGGCTGCTGTTGAGGGCCGTGATGTCCCGGCCGCGGTAGTGGATGCGTCCGCCGGACGGGTCGACGGCGCGCAGCAGCGCCCGGCCGAGCGTCGACTTGCCGCAGCCGGACTCGCCGACCAGACCGAGCGTCTCGCCCTCGATGATGTCGAGGTCCACGCCGGCGACGGCCCGGACCGGGCGCCCGCCGCCGTCGCGGTAGGAGACCTGCAGGTCCTCGGCACGGACGAGTGGTTCGCTCACCGGAGGACCCCGTTCCCGGCGACGACCGGCTCGCGCACGCAGGCGTCGAGGTGATCGGAGCCGTGCTCGCGGGCCCGCAGCGGCGGCCGGGCCCCGCACTCCTCGACGGCGTCCGGGCAGCGTGGGCGGAACGCGCACCCGCCCGGCCGGTCGACACCGGTCAGCGGGGCGCCGGGGATCGCGAACAGCGAGTCGGCCTGCGGGCCGTCGATCCGCGGTACGGACCGGAGCAGCCCGACGGTGTAGGGGTGGCGGGGGCGCTGCAGCACGTCGTCGCGGCTCCCCTGCTCGACGACCCGGCCCGCGTACATCACCGCGACCCGGTCGGCGACCTCGGCGACCACGCCGAGGTCGTGGGTGATCAGCACGATGGACGAGTCGTGCTCGGCGCGCAGCCGGCGCAGCAGCTCGAGCACCTGCGCCTGGATGGTGACGTCGAGCGCGGTGGTGGGCTCGTCGGCGATCAGCACGGCCGGCTCGTTGGCGAGCCCGGTCGCGATCATCACGCGCTGCCGCATCCCGCCGGAGAGCTGGTGCGGGTAGGCCCGCGCGGTCCGGGACGGGTTGGCGATGCCGACGTCGTCGAGCAGCTGCTCGGCGCGCTCCCAGGCCGCGGCCCGGCCGAGCGGCTGGTGCAGCCGCACCATCTCGGCGACCTGCGCACCGGCCCGGTGCAGCGGGTTGAGCGCGGCCAGCGAGTCCTGGAAGACGACGGCGACGTCGCGGCCGCGGACCTCGCGCAGCTCGGCCTCACTCGCCCCGATCAGGTTGCGGCCGCCGAACTCGACCTCCCCGCGCACGTGGGTGCGCGGGCCGCGGTTGAGCCCGACCAGGCTCATGGTCAGCGCGGACTTGCCGGACCCGGACTCACCGACCAGGGCGAGGATCTCGCCGCGGCGCAGGTCCAGGTCGACGCCGTCGACCGCGGGCAGCCGGCCCGCGGGGGTGTCGAAGCCGACGTGCAGGTCCCGGATCCGCATGACGGTCTCCGGCGCGCCGGTCATGCGCCGCTCCCGGCGGTGCTCAGCTCGGCGACCGCCGCGTCGATGACCGCGCACCCCTGGGCGGCGTACACCAGCGGGGAGAAGTGGCTGCCCGGCACCGAGCTGGTGGTGGCGCCGGCCCGAGCCGCCATGTCCCGCTGGATCTGCGGGAGCAGCGTCGCGTCCCGGTCGGCGACCTGGTACCAGCTCGGGAGCGTGCGCCAGGCGGGCTCGCCGGTGGGCTGCTCGAAGATCTTCTTGTCGGCGACCCGGTTCTCCGCGATCCGGCCGGCGCGCTGCTCGTCGGTGAGGTCCCAGCCGATCTCCGCCCAGTAGGCGTCGCCGCGCTCGGAGCGCCACTCGCCGTCCGGCCCGCGGCGCATGTGCTTCGAGACCGGCGCGGGCTCGTAGCGCTCGACGATCTGCTGCACGGTCTCCCCGGCGTCCGGTGCGAACGCGGCGAGGTAGACCAGCCCGGCCACCCGGGGGTCGCGTCCGACGTTCGTGATCACCGCACCGCCGTAGGAGTGCCCGACGAGCAGCACCGGCGCCTCGAGCGCGTCGAGTGCGGCGGTGGTGTGCGCGATGTCGTCCTCCAGGGAGGTCATCGGGTTGGTGACGGTGGCGATCTCGTAACCGCGGCTGCGCAGCAGCGGCAGCACGGCGTCCCAGGTGGCCGGCGTGCCGCCGGCGCCGTGCACGAGCAGGATCCGCACGGGTGACTCATCCCTTCCGCAGGCGGGGGTCGAGAACCAGGTAGAAGAGGTCGACGGCGAGGTTGACCAGCGTGTAGAGCAGCGCGATCGCCAGTGCGGCGCCCTGCACCACGGGGTAGTCGCGTTGCAGCACCCCGGAGATGACCATCCCGCCGACGCCGGGGTAGGCGAAGACCGTCTCGGTGATGACCGCGCCGCCGAGCAGCGAGCCGAACTGCAGCCCGAGCACGGTGATGATCGGCAGTGCCGAGTTGCGCAGCACGTGCCGGAGCAGGATCGCGTTCTCGGCCATGCCCTTCATGCGCGCGGTCCGCACGAAGTCCTCGCCGCGCACTTCCAGGACCGACGCCCGCACGATCCGGGTGATGTAACCGGCCATCGACAGGGCGAGCGTCGTCGCGGGCAGGATCAGGTGCGAGATCCAGGGCAGGACCAGGTCGGGCCGGTTCTGCAGGATCGCGTCGAGCAGCACGATGTTGGTGGTGGGCTCGTAGCCCAGCGAGTTCGGCAGCCGGCCCAGCACCGGCAGCCAGCCGAGCCACACCCCGAACACCACGATGGACAGCACCCCGAGCGCGAACCAGGGCAGCGAGAAGCTGACCGTGCCGACCGCGCGGATCGTGGTGTCGATCCAGGTACCCCGGTACACCGCGGCGATCAGCCCGGTGACGCCGCCGATCAGCACGGCGATGGTCATCGCGGCGACGGTGAGCTCCAGGGTGGCCGGCAGCGCCGAGCCGAGCAGCCGGAGCACGTCGTTGCCGCCGAAGAACGACTGTCCGAGATCGAACCGGAGCAGGTCCCCGAGGTAGGTCAGGTACTGGGACAGTAGCGGCCGGTCCAGCCCGAGCGCCTCGGAGATCTGCTGCTGGTTCTGTGCGACCTGCTCGGAGGAGAGCCCGTCGCCCCCGCCCGCCAGTGCCGTGGCGGCCGATCCCGGGATGAGCCGCATCGCGAGGAACACCAGCGTGGCCAGGATCCAGAGCACCACCGGCACGGCGAGCAGCCGGCGCACGATCAGCCGGCTCAGCCCGGAGCCGCCGCGCCGGGCGGCCGGGCGAGCCCGGCGGGTCGTCAGCGAGGTCGGGACGCTCACGGTGTCCCCTTCCGGTCGAGCGCGTCGCGGACGTCGTCGCCGACGAAGTTGCAGGCGACGACGAACACCAGGGTGGCCAGTGCCGGCAGCACGACCAGCGACGGCGCGGTGTAGAGGAACTCCTGCCCGGCCTGCACCATGTAGCCCCAGTCCGGGGTGGGTGGCTGGATGCCGAGGCCGAGGTAGGACATGCCCGCCGCGAATCCGGCGGCGATGGACAGCGTGGTCAGCACCTGGACGAGGAGCGGGCCGACGGTTCCCGGCAGCACCTGGGTCAGCGCGATCCGCAGGCCTCCCGCCCCGGCCATCCGGGACGCGAGTACATGGTCGCGGGCCGACTCCCGGGCCGCGAGCGCCCGTACCAGGCGGGCGATCCCGGGAGCCAGCGCGACACCGACCCCGACCACCAGGCTGGACGTGCCCGCGCCGGCTGCCGCGACCAGCAGGATGATCAGTAGCACCGACGGGAACGCCAGCGCGACGTCGGTGAGCCGCATGAGCAGTTGCTCGGCCCGGCCGCCGAGGTAGCCCGCGGCCAGCCCGATCGCGACGCCGATCGCCGTCGCCAGCGCGGTCGCGGCCAGCGCGACCATGAGCAGCGGCCGGGCGCCGTACACCAGCCGGACGAGTTGGTCCCGGCCCAGGTCGTCGGTGCCGAGCAGGTGCCCGGGCGACCCCATCGGGAGCAGCGCCGCCGGGGACTGACGCAGCGGGTCCCCGGTCACCAGCAGCGGGCCGAGGAGGGCGAGCAGCAGGTAGGCCGCGACCACCACCCAGGACACGATCGCGACCGGCGTCCGGGCGATGCGGCGTGTCCCGCGGCGGGTCGTCCCGCGGCTGCCCATGGCTGTCGCGGTCATGCGCCGCCCACACTCGCGTCCTCGAGGAAGCAGCGGTGCGTGCTGAGCGCGTTGACGTTGACACCGGTGACGTTCGCGCCCGTGACCACGAGGTTCGTGGAGTGCACCAGCATCGACAGCACCATGAACTCCTCGGCCCAGCGACGCTGGATCTCCGAGTAGGCGGCGGTCCGCTCCGGCCCGATCGGCAGGTTCCGGGCGGCCACGGTGTCGTCGGCGAAGCGCTCGCTTCCGGGAAGGGTGTCGAAACCGGTGGCGGACGAGCCGTACACCCCTCGCGGGACGGCCATGTTCCCGACCATGTTGTCCGGGTCGGGAACGTAGGAGTTCCGCTCCCACACCATGATCTCGTGGTACGGGTCCTCGGTGTCCATGACCCGGCTGAAGAACGCGGCCGGGTCGACGGAGTCCGAGACCACGGTGAGGCCGATGTCGGTGAGGTTCTGGGCGATCACCTGCGCGGCTCGTGGGTGCCAGGTGTCGCTCGCCGCCATCAGGCGCACCTCGCGGCCGACGGCGCCCGCCGCCTCGACGAGCCGCCGGGCCTCGGCGACGTCGGTCCGGCTGAGGTCGGCCAGCGACGGGTCGTGACCGGGCATCGCCGGCGGGACGACGTAGCCCTCCGGCAGGGTGCCCACCCCGAAGAACGCCTGGTCCAGGATCGCCTGCCGGTCGATCGCAAGGTTGATCGCCTGACGGACCTCGAGCTCGGCCAGGGCCGGCCGGCGGACGTCCATCAGGAGCATGGCGTCGTAGCAGTAGGGGGTGTCGTGCACGGTCACCGCGTCGTTCGCGCGCAGCTGCTCGGCCGCGGAGTACGGGGTGAACTGGGTGGCCGAGACCGCGCCGCTGATCAGCGAACTGATCATCGTCGAGGAGTCCTGGACCTGCTGCAGGACCACCCGGTCCACCGGCGGGCGGCCACCGACGAAGTCGTCGAAGGCCTCCAGGGTCACCGACTGGCCGGCCGTCGCCGCGGCCAGCCGGAACGGGCCGGTACCGACCAGGTGCTTGCCGATCTCGGCCCCGTACTGGTCCAGCGCCGCCTTCGAGACGACCCGGGCACCGATGTCGGACAGCCGGGCGAGCAGGGTGCCGTCGGGGCCCTGCAGGACGATCCGCACGGTCCGCTCGTCGGGGGCGTCCAGGGAGGTCAGGTTGCGGCCGAGGCTCTGGAACGGGCGCGACGCCCCGTCGGGCAGGGACGGGTCGTCCTCGTCGAGCTGGCGGTTCAGGCTGGCCAGCACGTCGGCCGAGGTGAGGGCGTTGCCGTCGTGGAAGGTGACGCCCTCGCGGAGCGTGAACTCGTAGGTCAGCCCGTCGTCGGAGACGGTCCAGCTCTCGGCGAGGTCGGGCTTCGGATCGGGGTCGGTGAAGTCGCAGAAGGTCAGGCCCCGGCAGACCGAGTCGACGACCATCCAGTCCCCGAGCGTGGTGTAGAACGCCGGGTCGAACACGCCGCTGGTCGCGTCGGTGCCCACGGTGAGGGTGCCGCCCGACGCGCCGCCGCCGCCCCCGTCGGAGGCCGCCACGCCGCAGGCGGACAGCACGCTCGTCAGCCCGACGCCGAGACCGAACGCGCCCACTCCGCGGAAGAGGGCCCGGCGCGACAGGTGCCGGTCGGTGGGCGTGGTGGGGGGCATGGCGATCTCCTCGGGGTGTGGATCCAAAATGCTGTTGCTGGTATCCAGACGGAGTCTAGGGCGGGGCGTATTTCCGGTCCGTTACGTCGTCGTGAAGCAGTGCGACCGGTCCTGCTGGGCCGCAGCATGTCCGGTGGTGGCGCGAGGTGGGTCACGGCGACGTGATTGGATCCTAGCCGCGTTTTCGTGGATCCATAAGGGTTGCTTCGGTGTGCAGTGGCTCGAGTACCCGGAGTGATCGAGGGCAGGGCACGGCGATCACGGCGTGTGCAGCTCTCCCGCGACCACCGTCGCGAGGACCCGCCCGTCACGGAGCGGGCCCGCGGGGCCGAGCGGGTCGACGTCGGTCACTGCGACGTCGGCAGGCCCGCCGACCCGCAGACGCCCGGGGCCGTCCAGCCCGGCGACGGCCGCGGCGCGGGTGGTGAACAGGGCGAGCGCCTCCTCGGCGGTGACCGCCTCGTCCGGTCCGACCGGCCCGGTCAGCCCGCGAACCTCCCGGGTGCGCGACTGCCACATACCGTGCAGTGCGGCCAGTGGCGGGCCGGGGCCGTCCGAGCCGCCGCCGACCAGCACACCCGCGTCGATCCAGGAGCGCAACGGGTTCGACCGCGCCGCCACGTCCGGTCCGAGGCGCTCCGCGATGGTGGCGCCGGCGCTCCACCAGAGGGCCGGATGGGCCGAGACCGCCACCCCGAGCCGCCGCGTGCGGCGCATCGCCCGGGCGCCGGGCTCCAGGTAGGCGTGGATGAGGTGGAAGCCGAGTCCGGCCACCGGGGTCCTGCGGTCGATCTCCTCCAGCACGTCGAGCACGAGGTCGACGGCGGCGTCGCCGACCGCGTGGACCCCCACCCCGCGCCCGGCCGCCGCGGCGGCGGCGCAGTGCGCCCGCAGCGCCTCGACGCTGAGCGTCCGGTTGCCGGTGTACCCGTCGGTGCACGGCCAGGGGGTCGAGCGCCACGCGGTCCCGAGTGAGCCTCCGCCGTCGAGGAAGAGCTTGGTGGGGCCGACCCGGAGTCGGTCGGGCGCCGCGTCCGCGACCCCGGCGCCGCGTACGGCCTCCTGCAGCGTCGCGTCGTCGAGGTGGTCGTCGCCCAACGGCATCACCACGGTCCGGGTGGCCAGGCGCCCGGACCGGGCCGCGTCGGCGTAGGCGACGAGGTCCGCGGGCCCCACGGCGGGGTCCATCGCGCTGGTGAAGCCGTGCCCGCGCAGGCGACGGGTGCCCGCGGAGATCCAGCCGACCCGCCGCGCCCGGTCCGGCTCGGGGATCACCGACCGGGCGAGGTCGGCGGCGGGATGCTCGACCAGCAGACCGGTCGGCCGTCCGTCCGGGGCGCGGTCGATGCGGCCCCCGGGCGGGTCCGGGGTGGAGGCGTCGACACGGGCGGCCCGGAGCCCGGCAGTGTTGACGATCGCGTCGTGGCCCTTGCGGTCCAGGATCACCGGCCGGTCTCCCACGGCGGCGTCGAGATCGGCGGCCGTCGGCATCCGGCCGTCGGTCAGGTCACCGGGGTCGAATCCGGCCTCGGCCTCGATCCAGCCGTCGCCGGGGTTCCGGGCGGCGTGCGCGGCGAGGCGGCGCCCGATCTCGGCGATGCTCGTCGCGTCGTCGAGCCCGACGCGTTCCTCGGCACGCCCGGCCCACAGCACGTGGACGTGGCTGTCGACGAACCCGGGCAGCACCCACCCGCCGGGGTCGTGCTCGACGACCCGTCCGCGGAGCTCGCGGCGGACCTCGGCGACCGAGCCGAGGGCGACGATCCGGTCACCCCGGATCCCCACCGCCCGCACCCGCGGGCGTGCCGGGTCCATCGTGATCACGTCGCCGGTCAGCAGCAGGCTCTGCATGATCCGTCCCCTTCGGTGCGGGCTCGATCCGTCTGGTGGGTGGGGCCGGCCGGGACCGGCGTGCCGAGCCGGCGCAGGAGCTCGGGCCAGACCGCCGGGTCGTGACCCGGGACGAGCTCGAGGCCACGCTCGGCGGCGATCTGCTTGAGCCGCCGGATCGGGCCGAGGCTCTGCTCGGGCGTGCACCCGATGCAGACCCCGATCGGCCGCTCCTCGCGGATGTTCTCGGTCAGGTCGGCGGCGTCGAACGCGAACACGAAGCCCCCACCGCCGGCGAGCTCGACCACGAAGCTCTGGTGGCCGGGGGTGTGCCCGGCGGTCAGGACCGCGGTCACACCGGGTGCGAGCACGGTGTCACCGTCACAGCGGCGCCAGTCGATACGCGGGTCGTCGAAGTCCACCCGGTAGATCGTGTTGCGCTCCACCTCGGGGGACCCGGACAGGCCGAAGCCGAGCTCGGCCCGCTGGACGTGCACCGGCACCCTGCCCGCGAAATGCTTCAGCCCGCCGGCGTGGTCGGCGTGCAGATGGCTGATCGCGACCGCCCCGATGTCCTCCAGGCGCACCCCGACAGACGCGAGCGCGTCGAGCAGCGGGTCGCCGGGCCCGGGCAGCGCGGGCTGGTAGGCCGGGGACCCGTAGAACCGCCGGTGCAGCGCGGGGTCGCGGATCAGCGCGGTGTTGAACCCGGTGTCGAGCAGCAACCAGCCGTCGTCGGTCTCCAGCAGCACGGCCGGGACCGGCTCGACGATGCGCTGCTCGCGCGGCGCACCGTGCAGCGACACCCACAGCGGCAGCCGCTCCCAGCCCAGCAGAAGGGGGACCACCCGCCGCACGCCGGTCCGGGCCGGCTGCTCCTGGCCCACGGGGTCCACCTGGTTGACCGCCGGCCTCACAGCAGGTCGAAGTACTCGCGCTGCTCCCAGGACGACACGTCGGCCAGGTAGCGCTCGAACTCGGCCCGCTTGAGGTGGGTGTACCAGTCCACCACGACGTCGCCGAGCTCTCGGCGGAACAGCGTGCTCGCGTCGAGCGCGTCGACCGCCGCACCGAGGGTCGGGGGCAGCCGCGGGGCGTCGTCGAGGTAGGGCGAGTCCGACGGCGCGCCGGGGGAGAGCCCCCGGTCGAGCCCGTCGAGCCCGCACACCAGCTGGGACAGGATGTAGAGGTAGGGGTTCGCGCCGGGCTCGCCGGAACGGTTCTCGAGGCGGGCCGACGGGTCGCCGGGCGAGCCGACCACGCGCACCATCGCGCCCTTGTTGTCCACCCCCCACAGCACCCGGTCCGGGGCCAGCGAGTGCGGCTGGTAGCGCTTGTAGCCGTTGACCGTGGGTGTGCTGAACGCCGCGGCCGGGGCTGCGTGTTCGAGCAGGCCGGCGAGCCAGGCCGTGCCGACCGGGGACAGGACCGAGCCGGGACCGGTCCCGGGGAACACCGGGGCGCCGGTGTCGAGGTCGCACAGCGACTGGTGCAGGTGCCAGCCGGTGGAGGCGGTCTCGGCGCCCTGCGGCCGGGACATGAATGTGGCGTGCAGGCCCATCCGGCTGCACAGCTGCTTGATCGCCGTCCGGGCGAGCACCACCTGGTCGGCGACCACGCTCGCCTCGCCGGCCTCCAGCGTGATCTCGAACTGGCTGGGGCCGAACTCCAGTTCGATCGAGCGCAGTGGCAGGTCGAGCCGGGTCAGCACCCGGTGGATCTCGGTGACGAGGGTGTCCGAGCGGTCCAGGGCGCCGATGTCGAGCAGCTGGGCGCCGGGGGTCAGCGGACGGACCGCCGGGGCGGCCCCGGGCGCGCCGGGGCGGCCGACCTGAGCGGGGTCCATCGCCGGGTCGGCCCGGGCGAACACGTGGAACTCCAGCTCCGGCCCGACGGTCAGGCTCATGCCGCGCCCGGCGAGGGAGTCCAGGTGCCGGCGGAGCAGGCCCCGGGTGCAGAACGGGACCGCGCCGCCGCCCGGGTAGTGCAGGTCGGCGAGCAGGAGCCCGGTCCTGTTGTCCCACGGCAGCACCCGGAACGTCGTCGGGTCGGCGACGAGCACCACGTCGCCGGCGCCGGAGAAGCCGCGGTAGCCGTCCAGGCGCAGCCCCTCGAACACCGCGAACGAGGAGCGCCCGGAAGGGTCCTTCAGCAGCAGCGAGGACGGCGCGGTCAGCCCGGAGCGCAGGATGCCGGGCAGCGCGGCGCTGGTGATCGACTTCCCGCGCAGCACCCCGTGCTGGTCGACGAAGCAGACCCGGACCAGCTCGATACCGAGCTCGTCGATCACCCGGCGGAGCTGGGCCGCGGCGGCGTACTTCTGCTCGGACCACAGCTCGTGGCGCTCCACGAAGCCGCCGCGATCGGAGTCGAGCATCGGGCGGGCGGTGTGCCCGCCGCCGCCCTCGGCCACCGGCCGCTCGTCGACGTTACGCATCGGCGGTCGCCCCCGAGTCGGCTCCCGAGCCGGCGCCCGGGTCCTGGCCGGCCGTGCCGGTGGGCGGGGCCGCCCACGGGGACGCGGCGCGGCGGGTCGCGTCGTGCGCGGCCCAGCGGTCCTGCCACCCCTCGGTAGGGCTGATCATGTCGACGGCGATCGGACCGACCAGCCGGGCGGCCTCGGCGTCGTCGAGGGGGTGGGCCGGCAGCGGGGAGCCGGCCTCGAAGGCATCCAGGGACTTGAGCAGCAGCCGCCGGTTGGCGGTCACCGCGCGGTCGGAGACCCCGAGCCGCTCGACGGTCCGGTCCTGGATCGCGCCCATGCTCTCGACCGCCCACTGGTCGTGGACGTTGATGTCGAGGCCCATGCCGGTGTAGGTCAGCTCCTGCTGCTCGGTCGCGTCGAAGCCCCACCGGTTGTCCCGGTTCCGGATCGGCCGGTAGTCCGGCAGCGTGACCTCGGAGAGCCGCTGGGCGAGCAGGGTGTCCTTGTCCGTCTTCTCCGAGAAGTCGTAGAGGACCATGTACCAGTAGTGGCTGTGGTCGTCGATCGGCACGTGCCACTGCGCGAAGACCTTGTCGTTGCCGAAGGGCACGACGAACGCGTTCGGGAACATCAGGTTGGTGATCCGCACGTGTGTGACGTCCTCGGCGAGCTCGCGGATCGCGAACACCCGCAGCCCGTGCTCGGCCGACTCGACCTCGATGTCGGGACGGAAATGGTCGCCGACCAGCTTGGACAGCTTCTGGCCGGTGCCCTCGACCTCCTCGCTGAACTGCTGGCCGTAGACCTCGCGCGGGTCCTCGCCGACGAAGCGGTGCAGGAACGAGACGTGGCTGGGGTCGATCCCGCCCTCGACGCCCTGGAGCCAGTTGCAGTCCCAGAGTCCCTTGAAGGCGAAGGTGTAGGCGTCCGGCGCGGTGAAGCAGTCGAACGCCGGGAACGGCGGCGGGTCGCCCGCGCCGAGGTAGGCGAAGACGATGCCGTTGCGCTCCTCGCAGGGGTAGCTGCGGATCCGGATCTTGTCGGCGAAGGTGCTCGACGGTGGCTCGGCCGGCTGCTCGAGGCAGCGGCCGTCGGAGCCGTAGAGCCAGCCGTGGTAGAGGCAGCGCAGACCGCCGTCCTCGAGCCGGCCGTAGGACAGATCGACCCCGCGGTGCGCACAGAACCGGCTGACCAGTCCCCAGCCGCCGTCCTCGCGCTGGAACAGCACGAGGTCCTCGCTCATCAGCCGGACGGCCTTCACCGGCCGGTCCACCGGCATCTCGGAGACCAGCGCGGCCGGCTGCCAGTAGGAGCGCATCAACCGGCCGAGCGGCGCGTCCGGGCCGGTGCGGGTCAGCTTCTCGTTGTCCTCGCGCTTCAGCACGACGGGCCTCTCTCGACTCGGGAACGGTGGTGGGAGCTGTGGAGGGCGGTCACAGATCGAGCTCCAGCCGCGGGCCGAGCGAGCGCGAGACGCACACCATCATGCAGGTGTTCTCCCCCCGCTCCTGCGGCGTCAGGACGTGGTCGCGGTGGTCGGGTTAGCCCGCGAGGACCTTCGTCTCGCAGCTTCCGCAGATCCCTTCCCGGCAGTCGCTGAGCACGTCCACGCCGGCGTCGAGCAGGCTGTCCAGCAGCGAGCCCCCGGCCGGGACGGTGACCTCCCTGCCGGAGCGGGCCAGCCGGACCAGGAAGGAACCGGACTCGGCGTCGGGGTCCGCCTCGGGCGCGCGGAAGAGCTCGTAGCGCAGCCGGTCCGGGTGCCCGGCCAGCAGCTCCCGGGCCTCGTCGATCATCGCGGCGGGCCCGCAGACGTAGACGACGGCGCCGTCGGGCAGGTCGGCGAGCAGCCCGGCGAGGGCGGGCCGGCCGGTCTCGGCCGTCAGGTGCACCCGGGCGCCGGGCTCGCGCAGCACGGCCCGGTCCAGGAACGGCGTGGACTCCCGGGTGCGGCCGACGTAGTGCAGCCGCCAGCGGCCACCGTCCGCGGCGACCCGGGCGACCATCGGCAGCAGCGGGGTGATGCCGATGCCGCCGGCGACGAACACGTGCTCCGGCGCGTCGGCCAGGGCGAAGGCGCTGCGCGGGTCACCGACCCGCAGCACCGACCCGGGACGGACGACGGTGTGCACGTGCGCGGAGCCACCGCGGCCCGCCTCGTCGTGCCGGACCGCGATCTCCCAGTACGGCGCCGCGGGGTCGCCGCACAGCGAGTACTGCCGGGTCGAGCCGTCGGGCAGCTCGAGGTCGACGTGCGCCCCGGGCTCCCACGACGGCAGCGTGGCCGCCGGGTCGAGCGGAGTGAGACGCAGCGAGAGCACCCCGTCCGCCTCGTGGGTCATGGCCCGGACCCGCAGCTCGCGCCGGGCCGCCTGGGCGGGAGCGGCCATCAGTGGCAGCACCCGTCGTCGTGCGCGGGCTCGGGGGCCGGCAGGTCGAGCGAGGGGTTGCGGTCGAAGAAGCCGTCCGGCTCGAGCTTCATCCCGATGCGGTGCACGGCCATGATCGGCCACTCCTCGGGCCGCGGGTCGTGGTGCACGCCGACGACCGGCCAGAGCACCAGCTCGGCCCCGTCCAGCGAGCGGTCGGCCTGCTGCCACACGTGCACGCCGTCGTCACCCAGCGGGCCCTGGTTCGGGTACTCGCCGGCGATGAAGCGCTCGTCGGCGGCGTAGGAGGTGGCCCACAGCTGGCGGGAGACGAACGGCGCCTTGCGCTCCACGACGCTGCCGGGGGCGGCGAACAGCCGGGTGGTGTTCGGCAGGACCAGCCGGTAACCGGTCGGGTCGCCGAAGCGGTTGGTCCCCTCGGTGCTCTCGACCAGCCAGTGCACCGCACGCGAGGCGTCGGAGCTGCGGGCGCCCTCGGCCTCGGACCGGACCGGGGTGGCGACCATCCGGCAGGCGTTGCCGTAGGGATTGAGCTCGGGGTCCGGGTCGACCTCGGCGTGGATCTCGCTGAGCCGGTTGCGGGGCCCGTCCACCGCGGTGTCCAGGCGCAGCCCGAAGTAGTGCTGGTGGTTCGAGGCCTGCACGTCGGCCCCGACCCGGCGGCCGTGCCGCGCGGTCCGCCCCGGCTCGATCCCGGTGACCGACATGATGCCGGTCAGCTTGATCTCCAGGTCGATCGTGCCGTCCTGGTGGAAGGACCAGTAGAAGCCGTAGTCGTAGTTGGCGACGGTCGCGAAGAAGGAGACGACCATCTTCCGGCTGCGGCGGACGTCGGCCTCGCCGGTGCGGGTGTTGACGTGCTTCCAGAGGATCGAGGCGTCCTCCTCGTGCAGACAGACCGCGTTGCGCACGGTGCGCGGCTCGCCGTGCCCGTTCAGCACGGCCGCGTCGAGGTAGCGGATCTCGCCGAGGCAGTCACAGCCCAGGGCCAGCGACGCGGTCAGCGGCCCGGCGCCGTACTCACCCCAGTCGAAGAAGTTCTTGCGGTACGCGGTCGGGTCCGGGTCGAGGTAGGGCACGTACATCTCGTTGATCGAGGCGCGGCGCAGCACGGTGCGCTCGCGGTCGCCGTCGAGGTAGCGCACGTCGTGCAGCACCATGCCCTCGCGGTGGGTGAAGCCGACCCGGAAGGACCAGTTCTGCCAGCGCACCAGGTGCCCGTCGACGGTGAAGCCGGGCCCGTCGGGCTGGATGATCTCCAGCGGGGCGATGTCGCGGTCCGGGCCCCAGGTGCCGGAGCGGTAGTTCCCGGCCTCGGTGGTCGGGGTCCGGGCGCCGTGGTCCTCGATCCGCAGGACCTCGAAGGTCTCCATGTCGACGATCGGGACCAGCCCGGCGACCGGGCGCGCGTAGCCGTTGTCGTCCTCGGTCTCGCGGTGCCAGACCGCGCCCCAGGACAGCCGGCGTCCGGCGAACTCGGGCGGCTCGAAGCCGGTGATCGACTCCGGGTCGACCCACACCAGCGACGGGTCGGTGATGCCGCGCCGGGCCAGAGCCTCGCGCATCCCCGGGTGCTGCCGGCAGGCCTGCGCCATCATCCGGGCCTCCTCGCTGGAGATGCCGGGCCGGCGGGCGTCCACCGGGGTCCAGGTCTCCAGTGACGCGGGCCGGTCGGCGCCGGAGGTCCAGCCGGTGACCTCCCAGGCCTCGTGCGCGTCAGGGTTCATGACGACCGCGCGCACCGGCCGGCCGTATCCGGCGGCCAGGTCGCGGGCGCGGTCCTCGTCGACCGACACGCCCCAGAACCGGGGCCGGGCCCCGATCCGGTCGTCGGCCCTGAGCAGCGCGACCACCTCGGAGATCTCGGACTCGGCCAGTGGTTCGGTCCAGTGCCGTTCCGTCGGGGACGGCGGGGTCTGCCGGCCGTACCGCGGGGCGGCGGACCCCGGAACGGCGGGCTCCGGGCCGGTCGCTGCCGCGTCCTCGATCACGCTCATCGGGTCGGTCCTCCTCTGCGGCGGGTCGCGGGACGGGTTCCCGCGACCAGGGGCCAGGTTTCGTATCCATCATGGCCTAGAATGGATCCGAAACGGAAGGCCGGTGGACGAAGTCGAGGTCACAGGGCATGCCGGATGTCCAGATCCACGTCGCAGTGGGTCGGATCCACTTCGGCTCATGTCGCACTCGTGAGCTATCGTTTCGGGTCCATCGGCGCGGTGCCGCCGACCTGTGACGGCACTGTCGACGAAGGGGACGGGGCATGAGCCGGCGTACACCGGAGACGAACACGACCGCAGCGGCGCCGGGGGATGCCGGGCCGCCCGGGTCGGGCTCGACGCTGGTCGACGACCTGGCCGCCCGGATCCGGGACATGATCATGGGCGGGGAGATCCCGATCGGGGGGCAGCTGCGCCAGGCCGAGCTCGCGACCACCTTCGGGGTGAGCCGGACCCCGATCCGTGAGGCGATCCGGCAACTGCAGAACGGCGGCCTGATCGCGGTCCATCCGCACCGCGGCGCCGTCGTCCGGGTGCCGGCGCCGTGGGAGGTCCGGGAGGCCTACGAGGTCCGGGCCGAGCTCGAGGCGCTCGCCGCCCGCCGCGCGGTCGCCCGCATCACCCGCGAGCAGCTCGACGCGCTCGAGCACGACAACCGGGAGATGTACGAGCAGTCCGCCGCGCAGGGCGAGGGCCGGACCCCGGTGCACCGCGCTGCCAACGACGCGTTCCACACGCTGATCGCCGGGGTCTCGGGCAACGCCCGGCTGACCCGCTCCATCGAGGAGATCAACGGCGCGTTCCCGCGCAACGTCTCCTCCCAGCTGATCGTCGACGACAGCCGGCACCGGGACGAGAACTTCGCCGAGCACGAGCGCATCGTCGCCGCGCTGCGCACCGGCGACGCCGACGCCGCGGCCGCCGAGATGCGCTCGCACGTGATCGCCGCCGGGGACGCGCTGGCACGCTGGTACGAGCAGCGCTCCTCGACCGTCTTCGTCGGCTGAGTCGCGATCGGCCGGGTCCTGGTCGGCCGAACGGCGTCCTCCGGCAGGCCCGGGAACTCCCCGGGTCATGGTGCGGGCAGGCGGCGGGTCACGCCGATGAACTCCAGGTCCGGGCGCTCGACCCCGGTGCACAGGTCGGCGGCGGCCTCGCCGACGGCGGGCCCGAACTTGAACCCGTGCCCCGAGCACGCCGCCGCGACGACCACCTGCGGGGAGGCCGGCAGCGCCCCGATGACGAACCGGCGGTCCGCGGTCATCGTGTAGAGGCAGGCGGTGGCGTCGGCGACGTCGTGGGACGGGTCGGCCGCGGCCCCGGGCACGTGCCGGGCCATCAGCGCGCACATCCGGGCGAGCTCGTCCGGGCCGACCGGGTCGACCGGGCGCTCGGGATCCCAGGGTTGCTCGGTGTCGGTGCCGGCCTTGTACCCGCTGCCGGCCACATCGGGCAGGCCGAACATCAGGCCGTCGGGGCGGTGCACCGAGAAGGCGGGCAGCGACGGGGGTGCGGCGACCGGTGGGCCCGGGCGCAACGTGACGGTGAGGATCCGCCAGGTCGTGAACACCCCGGCGAGCTCGGGTGCCAGCTCGGGGACCCAGCCCGCGGTGGCGACGACCAGCCGGCGGGCCCGCACGGTCCGCTTCCCGGTGACGACCACGACGCCCGCATCCGGCCCGGAGCCCGTCGCCGCCCAGCGCAGCACGGGCTCGTCGAAGGCCAGCTCGGCGCCGTCCGCCCGGGCGCCCGCCCGCGCGGTCTCCAGCGCGGTCGCCGCCTCCAGCACTCCGGCGTGCGGGTCGGACACGGCGTGCCACCCCTCGGGCAGCGACAGGCCCGGGGCGAGCTCACGCATCCGGTCCGGGTCCGAGACGGTCTCGCAGCCGGGTCCCTGCAGCTGCCCGGGTTCGGGGTGGGCGTAGAGCCCGCCGGTGCGGTGCAGCAGCGTCGCGCCGCTGCGCTTCTCCCAGCGCTCCCAGCCGGCGTAGGCCCGCTCGACGAGCGGGTTCCACACCGGGTTCGGGTAGGCGCGGCGGATCATCCGGGTCCGGCCGTGCGAGGAGCCGCGCAGGTGACCCTCGCCGAAGCGGTCGAACCCGATCACCCGCTGCCCGCGCGCGGCCAGCTCGTGGGCGGTGGCGGTGCCGTGCACCCCCAGCCCGGCGACGACGACGTCGGCGTCCAGGTCGGGCCGGCTCACCGGGCCTCCCGGGTGATCGCGTCGACGACCGTCAGCAGCGCGTCGACGTCGGCGGCGTCGTTGTAGACGTGCACCGAGGCGCGCACGACCGCCGGGACCCCGCGTGCGCCCAAGTCCCATCGGCCGTGGCTCGCGGGCACGGTCACCACCCGGACCCGGGCCGCGGCCAGGCGTATCTTCACCTCGGCGGGATCCACCCCGTCGACGGTGAAGGTCACCATGCCGGACGCGCTGGAGGCGGGGTCGCGCACGGTCACCCCGGCGCGCTCGCGCAACTGCTCGCGCAGGCTCGCGCCGAGTGAGACCAGGTGCGCCGCGGTGGCGTCGATGCCGCGCTCGGTCGTCTCGCGGACCGCGACGCCCAGACCGAGCCGGCAGGCCACGGAGTGCTCCCAGGTCTCGAAGCGACGTGCGGTGGCGGCGAGCGTCCACTCCCGGTCCGCGGTCCACGCCGCCCCGCGGACGTCCGGCGCGGTCGGCTCCAGTACGGGCAGCACGTCGGGGTGCACCCAGGCGAAGGCGGTGCCGCGCGGAGCCCGGAGGAACTTGCGTCCGGTCGTCACCAGCACGTCGCAGCCGATCGCGCCGACGTCGACGGCCAGGTGCCCGACCGACTGGGTGGCGTCCACGACGAACCGGGCGCCGTGCCGGCGGGCCAGCGCGCCGATCTCGGTGACCGGCTCGACCAGGCCCGAGGAGGTCGGCAGGTGGGCGACGAACACGATCGCCGGCCCGCCGGCGCGCAGCGTCGTCTCCAGCGCCCCGAGGTCGACCGCGCCGGTCGCAGGATCGAGCGGGAGGATCTCGAGCTCGGCGCCGGTACGCCGGGCGTGGGTCATCAGGTGCAGTGCGTGGCTGACGTAGGCCGAGCGGCTCACGAGCAGCCGCACCGAACCGCCGCTCACCAGCGCGTCGACCAGCACCCGCAGGCCGGTCGTGGCGGTGTCGAACAGCGCGATCTCGGAGGCGCGGCCGCCGACGAGGTCGGCGATGCCGTCGTAGACGGCGTCGACCCGGTCGGCGACGGCGGCGGCGGCCTCGTAGCCGCCGTCGCGCTCCTCGAGGCGCAGGTGCCCGACGACGGCGTCGACGACGGCGGCCGTCGGCAGGGCCGCGCCGGCCGCGTTCAGGTGGTGCGACTCGGTCGCGCCGGGGGTGCGGGCCCGCTCGGCGGCGACGTCGAGGGTCTGCGCCGGCATCGCCTCCTGGGCCGGGTCGGTGGCCGGGTCGGAGACCCGGTCGGCGACCGACTCGGTGCTCACAGGGACACCACGACGGCCTGCGACTCGACGAAGCCGAGAAGCGCCTCGTCGCCGAGGTCGCGGCCCAGGCCGCTGTCCTTCACCCCGCCGAACGACAGGGCCGGGTCGAACACGTTGTAGGTGTTCACCCAGACCGTCCCGACGTCGAGACGCGCGGCGGTGCGGTGGGCGCGGCCGAGGTCGCGGGTCCAGATCCCGGCGGCGAGCCCGTAGGTGGAGTCGTTGGCGATCGCGACCGCGTCGTCGGAGTCGTCGAACGACAGCACGCCGAGCACCGGGCCGAAGATCTCCGCCTGGGCGATCACCATGTCGTTGGTGACCCCGGTGAACAGGGTGGGCTCGACGTAGAAGCCCGGCCCGTCCGGCGACCCGCCGCCGACGACGAGCTCGGCGCCCTCGGCCCTGCCCTTGTCGATGTAGCCGAGCACCTGGGTGCGCTGCTCCTCGGAGACCAGCGGGCCGACCGAGATCCCGCCGGCGAGCCCGTCGCCCATCGGGACCCTCGCCACGGCCGCCTCCAGCCGGTCGGTGAGCTCACCGGCGATCGAGCGCTGGACGAGCAGCCGGCTTCCCGCCGTGCACATCTGCCCGGAGTGTCCGAACGAGGCCCGCATCGCGGTCGTGACGACGGCGTCGAGGTCGGCGTCGTCGAAGACGATGTTGGCGCTCTTGCCGCCCAGTTCCAGGGTGGAGTGCGCGAGCCGGCCGGCGGCGGCGATCCCGACCTCGCGGCCGACCGCCGTGCTGCCGGTGAAGGAGACCTTGGCGACGCCCGGGTGCGCGGTCAGCGCGGCACCGACCCGCCCGTCGCCGGTCAGGACGTTCACGACGCCGGCCGGCACACCCGCCTCGGCCAGCAGGTCGGCCAGACGAAGCGCGGTGAGGGGGGTCTGCTCGGCGGGCTTGACCACGACCGGGCACCCCGCCGCGAGCGCCGGCGCGAGCTTGAAGGCGGCGGTCATGATCGGGAAGTTCCAGGGCAGGATCAGCGCCGCGACCCCGACCGGACGCAGCGTGGTGTAGACGTGGTGCGCCCCGCCGTCGATCGGGACCGTGCTGCCGGTCAGCCGGCTCGGGGCGCCCGCGAAGTGCCGGAACGTGCGCGCCGCCTGCCCGGTGTCGGCGCGCGAGCGCTCGATCGGCTTGCCGTTGTCCCGGGTCTCGAGGACCGCGAGATCCTCCAGATCCCGCTCGATCAGGTCGGCGACCCGGTGGAGGATCGCGGCCCGCTCCAGCGGCGCGAGACCGGACCACCGGCGGTCGGCCAGTGCGGCGCCCGCGGCGGCGACGGCCTCCTCGACGTCGGCCACGGTGGCCTGGGTCGCGTGGGTGAGGACCTCCTCGGTCGCCGGGTCGAGGACAGGGAACGTCTCCCTGTCGCCGGCCGGGATCCACGCCCCGTCGACGTAGAGACCGGTCGACGACGCGAGCGGGGACAACGAAGTACGCACGGACACTCCCAGACCAGACGGCGATTGGATCCAAGATAACCCACGAGTGGATCCGAAAGACAGGAGATGTCACACATCCAGTCCGGCGCGCGCGGACGGTGCCGCGCGCTCCGGGGCCCGGGCGGCTCGAGGTCAGATCCGGGCGAGGAGCTCTGCGGTCAGGGTGGCGCGCTCCGGCAGTGAGGCCAGCACGATCTGCTCGTCCGGCGCGTGCGCGCCGCGCCCCACCGGTCCGAGCCCGTCGAGCACCGGCACGTCGAGCCCGCCGACCAGGTTGGTGTCGGCCGCGCCGCGCGCGGGCCGGCCCTCGACGGTCTGCCCGCAGGCCCGGCCGGCGAGGACCGCCTGCGCGAGCAGGTCCCGGGTGCCCGCCCCGGTGGCCCACGGCGGGCGGCTGCCGAGGATCTCGGCGCGGACCACGGCGCCCGGCCGGATCGGCCGCAGCCCCTCGGTCCAGGCGAGCACGGCGGCCTCGGCGGCCGGGGTCTCGCAGCGCAGCCCCAGGTCGCACCAGGCGTCGCCGGCGACGACGTTGGTGCGCCCGCCGCCGGAGATCGTGCCCGCGTTGCACAGCACGCCGTCGACGTCGGCGACGGCCGTGCGCAGGGCGGTCAGCTGGTCGACGAGCTCGTCGACCGCGGAGACGCCGTCGTCGGGGGCCAGGGCCGCGTGCGACTCCCTTCCGGTGCACCGCAGCCGGAGCCGGGTGCTGCCCCACCGGGCGGTCTTGAGGGCGCCGTCGGGGTGCGGGGGCTCGAACCCGAGCACGGCCGCGCTGCCCTGCGCGTGCGCGCGCACGAGATCGCGCGCGGTCGGTGAGCCGACCTCCTCGTCGGCCACCACGAGAACGCGGACCGGCCGGTGTCCGCGGCCCGAGGACCGCAGGGCCCGCACCGCGGTCTCGGCGACGACGAGGCCGCCCTTCATGTCGTAGACGCCGGGGCCGTGCAGGATCCCGCCCTCGGCCCGGAGCGGGACGGCGCCGTCGAGGGTGCCGACCGGCCACACCGTGTCGTGGTGGCCGAGCAGCAGAACCGGATCCTCGGCGGTGCGGCCGGGGGAGCCGTCGACCTCGACGAGCAGGTGCGCGCCCGAGCTCGCCGGGACGGCGCGGGTCCGGCCGCCGATCTCCTCCCAGGTCGCGGCCACCATCGCGAGCACGTCGTCCAGCCGGCCCGCGTCGCCCGAGGGCGACTCCAGCCGCGCGTACCGCTCGACGTCGGCCTGCATCCGGGCCGCGTCCACACCGAGAGCTGTCATGGATACGTAACGTATCAGCACGGATCTTCGGTCGAGAATGCTTGACGAACAGGGCAGAAGTGATCGAGAGTCTCTTCATGCGTTACACAAGACAGGGCCGGGTATGAGCGTGGCAGCGCTGGACGCGGGCCTGGTCGTCCGGGACCTGGACGACGTCGAGCTGCAGCAGCAGGCCGTGACCCTCTACCGCCGGGTGTTCGGCCGCCAGCCCGACACCGGCCTCGAGCTCAACACCCGGCTGCTGAGCGCGGTGCTGCGCAACGGTGGCACCGCGCTGGGGGTGGTGGAGGACGGGGCCCTGCTCGGCTTCGCGGTCGGCTTCTGCGGGATGAGCGACGGCTGCGTCTACCACTACTCGCAGACCGCGGCGGTCGCACCGGGACAGCGCGGCCGCGGCCTCGGCCGGATGATCAAGTACGCGCAGGCCGACGCCGCGCGCGCCGCGGGAGCCCGCCGGATGCGCTGGTCGTTCGACCCGGCCGTCGCCCGCAACGGGCACTTCAACCTCGACGTCCTCGGCGCCGTCGGGCGCTGGTACGTGCCGGACTTCTACCACCGGCCCGGCACCGACCGGGTCGTCGTCGACTGGGACCTGGAGACGCCGGACCCGGAGACGCCGGAGGCGCCCCGGGGCGGGCGGCCTCCGGCCCCCACACCGGAGCCCGGCCGGGCCGTCGGCCACTGGACGGTCGAGGACGGGGTGGGCCGGCTGGTCGTGCCGGCCGGGGACACCGTCCCGGACGGGACCCACCCGCGGCTGCGCGAGGGCTTCCGGGCCCTGCTGGACCGCGGACTCGTCGCGCGGTCCTGCGTGCGCGTCTCGGACGAGCACGCGGTCTACACCTTCACCGGGGACGCCACGTGAGCGCCACGGACCCGGACGCCGACGCCACCGAGACCACCGGGACCGACACGGGCGTCGACCGGGACCTGGTCAGCCCCAGCCAGCGCTTCGACGCCCGCGTCCAGCGACGCTCGGGCGCGGTCCTGCGCAAGCGGCTGATCTCCCAGGAGCTGGAGTCGCTGGCGAGCGCGCTGCGCACGTTCGCCGAGGACGGCAGCATCGAGGAGGCGGCCGCGTGCGTGGTCAAGGCCCGCCGCCGGTTCATCCTCGGCACCGGCAAGTCGTTCGCGTTCGCCCGGCTGCTGGCCAGCGACCTCGGGGCGTCGCTGTCCCAGGTCGTCCAGATCGACGGGACGCTCACCCCCGCGATCGACATTCTCACCGAGGTGCGCGACACCGACGTGCTCGTGGTGTTCTCGTTCCGCCGCTACCGGCGCGAGACCGCCGACATCGGCCGGGCGTTCGTCCGGGCCGGCGGATCGCTGGTGCTGATCACCGACTCGCCGGACGGCCCGCTGGCCGACGTCGCCGAGGTCACCGTCGTCGTACCGACCCAGAGCGCGTCCTATGCGGACTCGCCGACGGCCGTCGCGTCGGCCACCCACCTGCTCGCCGCACTCACCACCGCCAGCGCGAAGGGGGCCCGGCGCCGCCTGCAGGAGCGCGACCGGGTGGCCTCGGAGCTCGGGCTGTACACCGACCCGGACCAGGAGTCCCGATGAAGATCGATCACGCCCGGCTGCACCTGGTGCGGCTCCCGCTGGTGCACTCGTTCGAGACCAGCTCGCACCGCAAGGCGCACCTGGACCACATCCTCGTCGAGCTCGTCGACGACGAGGGCAACACCGGCTGGGGCGAGATCGCCTCGCCGAGCGACCCGTACTACACCGCCGACACGGTGCAGACCAGCTGGTCGATCGCCACCCGCTACCTGCTCCCGGCCGTCGTCGGGGCCGAGGTCGACAAGCCCGGCGAGCTGGCGGGGCGGTACGGCAAGGTGCGCGGGAACCGGTTCGCCGCGGCCGGTGTGGACGCGGCCGGCTGGGCACTGTGGGCGACCCGCGAGGGCATCCCGCTCGCCTCCGCGCTCGGCGGCACCCGGTCCTCGGTGGTCGCCGGGGTCTCACTCGGCATCGAGAAGACCGTGGACGACCTGCTCGCCCAGGTCGGTACGCACGTCGACGCCGGCTACCGCCGGGTGAAGCTCAAGATCGCGCCCGGGTGGGACGTCGAGCCGGTGCGGGCCGTGCGGGCCGCGTACCCGGAGCTGATGCTGCAGGTCGACGCGAACGGCGCCTACCGCGACGACCCGGACCACCTGGCCGCGCTCGCCCGGCTCGACGACGCCGGCCTGCTGATGATCGAGCAGCCGTTCGCCCCGCGGGACCTGCTGACCTCCGCGGCGCTGCAGGCCCGGTCGTCGACCCCGGTCTGCCTGGACGAGTCGATCGAGACGGTCGACGACCTGCGCACCGCGGACGCGCTGGGCGCCGGCCGGATCCTGAACATCAAGGCGTCCCGGATGGGCGGGCTGACCGCGGCGGTCCGCGCGCACGACGCGGCGGCCGAGCTCGGCTGGCCGGTCTGGTGCGGCGGGATGCACGAGTTCGGGATCGGGCGCGCGGCCAACGTCGCGCTGTCCAGCCTGCCCGGGTTCACCCTGCCCTCGGACGTCTCGGCGTCCGAGAAGTACTACGCCCGCGACGTCACGGAGCCGATCACGGCCCGCGACGGCGTCGTGGACGTGCCCGCCCGCGCCGGGCTCGGTGTCGAGGTCGACACGGAGTTCCTGGTGCGGTCCCGGCTCGACACCTTCGCGCTCGGCGACGGGGCCGAGCACGACCCGGCGGCCGGGCTCGCCGTCGCCGTCGCTCCCCGACAGAGCTGAGGAGATCCGAAGATGAGTGCTCCGCACGATCCGGCCGCCGGTCCCACGGCGCCCGGTGATCCGGATCCGGACGCGACCGGGAAGGCGCCGGGCCGCGGGTACCTCGCGAAGGACCGGCTGCTGTCCGGCAGCGCCCTGGTGGGCCTGGTCGTCGCGGTGGTCGCCGGCATCACGACGCAGCCCCCGACGCTGTGGGGGCTGCTGCCGATCGTGCTGTACGCGGCGCTGGCGCTGCTCGGCATGGACATCACGGTCGCCACCGCCGTCGCGGTAATCTCGGCGGTGCTGCTCCTGCTGCCGACCCCGGTCGAGGCCGGCGAGATGTTCGGGGCCTCGCTGGGCGAGATGGTCACGATGATCGGTCTGATCATCATGCTCGGCGCCGGCGTCGGCGAGGTCCTGCGGGTGACCGGGGTGGCCGACGCGATCGTGCAGAGCGTGCTGCGCGTGGTGGGCAGCACCAGCCGCATCCGGACCGTCCTCGGCGTGATGCTGGCGTGCCTGGCGCTGGTCGCCTCGCTCGGGACGCTGGCCGGTGCGCTGGCCATCGCCGCGCCGATCCTGCTCCCGGTCGTCGCGCGGCTCGGGTTCACCCGGTCCGCGACGGCCGCGATGATGTTCATCGGCGGATGTGCGGGCCTGGCGATCGCGCCGTTCGCAGGGTCCAACGTGGCGATCATGTCGGCGGCCGAGGTCGGCTACCTGCAGTACCTGCTCTACGGCGCCGGTCCGCTGGCGGTGCTGTCGATCGTCGTCGGGCTGGTCGTCGTCCCGTGGGTGCAGCGCCGGACCGAGAACACCGGCGACGACTACGACGAGGCCGACGTCGTCGCGCCGGAACGCACCGACGAGGGCGCCCGCCGCGGGCTCGCGACGGCGGCGTTCGCCGTCACCCTGCTGGCCTGCATCGGGTACGCGATCGTGACCGCGGCGGGGACGTCGTTCCCGCTGATCGCGCTGCCGCTGCTCGCGATCGTCACCGGGCTCGCGGGCGGGCTGCGCACGATGACCATCGCCGAGCTCGTCATCCGCGGCTGCGCCACCCAGATCAAGATGTTCCTGTTGTTCTGGCTGCTGGCGATCTTCTTCCTGGTGGTCGACGAGCTCAAGCCGTTCGACGTCATCCTGGCCACCTTCGGCGACGACCTGAGCGGGATGTCGCCGCTGCTGTTCGTCGGCGTGATCGCCCTGATCGGCTGGGTCGGCGTGCCGGGGGCGACGGCGGCGCAGGTGGTGCTGATCGACGAGGTGTTCGGCGGGCTGGCCGCGAGCATCGGGATCGGGGTGAACGCCTGGGTGATCGTCCTGCTGTTCGCCTCCAAGATCGACACCTACGGCCCGTTCCCGAACGGCAACATGGTCGGGGCGATGGGACTCGCCCGGTCGACGAACCTGCGCAACCTGCTGGTGGTCGGCTGGCTGCTGCTGATACCCGCCTCGGTGATGTACGCCGTGATCCTGTTCTTCGAGGTCTGAGGTGAGTGCTGTGTCAGAAGGAAGCGCCGTGACCGAGCACGAGATCGTCGTCCGCGGGGGACTGGTCGTCGACGGGACGGGGGAGCCGGGGCGCGTCGCGGACGTCGGCGTCACCGGGGACCGGATCAGCGGGATCGGGACCGGCCTGCGGGGCGGCACCGTGGTGGACGCCGACGGCCTGGCCGTCACCCCCGGGTTCGTCGACCTGCACTCGCACGCGGACTTCACCCTGCAGGGCTCCCCGCACGCGACGACGCAGCTGTACCAGGGCGTCACGACGCTGCTGACCGGCAACTGCGGCTTCTCCCCGTTCCCGGTCGCCGACCGCAGCGCGCCGCACCGGCTGCCGATGCCCGAGGACCGGCTGAGCTGGACCTGGGACGACGCCGCCGGGTTCCGCCGCGCGGTCGAGGCGGCGACCCCGGCGGTGAACGTCGGCCTGCAGGTCGGGCACGGCACGATCCGGCACGCCGTGCTCGGGGGAGAGGACCGCCCGCCGTCGCCCGCGGAACTCGACCGCATGCGCGCGTGGGTCGCCGAGGCGGCCCGTGCGGGCGCGCTCGGGCTCTCGTCGGGGCTCATCTACGCCCCGGGCCTGTTCGGCTCGCCCGACGAGCTGACCGAGCTGGTCGCCGAGGCCGCCCGGCACGGGCTGCTCTACTCCACGCACATGCGCAACGAGACCGACCGGCTCGCCGAGGCCGTCGCCGAGGCGATCGGCACCGCCGAGCGGGCGGGGGCGCGGCTGGAGATCTCGCACCTGAAGGCGATGGGCCGGCCGAACCACGGCGCGGTCCGCACCGCGCTGAGCCTGATCGACGACGCCCGCGCCCGCGGCGTCGACGTGACCGCGGACGTCTACCCGTACGCGGCCTCGAGCACCGGGCTCACCTCCCGGCTCGCGCCGTGGGCGATCGACGGCGGCCCGGAGGCGCTGCTGACCCGGCTGGCCGACCCGCAGACCCGGGCCCGGATCGCCGAGGCGCTGCGGGCCCGGTTCGTCGAGGAGATCGATCCCGGCGGCATCGTGCTCGCCGACCTGGGGGAGGGCGACCGCTACGCCGGCGACATCGGCCGCTCGCTCGCCGAGCTGGCCGCCCGGGACGGCGGTGACCCGGCCGACGTCGCGATGGAGGTGCTCGCCGGGCACCGGGCGCAGGTCGGCATCGTCAACCACGCGATGGCCGAGGACGACGTCGAGACCGTCCTGCGCCATCCGGTCGTCTCCGTCGCCAGCGACGGGTGGGTCCTGGACGCCGCCGGCGACGGCGTGCCGCACCCGCGCAGCTTCGGCACCTTCGCCCGGGTGCTGGGCCGGTACGTGCGCGAGCGCGGCGTGCTGACGCTGGAGGAGGCCGTGCGGAAGATGACGTCGCTGCCGGCGAGCCGGATCGGGCTCGACGACCGCGGCACGCTCCGAGTGGGGGCCGCCGCGGACGTCGTCGTGCTCGACCCGTCCGGCGTCACCGACCGGTCGACCTACACCGAGCCGTGGCAGCTCGCGGAGGGGGTGCAGGCCGTGCTGGTCAACGGGGTGCCGGCCGTGCTGGACGGAGCCACCACGGGCCGGACCGGCGGGCGGGTGCTGAGCGGGTCGCGCTGACCCCCCACGTCCGGTGCCGGGTGCCGAACGAGCGCTCGACGGCATTAATTACTAAATAATATTGACAGCATCCAAGCCCGTGATCACACTCGTCGGCGAGCCGGGCACACCGCCGACGGCTCCCGTGAACCGACAGGGGAGTGACATGGGCGCAAGGATGCGTCGCAGCCACCTCGCACGCGCCGTGATCGTCGTCGCCGTGCTGGGGTTGCTCGCCGGCTGCGCCGGCCGGATCGGGGAGGACGGGCGCTACGGCGTCGTCTACCTCGACGCGCAGGGCTTCTACGCCGGCGTGCGGGCCGGCATGCAGCAGGAGACGGAGTCCCGGGGGGCCAGCCCGCAGCTGCTGGAGCTGAACGCCCAGGGTGACGCGTCGAAGGAGAGCACCTTCGTCGACCAGGTCAGCGCCGCGCAGATGGACGCGCTGATCCTCTCGCCGGCGTCGGAGACGGCGTCGGTCCCGGCGATCGAGCTCGCGCACGAGAGCGGGATCCCGGTCGTCTGTTACAACACCTGCATCGAGGAGGCCGCGGCCGAGCGGTTCGTGTCGGCCTACGTGCTCGGCGATCCGCAGGAGTTCGGCGCGATGCTCGGGGCACAGGTCGCCCGGCACTTCCGCAGCGAGGGGAACCTCGAGCCCTCGATCGGGGTCGTGAACTGCGAGTTCGTCGAGGTCTGCATCCACCGCCGGGAGGGCTTCGAGCGCGCGCTCGAGGCTGACCTGCCCGGCGCCCGGATCGTGGCGAACCAGCAGGGCGCCACCATCGACGAGGCGGTCGACGTCGCCGACCGGATCCTGACCGCGCACCCCGACCTGGACGCCTTCTTCGCCCAGGCCGGTGGCGCCACGATGGGGGCCGTCCGGGCGGTGCAGGCCCGGGGCCGGGTCGGGCAGACCGTCGTGTTCGGCGGCGACATGTCCACCGAGGCCGCGAACGAGCTCGTCGCGGGCGACGTCCTCAAGGGCGTCGTCGACATCTCCGGCATCACCGTCGGCCGCCTCGCCGCCGAGGCCGCCGAGCAGGTGCGCTCCGGCCGGAACGACGGCTACACGATCGTCCCCGCGCCGATCGAGCTGTTCGACGGCCCGGAGCGCGGTCAGGAATGGCTCGAGACCCACCCGGACGGCCTGCCGTGAGCGGGGACGGTCCGGTCGGATCCATGGCAGGAAGCCCCACAGGAAGGGAGCCACTCGTGGCAGGCGACGCCGCCGGCAGCGAGTCCGCCGTCGTGGTCGACGGCGTCACCAAGCACTACGGCGCGGTGCAGGCACTGACCGACGCGCACCTGCGGGTCGCCCCGGGCGAGGTCCGGGCGCTGCTCGGACGCAACGGCGCCGGGAAGTCCACGCTGATCCGGGTCCTGTCCGGTGTGGAGCGTGCCGACGCCGGCACGGTCACGGTCGCCGGACGCGAGCTGGGGTCCGGCGGTGTGCGCGCGGCCGGCGAGCTCGGGGTCAGCACCGTCCACCAGGAGCTCAGCCTGGTCACCGGGTTCAGCGTGGCCGAGAACCTCTACCTCGGGAACTGGCCGCGCCGGGGCGCCGCGATCGACCACGCGGCGATGCGTCGCGGTGCGGCCGAGGTGCTCGACCGGCTCGGCCTCGACATCGACCCGGACCGCCCGGTCGGCGACCTGTCACTGGCCCTGCGCCAGCTCGTCGAGATCTCCCGCGCCGTGCGGGAGAACCCGACGCTGCTCATCCTCGACGAGCCGACGTCGGCACTCGCCGCGGCCGAGGTCGACGTGGTGCTCTCCGCGGTCGGCCGGATCGCCCGGGCCGGCGTGGCCGTGCTCTACGTCAGCCACCGGCTCGAGGAGATCCGCCGGATCGCCGACACCGCCACCGTGATGCGGGACGGACGGATCGTCGAGACGGTCGACGTCGACAAGGCCGACACCTCGGCCGTCGTCGCGCTGATGACCGGCGAGCGCACCGGGCCGTCGGTGCAGCGTCCGGCCGCCCGTGCCGTCGACCGGACCGGGACGCCGCTGCTGTCCGTGCGCGGCCTGGCGGTCCCGCCCAAGGTCGTCGACGTCTCGTTCGACGTGCACCCCGGGGAGATCCTCGGGCTGGGCGGGCTGATGGGGTCGGGACGCACCGAGCTGCTGCGCGCGATCGCCGGGTTCGACCCGGCGCGCGGGGGCACCGTCACGATCGACGGGACGCCGGTCGCCGCCCCCACCCCGGCGGCCATGAAGCAGCTGGGCGTCGGCATGACCCCGGAGGACCGCAAGCACGAGGGCCTGGTCCCGCTGATGGGCGTCGACGAGAACATCGTGCTGTCCGCCTACGGCGCGGTGCGCTCCGGTCCGACGATCCGGCCCGGGCTGGTCCGCCGGGCCGCGACCGCGCTGATCAGCCGGCTCTCCATCGCCACCGCATCCCCGGACACCCCGATCGTCAACCTGAGCGGCGGCAACCAGCAGAAGGCGGTCATCGCCCGCTGGCTGCACGCCGGGAGCCGCATCCTGCTGCTCGACGAGCCGACCCGCGGCGTCGACGTCGCGGCCAAGGCCGAGATCTACCGGGTCGTGCGCGAGCTCGCCGACGAAGGCAACGCGATCGTCTTCGTCTCCGGCGAGCTCGAGGAGCTCCCGCTGGTCTGCGACCGGGTCGTCGTGCTGCGCGACGGGCGCGCCGCGGACGAGCTGTCCGGGCCCGACCTCACGACCGAATCCCTGCTCTCCGCCGCGATGGCGGCCTGAGAACCCGAGGACGACAGATGACCGTCACCGATTCCGCGCCGCGCTCGCGCGCGGACGCCGTGCGCCACCGCCTCGGTGGGCGCTCGCTCAACGAGATCGGCCTGCTCGCCGCGATCGTGCTCCTCTACGTCGTGCTGGGCTCGTCCGCGGCCGGGTTCCTGAGCCTGGACAACCAGCTCGGCATGCTGCGCGACGCCGCCACGATCGGCATCGCCGCCTGGGGCGTCACCCTGGTGATCATCGCCGGGGAGATCGACATCAGCGTCGGCCCGGCCGTCGCGTTCGCCTCCGTGCTGGTGGCCAAGGGCGCCGCCGAGTGGGGCCTCGGCGTGGCACCGGCGATCCTGATGACGCTGCTCGCCGGACTGGGCTGGGGCGCGCTGGCCGGCTGGCTGCGCGCACGCTTCGACGTCCCGTCCTTCATCGCCACCCTGGGGGTCTGGAGCGCGCTGGGCGGGCTGGGCCTCTACCTCACCGACGCGCTACCGGTCGTGCTCCCCGAAAGCGGGCTCATGACCGTGCTCGGCGGGACGATCCTGGGCATCCCGACCCCGGCGATCGTGATGATCGTGCTGTTCGCGGTCTTCGCCTACGTCGCCCGGTACACCGCCTACGGGCGTTCGGTCTACGCGGTCGGCGGCAACCCGGCCGCGGCCCGGATGGCCGGTATCGACCTGGCCCGGATCCGGGTCCTGCTGTTCGCCACCACCGGCCTGCTCGCCGCCCTGACCGGCATCCTGCTGGCCGCGCGGCTGGGGTCCGGCAACGGCGGCGCCGCCGCCGGCCTCGAGTTCGACGTCATCGCCGCCGTGGTGATCGGCGGCACCGCGCTCGCCGGTGGCCGGGGCACGATGCTCGGCACCCTGCTCGGCGTCGCGGTGATCACCGTGATCGGCAACGGGCTGGTGCTGCTCGGGGTGGACTCGTTCCTGCAGAACGTCATCCGCGGCGTGATCATCGTCGTCGCGGTCCTGGTCAACGTGATCATCACCCGGCGCGCCCGGGCCACGAGGGAGAGTTGATGGGCACCGGCACGATGGCGGGCGTGTACCTGCCCGGCGACTCGACGGCCGTGCTGCGCGAGCTGCCGATCCCCGAGCCCGGTCCGGGCCAGGTGCTGGTCGAGGTGGGGGCGTCGGGCATCTGCGGCTCCGACATCGGCTACATCTACCACGAGCACAAGGGCCACCGCGGGGTCGACGGGCCCGCCTACCGGGGTGTGGTGGCCGGGCACGAGCCGTCCGGGCGGATCGTCGCGACCGGCCCCGGCTGCCGCCGCTTCGGCGACGGCGACCGGGTGATCGTCTACCACATCGCCGGGTGCGAGCGCTGCGACAACTGCCGCCGCGGGTACCCGATCAGCTGCTCCGCACCGGAGCGGGAGGCCTACGGCTGGCAGCGCGACGGCGGGCACGCCGGGCACGTGCTCGTCGACGAGGCGAGCTGCGTCCCGCTGCCGGACTCGCTGTCCTACGTGGACGGCGCGCTGATCGCCTGCGGGTTCGGCACCGCCTACGAGGGCCTGCGCCGGATCGGCGTGAACGGCGACGGCGACCTGCTCGTGGTCGGCCTCGGCCCGGTCGGGCTGGCCGCCGGGATGATCGGCCGCGGGATGGGGGCGCGCCGGATCGTCGGCGTCGAGACCTCTCCCGTGCGCCGGGAGTGGGCCGACGGGCTGGGCGTGTTCGACGCGACCACCGCCCCGGCCGCCTCGGCCGAACAGACGGCGGCCGCGGTCTCCGAGCTGCTCGGTGCCCCCGGCGCCGCGACGACGATCGACTGCTCCGGATCGCGTGCCGGCCGCTCGACCGCCATCGCCGGCGCCGCCGAGTGGGGCCGGGTGTCGCTGGTCGGTGAGGGCGGCACGCTGGAGACCGAGGTCTCGGACGCGCTGCTGCACAAGCAGCTGACCCTGTACGCGTCCTGGGTCACCTCGCTGACGGCGATGACCGAGCTCGCGGTGCACCTCGACCGCTGGGGCCTGCGCCCGGAGCGGGTGGTGTCCGACCGGTTCGGACTGGAGCAGGCGGACGAGGCCTACCGGCTGGCCGCCGGGCAGAGCCGCGGCAAGGTCGTCCTGGTGCCGGGCTCGTGAGTACCGCCCGGGTGGAGGCCGCGGCCGGTGGCCGGGTGCTGTGGCTGGACAACGGCATCGTGCGGCTCGGGCTGGTCCCCGAGCTCGGCGGCCGGCTGCTCTCGCTGTCCCGGACCGGCGGCCCGGAGCTGCTGTGGCGCGACGACCGGCTGGTCGGCGAGGACCTGCTGCCCCGGGTGCCGCACCGTCCCCACTCGGGCCGGCTCGGCGACTGGGTCAACTACGGCGGGGACAAGACCTGGCCCGCCCCGCAGGGCTGGGACCACGACGGCCAGTGGGCCGGCCCGCCCGACCCGGTGCTGGACTCCGGCCCGTACCGGGCGGAGGTCCGCGACGGCGACGGCACCGCCACGGTCACCCTGACCAGCGGCGACGACCCCCGCACCGGGCTAGGCCTGACCCGGTGCGTCGAGCTCGACGACGACGCGGACGGCTACCGGCTGCGGCTCACCGCCCGCAACACCTCCGACCGCCCGGTGCGCTGGGCGCTCTGGAACGTGACCCAGCTCGACGGCGAGGGCCCCGGGCACACCGAGGTCGCCGGACCCGCCGAGGTCGTCGACCTGCTGGCGGGCACCGGTTTCCCCCGCTGGTCCGACGGCGGCGGGCTGGTCCGGGTGCCGCACCAGGACGTCGTCGGGAAGCTCGGTTTTCCCGCCGCGACGGGACGGCTGAGCCACACCGGGCGGGACGCGGTGGTCACCGTGGACTTCCCGGTGGACCCGGACGCGGACTACCCGGACCGGGGCTCCCGGGCCGAGATCTGGATCGAGTGCCCGCAGCCCGCGCCATTGGCCGCGCTGGGAGACCTCGACCCGCCGGCCCGGATCGTCGAGTGCGAGGTGCTCGGTCCCCTGACCGAGCTGGGACCGGGCGAGCAGACCACGCTGGACATCGTCTGCACGGTCGAAGCGGGGGAGGGGTCCACATGAGCGACCGGGTCGCGGTCGTCACCGGGGGTGGACGCGGGATCGGTGCGGCCACCGTCGCGCGGCTGGCCGCCGAGGGGACCGCGGTCGCCGTCCTCGACGTCGACGGCGCCGCCGCCCGTGAGGTGGCGGCCGGGGTCGTGGCCGGGGGCGGGTCCGCGATCGGGATCGGGTGCGACGTGTCCGACGAGCAGGGCTGGGCCGACGCGCTGACCCGCTGCCGGGCCGAGCTCGGACCGGTGGACGTGCTCGTCGGCAACGCCTACACGGTGGACGTCCGGCCCGCCCACGAGACCGATCTGGACTCCTGGCAGCGGCAGCTGTCGGTCAACCTGACCGGCACCTTCCTCGGGTTCCGGGCCTGCCTGCCGGACCTGTCCCGGAACGGGACGGGTGCGGTGGTGCTCACCTCGTCGGTGCACGCGATGATCGGGTTGCCGGGCCGGCCGGCGTACGCGACCACCAAGGCCGGGCTGACCGGGCTGACCCGCCAGCTCGCCGTCGAGTACGGCGAGGTGCTGCGGGTGAACGCGGTGCTGCCGGGGCCGGTGCTCACGGCCGCGTGGGACGGGATCGGCGAACAGGACCGCCGGCGCAGCGCCGAGGCGACCGCGGTGAAGCGGCTCGGACGCCCGGAGGAGGTCGCGGAGGCGATCGCCTTCCTCGCGAGCGAGCGCGCCTCGTTCGTCACCGGCGCCTCGCTGGTGGTCGACGGCGGCTGGAGCGTCGCGAAGCAGTCGGCGTGAGCAGGCGCGGGACATGAGCAGGCGCGGTACGGGCAATGACGGGAACCGGGGGCGGGCGCAGGGATGAGCGGGTACAGCGGCCGGGGCGTGCACGGGCAGACCGTGGACGTGCTCGGCGCGCGGATCGTCGCGGGCGGGTTCGGTGAGGGGGTCGTGTTCGACCTCGCCGCGCTGGGCCGGGACCTGGACGTGAGCATGACCGCGTTGCGCGAGGCGCTGAAGGTGCTCGCGGCGAAGGGGCTGGTCGAGGCGCGCCAGAAGCGCGGCACCTACGTACGCGCCCGCGAGCACTGGAACCTGCTCGACGCCGACGTGATCCGGTGGCGGGCGGAGGCCGGGGACGCTCCGGCCGTGCTGCGTGACCTGGCCGAGGTCCGCGCCGTCCTGGAGCCCTCGACCGCCTCGATCGCCGCCGGCCGGCGCGACGCGGCCGACCTGGCCGAGCTGGAGGCCGCGCTGGTGGCCATGCGGGACGCGGTGGGCCCGGCGGCGGCGGTCGACGCTGACCTGCGCTGGCACCGCGCCCTGCTGCGGGCCACCCACAACCCGATGCTCGCCAGCATGGACGTGTTCATCGAGCCCGCGCTGCGGCTGCGCGACTCGCTGGTGCACACCGGGACCGACGACGACCCGGTGCCCGCCCACCGGGTCGTCGTCGACGCCGTCCGGGCAGGTGACGCGACCGCGGCCGCCGCCGCGATGTCGGCGCTGCTGGACAAGGCGTCGCACGACGTCGCCGAGGTCATCGGTGCAGGAGACGAGGAGGACACACCCGCGTGAAGATCGTCGCCGTCGAGACGTTCCTGGTGCCACCACGGTGGCTGTTCTGCAGGATCGAGACCGACCAGGGACTCGTCGGCTGGGGCGAGCCCGTCGTCGAGGGGCGCGCGGAGACCGTGCGCGCGGCCGTCGACGAGCTCTCCGACCTGCTGATCGGGCGCGATCCGCGCCGGGTCGAGGACCTCTGGCAGCTGATGACGAAGGCCGCGTTCTACCGCGGCGGCCCGGTGCTCTCCAGCGCCGTGGCGGGCATCGACCAGGCGCTGTGGGACATCCTCGGCCGCTCGCTCGGGGTCCCGGTGCACCAGCTGCTCGGCGGCGCGGTCCGCGACGAGGTCCGGGTGTACGGCTGGGTCGGTGGCGACGAGCCCGCCGAGGTCGCCGACGCCGCGGCGGCCCAGACGGCCGCCGGCCTGACCGCGGTGAAGATGAACGCCGCCGGCCGGATGGACCGGATGCCGGACCGGGCCACGGTGCGGTCCGTCGTGGACCGTCTCGCGGCGGTGCGCGAGGCGATCGGTGACGACCGGGACGTGGCGGTGGACTTCCACGGGCGGTTCGGCGTCGCGGCCGCCCGGCGGGTGATCCCGGAGCTCGCACCGCTGCACCCGATGTTCGTCGAGGAGCCGGTGCTGCCGGAGTACACCCACCGGCTCGGCGACCTCGTCACGTCGACGACGGTGCCGATCGCGTGTGGCGAGCGCCTGTTCTCGCGGACCGACTTCCTGCCGGCGCTGCAGGCCGGGATCGCGGTGGCCCAGCCGGACCTGTCCCACGCCGGCGGCATCTCGGAGGTGCGGCGGATCGCCTCGCTCGCCGAGACGTTCGACGCGCTGCTCGCGCCGCACTGCCCGCTCGGCCCGCTGACGCTGGCGGCCAGCCTGCAGGTCGCGTTCGCGACGCCGAACTTCCTGATCCAGGAGCAGAGCATCGGCATCCACTACCACGATGGCGCCGAGCTGCTCGACTACGTGCTCGACCGATCCGTGCTGGCCTTCGGGCAGGGCGCGATCCGCCGCTGGGACGCGCCCGGCCTCGGCGTCGAGATCGACGAGGCGGCGGTGCGCGAGGCGGACCGCAAGGGACATCGCTGGCGGCCGCCCGTGTGGCGGCACGACGACGGCTCGTTCGCCGAGTGGTGATCGAGCCCGTGCAGGAACGGCCCGCACAGGAACCACCGACCGGGAGGAGCGGCGTGGACCCCGCCGAACTGATGGACGAGCTCGCACGGCACCGGCTGGTGGCGATCATCCGTGGCCGTGACGCCGACGCGGCGGTCGCGACCGCGGAGACCCTGGCCGAGTGCGGCGTCGCGGTGCTGGAGGTCTCCCTGACCACGGTGGACGCGCTCGGGGTGATCCGCAGGCTGGCGCGCACCCTCGGCCCCGGCGTCCGGCTGGGTGCCGGGACGGTGCTGAGCGCCGACGACGCCCGGGCCGCCCACGACGCCGGCGCGACCTTCGCCGTCACCCCGGCGCTCGGCGACGGGGTCGCCGCCGCCGTGGAGCTCGGGATGCCGGTGCTCGCCGGGGCGATGACCCCGACCGAGGTGCACGGCGCCGTGCGGGCCGGCGCGACCGCGGTGAAGGTCTTCCCGGCCGACGGCCTGGGCCCCCGGCACGTCCGGGCGCTGCGGGACCCGTTCCCCGGCGTCGGGTTCGTCCCGGTGGGCGGGGTGACCCTGGCCGACGTGCCGGCGTTCCTGGACGCCGGAGCGGTGGCGGTCGGGGTCGGCAGCCCGCTGTGCGGGGACGCCCCGCACGGTGGTGACCTCGGCGCGCTGCGCGGCCGCGCGGCCGCGTTCGTGGACGTGGTGGCCCGGGACGCGGTGGCGCGATGAGCGGCGACGGGACCGGACGGGTCGTCACGATCGGCGAGACCATGGTCGCGTTGCGCGGCGCCGGGCTGATGCGCCTCGGCAGCGGGTTCCACACCTCGATCGCCGGCGCCGAGTCGAACGTCGCGATCGGCCTGGCCCGGCTCGGTCACCCGGTCACCTGGGCGGGACGGGTCGGTGACGACGAGGGCGGCGAACTCATCCTGCGGGTGCTGCGCGCCGAGGGCGTCGAGACGACGGTCGCGACCCGCGGGCCGGGACCGACCGGCCTCGTCCTGTTCGAGCAGCGGCTGCCCGGCGTGGCCCGGGTCCAGTACTACCGCCGCGAGTCGGCGGGCTCGGCGCTGTGCCCGGCCGACGTCGTCGAGGCGGTGACGCCGGGGACCCGGCTGCTGCACGTCACCGGCATCACGCCCGCGCTCGGGGCGCAGCCGCGGGCCGCGGTCGAGGCCGCGGTGGCGCGGGCACGTGAGCTCGCCGTGCCGGTGTCGCTGGACGTCAACCACCGGTCCCGGCTCTGGTCGGCGGAGCGGGCGTCCGAGGTGCTGACCCCGCTCGCGGGCGCCGCCGACGTGGTCATCGGTTCGGACGACGAGCTCGACCTCGTCGGCGGGGCCGGGCGCCTGCTCGAGGCCGGGGTCGCCGAGGTCGTGACCAAGCTCGGCGCGGACGGAGCCTCGCTGCGGACGGCGGACGGACGGTGGACGGCGCCGGGGAACCGGGTCGCGGTCGTCGACGCCGTCGGCGCCGGGGACGCCTTCACCGCCGGATACCTCTCGGCCCGCCTCGACGGCCTCGCCCCCGCCGACCGGCTGGCGCGGGGCAACGCCTGCGGGGCGTTCGCCGTCGCGACCGCGGGGGACTGGGAGGGCCTGCCCACCCGGCCGGACCTGCCGCTGGTGGCCCGCGAGGACGGGGCGGTGCTGCGATGACGGCGGAGACGACGGTGGAGACGACGGGCTGGGAGGTGTGGTCCGACGAGCGCTTCGAGCTCGGCGAGGGCCTCCGGCTGGTCGGCGACCGGCTGGTGATGACCGACATCCTCAGTGGACGGCTGCTGGAGTTGCCCGCCGACGGGTCCGCCCCGCCCCGGGTCCTGACCGAGCTGGACCGGCCGCTCGGGGCGGTGGCACCGCACGCCGACGGCGGCTGGGTCGCCGCGGCGGGCACCGGCGTGACCCGCCTGCCGGAGGACGGCACGACGATCGGTCTCGCCGGGCCGGAGTGCCGGATGAACGACGCGGTCGCCGACCCGGCCGGCCGGTTCTGGGCGGGCTCGATGGCCTGGGACGCCACCGAGGGTGCGGGTGCCCTGCACCGGGTGGACCCGGACGGCGGCGTGACCACCGCGCTGAGCGGTCTCACCGTCCCGAACGGCCCGGCCTTCGACGCATCCGGGTCCGTCATGTACCTCGCGGACAGCGCCCGCGGCCTGATCCTGCGCGTCGACGTCGATCCCGGGACCGGGGAGCTGGGTCCGGCGAGCACCTTCGCCGAGGTCACGACCGGCAGCCCGGACGGCATGACGGTCGACGACCGGGGCCGGCTGTGGTCGGCGGTGTGGGGCGGCGGCGTCGTGCTGGTGTTCACCCCGGACGGCCGGGTCGAGCAGGAGATCGCCGTCCCGGCGCGCCAGCCGACCAGCGTGTGCCTGACCGGCACGCACCTCGTCGTCACCACCGCGTGGCACGGGCTCGACGGACCGGGCCGGGCGGACGGAGCGCTGTTCGCGCGACCGTGCGCGGTGGCCGCGCCACCGGTGCGGGTGGCCCGGACCGCTGTCCGAGGCCGGCACCGGCAGCCGACCGAGCGCTTCACGGACATCCGCAGGACGAGCGCACCACCAGGTCGGTGGTCGATGTCTCCGAGCGGGGAGGAACGTCCGGGCTCCTGAGCAGCTCGATGGTGCGCCGTGCGATGTCGGTGAAGCGGGGGGCGACGGTCGTCAGCGGTGGGACCGAGAAGCGCGAGCTGTCGGTCCCGTCGAAGCTGACGACGGCGAGCGACCCGGGAACGGCGACACCGAGTTCGGCCGCGGCACAGAGCAGCCCGAGGGCCTGGTCCTCGCTCGCGACGAACATCCCGTCGGGGGGCGATGCCAGCCGGAGCATGCGCAGACCTGCCCGGTAACCACCCTCCTTGCTGAACGGTGCCCACTCGACCAGCCGGGGATCTACCCGCCCCCCGGCGTCGTGCACGGCCTGCTGCCAGCCGGCGTGGCGTGCGCGGGCCGTCGGTACCGTCTCGGGCCCGAGCAGGCAGCCCAGCGCGCGTCGGCCGTGCTCGATCAGGTGCCGGGTAGCGACGGCGGCGCCCTGCACGTTGTCGATGACCACGGACGCGGCGCGGTCGTCGTCGGCGACGCGGTCGAGCACGACGACCGGCGTTCCGGCCGAGGTCGCGATCTCGATCGCGTCGTGCGCCCCGACCCCGACGTAGATCAGCCCGTCGACCCGGCGGTCGACGAAGGTCTCCACGAGTGTGCTCTCCCGATCGACGCTCTGACCGGAGTCGCCCAGCACCAGGACGAGCCCGTGGCGCGAGGCCTCGGTCTCCAGGGCGTGGGCCAGGGTCGCGAAGAACTGGTTGGCGAGCTCGGGCACGACCAGACCCAGCGTTCTCGTCGCTCCCGAGACGAGCGCGCGCGCGACGCCGTTCGGCCGGTAGCCGGTCTCGGCCATCGCACGCAGCACCCTCTCCCGGGTCGCCGCGGCGATCGGGCGGGGGCCCTCGTTGATCACGTAGCTGACGACGGCCGTCGAGACGCCGGCAGCCCGGGCGACGTCCGCCTGCGTGACCCGGACCGGTCTGCCCGGACGGGTCACGGCACACCGCCCGCGGCAGGGGACCCGGCGGGGCGGAGCCCCGCGGTGCGGGACCGGTACGGCGCCGGCCCCGCACCGCGGACCTCACCGTCGCCGGTCGAGGATCGCGTGGATGTCATCGGCGGACTTGGCGTAGGGATGGGGTGGGACGTCGAAGGCGGGTGTGGTGGTCTCGTCGCGGGGGATCCCGAGCCGGTCGAACAGGACCGCCCGCGCGGACTTGTCCTTCTCGGACTCCTGGATGGCGTAGGTGAGGACGTCGTCGATGTGCTCGGCGGGGACGACGAGTGCGCCGTCGCCGTCGGCGACGACCAGGTCGTCCGGCCGGACCGGTTGCCCGCCGATCTCGACGGTCATCGAGTGCCCACCCCACTCGACGCGGCCCTGGTACATCGGCTGCACCACCCAGCGGGACCAGACGGGTAGATGCTTGCTGGCCAGCGTCTCGTCGGTGTCGCGGGCACCTCCGTTGGTCAGGCATCCGCGCGCACCCAGGGCGGCGTAGATCATCGAATCCGCCGATCCGACCGCGGGTGTCGGCGTGTTGCACGTGTCGACGACCAGGAAGGTGTGCTCGTCGATCTGCTCGTGCAGGTCCTTCTCGAAGACCTGGCCGTACCAGTACTCGTAGGCCCACGTGGTGTAGTCCTGCGGGGACATGGTGGGGACGGTCTGCTGGGTCGGGACGTGCCGGCAGGTGGTGGCGAAGCCGGCGGCCTTGGTGCGCCACAGCGGGCGGACCTCGGGTGACACCGAACCGGTGTGGTGCAGCCCGACCCAGTCCATCCCGTCGCGGACGTCGGTCACGCGAAGCTTGCCGACGGTGTCGAGGATCTCCTTCTTGCGTTCACTGCTCAACGACACGACTGGTCCTCTCGATCGGGGTTCATGTGGTGGTGATGCGCCGACCGGAGGTCGGGTCGAACAGATGGATCCGGTCGGGACGTGTGGGAACGACCCGGACGGTGTCGCCGAGCCGGAGGGCGTCGCCCCCGGCGGTCCGGACCACCAGGCGACGACCCGTCTGGTGCCCGTCGACGAGCTCGCCGTAGACGAACGAGTCGGATCCGAGCTCCTCGCAGAGCGTGACCGTCATCGTCATCCCGTCGTCGGACGGCGCCGCGATCCGCAGGGCCTCGGGGCGGACGCCGACGAGCACCTCGGACCCCGCGCACGACCGCGCGGCGCCGACCAGTTCCCGGTCGACGGGAATGGTGCAGCCGCCGATCCCGACGCCGTCGGGTCCGATGTGGCCGGTGTGGAGGTTCATGGCCGGAGAGCCGATGAATCCGGCGACGAAGGCGTTTGCGGGACGGTCGTAGAGCTCGCGGGGCGAGGCGCACTGCTGCAGCTCACCGTCTTTGAGGACCGCGACCCTGCTGCCCATCGTCATGGCCTCGACCTGGTCGTGGGTCACGTAGACGGTGGTGGTCCCGAGCCTCTGCTGCAGCGCGGAGATGTGGGCGCGCGTCTCGACCCGCAGTTTGGCGTCGAGGTTGGACAGGGGCTCGTCCATGAGGAAGACCGCGGGCTCACGGACGATCGCCCGCCCCATGGCCACCCGTTGGCGTTGCCCGCCGGACAGCGCCTTGGGTCGCCGGCCGAGGTAGGGCGTCAGGTCGAGCATGGCCGCCGCGGACTCGACCCGGCGACGGATCTCGTCCTTCGGCAGGCGGGAGATGCGCAACGCGAATCCCAGGTTCTGCGCGACGGTCATGTGCGGGTAGAGCGCGTAGTTCTGGAACACCATGGCGATGTCACGCTGCTTCGGCTCGAGGCCGGTGACGTCGTGGGACCCGATCCGGATGAGGCCCTCGTCGACCTCCTCCAGCCCGGCGAGCATCCGCAGCGCGGTGGATTTGCCCGATCCCGACGGTCCGACCAGGACCAGGAACTCCCCGTCGGGGATGGTCAGGTCGAGCCGGTCGACCGCGCGCACGGGCGGGGCGCCGGGGTAGATCCGGGAGGCGGACGAGTAGGTGACCTCGGCCATCGCTGGCTCCTTCGTCGGCGAGGTGGGACGTGGCCGGCGGCGGGGCCGGCCGCGGGTCGCGGCCGGCCCCGGGCGGTCACCTCCGGTGTCGGTCGAGGAGGGCGTTGATGTCGGCGGCGGACTTGGCGTAGGGATGGGGTGGGACGTCGAAGGCGGGCACGGTCGTCTCGTCGCGTGCGATCCCCAGCCGGTCGAACAACGCGGCGCGCGCCTCCTTGTCGTTCTCGGACTCCTGGACGGCGTAGGTGAGGACGTCGTCGATGTGCTCGGCGGGGACGACGAGTGCGCCGTCGCCGTCGGCGACGACGAGGTCGTCGGGGCGGACGGGTTGACCGCCGATCTCGACGGTGACGCTGTGGCCGCCCCATTCGACGCGACCCTGGTACATGGGCTGGACGATCCAGCGGGACCAGACGGGCAGGTGCTTGCTGGCGAGGGTCTCGTCGGTGTCGCGGGCGCCGCCGTTGGTCAGGCAGCCCCGCGCCCCCAGCGCGGCCCACATCATCGAGTCCATCGAGCCCACCGCCGGCGTGGGGGTGTTGCAGGTGTCGACGACGAGGAAGGTGTGCTCGTCGATCTGGTCGGCGAGATCGTTCTTGAAGACCTGGCCGTACCAGTACTCGTAGGCCCACTTGGTGTAGTCCTGCGGGGACATGGTGGGGACGGTCTGCTGGGTCGGCACGTGGCGGCAGGTGGTGGCGAAGCCGGCGGCCTTGGTGCGCCACAACGGCCGGATCTCGGGGGAGACGGTGCCGGTGTGGTGCAGTCCGACCCAGTCCATCCCGTCGCGGACGTCGGTCACGCGCAGCTTGCTGACGGTGTCGAGGATTTCCTTCTTGCGTTCACTGCTGAGCGGCAATGTTCTTTCCGTTCGTGGTCGGTGTGCGGATTCGCGATGCGGGCGGGGACCGGCGCTCACCTGCCTGTCGTGGCACCTCCTGCGGGCTCGGGGGACGGGACCGCGGAGCCGTCCATCTCCGCGAGCTGTGCGACCCGGCGGCGGAAGTCCGGGTCGGTGCTGAAGCGGGCGCCGAGATAGGTCGTGACCGTGTCCGTCGCGACGCGGGGACCGACGATCCAGGCACCGACACAGGCGACGTTGACGTCGTCGTGTTCCACGCACTGACGGGCGGAGAAGCTGTCGTGGATCACGGCGGCACGGATGCCGGACACCTTGTTCGCGGCGATCGCGGCGCCGACCCCGGTGCCGCAGACCAGCAGTCCCCGGTCGGCGTCCCCGGACCGGACCAGATCGGTGACCCGGCGGGAGATCACCGGGAAGTCGACGGGCGTGTCGTCGGGGGTCCCCACGTCCAGCAGGTCGTGGCCCAGGTCGGTCACCACGGAGGCGACGTGGGCGCGCAGCGGGAATCCGGCGTGGTCGTTGGCGATGGCGATACGCATGGTGGTCTCAACCTCGGAGTCCGGTGGTGGCGATGCCGTTGACGAGCAGGCGCTGGAAGGCGATGAAGATCCCGAGCACGGGCAGGAGCGAGAGCACGGACATGGCGAACAGCGCGCCGAATGCGGATTCCGCGTTGGCGTCGATGAAACCGCGCAGTGCCAGGGGGACCGTGTACATCTCGGTGTCGGTCAGATAGATGAGCGGGGTGAAGAAGTCGTTCCAGCTGTAGATGAAGGTGAAGATGGCGGTCGTGGCGAGAGCCGGTGTGGCGAGCGGGAGGAGGATGCGCCAGAAGATCTGGAAGTGTCCGCACCCGTCGATACGGGCGGCCTCGTCGAGCTCCCGGGGGAGGACCCGGAAGAACTGCACGAGCAGGAAGATGAAGAACGCGTCCGTCGCGAGCAGCTTCGGGACGATGAACGGCAGGTAGGTGTTGACCCACCCGAACTCCCGGAACATCAGGTACTGCGGGATCAGGATCACGTGGTGCGGCAGCAGCAGCGTGCCGATCATGACCGCGAACAGCACCTTGCGGCCGCGGAACTCGATGCGGGCGAACGCGTAGGCGGTGACCGAGCAGGCCACGACGTTCGCCACGACGCAGGCGATCGAGACGAGCAGCGAGTTCAGGATGAACTGACCGAACCCGACGCCGCCGAGTCCGGCCCAGCCCTCGGCGTAACCGTCCCACGTGAAGTCGGCGCCGGGGAACAGGCCGGAGTCGTTGATCCGGCTGTCGTCCCGGAACGACGCGCCGATCATCCAGGCCAGCGGGTAGAACATGACGGACGCCATCGCGATCAGCAGCAGATGACGCAGGAACTCGGGGCGGCGCAGAGTCGTCATCAGCGGTCTCCGTAGAACACGAACCTGCGGGAGGCGAGGAACAGCAGCGCGGTGACCCCGGCGGCGACGAGCAGGAGCGCCCAGCCGAGCGCGGAGGCGTAACCCATCTCGAAGTTGGTGAATCCGCGCTGGTACAGGTAGAGGGTGAAGAACAGCGTCGAGTTCGCCGGCCCGCCCGTGCCGTTGCTGACGATGTAGGCGGTGTTGAACGCCTGGAAGGCGTTCACGGTGCTCATCAGGACGTTGAAGAAGATGATCGGACTGAGGATCGGCAGGGTCACCGACAGGAAGCGGCGTACCGCCCCTGCGCCGTCTATCCGAGCGGCTTCCTGCAGTTCGGGCGGGACCTGCCGGAGACCGGCGAGAAAGATCAGCATCGGTGCGCCGAACTGCCACACGTTGAGCACGATCAGGGTGCCGAGAGCCGAGTCGGGGGTGCCGATCCAGGAGAAGTCGGTGTCGATCCCGACCAGTCCGAGCCCGGCGTTGAACAACCCGTCCCCGCCGAAGACCGACCTCCACAGGATGGCGATCGCGACGCTCCCGCCGATCAGCGAGGGAAGGTAGAAGACCGCCCGGTAGAGCGGCAGACCACGCACGCCGCGGTCCAGCACGAGGGCGAGGAGCAGGGCGAACACCACGACGAGCGGGACCGAGACGAACAGGTACGTCAGGGTGACCCCGAGCGAGGTCCAGAACCGGGGATCGTCGGTGAGCATCCGCACGTAGTTGTCGAGTCCGGACAGGCGGGGGACGCCGAGGATCGAGTAGTCGGTGAAGGACAGGTACAACGAGGCGAGGACGGGACCGCCGACGATCAGCACGATCCCGAGCAGCCAGGGTGTGAGGAACAGGTAGCCGGCGACGTCGTCGCGGCGTCGCCCGGAGCGGCGGCGGCCCGGCATGTCGGTAGGGGCGGAGGGTGCGGGGCGATGCGACGTCGTCGTCGATGCCATGGGGGTCCTCGGTTCAGCTCAGCGCCTGTCGGGCTTCGGCGTAGAAGCTCTCGACTGCGGTGTCGATGTCGGTGCGGCCGAATGCGATGTCCTCGAACAGCCGGCGGAGCTCGCCGGTGAGGATCTGGATCCCCTGCGGATACGTCATCGAGGCGATGTCGGAGTCCTCGCTCAGCTCGCGCAGTACACGCACGCTGCGCTGGACGCCCTCAGGGGTGTCTGCGTCGTCGAGCAGGACCTGCTGGCTGCGGCTGCCCGGAACCACGCCGTTGTCCGACTGGTAGGCGGAGATGGCGGCGGGGTCGTTGGCGAAGTAGTCGATGAACGCGGCCGACGTGGCGACGTTGTCGCAGTCGGCGGAGATCGCCAGGCCGTTCGAGCCGATCACGTTGCCCGATGCGCCGGGCACCGCGACCGGGTTGGTTGCCCACGCGACCTCGTCGCCCAGGCCGGAGCTCTGCAGCACCCGCTCGTGGATGGTGAGGTGCGGGATGTCCTTCGTTCCCGCGACGGCGACGCCGCGCGCCATCGGCGTGGACTCCATGTTGTTGGTCTGGTCCGGGATCATCGAGGCCGGGACCGACACCCCGTCGCGGGTCAGCCCCTCCCACATGGCGAACCACTCGCGCAGCAGCTCGGGCGGGAAGCCCAGCCCGTCGTCGTCGAAGAACTCCTGGTCGTGACTGGCGACGAAGGAGAACAGCGACATCAGGTTCGATCCCTCGATCTCGGTGGCGTACACCCCCTCGGGGAGGCGTGCGTCGATCGCCCGGAGCCACTGCTCGTAGCCGGCCCAGTCCCAGCCCGGCGGCGGCGGTCCGACCCCGGTGGAGGCCAGGAGGTCGGCGTTGTAGGCGACCGGGCGGACGTAGGAGCCGGTGGGGATCATGAACTGCCGCCCCTCGGCCATCCCCGACTCGAGAACGTCCTCGGGGATGTCGCTGACGTCGATGCTGCCGTCGGCGATCAGGTCGTCGAGCGGGAGCAGTGCCCCCTGGGTGGCGTAGGGCGCGAAGAAGGTGCTCTGCATGCTGGTGACACAGGGGAGGTCCCGGCCGGCGGCGCGGACGGTCAGCCGCTCGATGTAGGACTGGTAGGCGCCCACCTGGCTGCTGACCCGGGTGCCCGGATGGACCGACCGGAAGCCCTCGACGACGGCGGCGACCCGCTCGGCCCGGCTGGGGTTTCCCCAGTACCCGTAGTCGACGGAGCCGCCGATCTCGCCCGGCGCGGTCTGTTGCTCCACGGCGCTCCCGCATCCGGTGAGCAGCGTCGTCAGGGCGATCACGGCGATCCAGGTCCGGGGTGCCCGCGTGCCCATCAGGTCGTCCCCACGGGTTCGGCGCCCGCGACGCCGTTCGCTCGCTCGGCGGCGTCCACCTGCGACCGATCGACGAACGAGGACTGGGTCCCCGCGGTCGTCACACTGAGTCCCGCCGCGGTGCACGCCCGCCGTGCGGCCTCCGCCGGGGTGCGGCCGCCGGCGAGCTCCGCGGCGAAGACGCCGACGAAGGCATCGCCCGCGCCGGTCGTGTCCACCGGTGCGGCGACGGTCAGCGCGGGGATCTGCTGCACGGCCCCGCCGGGTGTCGCGAGCAGGGCTCCGTCCGGCCCGAGCGTCACCACGACCGAGCAGCCGAAGGCCTCCGCGAGGGGCGCGGCACCGTGAGCTACCCCCGTGTCGGCCGCCAGCGAGGCCGCCTCGTGCAGGTTGAGCACCAGGAACCCGTCTGCGGGGACGAGGTCCCGTTCGGTCGGCCGGAACGGTGCGAGGTTCAGGACGAACCGCGCTCCCGCGGTCGCAGCGGCCCCGGCGACCTCCGCGACGGCGTGCCGGGGGACCTCGGCCTGGGCGACGACCACGTCACCCGGCGCGAGCGTGCGGAGGGCCGGTCGCACCACGTCGCCGGAGACGGTGGCATTGGCACCGGAGGCCACGACGATCGCGTTCTCGCCGTCGTCGGAGACCAGCACGGTGGCACGTCCGGTCGGGGCCAGGGTATCGGCGCCGACGAACCGGGTGTCGACCCCCGCGGCCCGCAGTGCCGACAGCATCCGGGCGCCGGACTCGTCGTCGCCGACCCTCCCGGCGAGGGTGACGTCCGCGCCGGCGCGGACCGCCGCCACGGCCTGGTTGGCCCCCTTGCCGCCCGGGGTGCGATGTCGGGAGGAGGAGAGCACGGTCTCCCCCGGTCGGGGGAGGGAGGCCACCCGGAGGGTGACGTCCTCGTTGATGGAGCCGACGACCAGAACACGTACGTTGCGAGATGGCGACATTGCCACGCTCCAGAGCTACTCGTGTAGACCGGATGACGACTGGAGTATCTACACGTATAGATCCCGACGTCAAGGGCCGATGAGCGGAATGCAGCCGCACGATTCCCGGCCGCACAGGTCGAACCGGTCGTCCGACACGAGGGTGACACCGGGCGCCGTCGAGTCCTCCACCTGCGTGAACGCCATGGCGGCGACCACGTCGATCGGTTGGGTGATGGAGCTCAGGCTCGGTGTGGAGAACTCGGCGAGTTCCGTGCCCTCGGTGGTGATCACCGCCAGCTCGTGCGGCACACGTACACCGGCCTCGTAGGCGGCCCGGAGTACCCCGACCGCCTGGACGTCGGACCCCACGACGACCGCGCTGGGCGGATGCGCCTGCCCGAGCAGGCTGCGTGCCGCGTCCCGCCCGTCCCGGCGGGTGATCGTCGAGTGCAGGCGCCAGTCCGGGTCGGGGACCGAGCCGTGTCGCCGCACGGCTTCCTCCCATGCGGAGACCCGGCGGAGCGACAGACGGTGCGTCCGCGGGCCGCAGAGCAGGCCGATGCGGTCGTGACCGTGACCGACCAGGTGATCGACGGCGGCGTGCGTGCCGAGGGTCGTCACGACCGGCCGATCGACGACGACGACGGGCACGCCGAGCCCGTCGAGCTCGGTGAGGTCCTGGAGGGGATCGGCACTGAGCAGGACGATGCCGTCGACCCGGCGTTCGGCGAGCCCGACGACCATGGCGCGTTCCCGCGGCACGCTCCAATCCGATGCACCGAGCAGGATCTGTCGCCCGGTGCGTTCGCCGGCGGAATTGATGTGTTTGGTGAACTCCGCGAAGTAGGGCAGCGACAGGTCGGGAACGACGAGTCCCAGCGACTGGGTGCGGCCCGTCCGGAGCGAACGCGCCACGGTGTCCCGGCGATATCCGAGATCGCGGATCGCCTCGAGCACGCGTTCCCGCGTGGCGGGGGCGACGTTACGCGGGCCGTCGTTCACGACATAGGAGACGACCGCGGTGGACACGCCGGCGGCCTTGGCGACATCGTTGCGGGTGACCACGGGATCCACGCTACTCAGGACGGGGGTCGGGGTGTCGACCACCCGATTCCGATCTGTCAGAGAGGTGAACCGCGGCCCGGATCGCGTATCAGAAACGGTAGATGCGGGCGGCCGTCCCCCGAACCACCTGATCGATGTCGGACGACGTCGCGGTCCGGAGCAGGCGGCGCAGTTCCTGCCACATCCCGGCGTATCCGTACCGCAGGCGACACACCGGCCAGTTCGATGCCGCCATCACGCGCAGCGGTCCGAACAGTTCGAGGACGGCCGCCGCTGCCCGGTCGTGACTCCTCCCGGAGAGGAGTTCGCGTTGTCCGACGGAGAACTTCACGGCGACGTTGGGCAGCTGGGCCAGGGCGGCGACCGCAGCATTCCACTCGACCGGTTCCCGGTCCGCCAGGGTCGGGGTGGCCATGTGGTCGACCACGATCCGGAGCCCGGGCAACTCGGCGGCGAGTCGCGCCGCGTCGCGCAGGTGCCGGATGTCGGTGCCGAGCACGTCGAGCACGACCTCGCGCTCGGCGAGCAACGCGCCGACCTCCAGCGCCGCGGGTTCCCGCAGCCACGGGTCGTCCGGACTCCCGGGCAGGTGCCGGACTCCGCGCAGCAGCCCGCGCTCGACCAGCTGTGCGAGTTCGGTGTCGGCCCGCTCCGGATCGGTCGGTGTGATCCAGCCGACGACGACCGCGGTGAGCGCGCTGCGTCCGGCGTCGTCCCGGAGGCGTGCAGCGTCCGCGATGCTGTTCGCCGACTGGACCAGCACGATCCGGTCGATCCCGCGCGCGGTGGCGGCGTCGGCGACCAGCTCGGACTCGCCGAGGTCGTGGTCGAGGACCGATCTCGTGGACGGGTCGACGGCATGGGCGGTGCCGCCGCGCCGGAAGAAGTGCACGTGGGCGTCGACGACACCGCGGGCCGCGGTGGGCACCGTGATCGTGGATCGCCTCCCCCCGCGTCCGGGACGCCCGAGCGGACCCTCGTCGCGTACCTGCCCGTCGATCTTGAGCGGTGACGCCTCCAACCGTCAACGGCGGCACCCCCGGCAGCGGGCCCGGGCGCGAAGGCGGCCGCCCGTCGCCGGAGGAGCGTCATCGGCCGTGCGAGACGGCGCGTCAGCTCCCGGCGAGCGCGGCGTCGAGTGCCCCGGTCAGGTCCTCGTAGGTCCGGGGCTCGACGAGCTCCCCGTCGACGAAGAACGTCGGGGTGCCCCGGGCACCGAGGGCCAGGCCGTCGGCCCGGTCGTCCTGGATCCGCTGCGCGACGGCCGGGTCGGCGTAGTCGGCGTCGTAGCGGGCCATGTCGAGGCCGAGTTGCTCGGCGTAGCCGCGGAACCGGTCGTCCATCGGGGTCCGCTGCTCGCCCCACTCGGCCTGCGTCTCGAACATCAGCGAGTACATCTCCTCCTCCAGCCGGTCCTGCCGCGCCGCGGCCTCGACCGCGCGGGACGCGGGCTCGGCGTTGTTGTGCCCGGCCCCCGGGAAGTGGCGGATCACGAAGTTCACGCGGTCGCCGTAGTCGCCGCGCAGCTGCTCGATCGCCGGGTAGACGGCCCCGCAGGCCTCGCACTCGAAGTCGAGGAACTCGACGAACGTGACGGTGGAGCCGGGCGCGGTGGGCAGGGTGAGGCTGTCCGGACGGGCGGCGACGGCGGCCGCCTCGTCGGCACCGGACGGCGCGGGGTCGGCGGAGAGCCGGGTGACGGCGAACACAACGCCGACCACGACGACGAAGACGCCGGCGACGATCAGGGACAGGCGGGTGTTGCAGGTCATCTCGGGTGTGCTCCTGGGGTCCGGCCGGAGCCGGGGCGATGGGGAAGGGAACGGGAGTGTCCGGTCGCGCGCGGCGCCGCCGATGGTCTCCGTCGCGAGGGACGGCTGGGTGCTGGAACTGACCGGCGACGGCGTCCCGCACCCACGCAGCTTCGGGACGTTCGCCAGGGTGCTGGGGCGGTACGTACGGAAGCGCGGGGTGCTAACGCCGGAGGAGACGGTGCGGAAGATGACGTCGCTGCCGGCGAGCCGCCTCGGGCTCGACGACCGCGGGGTGCTGCAGGTGGGGCCGCGGCCGACGTGGTGGTGCTCGACCCGTCGACGGTCGCCGACCGGTCGAGCTACACCGAGCCCTGGCATCTGGCCGAAGGAGTGCAGGCCGTGATCGTCAACGGGGCGCCCAGGGCGCTTGGCGGAGAAGTCCCAGCTCAGGGCCACGGACGAGTGATCGTGCCTAGTCCATTCTGATGATCCGATCTCTCAGATTCTGTATCGATTGAAATGCCGGGGCTGCCCGGAACGACTGATCGGGTGAATGATCTGTCGGGGAGGCAGCCGAGATGACGTCGTTGGCGGACCGCCCGGTCGCGCACACCCCGGTGAGACCGTCGCGTCTGAGGTTCGAGGCGCACGCGGTGCATCTCCCGCCGGAGCCCGCGCGTCGTGGACCGGACGACCGCTTCCGGATGCTCATCGTGTGCACGGGCAACATCTGCCGCTCTCCCGCCGCCGAGCTGTTGATGCGCCATCTCCTGATCGGGCGCCTCGGCGGACGTGAAGCCGCGCGGATCGAGATCTCGAGTGCGGGTGTTGTCGCGGTGGTCGGGGCCGGGATGCACCCGTTGACCCGCGCGCAGCTCGCGCCCTGGGGGCTGGCGCCACGAAGCAACGGGTTCCGAGCCCGGCAGCTCGATGATGACGTCGTCCGCGGAGTCGATCTCATCCTCGGGGCGAATGTGCGACACCGATCGGCTGTCCTGGAGCGGTTCCCGCATGTGGTCGACCGGACCTTTGCTCTCCGAGAGTTCGCTCGGCTGGCTGGGGCGGTCGACCCCGGGGTGCTTCCATCAGGCCTGGTGGAGCGCTCGCGTGCACTGGTCGGAGCGGCCCGGTCGCGGCGCGGAACGATCCCACAAGCCGACGACACTGTGCCCGACCCGATGGGGCTTCCAGAAGCGGCGCACCGGGACGCGGTGTCCCTCGTGTTCGAGGCCGCCTGCGGCATCGCCGATGCTGTCGCACCCCGCACTCGCGAGAGCCGGCGACACGCCTAAGAGGCCACCCGCTGTGACGGAGCGGTCGGACGGGTGCACTAGTCTGGGTGACCCATAGCGACCGTGATCGTCACTGAACGCATGATCGGGATGGCGTATGACTTTGCGTGAGCACCTTCGTGTGCTGGGCGAGCGTTGGATCGTCATCGTCGTCTGCATCGGACTGGGCGTACTCAGCGCGGCCGCTGTCTCGTTGGGACGTCCGCCGGCGTACACCGCACAGACCTCGTTGTTCGTGACGACCCAGGTCGTGAACAACCCGCAGGACGCCTACCAGGGGGCGCAGCTCTCCCAGGACCGAATCACCTCCTACGTCGAGCTGGCGACGGGTGACCGGGTGCTCGAGGAGACGAGCCGGCGCCTCGGTCTCGGGGCATCGGCCGATCTCGCCTCCCGGGTGGGGACCAGCAGTTCCCCGAACTCGGTCATCTTCGGGGTGACGGCGACCGATCCGTCGCCCGAGCAGGCCACCGAGATCGCGAACACGGTCGCCGCGGTGACCAGCGAGGTCATCGGAGAGCTGGAACGTCCCCTGAATGATGGCGACCTGACCTATGTCGGTGCCCGGGTAATCCAACCGGCTGCGGTTCCATCGACTCCGTCCTCCCCGGGGTTGACCGTCCTGCTCGCACTCGGGCTGACGGTCGGGCTGGTGATCGGTGTGGTCGGTGCCTACGTCCACAATACGCTCGACAACACCGTCACCACCGCCGACGGGGCCACCGCGATCGTGAAGGCGCCGGCGCTCGGGTCGGTCGTCCTCGACCCCAAGGTCCCGGCCACGCCCCTGGCCGTCCACGAGGCACCGAGCACGCCGATCGCCGAGAACTTCCGGCGGATCCGAACCAACCTGCAGTTCGTCGACGTAGACAGTCCCCGGAAGACCGTTGTGATCACCAGTGGCGTCGCGGGAGAAGGCAAGTCGACCACGGCTGCCAACCTGGCCGCCGCCGTGGCGTCCACCGGCCGGCGGGTTCTGCTGATCGAGGGTGACCTGCGACGCCCGGGCGTCTCTGCCTTGTTCGGTGTCGACCGGTCCGTCGGACTCACGACGGTTCTCTCCGGAGGCCTGCCGCTTGGGCGCGCCGTACACAACTGGGGCGGCGGAGCGCTCGACCTGCTTCCGAGCGGGGTGCTACCGCCCAATCCGAGTGAGCTGCTGGGTAGCAACCAGATGCGCAGCCTGCTCCAAGAAGCACGGTCCACGTACGACCTCGTTCTGGTCGACACGCCGCCAGTACTGCCCGTCGCCGACGCTGCGGCATTGCTCCCGGCCACCGACGGAGCGCTCCTGGTGTGCGGGTACGGCCGAACCACGACGCAGCAGCTGTCGGCCGCCGCTCACGCCTTGCGAGCCGTGTCGGGGAGCGTACTGGGTGTGATCCTCACCCTCGTGCCCGCAAGGCGTATCGGTCGGGACTCCGGTTACGAGGGCACCTACGAAAGCGTCCGCGAAGCCCGGGGTGCCGGGACGCATCGGAACGGTTCGTCGAGTACCTCACCGCCGCGTGTCTCGACGGGTAGGCCACGTTCGGCGGGTTCATCGGCTCCGCGAGACAGTGAGCGAACCACGTGGATGCAACGTCCCGGTCGCTAATCCAGCCGTCCGAGTCCTGCCTGTGTGAGTGCAGGGGAGATGAGAACCACGTGCACATCAGCATGATCGGTACGCGCGGGGTTCCCGCACGTTACGGCGGTTTCGAGACCGCTGTGGAGGAGATCGGGCGTCGCTTGGCGGACAAGGGACATCGGGTCACCGTCTACTGCCGGGGCCGCGACGAAGCGTCGACGGACCACCTCGGCATGCGGCGGGTTGTGCTGCCGAGTCTGCGTGGCCGTTCGGTCGAGACGCTCTCGCACACGTTCCTGTCCGTCCTGCACGCCATCCGACCCCGCTATCGGCCGGACGTCGCCTTCGTGTTCAACGCGGCCAACGCCCCACTGATCATCCTGCTCAGAATTTTCCGGATCCCGGTCGCCGTCCACGTGGACGGGCTCGAGTGGCGCCGGGCGAAGTGGGGGCGTGTCGGCCGGACCTACTACCTGCTCTGCGAGCGGTTCGCTGCCCGAACGGCCGACGCTCTCATCGCCGACGCCCGTGGGATCGAGAATTACTTCCGCAAGAAGTACGGGGCGGACAGCGATTTCATCGCGTACGGCGCCCCCGAGGTCGAGCCGGACCGTCCCGGGCTGCTGGAGCCGGTGAACGTCGAACCGCGCGGCTACCACCTGGTCGTCGCGCGTATGGAGCCGGAGAACCACGTCGACGTGATCGTGGAGGGTTACACGCAGAGCACCGCGCGACTACCGCTCGTCGTCGTCGGATCCGTGCCCTACGAGACCGAGTACATCCGCCGCGTGGCCGACCTCGCAGCCGACGACGTGCGTGTCCGGCTGGTCGGGTCGGTCTGGAACCAGGACCTGCTCGACCAGCTCTACGCGAACTGTGCCAGCTACCTGCACGGCCACTCCGTGGGAGGGACCAACCCGTCGCTGCTGCGCGCCATGGGTGCCGGTGCGTTCGTGGTCGCCTGGGACGTCGACTTCAATCGCGAGATCGTCCGGGACGATGGGGCGTACTTCGGTGATCCTGCTGAGCTGAGCGCCCGGATCGAGGAGGTCGAGGCCGAGCCGGACACGGCCGGGGAGCGTGGGCGGGCGGGGAAGAAGCACGTCCTGGCGACCTACGCCTGGGACACCGTGACGGCGGACTACGAGGCACTCGCCCAGCGTCTGGAGCCGCAGCGCCGTGCCGGCGCGACCGGACGCCTGAAAGGATAGGCCATTGAGGACGATCGCCCGGGTGCTCGGCGGCGGGCCGGCCGACCTCCTCGGCCTGGGGCTCGTGGCGGCGATCGTCTTCTGCGTCGTACCCATCGGCTACGTCGTCGCAGCGCTGACCTACCGCAACGGGAGCGTGGTCGGGGTCGTGCTCGTGCTGGTCATGGTCGCGTTGATCGCCGCGGCGACGGCACCGGTGCACGTCCTGCCGTCGGCAGCGTTGGTCCTCTACGCGGTGTTGCCCCAGCAACTGATCGGCTACGGGTACTTCGGTCTCACACCGGCCCTGCTGGTGATCCTCGTCTGGTCGGTGCGGCGATGGGTGGCCATGCCCGTCGTCCGCCCCGAGCCGATCGACCGGTGGTGGCTCGGAGCGCGATTCGCAGCGGTGCTGCTCGTCCTGTGGACCGTGTACCTGATGCGGACCCGGCCTCCGATCGTGAGCGGTGGCGGCCCGTCAGCCCGGGAATGGGTGATCAGCCTCGCCGTCGGCGGGCTGCTCGTGCTGTACGTACGGGTGTCTGCTCGTGAAGCCGACCTCCTGGTGCGGACGCTGGCGGTGGCGACCATCGCTGCGGCCGTGTTCGCCGTGGTCGAGGTCGTGATCCAGCAGAACCCGATCTACCTTCCGCTCTATGACGCCGTCGGCCGCGGCCTGCATCTCGACGGGGGCCTGCACCGGGCGAGCGTCGGATTCGGGCACCCGCTCTACGCCGGAACGTTCTTCGCGGTGTCCTTCGCCGTCTTCTTCGTCCGGTGGATCGACGACGTCCCGCGAAGCCTGATCCCGTTGATCGCCGCGGTCGCAGGTGCGGCGTCGACCGTGTCCCGCAGCGCGCTCGCGGTCGCGGCGGTCATCGCGGCGGTCGTCACGGTCGTTCGCCTTCCACAGCTCCGTCGCACTCGATCCCCGAAGCTCATGCGGCTCCTGGCGCTGGCTCCCCTGGCCGTCGTGGCAGTGGCGATGTCCGGCCTCATCGACGCGCGTACGAGCACCGGTGAAGCCGCGCGATCGAGCGAGGTGCGCGGAGACAACGTGACCGAGGCGATCGTGCTGGCACGCTCATCGGGCTGGGTCGGCAGCGGGCCGACGACGGCAGACCCGCTCACCATCGCCTCCTCGGGGGGCGCCTACCCGATGGAGAACTCGCTGCTGCAGCTCCTCGTCAGCCTGGGCGTACCCGGGCTGGTGCTGTTCCTGACCACGCTGGCCCTGGTGGTCGTCTCGGCGGTGCGCTCGGGTGCGCATGCCGGGGCGGCCGCGGCGGTGGCCTTTATCGCGGTGACGGCCGGCTACAACGGCCTGGAGACGCTTCTTCCGCTGCACAGCCTTCTCGGCCTGGTGGTCCTGCTCTGCCTCGCCGGCGCGAGCCAGTCGGCCACGACAGACGTTCCCTCCACACCCGCTCCGGCCCTCACGGCCCCGAGAACATCGAACGGACCGTCGTGAATCACACTCTCTCCGCCCTGGTCGTCGTGATCACCTACCGGTCCGGCGACGTCGCGGCCGACCTCGCCGCGACCGTCAGTCGCTGGCTCGCCGGCGGACCCGACCGCGCAGCGGTCTTCCTCGACAACAGCGACGATCACGAGTGCGTGGCGACGGCCCGCGCCGCGGTCGATCCGTCCGTGATCGACCGGTTCGTGGCCGAGGTCGCGCCGAACAACCTCGGGTTCTCCTTCGGGGTGAACCATGCCGTCGAGCTCGGCCGTAGGCGGTGGGGGGAGCCGCGGGTCGTGCTCCTGCACAACCCGGATGTCGCCACGTCCGCGCAGGTCTTGGAGCGGGTCGTCATGCTCGCCGTTGAGCCCGGCATCGGTATCGCGGCTCCTACCCTCCGTGCGCCCGACGGGGCGGTCGATCGTGGTTCGGCCCGCCGGGTCTGGAACAAGCGCCGGCTGTTCGCGACGCTCGTCGGTCTGCCTGCGCTGCCCCCGTTGCTGGGGACACCCCGGCGTTCGATCCCGGTCGAGGGCCCCGGTGTGCACGACGTCGCCTTCACCTCGGGTGCCTACATGGCGATCCGCCGGGAAGTGTTCGGCACGGGCCTGGACACCCGGCTCCCGATGTATCTCGAGGACCAGGAGATCTGTCATCGGGCGCACGATCTCGGATACCGGGTCGTGGTGTCCGGGGACCTGTCCGCCGAGCACGTCGGCGGGGTCAGCCGGAAGTCGAACACGGCGCAGCGCCGCGCGCTCCGGCTCATGGAGCTCGTTGTCGCCCCCTGCCTCTCGCTGATGGACACCTCCGGGATCGGCGAGAGGCCCCTGAAGATGCTGGTCGGCGCCGCAGGGCTGACGCGGGGTGCGCTCGCGCTCCCGGCTTCGCTCGGACAGCGGGGTGAGCGTGCCGCGTGGTTGCGCGACCAGTTGACGCTCGCAGCGTGGTTCGTCAGTTGGGCCATGACACCCGGCCGGATCGGGGACGTCGAGTGGAACCGTGCGACGCGGCCGGCGGAAGCGGGCTGATCGACGATGCGTGTGCTCCTGGCCAGCAAGTTCCTGCACCGGGTCGGCGGTGTCGAGACCTATCTGGACTGGCTCGCAAGCGAGCTGACCGTCCGTGGCCACGATGTCGCCCTGTTCGGGATGGAGGCCCCCGCCGGATCGTCGCCCGTAGCGCCCGGGGCACCCCGATTCGAGACGCCCGCCCGCAGCTACACCTCCGGAAGCATTCGGGAGCGGCTCGACGACGCGGCCCGCAGCGTCTACTCCGTGGCGAACGGGCGGCGGATGGCTGCTGCTCTGGCGGAGTTCACACCGGACGTCGTGCACTACCACGGCACCTGCTATCAGCTGACGAGCGCAGTCGTCCGGGCTGCGGGCGGGATCGGGATCGGACGGGTCGTGACGGCACACGAGTACAAACTCGTGTGCGCGAACCAGCGGCTGTGGGCCGACTCGACGTCGGACCTGTGCCAGGTGTGCGTCGGTGCCTCACCCGTGAGCCGCGCGATCAACCCGGTCCGACGGCGATGCATCAAGGGCAGCCTCGGGGCGTCCGCGCTGGGGGGGCTGGAGACGGTCTTCAGCGACCGGGTCATGCGCGGCGCCGACGACATGATCGTGCACTGTCCGTCGCGGTTCATGGAGCGGACGCTGCACGCGGACGGCTGGTCGCCGGACCGCACAGAGGTCCTCGACCTGCCCTGGCGGGGAACGCCTCACCGCCGAGACGACGATGCGACGGGCCTTCTCTACATGGGCCGCCTCGCGCCGGAGAAGGACGTGCTGACCGTCCTGCACGCCTGGAAGTCGTTGGGCACGCGTACTGGCGACCGGGTACTGACGATCGCCGGCACGGGAGCCGATGAAGCGCAGCTGCATCGGTACGTGACGGAGCATGCGGTGGACCGGGTCCGCTTCGTCGGACACCTCAGCGCCGACGAACTCGGCGCGGCCCTGCGGACCACCGCCGCGACACTCCATCCGGCGATCTGGTTCGAGAACAGCCCGTTCAGCGTGCGGGAGAGCCTCATGGCTCGCGTGCCGGCCCTGGTTGCCGACCGCGGTGGCATGCCCGAGCTGGTCACCGAGGGGGTGACGGGTCTGGTGTCCGAACACTCGGTCGCAGGATGGAGCGCGACGATCCAGCGGTTCCTCGACGGCGCGGTCGGTTCACCGGAGGCGTTCGAGAAGGAGCTGGTGACGCGGGCGACGAGCGGGGATCAGCACTTCCAGTCGCTCACGAAGCTCTACGAGCGGGCACAGGCCACCGCCGCGACCCGAGCCGCTCGATGACGGAGCTCTACTCCGCGGACGGTCGCCGCTTATGAAGAAGACGTTCCTCTCCGCCTCGATCGCCCGAGTGCTCGGCGCCGTCGCACAAGCCGTGATGGGCATCGCCCTCGCGCGCTCCGTAGCGCCCGCCGAGTACGGCGCCGTGACCGCGCTGATCGGTGTCTTCCTGGTCTGGTTCATCGTGGTCGACGTCGGCATGTCCAGCTTCGCCGGCCGCTCGTACGCGCTCGGACGGCTCGACGAGGTCCGTACGATCCTCTGGTTCAGCGGACGAGCAGCGCTGGGCGGCGTCGTCGTCGCGATCGCCGCCTTGGCGCTCTTCGTTCCCGGAGCCTCCGGAACCTTTCTTGCCGCGCTTTCGCTGTTGGTCGTTGCACAGGGACTGGAGAAGTACTGCGAGACCCGGCTCGCCGTAGTCATCGCAGCCGACCTGGCTGCCGCGGTCGCTACGTCGGTCCTTCTTCGCCGGCTCGTGAGCTGCTCAGTGTTCCTGCTGCTGCTCGTCGCTCACGCAGGCCCGGCCACGTTGCTGTACTCGATCGGGATGGCAGCGGGCGCGGCCCTTGGGGCCGTGCACATCAGACGGCTGTTGCTTCGACGCGATGTCCCGGCTCAGCGGTCGATGGCGGTCGGCGACGTCCTGCGCAGATCTGTGCCCTTCGCGGTGAACGACCTATCGATCCAGAGTCGAGCGCTCGATGTGTTCCTCGTGGCAGCGCTGACGTCGCCGGCCGGGGCCGGCTTCTACGCGGCCGCGTCGAAGCTTACCTCGCCGTTCCAGCTGCTGTCGTCCACCTTGGCCGCAGTGGTACTCCCGGCGACTGCGCGGGCGGACGACAGGGACCGGCGTCGATTGCTGCGGGCCATCGTGGGACTCACCGCTGCACTGACCGTGCTGGCGCTACCCGTCGGGTGGTTCGGCACTGACCTGAGTGTCTTTCTGCTCGGCGACGCCTACGCCCCGGCAGGACCGCTCGTGGCCGTGTTCGTCGTGACCTTTCCCGTGGTTGCGCTGTCCACCCCGCTCGCTGCACTCCTGCAGGGGATGGGGCGTGAACGCTTCGTCGGTGCGCAGAGCTTCGTCAGCTCGGTCCTTCTCCTCGCCGCGGTTGCCGCCGGTGCCTGGTGGGGCGACGAAATGGGGGCGGCGGTCGGGTTCGCCGTCGTCGCGGTAGGGAAATACCTGAGCCTCGCGCTGGCGGCCTTCGTCGGAACGCGGGCAGGGGAGCCATCCGTCACCACCCTGCCGGGGGCATGACGGCTCCGGTGCCTGGGTCATCGACGTGGAGCAGTCACCAGCGCATCTCGCAATCGTGACCACTGGCCGTCCGCATCGCCGACCCCCGTACGGTGCCGGGCACGCTCGGTCGCCGCCGAGCGCAGGACACCGAGCGCAGCAGGATCGCGGGCGAGCCGTTCGAGGACCTCCGCCACTGCTGCGGGCGCCGGCTCGACCAGCACGCCGCCACCGTCGCGGAGGATCTCCCGGGTCCCGCCCAGGTCGTACCCGACGACAGGCGTCCCCACCAGGATCGACTCGATCGTCACGCGCCCGTAGGCCTCGTTCCCCGAGCAGACCAGGCTGACGTCCGCACCAGCGAGGACGCCGAGTGGGTTCCCGCTAGATCCCCGGTGACGGAGCACGGACGAGACGTCTGCTTCTCGGATCATGTCGTCCAGCCGTGCCAGATCGTCGGGGCGTGCGTCGCCGTACAGCTCGATCCGCACCGGCGTATCGCCGGCGACGAGCAGCCGAGCAGCCTCGACGAGATCGAACTGTCCCTTTTCCTCGGAGAGAGTGCCGAGCAGAACGGCAACCAGCACGTGCGGAGGTTCCTGGCGCACCTCGCTGACCGCCTCCGGAATCTCGACGGGTGGGTACTCGATCAGCGTCGGCCGGCGGTACTGGGAGGCCGCGTACTCCGACACCGCGACACCCACGTCGACCCAAGCGTCGAGCGCTCGCACGATCAGAGCTTTCGGGATCAGCGACCGCAGGGTCGGATTTGTGCGGATGCTCTCGCCGAGAATAATCGACCGAGGTATCCGTGCGAGAGCCGCAGCCAGGAGCGGCGCCGGGGTCACGGTAGACCCGATGACGACGGCATCGGGCCTCGTCCGGCGCAGCAGCCGAAGCCATGGCACGACCTGTGCGAGCGACTGGGCAGTGCGGAGCGCTCCCGCGATGCTCCGGTGCCGGACGCCCATCCACCACTGACAGCGCTGAACTATCACCCGAGCCTGAGGGGCCCGATCGTGGATCAGCCGCTCGATCGGGCCGTGGCGGGGAATCGACACCGTGACTCGATCCCCGCCTCGAGCAGCAGCGGAGGCCATCGCGATCAGGGTGCGTTCAGCCCCCGCTGTCGTCGAGGAGTGGGCGACGAAGAGGACGTGCACGAAGATCCTGCTGCTCTCGTTATGGCGGGTCCGGTTGTGGCTCGGATTAGTGTCTCAGCATCTGACTGGCGAGCTCGTCGTACCGCCAGAGGTTTCCGCAACCGAAGGGTTTGTCGACCTATGCGGCCGACTTGTTGGCGGTTGCTTCTCGAGATCCACAAAACTGATTACCGTGGTGGAACTTTGAGCGATGGCGGTCGGTTTGGCCTGCGCGACCTCTGGTTCAGATTCGAATTTAGGGACGAGGCCTGTTAGGTGGGTGTGGTCATCATTGTGTCGCAGCGGGAATTTCGAACTCGAGAGTTTCGGAGGAAGGAGCGAGATCTCGATATGTTGGTTCGAACTGCTGAACGGAAGCTCCATGGTCGTCGGTCTGGCCTGCCGGGCTGACTGCCCACGCCAGCAGTCCGGTCAGATCTAGTCTTCCCTAACCTCCATGGAAAGTGCTTCGTCTGAATCCACAGGAGAAAGAAGACGACGGCCACAAGAACTGCGCCATCACCACGCACCAACGTTGCTGCGACCAGCACGAATCCGACCGCCGCATGCCTGCGGTCGGCCAAGAGGAGGACCGACAGCAGTAGCAGACACACAAATGCGGAGGTCTCTAGTCCTTGGGTGACGAGCAGCCAGGGATTGATGATCATCAGGCATATGGCGACGAGTCCGCCGAGTGTCATCGAATTCTTGTGAAGAATTGCAAAAGCGAGATACTCTGACGCGGCGGTGGTGAACACGAAGAGAAGTGTCGATGCCAGCTCGACACTGCCGACCACGAGACTGATCAGCGCCAGGGCTAATGTGTACAGTGGAGCCGAAACTGCATTCGAGGTTGGACTGGCTAGATTGTAGACCCACCCGTTGCCGTCCAGCAGGTTCTGCACGTACCGAAACAGGATATACGCATCGTCCGGGATTCTGCCGTCGGCTCGGTACACTACGAGCGCCGACAGCAGTACGCACATGGCTGCTGCGGAGGCATGGAGCAATGCGGTCGTACGACGGGGCGCGGAAGGGCCGTCAGCGATGTGATCGGTGTTTTGGCTTGTGCTTGCTGGGGCGTGCTCGCTAACAGCCATGCCTTACTCCTCGACGGTGGCTAGCTAGAATTGCCCGGACAGGAAGACGCCGAGAAGGCCTCATGCACGGGCAACGATCTGATATACGTAAGCTGGCTTGGATCAGAATCCCCGACCGGCCGCTGAATCTAGCTCGCCCGGAGTCCATGCGCAACGAATCCTGCGTCGGGCGGTACTCAGCGTGCGCTGACCGGATCCATTGGCTGCTGTGTTAAATCTGGTAACGCCCTCCCGTGGGATTCCCGAGCTGTATTCCTAATCTGATTGAGAACGAGGGCTGCAGCTGACCGCTTCGGCCAGCGGCGGGGCGCCGCGCAGGGTGGCTCGTCAGACACGCGATCGGATCGGGAAGTCGCCTGCGGTCGTTACAGTGCGAATGGCGGCGGCCAGGTTCCGGCAGGCGCCACCGCGGACGGTCGTCCGGGAAGGCCTTTGTGGGGTGCGGACGGGCTGTCAGGTGTACTGGTCGGCGACGGTGATGACGTACTCGCCGTAGCCGGATCCTGCTTGGGCTTGGCCGAGGGTGCGGCATTGTGCGGGGGTGATCCAGCCCATGCGGAGGGCGACTTCTTCGATGCAGGCGATGCGGATGCCTTGGCGGTTCTCGAGGGTGCGGACGTATTGGCCGGCGTCGATGAGTGATTCGTGGGTGCCGGTGTCGAGCCAGGCGAAGCCTCGGCCGAGGTCTTGGAGGTGTGCGCGGCCTTGGGTGAGGTAGGTGCGGTTGATGTCGGTGATCTCGAGTTCGCCGCGGGTGCTGGGGGTGATCGTGGCGGCGATGTCGATGACGGTGTGGTCGTAGAGGTAGAGCCCGGTGATGGCGCGGTCGGAGCGCGGCTTCTGCGGTTTTTCTTCGATGGAGATGAGGGTGCCGTCGGGGTCGGCTTCGCCGACGCCGTAGCGCTGGGGGTCGCGGACGGGGTAGCCGAACAGGACGCAGCCGTGGGTGCCTGATGCGATGTCGTGGGCGCGGCGGCGGAGCAGGTCGCCGAAGGATCCGCCGTGGAAGATGTTGTCGCCGAGCACGAGGGCGGAGGGTCCGCCGCGGACGTGGTCGGCGCCGATGAGGAAGGCTTCGGCGAGTCCGTTGGGGCGGGGTTGTTCGGCGTAGGTGATCTGCAGGCCGAGGTGGGTGCCGTCGCCGAGCAGGCGTTGAAAGCCGGGTAGGTCGTGTGGGGTGGAGATGAGCAGGATCTCCCAGACGCCGGCCAGCATCAACGTGGTCAGCGGGTGGTAGATCATCGGCTTGTCGTAGACGGGCAGCAGTTGCTTGGACACGGCTTTGGTGACGGGGAACAGTCGGCTGCCGGTGCCACCGGCCAGGATGATGCCCTTCATCGGTCAGGACTTCCTTCGGAGAGACAGCGGGGGAGCTTTTGGCAGGCGGGAATTCCTGCTCAAGGGTGAGTCTGTAATGCCGCGGGGGTCTCCCACGACATGCAGAACGTCTCGGCTGTGCAAGCTAGCAGCCCCCTCCCTCGCCCGCCGACGGGCAAATCTGATGAATGGTTGAGGTGACATGCGTCTGGTGGTGACAGGCGGAGCCGGCTTCATCGGCTCGCATTTCGTCCGCACGGTGCTCGATGGCGGCTACCCGCCCTTCGCGGGCGCCGAGGTCACGGTCCTCGACGCCTTCACTTACGCCGGCCGGTCGGAGAACCTCGCGCCGGTGGCGGGCGCCGCTGGTCTCACGGTCGAGCGCGCCGACATCCGGGATGCCGATCGAGTCGCGGAGATCATCCGGGGATCGGACACCGTGATTCACTTCGCGGCCGAGACCCACGTCGACCGGTCGATCACCGGCGCTGCGGACTTCGTCACGACGAACGTGGTCGGGACGCAGGTCCTGCTGCAGGCGGCGCTCGACTTGGGGGTGAGTCGATTCGTGCACGTGTCAACCGACGAGGTGTACGGCTCGATCGACTCGGGATCGTGGCCGGAGACCGACCCCCTCGAGCCGAACTCCCCGTACTCGGCCGCGAAAGCAGGTAGCGACCTTCTGGCGCGGTCGTATCACCGCACGCACGGCCTCGATGTCGTGATCACGCGGTGCTCGAACAACTACGGGCCCTACCAGTTCCCGGAGAAGGTCATCCCGCTGTTCGTCACGAACCTGCTCGACGGCAGGAAGGTGCCGCTCTACGGCGACGGGCTGAACGTGCGGGACTGGCTGCACGTCGACGACCACTGTCACGGCATCGCCCTCGCCGCTGCGAAGGGGCGCGCGGGCGAGATCTACAACATCGGTGGCGGCACCGAGCTCACGAACCGGGAGCTGACCGATCGGCTGCTCGCGGCCGTCGGAGTCGGCGACGAGATGATCGAGCGGGTTCCGGACCGCAAGGGTCACGACCGCCGGTACTCGGTCGACTGGACGAAGATCCGCGACGAGCTGGGCTACGAGCCACGCCACTCGTTCGGCGACGGTCTCGCCGAGACCGTCGCCTGGTACCGCGACAACCGCAGCTGGTGGGAACCGCTGAAGAACGGAGACGGCCGATGAAGGCCACTGAGCTCTCGATCTCGGGAGCCTGGATGTTCGAACCCACCGTGTTCCCGGACTCGCGTGGGTCGTTCACGGCTCCGTTCCAGGGGGCGGCGTTCCGCGAGGCGTTGGGCTTCGACCTCACGGTCGCCCAGACGAACATGTCGGTGTCGGATCGCGGAGTCATCCGGGGCGTCCACTACGCCGACCTGCCGCCGAGCCAGGCCAAGTACCTGTACGTCGCTTCCGGAGTGATCCGGGACGTCGTCGTCGACATCCGGGTCGGTTCTCCCACCTTCGGCGAGTTCCGGGTCGTCGAGCTGGATGCTGACTCGATGTGCGCGGTGTATCTCTCCGAAGGGCTCGGGCACGCGTTCCAGGCGCTCACCGACCACGCCGTCGTCGGGTACCTGTGCTCGACGCCGTACAACCCGGCGGGGGAACACGGGATCACCCCACTCGATCCGGAGCTGGCCCTTCCCTGGGCCCCCGGGATCGAGCCGGTCCTCTCGCAGAAGGACCGGGACGCGCCCACCTTGGCCGACGCGGTTGCTGCGGGTTCGCTCCCGACCTGGGGTGCGTGTCAGGCCTGGTACGAGCAGCTGCGCACGCCGAGCTCGACTGCCGGGCGTCCGCAGGCAGCGTGACGAGGCGTCGGCCGGCCCACTGACGGTCGGCCGCCGACGAGCGGGGCGGGACGAACGCCACAGCGGCGATCGTCCCGCCCCGTCGCATATGAGTCGCGCAGAGAAATCCGCACGGATGTGTGTTCTGCCCCGTGCGGTCGCACCTATACATCTCTCCAGGACCGCGAGCACGGACCGCGAGCCGGTCCCGGAGGCGGGAGGTGCCGTGACCGGACCCGATCAGCGCATGGCCCTGCTCGCCTTCCGGCGCCTCGCGGACGCCGAGGTCGTCGACGCGTTGCGTGCTGAGCGGTGTGCGGGTTGGAGGTGGCAGGTGGTGCGGGCCCGGGAGGCGGAGAACGCGCTGCGCCGGCTGCGCTGGCTGGTGCGCAGCGAGCACCTGCCCGCCCGGACGCGGGCGCTGGGCCGCCCGGTGTACCTGGACCCGGAGGAGCGCCGCCGGATCGCCCGCGACGACGAGCGCGACGTCGTCGTCGGTGATGCCGTGGCCGTCGGGATCGAGGTGTTCCGCCGGCGGGGCGTGCTGGCCCCGCCGGATCGGGGCGGGTGGTGTCCGGACCAGGCGTCGCTGTCGACGTTCGCGACCAACGCCTGCGTCATGCACCTGTCCGCGTCGGTCGCCCGCTGGCGCCGGGCGAGCCGGGTGCCCCGGTCCGAGACCCCGGTCGAGCCCGGCCTGCTGCCGGAACCGGAGATACCGCCGTCGCCGGAGGTCGTGGCCTTCGAGAAGGCCCTGGCCGCCGACCCCGCGCTGGCCGCGCTCGTCGACGCGAAGGAGGGGCTGCGGGCCGCGCTCGCGCTGCGCTACGACACCGGCGCGGCGTGGTCGGAGATCGCGGCCGAGGTCGGGATCCCGCCGGACACCCTGCGTGGGCGCAGGGCCCAGCTCCAACGGGAGGTACGCCGGCTCTTCGACGCACGCAGGCTGCTCGAGGCACGCGGGACGGACCCGGACGGAATCGCCGGGTGAACGAGTCGAGTGAGTGAAGGGAGGCGGTCGGACGTGAACGGTCCGGACCGCACGTACGACCAGGACCACGCCCTCCGACGACTGATCCACGTCCTCGGCCGCCGGCACGGACCCGGGGGCGCGGCCCGGACCGAGCTGCTCGCCCGCGTCCGCGCCGTCCTCGACGGGACCACCGAGGACGCCGCCCTGCTCGAGCTGGTTGCCGGCCCGGCCGGCGTGGCACACGTCGTCGAGGACGAGTGGGCCGAGGCCGACGCGCAGGAGGACGTCGAGCCCGCCGACGTCGCCGCCGTCCTGGACCGGCAGGACCACGGGCGGGCCGTGCCCGTCCCGGACGCCGCCGCCGCCGACGCCTGGCTGCGCGAGCTGGGCCAGCTGCTGCGCGTGCACGACGCCGGACCGGACGCGGTCGACCTCGTCGACCTCGCCGAGCGGGCGCTGATCGACCCGTCGCTGGCGGAGACCGTCGTCGAGGCGATGGGGGTGCCCTGGGCCGCCAGCGGGATGCGCGGGCTGCACGAGGCGGCGCGGCGCGGCCGCGGCACGCGGGGCCGGCGCGACGCGCACGACGTCTCCGGGTTCGCCGGTGCCCGCACCCTCGACCCGGTCGCCGTCCTCGCGCAGCTCCAGGCGCCGCTCGACGACCTCCCGCGGGTGCGGGGGCGGGACCGGATGATCGCCCGGCTCACCGCAGCGGTGCTCCGGGAGGGGGCGGGGGACTTCAGCGGGCCCGGCTACCGGCGGACCCCGGTCCTCACCGGCGCGGCCGGGTACGGCAAGAGCACCGTCGCGCTGGCCGTCGCACGCCGGGTCCGGGCCGAGGGCGTCACCGCGCTGCGGATCGCCGCCGAGACCCGCGACGAGCTCGTCGACGGGCTGTACCTCGCCGCCGTCGCGCTGCGGGCTCCGCTGGTCCAGCTGCGCGCGTCACGGGACCTGCCGCTCGACGGGCGGGCCGCCGCGCTGTGGTCGCTGCTCGACTGCGCGCCCGTCCCGTGGCTGCTGGTGCTCGACGGGGCCGGGCCCGGCGCGGTCGGGGACCCGGACTGGCTGCCGCCGGTGCGGACCGGCGCCGTCGTCGTCACCACCCGCTACGGCGGGCCGGACGACTGGGGGACGGACGCCGACGTCGTCGGGCTGGACCGGCTGCGGCCCGCCCAGGGCGGCCTCGTCGTGCTCGACCGGATCGGCGCCCCGCGCACCGAACCGCAGGTCGACGACGCCCGCGCGCTGTCCCGGGCGCTCGGCGGCGTGCCGCTGGCGCTGTCGTCGGCCGGGCGGTACGCGGCGGCGCGCGGGGGAGCCGCGCCGCTGTCCGGGCTGCGCGTCCGGGTCGGGGCGCGGACGGTGCCGGACCCGGTGAGCACCGTCTACGAGCTCGGCGTGCTGCCCGACCCGGCTACCGACCGTCGTACCGCGATCCGGCTGCTCGCGTGCTTCGCCCCGGACACCCCGCTGCCGCTGGCCGTGCTCGACGGCTGGACCGAGGTCGTCGGCGGGCCGCGCCCGATGCTCGACGACCTCGTCCGCACCGGGCTGGTCGAGGAGCGTGCCGCGCGGCCCGGTAGTCGCAGCGTGATCGCGATCCACCCGGCCGTCGCCGAGGAGTCCCGGCACGACGACGCCGTCGGTCTCGCGCCCGACGTCGTCGACGGCTGGGCGGTCGCGCTGCTCGGCCGCGCCGTCCGCGCGCTCGACGCCGGCGCCCCGGCCACCTGGGCGACGCTGCGGATGCTCGAACCGCACGTGTCCCGGCTGCTGGCCAGCCGCACGCTCGGTGCGGGCGACCTGCTCGCCCGCACGGTGCGGCTCGCCGAGCGCACCGTCGCCGCGCTGCTGCGCGCCGGCAGCCATGCCGCGGCGCACGCGATGCTCGACGCCGCCGTCGCCCGCGCCACCCCGCTCGATCCCGCCGACCCGGCGGTGCTCGCCCTGCGGCACACCCGGGCCCGCGCGACCGCGCTCGACGGCGGGGACTTCGCCGCGGCCGTCGCCGAGCTGACCGAGGTGGTCGGGATGCGCACCCGGCTGCTCGGCGACCGGCACCCGGACACCCTCGACAGCCGGGACTGCCTGGCCTGGGTCACCTCCGAGCGCGGGCTGCCCGCCGAGGCCCGGGCGCAGTTCGCGGAGGTCCTCGCCGCGCGCCGCGCGGTGCTCGGGCCCGACCACCCGGACACGCTCGAGACCCAGCACCGGCTGGGCTGGGTGGACGCCGAGACCGGTCGCGTCGCGGAGGCGGTCGAGGGGCTCACCGACGTCCTGCGACGGCGGCAGGCCCGGCTGGGGCGCTACCACCTCGACGTCTTCGGGACCCGCTACCGGCTGGGCTGGACGCACGCGAAGAACGGCGACCAGGCCGCCGCCGAACAGACCTATCTGGACCTGCAGGCCGACGTCGAGCACGCGCTCGGGCGGCTGCACCCGATGACGCTGATGGTCCGCGTCCGGGTCGCGTGGGTGCTGGTGCGGGCCTGCCGGTTCGACGAGGCCGAGCGGATGTACGCCGACGCGCTCGCCGACCAGGTACGGGTGCTCGGCGCCACCCACCGGCGGACCCTGCGCACCCGTCAGTACCTGGGCTGCCTCGCGCTCGACCGCGGCGACTGGGCCACCGCGGCCGAGCGGACGACGCCGGTGCTCGCCGAGCGGGAGCGGGTGCTCGGCTCCGACCACCCGCACACCCTCAACAGCCGCTCCTACCTGACCACGGCGCGGCTGCACGCCGGGCGGTACGACGCCGCCGACCGGATCTTCCAGTCGATCGTCGCGGACCGGGAGCGGGTGCTCGGGCCCGCGCACGAGGTGACCCTGCGCAGCCGGGTCCTGCTGGCCCGGGCGCGGATCAAGCGGGGCCGGCTCGGCGAGGCGCGGATGATGCTGGAACGGCTGCACGACGACGTCGTCGCGGCTCTGCCCGCTGACCACCGGGTCGCGCTGGACGTCCGGCACACCCGCGCGCTGGTCGAGGGGCTGCTCGGCGACGCCGGGTGGGCGGAGGCCGAGCTGCGGTCGGTGCACGAGATCCGGCTCGACACGCTCGGCGCCGACCACCGGGAGACCCTGGCCGGGCGTGACTACCTCGCGTGGGCGCTGGGCCGGCAGGGTCGCTACGCCCCGGCCCTCGCTCTGGGGCGCGCGGTGCTCGCCGACCGGGAGCGGGTGCTCGGGCCCGACCACGCGGACACCTTCCAGTCCCGGTACAGCGTGGCGTGGCTGCGTGCGCAGCTCGGCGACGTCGAGGCGGCCCGCTCGGGCTTCTCGTCGCTGCTGGCCGACCTGCGGGCCCGGTTCGGCGACGACCGTCCGGACGTGATGCGGGCCCGGCACGGGCTGGTGCGCCTGCGGCTGCGCAGCGGGGACGCCGCGGGGGCGCTGGCGGACTCGTCGCGGCTGGTCGCGGACCAGGTGCGGTTTCTGGGGCCGGACGCGGTGGACACGCTGCGGGCGGTCGAGGAGCACGCGGAGGTGCTGATCGCGCTGCCGGGGCGGGCCGTGGAGGGGTGGGGGGAGATGGCGCGGGTGCGACGGCGGCGGATCCTGGTGCTGGGGGACGACCACCCGGACACGGTGCGGGTCACGGACCGGTTGTCGGGCGGCTCGGGGCGGTAGTGGCCGGCTCGCCGCTCGGCGACCCGGCGGTCGCCGTCAGGCGGGCGGCCAGGCGGCCAGGGCCGCGTCGACGACACGGTGCAGCTCCTCGCGCCCGGCGCCCCCCGCCGCCTGCACGGCCATTCCGGTGGAGACCACCATCAGGTACCTCGCGAGCAGTGCGGGGTCCGACGACGCCGGCAGGTCCCCCTCGTCCCGGGCCAGCGCGAACCGCTCGGTCAGCCGCGCCCGCGCATCGTCGCGCCAGTCGGACACGGCGTCGGCGACCGGACGGTTCTGCGGGGCCACCGCCAGCGCGCCCTGCACGCTGAGGCAGCCGGCGGGCCGGTCCGGCCGGGTGGTGGTCTCGACGCCCCCGCGCAGGAACGCCGCCGCCACCTCGCGTGCGGTCGGTTCCTGCAGGGCCCACGACCCGTACGAACCCGGCCCGGCGGAGTAGCGCTGCAGCGCCTTGCGGAACAACGCCTCCTTGTTGCCGAAGGCCGCGTACAGGCTGGTGCGGGTGATGCCCATGGCGGTGGTCAGGTCGGTGAGGTTGGTCCCGTCGTAGCCCTGGGCCCAGAACACGCGCATCGCGCGCTCGAGCGCCTCGTCGGTCTCGAACTCCCGCGGCCGCCCGACGGTCGTCCTCCGGTCGCCTGCCATGGCCCGATCATAGGCCTTCCCCCACGGCCCCGGTGTCGTGCTACGTTCGTTCTGTACCGATCGGAACATATTTAGGTGGAGGTCAGACGACTATGGGACAGCTCGACGGCCGTACGGCGGTGGTGACCGGTGGCAGCTCCGGGATCGGGTTGGCGACCGCGAAGCGGTTCGCTGCCGAGGGTGCGCACGTGTTCGTGACCGGACGCCGGGAGGCTGCGCTGGAGAAGGCGGTCGCCGAGATCGGCGACGCGACCGCGGTGGTGGGTGACATCGGCGTCGCCGCCGACGTGGAGCGCCTCTACGAGCGGGTGCGCGAGCGCGGGCAGGGCCTCGACGTGCTCTTCGCCAACGCCGCACTCAACCTGCTCGGCACCCTGGAGGAGTTCACCGAGGCCGACCACGACCGGGTGTTCGACACCAACGTCAAGGGCACCTTCCTCACCGTGCAGAAGGCGCTCCCGCTGTTGAACCCGGGCGCGTCGGTGGTGCTCGCCTCGTCCACATCGGCCGGGAGCGGCGCCGACCGCTTCGGCTTCTACGGTGCGTCCAAGGCGGCCGTGCGGGCCTACGGACGCACCTGGGCGAGCGAGCTCGCGCCCCGGGGGATCCGGGTCAACGTGATCACCCCTGGTCCGACCGACACCACGATGTTCGACGACGTGTTCGGCGCGCAGGCCGACGAGGTGCGGGCCCAGGCCGGTGCCGGCCTGCCCGCGAAGCGGATCGGCGACCCGGACGAGATCGCCTCGGCCGTGCTGTTCCTCGCCTCGCCGCAGAGCAGCTACGCCTACGGCACGGATCTGCAGGTCGACGGCGGGCAGACACAGGTCTGACCCGCGCCCGGCCGGCCCGGCGGCGTGCTACCTCTCCGTCAGGAGCCGGCCGATGCGCAGGGCGTTGGCCATCACCGTCAGGCCGGGATTGAAGCCGCCGTTGGTCGGATGCAGCGACGCGTCGGCGACGTAGACGTTGTCCGTGCCGAAGAGCAGCCCGCGCACGTCACACGCCGCGGACGCGGGATCGGTCCCGAACCGCGCGGTTCCCGCGGAGTGTTCGCTGCCCTGGGGCATCCCGGCCCCGGCGAGTGCCACCACGTCCCGCCCGCCGGCTTCCTCGACCCATCGACGGGCATGGGTCTTCATGTAGTCGGCTGCTTCCTGGGACGCCGGATGCGCCGCGTACCGGGCGCGCAGCGCCGGCATCCCGTGCCGGTCCCGCAGCGCCGGGTCGAGGGTGATCCGCGTGAACTCGTGGGGGATCTCCTGCACCATCGACATGGCGCCGAGCGGCAGACTCCGCCGGCGCATCGCCGCCTTGTGCGCCGCGCCGTACGCGGTGGCCGGGTTCCGGCCCGCCCCGATCGCGCGCGCGAGCGGATACGGGGGCCCCGAGTCGTAGAGCACCCCGCCGCCCCACCCTTCGTGGTCGCGGTGGACGAAGTCGAGGGTCGCCACGGAGTGCCCCGGGCCGAGATCGGTCTTGGCGCCGTCGGGGGGCCTCGTGGCGAGGGCGTACGCCCCGGCGTGCGAGTGGTGGTTGCGGCCGACCCAGTCGTTGCCCAGGCCCGAGGCCAGCAGGAGTCGCGGGGTCTCCAGTGCGCCGGCGGAGACCACGACCACGTCCGCCCGGACCGTGGACTCGACGGGGCCGGACCCGGTCTCGGTGATGAGCCGTACCCCCGACGCGCGCCCGCGTCCGTCATGGACGATCTCGACGACCTGCGACGCCATGATCAGGTCTGTCCGTCCGGTCGCGAGTGCTCTGGGCAGGAAGGTGTTGTGCGTGCCGTTCTTCGCGTCGACCGGGCAGGCGTGACCGATGCACTGGGGGCACCGCACGCACGCCGCCCGACCGTCGCGGGGGACGGAGTTGATCGCGTAGGGGATCGCGGTGGAGCGCCATCCGAGGCGCGCGGCCGAGCCTTCGAGGACCTCCCGGGTGCTGTCGGAGGGGAGCGGCGGCATCGGATACTCACGAGTTCGTGGCGTGCGGGCTCCCAGGACCCCGCGTCCGTCGCCCGAGACACCGAGTTCCCACTCGACCCGGTCGTAGTAGGGAGCCAGATCGTCGTAGGAGATCGGCCAGTCCGCGAGGGTCGACGCCTCCGGGGTGCCGTACTCCGCCGCCATCCGGAAGTCCTCCGGGAAGAACCGCCACGACATCGCCTGCCACAGCCGGGTCCCGCCTCCCAGCGTCATGGCGACCAGGCCGTAGGCGAGGCCGTTGCGATCGCTGCGGGCGACCGAGACGGTGCCGTCCGCCAGCTCCAGCACACGGGGACTGCCGGGCCCGGGGCCCGCGGTGGTGTCGTAGTCCTGCTCGCGCTTGCCCTGCAGGTGATTGGTCCGCAGGTCGCCGGTCCGGTGCTCGCGCGCCCGTTCGACGACCAGGACGTTCCTGCCGTTCTCCGCGAGCTCGGCGGCGACCACGCCTCCTCCGGCACCCGCACCCACGACGACCACGTCGTAGTGCCGGGCCAGGGACTCGGGTCGCACTCCCGCCGGGGGATCGGGGTCCACAGGGGTCACGCCCTCGGGCAACGGGCGGAAGTTCGCGACCGCCCAGCCGGCGGGCTCCGAGGTGTTGCCGTAGTAGCCCTCGAAGGCGACCTGCTTCAGCGCGGCGATCGGCGCCGCCGCCTCCCGGTCGAGGCCGCCCATCACGCCGGTCGCAGGCTGCTCGGTGACGCTCTCGCGCTCGGCGAGGGCCTCGACGACGGACCGCCGCTCGCGGTGATCGAGATCCGCACAGCCGACGCCGAACTTCTCCCTCGCCTCTGTCTCGGCGTCCGCGACGGCGATCTTCAGTGGGGCGACGGCCCACGCCATGAAGTCCTGCGCGTGCTCGCGCAGGAGCCGCGCGACCCCGCCGTCCCACCCGCCGGCGTCCTCGTCCTCGGGGATGATCACGTCGATCAGAGCCGCGAGAACGCGGGTCTCCTCACCGGTGAAGCCCGCGATCGCAGCCGAGGACGGGGATGGTGTGGGCATGTGAACCTCCATCGGCTCGCGGTACGTCGCGCGGTTCGCGGTACGTCGCGCCCGGCAGTGGGTGGGTCCACGCCGCGTCGCGGGGGACGGTACGCAACGGAAGAGTACCGAGCAACCGGTTGCCATCACCGTCGCAGATTCTGCGCTCCGGCCGGGGAGGGCCGGAGTCGCGGACCGGTGTGCGCGGAGGTCCGCCTCGGCTCGGCTGTGCTGTGGGATGCCGGCGCACGGCGGTGACGTGGTCGCGAGCATCGGCTCGCGGGTGGATCGCCGGCCGTCGTGTCGCCCGGGGGCGCCGCCCGCGGGGCGGGTGCCTCGTCGAGGGTGGTCGGAAACCGGGTTGGCAATCGGTTGACGGAAGGTGTCACCCTGGCCATACTCGAGGCCATGTCGCAGACGACTGACGCCGGGCTCGCGGTGCTGATCGCCGCGGGCGGCGTCGTCTGCGAGGTCGCCGAGGGCTCGTCCGCGCCGGTCGCGGCCCCGGCGGACCGCCGGCGGCCGTGGTGGCGGCGAGTGCGTCGGCGTCATCCCCCCGCTGCAGCGCTGATGTGACCGCACACGGCGTCGACGACGCGATGCCGGCCGTGTGTCCCTCGGGCCCCGGGCGCTCCGCCCCGGACGGCCCGTGCCGGTGTGTCGCACTCGCGGCCCCCGCGTACCCAGCACCTCCCACCGCACATTGCCACCGCGATCCTGATGGCCGAAGGAGCTCACCCGTGCGCGGACCACAGACCCGAGGAGACTGCCGTGGCTGAGCCGGGTGAACGGCTCACCGCCACGCAGTCCGTGACGACCCACGGCGACGAGACGGGCGGCACCCCTGCCGGACAGGTGAAGCGTCGCCGACGCGGCATCCTCGCCCTGGCCTTCGCCAACATCGTCGACGGATTCGAAGGCGGGTTGGTCAACACCCTCTTCCCGGTCATCCGTGACGCCCTGTCGCTGCAGACCAGCGCGCTGGGCATCCTGGTGGCGATCAGCCGGTTCGCCCGCATGCTGCTCGGTCCGGTGTGGGCGTCGCTCGCCGACCGCTACGGGCGCAAGAAGGTCCTCTTCGTGGCGACCGGGTTATGGGGACTGTGGACGGTCGCGGCCGGTTTCGCGCAGAACGCCACGCAGCTCTTCGTGCTCTACACCATCGGGGTGCTGGGCACGGTCGCGTCCGAGCCGATCGCGAACGGCCTCGTCGTCGACATGTTCGAGGCCGCCGAGCGTGGTCGAGCGTTCGGTGTCCTGCGCACGACGATGATGACCGCCTCGGTGATCGGTACACCGATCCTGGGGCAGCTCGCGAACGTCGAGGACGGCTGGCGCTACGGTCTGTTCGCCCTGGGCGGCATCAGCGTCCTGTCCGGCGTCCTCATCCTCTTGTTCGTGCCCGAGCCGCCGAAGGACGCCCGGGCCGAGGCGGTCGGCGCCGACGCGGTGAGGTTCAACGTCCGCGATGCGCTGAACCTCCTGCGCAACCGCACCATCCTGTTCATGGCGGTCCAGATATCGCTCACCACGAGCCTGGTGCTCTTCGCCTTCTTCGTCACCTACTGGGTCGACGCCCGCGGGTGGACCGTCGCGGACGCCGCGATCCTGATGGCCGTCTACATGCTCGGCAACGTCATCAGCAGCTTCCTCGGCGGTCTCCTCGGCGACTGGTTCGGGCGTCGGTTCGGCGACCACGGGCGCATCATCCTGATGCAGGGCTACCTCGTCAGCTACGCGATATCGACCGCCCTGCTCTTCCAGGTCGACTGGGGCCAGGGCGTCGCGGTCTACCTGGCGGTGTTCGTGACCGGCCTGATCGCGTCGATCGGGCCCCCGGGCGTGGCGCTGCCGATCATCGGCTCCGTCGTCCCCACCTCGGTCGTCGCGACGGCCTACGCGCTGGTCATGGGATTCGTCCAGGGCGGGTTCGCGGCCATCCTCAGTCTCGCCTTCGGCTTCCTCGGCGAGGCGTTCGGTCTGCAGGCGCTCATGTTCTGGCTCGTCTCGGTGCCGTACACGGTGAACGCGGTGCTGTGGACCCTGATGTACCGCATCTATCCGGCCGACGCCTCGGCGCAGCGAGCGCGGGAACAGCAGGAAGCGGGGACGGGATGAGCGAGTCCGTCGACGTCGTCATCGTCGGGAGCGGGCCGGTCGGATCGACGTTCGCGCGGGTGATCGGCGACGCCCGTCCCGGCTGCCGGATCCTCGTGGTCGAAGCCGGTCCACGCGTCCCCGGGGTGCCCGGGCTCCACACGCAGACGATGCCGCCGGAGGATCTCGCGAGCGCTCAGCTGCTCACCCAGGGGCCGCAGTCCGGAATCGACCAGAGCGGCCTGCGGGAGACCGGCGAGGCCGCGTCGCTCGATCCCGTTCTCGACCAGGACCAGCTCGTGCGCCCCGGCTTGTTCCTCCTCGGGAAGGGCGCCAAGGTGGAGGGGGAGTTCGGCATGGCTGCGGCCAGCATGTCGAGCGGGGTCGGTGGGATGGGGATCCACTGGTCGGGATCGAGCCCTCGCCCGAACGGCACGGAACGTATCCCGTTCATCCCCGCGGACGAGCTGGACCAGGCATACGACACCGCGGACCGGTTGCTGTCGGTCGGTCGCGATCTGGCCGGAGGAGACGATCTTCTTCGGCGGATGCGGTCCGCTCTGGCCGCCGAGTTCGACGGCGACGCCCCGGACGCCTCGCCCGTGATCATGACGCCCCTGGCGGCGGTGGTCGACGAGGACGGGACGCGGGTGTCCGGCCCGTCCGTCATCCTCGGCGATCTGGCCGAGCGGGTGCCCGGCTTCGAACTGCGAGCCGGCACGCTCGCGCGGCGGGTGCTGATCGAGGGCGGCACGGTCCACGGCGTGGAACTGGAGTCCCGTGCGACCGGGGAGATCTATCAGGTGCGCTCGAGCGAGGTCGTCGTCGCCGCCGACGCACTCCGGACGCCGCAGCTGCTCTTCGCCTCCGGCGTCCGCCCGCGCGCCCTCGGTCACTACATCAACGATCACCTGAAGATGACCGGAATGGCCGTGCTGCCGGACGCCTTCGCAGCGGACGACCGGGTTCCGGCGCCGGTGCGTCCGATCGGAGTCGTCCTGATCCCGTTCTCGTCACGTGTGCGGGAGATCCAGGGGCAGGTCCATCCGGCTGCGCGCAGCATCTGGTTCTCCGGCGCCGACTTCGCCGGTCTCGCCTTCTACGGTGCGAAGGAGCTGCAGTTCTCCGACTGCGTCGTCTTCAGCGAGTCGGAGCGCGACTCGTTCGGGATGCCGGCGATGACCATTCACTACACCCTCACCGATCGCGACCGGGCGACGATCGACCTCCTGGAATCGAGCGCCACCCGTGCGGTGGCGGCCCTCGACGGGGAACTGAAGAGTCTCGTGTTCGCCCCGGGAGGCTCATCGCTGCACTACCAGGGGAGCACGCGGATGGGTGCGGCCGACGACGGGGAATCGGTCTGCGACTCCTACGGCCGCGTCTGGAACGTGCACGGGCTCACCGTCGGCGGGAACAACGTCATCCCGACCGCCACGGCAGCCAATCCGACGATCACCAGTGTCGCGCTGGCGGTGCGCGCGGCGCAGAAGCTCGCGGAGCGGCTCGGAGAGCCCGAGCGGGAGGCGGAGCCTGTCTGAGGCTCGGCGTGGGACCGGCGCCCACAGATCTACTTGGCAGAGACTGCCAAATTAGGCGTACGCTGTCAGCATGAGTCATGAGACCGAGCGTCCACGCCCTGCCGGGGCCGGCCACGGCACCACCCGTCGTGGCGGGGGATCGCCGGGGGCCGGCCGGTGAGCGCGCACCCCTTCGTCGTCGACGTGCCGCAGCGCGACCTGGACGACCTGAGGGAGCGGCTGGTCCGGACCCGGCTGTTCGAATCCGACCTCGGCTGGTCCGCCGGAATGCCGGCCGGAGAGCTTCGCGAGCTCGTCGGCTACTGGGCGGAGACGTTCGACTGGCGCGCGGCGGAACGCCGGATCAACGAGCTCCCGCAGTTCCGGTCCGACCTCTCCACGCCGGGCGGGGACGTCCGCCTGCATTTCGTGCACGCGCGTGGACACGGCCCGAATCCGTTGCCCCTGGTGTTCAGTCACGGATGGCCGGGATCGTTCTGGGAAGTACACAAGATCATCGGTCCGCTGACCGATCCTGCCGCGTACGGCGGCGATCCTGCCGACGCTTTTCACGTCGTCGCCCCCAGCCTGCCGGGATATGGATTCTCCCCTCATCCCGGACGCCCCGGGGTCGACGCTCCCGCCATCGCGGACGCGATTCACGTACTCATGACCAGGACTCTCGGTTACGATCGCTACGTCGCGCAGGGCGGTGACTGGGGCTCGTTCGTCACGGCGGCGCTGGGGCGCCGATATCACGGGGTCGATGACGGCGTGGCGGCCATTCATCTCAACTTCTTCCCGGATCGGCCCCCGCCGACCACGGCGGCCGGCCGCGATTACCTCCGGATCATGCGGGAGTGGCAGGCGGCCGAGGGCGGCTACTCCCACGTCCAGGCGACCAGACCCCTCACCATCGGTCACGCACTGACGGACTCACCCGCGGGGCTCGCGGCCTGGATCGTCGAGAAGTTCCGGAGCTGGAGCGACTGCGGTGGGCGGGTCGAGTCCGTCTTCTCCAAGGACGAGCTGCTCACCGCGGTGATGTTCTACTGGCTCGACGGGACCATCGGCACGTCGATGCGTCTGTACTACGAGGCCGCGGCCGCCACCGAGGCGGAGCCGGCCCGCCCCGCCGCTGTTCCCACCGCCTTCGCGGCGTTCCCCCGGGAACTCTTCGTGCCGGCCCCCGAGGTCGTGGCGACGGCGTTCAACCTGCAGCGCTACAGCGAGTTCGCGCGCGGCGGACATTTCGCCGCCCTGGAGCGGCCGACTGCTCTGGTGGACGACCTCCGCGCCTTCTTCCGGCCTTACCGATAGCGCGCCTCGTGCCTGGTATGCGCCGCGTTTCTGCCATTCCGACCGGAGGACCCGAGTGACTGCGCCCACTACCCGTCCTGCGCCACCGCGAAGCGGTACAGGACCACTGATCGGTGTCCTGGCCGGCGCCGCCTTCGTGATGATCCTCAACGAGACGATCCTCGGTGTCGCACTGCGTGATCTGAGCGTCGACCTCGCCGTCCCGACGACTACGGTCCAGTGGCTGACCAGCGGATATCTGCTGACGATGGCCGTCGTCATTCCCACGACCGGCTATCTGCTGGACAGATACACCCCACGCCGGATATTCGTGTTCTCGATGGCGGTGTTCACTGCGGGGACCCTGATATCCGGCTTCGCTCCCGGGTTCGGAGTTCTGCTCGCGGGGCGCGTGGTGCAGGCCGTCGGTACCGCATTGATGCTTCCGTTGCTGATGACGACGGTGCTGCGTCTCGTTCCCGCGGAGCGGCGCGGTGCCACCATGGGCACGATCACGATCGTCATCGCCGTCGCGCCCGCGATCGGCCCGACGATCGGCGGCGCCGTACTGTCCGGCCTCGGCTGGCGCTGGATGTTCTGGCTGGTCGTCCCGCTCGCGGTGGCCGCGCTCGTGTTCGGCGCACGGTGGCTGGACCTGGACGCCGTCGGGCGCGCGGGTCCACTGGACGTCGCATCGGTGCTGATCTCCGCGGTGGGATTCGGCGGCCTCGTCTACGGCCTGTCGTCCATCGGCAAGGACGATGCCGGGGGTGCACTGGCGTGGGTCGCGGTCATCGTCGGGCTCGGTGCCATCGGTCTCTTCGTCGTGCGGCAGGTGCGGCTGCAGGCCGAGAGCCGGGCGTTGCTCGATCTCCGGACGTTCCTCTGGCGTCCGTTCGTGGTCTCCTTGCTGCTCACGGGGCTGATGCTGCTGACCCTGATCGGCGTCGCATCGGTTCTCCTGCCCCTCTACCTGCAGTCGGTGCTGGGCGTGACCCCGCTGGTGACCGGGCTCGCCCTGCTGCCGGGCGGGCTCCTGCTCGGGCTGCTCGGGCGACCGGTCGGTGCACTGTTCGACAGGTACGGAGCGCGACCCCTGGTCGTCCCGGGTGCCGTGCTCATGGCATGCGGGCTCGGCCTGTTCTCGACCATGGGCCCCGCGACCCCGCTGCTCGCGGCCGTCGGCTTCCACGTCGTCCTGATGGCCGGGATGTCGCTGATGATGACCCCGCTGATGACGGAGGCGCTGGGATCACTGCCGGACGAGCTCTATTCGCACGGCAGCGCGACCCTGTCCACGGTGCAGCAGATCGCGGGCGCGGTGGGTACCGCCCTGTTCGTCACCGTGGCCGCGGCCGGGTCGGCCCCGGGCGGCCCGTCACCCGACGCGGCCGGACTGCACACGGCGTTCGCGACGGCCGGTGGCGTCGGGCTCCTGACGGTGCTGCTGTCGCTGCTGGTACGACGCCGATCCGTCCGGACGGGGTGATGCCGGCTTCGGATCGGCTCACGGAACGGCGGGTGGTGGGACCGTGCCGACCCGATAGGCATCGGGTGACGGATCCTGCCCGAGTTCCGCGAGGTCGACGGGCCGTCCCTCGGTCGCGGAGCGGTAGATCGCGTGCACGGTCCGGAGCGTCCGGACGGCGTCCTCGACCGTCACCAGGGTCCGGCGGCCGTCCAGGATCGCCCTCGACACGTCGGCGAACTGGCGGGCGTGGCCGGCCGCCGTCGTCGTCGCATCACGGTTGTCGACGGGGTCGGGGGCGACCACCTGGTTGCCCGCCCCGTGCAGACCCATGTCGCCGACATCGGTGGGGCCGGCGAGATGCAGGTAGCTGAGCCCCTCGTGCTCGATGACGGCGCTGCCCCGCGTCCCCATCACCTGCAGCCGGGCTGCGAGACCGGGGAAGGCGGCCGTCGTGGCGTGCACGGTGGCGATCGCCCCTGACTCGAACTCGACGACCGCCGCCACGGTGTCCTCGACCTCGATGCGCCGGTGTGCCAGCAGGCGGCTGCCGGCGCTGACGCGGACGGGCTCGCCGAAGTACCAGACCAGGAGGTCGAGCGTGTGCACGCCCTGGTTCATCAGCGCACCGCCGTCATGGGCCCAGGTCCCGCGCCAGTCGTCCCGGTCGTAGTACGCCTGGCTCCGCCACCACCCGACCGAGACGACGCCGGACGTGAGGGTCCCCATGCGCCCTGCGTCGATCGCCTCGCGTACGCGGGTGGCGGCAGGGCCGAATCGCTGCTGGCTCACCACCGCGGCCACCAGGCCGGACGCCTCCGCTTCGGCCGCGACGTCGGCGAACGCCAGAGCGCGCCGCAGGTCGACGTCGACCGGCTTCTCGAGAACGAGATGGCGCCTCGCCTCGAGAACCCTGGTCCCGATCCCGACGTGGGTTCCCGTCGGGGTGACGACCGAGACGAGCTCGACCCGGGGGTCGTCGAGGATCTCCTCGACGGTCGCTGCGGCGACCCGTCCTTCCGTTCTCCAGCCCTGTTGATGGTGCTCGATGAAGGCCCGGGCCCGGGACGGTGTCCTCGAGCCGACGGCGACGAGGTCGACATCTTTCGTCTCACTGATCGCCGCCGCGTGGGTCGCCGCGATCGCACCCGTTCCGATGATCGCGACCCCGATGGGGCGCTCGTTCGATCGTCGACGGTTCAGAGCAGGTCACCGAAGCCCATCGCGGCGAGATTGCGGTAGGAGATCCGCAGGCATTCGAGGATGTCCATGCCCTCGGTCTCCTCCTGCTCGACCAGCAGATACCGCGCGCCGGCATCGAGGGCGGCGGGGATGATGCGTCCCCAGTCGAGGTTGCCCTCGCCCACCGCGGCATCGGTCACCACCGCGTTCCGGAAGGCCGCGAAGCCGCCGGCGGTGATCTCCGCGAGGACCGCGGGGTCGAGGTTCTTGATCCGGTAGTCCTTGAGGTGGACGAGCCCGACGCGCCCCGCGCGATCCGCGATGGCCCGCACCGGGTCCAGACCCGCGCGCTGCACCCAGTGCACGTCCAGCTCGAACCCGACACTCGGCGCGTGCTCCGCGATGATGTCGTGGAGGTACGCCCCGTCGAACGTCGCGAACTCCACGTGGTGGTTGTGGTAGCAGAGCGCGATGCCCTCGTCCCTCAGGCGCTTGGCGTGGTCCTCGAGCTCCCTCGACGCGTCGATCAGCTGCTCGCGGTCGGTCAGCGCGTCGAGGGGCAGCATCGCGACCCGGAGCATCCCGCTGCCGAGTGCCCGCGCGTCGGCGACGATCTTGTCGAAGTCGCTGCCGAGCGTGTCGCCGCCGCCCGCCATCGGGGCCAGCCCCGCGGAGAGGGCCGCGAAGGTCAGTCCGAACTCCTCCCGGGCCCGGGCGAGCTCCGCCACGTTCTCGGCCGTCATCGGGATCTGGGAGACCTCGGTGACCGTGAACCCGACGTCCGAGAGCCGGCGCATCGCCTCGAACGGCCCGACCTCCGCGACGATCTGCTTGAGCATCATCGCCTGAACGCCGATCACTGCCACGGTCACTCCCTCGTTCGCCGCCGTCGTAGCCGAGCCCCTCCCACTTTTCCAGGTGCGTAGGGTTATGGCAACCGGTTGACATGGTCTTTCAGCTGTCTCAGCAGTGCACAATTCGACTGTCGAGAGTGGCCGTCGATAGAGTTGGCAATCGGTTGAACGCTCTGTCGGGTGTAGCCGGAAGGGCCCGTACGCCTCCTGTCGGCAGGTTCGGAGACCGCACCGTGCACGACCGCCGGGAGGTGACTGGTGAGAGGCGCCGAGGGTGAGGTGGCACCATTGACCGGCGCGCCGCGATCAACGAGATCGTGGATGCCGCGGCGAGACGGGTGCGGACGGATGCAGAGCGATGAGCCGGAAGACGAGGTCGGTGCGGCCGGCACGTCCGTCGATGCCTCCCGCGGGCAGCGGCGCAACGGTGCCGCCACGATCTACGACGTCGCCGAGCGCGCCGGCGTCGCGCCGTCCACCGTCTCCCGGGCACTGAGCAAACCCGGAAGGATCAGCGCGGCGACGGAGGCGAAGATCCGCGCGGCCGCCGAGGAGCTCAACTTCCGCTTCAATCCGATGGCCCGCGCGCTGCACACCGGCCGCACCCAGACCATCGCGCTCGTCCTCGCCGACATCACCAACCCGGTCGTGTTCGGCATCATCCGCGGTGCGGAGAAGGCGGCGAGCGCAGAGGGCTACACGCTCATCATCGCCGAGTCGCAGGAGTCCGGGGACGTCGAGGCCGCCGCCGTCTCGCGCATCCTGCCGAGTGTCGACGGCCTGGTCCTCGCCACCAGCCGGCTCGCGTCGGACCGGATCCGCGACATCGCCGTCGAGAAGCCCGTGGTCCTGATCAACCGCGCGGTCGACGACGTCGCAGCCATCCTGCCGAACGTGTCGCAGGGTGTGACCGCGCTCCTCGATCACCTCGACGAACTCGGTCACCGCTCCCTCGCGTACCTCTCCGGCCCGCAGGTGTCGTGGATGAGCGAACGTCGCTGGGAGAACCTGCTCGAGGGGGCCGAGAGTCGTGGGATGGGGCTGGTCGAGATCGGCCCCAACGTGCCGACGATCGAGGGCGGGCGCGCCGCGCTCCGACGCGTCCTGGCGGCGCGGGTCACGGCCGCCGTCGCCTTCAACGACCTCATCGCGATCGGCCTCATGAAGGCCGCGGCGGAGAGCGACGTCGACGTACCGAACCGGCTGAGCGTCACCGGGTTCGACGACATCTTCGGCAGCGAGCTGGTGGTCCCGGCCCTGACGACCGTGCGCAGTGAGCTGGAGCTCGCCGGCCAGCGCGCCGTCGAGCATCTGCTCGCCGGACTGGCGGGCAGGACTCCGGAGGCCACGGATGCCTTGTCCGCCGAGCTCGTCATCCGCATGTCGACCGCTGCGCCCGCGGAGCCGGCCGTCGTCGGATGACGCCGTCGTCGGATGACGCCCTCGTCGTGGCGCGCCCACGCATCAGTACTCGGTGACGCCTGCGTCGGGAGCGATCTCGTGGGCGGTGATGTACTTCGATGCGTCGGAGGCGAGGAAGAGGACGGTCTCGGCGACGTCCTCGGGCTCGGTGCCCTCGACGGGCAGCAGGTTGGTGAACATCGCACCCAGCCGGGGGTAGCCCGCGATGGCCGCACCCAGCTTCGCCTGCATGTCGCCTGATCCCATGGGCGTGTTGACGCCGGTCGGGTGCACGGTGTTGACGCGGATGTGGTGGGCGCCGAGCTCGGCGGCGAACGCCTTGGCCATGCCGCGGACGGCGAACTTGCTGGTGGTGTAGGGGACCATGAACGGCTGGACCTTCAGCCCGGCGGCGGAGCTGATGATGACGATCGAGCCGCCCCCGGCGCGGACCAGGTGCGGCGCACCGGCCATGACGGTGTTCCAGACGCCGCGCACGTTGATGGAGACGGTGTCGTCGAAGATCGTCGGGGTGACCTGGTCCCAGGGCTCGGGGATGCAGATCCCGGCATTGGCGATCACGGTGTCGAGACGGCCGAGCTCGCCGACGGCGTCGTCGACGACGGAGGTCAGCTTCTCGAGGTCGCGTACGTCGAGCTGGGCCGCGACGATGCGGCGGTCCAGCTTCTCGATCTCGCGCACGGTCTGGTCGAGGTCTGCGGGGGTCGGGGAGTCGTAGGCGACGCCGGGCAGGGGTCCGGCCAGGTCGACGGCGATGATGTCGGCCCCCTCCTGCGCCAGCCTGACGGCGTGGGCTCGGCCCTGTCCTCGGGCGGCGCCCGTGATGAGGGCGACCTTCCCCGCTACACGTCCGGTCATGTCGGTTCCCCGCTCGTCGTCAGTGACAAGATCATCGGTTCATTCCCCGTGCCGGCCCGCCGCGGAGATGACGCTGAGGGCGCCCAGCCCTTCCAGCGCCAGCCCGTAGCCCAGGCCCTCCTCGACGAGCCTCTTGTACCGCTGGGTCAGCACCACCCGGGTGTAGCGGGCGACGACGGGGTCCAGCGCGGCGAGCCGGCGGGCGTGCTCCATGGCACGTTCCAGGAGCTGGTCGGAAGGCAGGACCTCGTTGACGACTCCCAGCCGCAGGGCCTCCTGCGCGTCGAGTGTCTGTCCGGTGAGGAGGAAGTAGCGGCCACGGTTGATGCCGAGCAGCTCCAGCCACACGATATGGACGCCGTCTCCGGGGACGGTCCCGTTGGGCACGTGCGGGGCGTCCTGGAACGTGGCCGTCGAGGACGCCAGCGTGATGTCGGACATGACCGCGAGTTCGGCGTGGATGGTGGCCGGGCCGTTCACGGCCGCGATGACCGGGACCTCGATGTCGAGCAGGCGGCGCAGCATCCGCTTGCCGTCGAAGTAGACGCCTTCGTCCCAGTCACCGGGGGTTCGGAGGTCCATGTCGTAGACCATCGTGTCGATGAAGGACTCCCCGGTACCGGTGAGGACCACAGCCCGGTTGTCCCGGTCGTCGCCGATGGCGGCGAAGCCATCGCACCAGTCGTGGTGGTGCTGGGCGGTGTAGGTGACCGCCGTGTCGGGGTCGGCGCCGTGCAGCCGGACCAGGAGGACCCCGTCGCTGTCTCGGCTCATCGCGATGGTGGGAAAGGCGTCGAAGTAGTCGGGGCGCTCGTCTGCCGTCATGGAAGGTGCCTCCAGTCGTGCCGGGTGCAGTCGACCATATTCATGCACTCGGTGCAAATACTACGCGACCGGCGGCTGGGTGAACTCCTCTCCACGCAGCGAGAGGCCGGCGACGGCGATCCTGACGGCGTGACCAGGGTCCGGCGCGTCTCCGGCGGCCCACCACAAGGCGGCCTCGTACACGGCGCCGGCGACCCCGCCGGCCACACACCGGCAGGTCAGCTCGTCGGGGACCCGGGTGCGCAGGAAGTCCAGCACGGCGGCACGGGATGCCGCGATGACGACGTAGCCCGCCGCGGCCGTGTCCGGATGGGTCGCCACCACCCGGAGTCGCGCCTGGGCGAGGGCGAGACCGTCCTCGCCCAGGTCCTCGAAGGCTCGGGCGAACGCGGAGGAGAGCACGGCGGCGAGGTCGGCGGAGCGGCCGTGCGGCTGCGCCAGGTGGTGGCGCAGCCGGTCGACATAGAACTCGTGGCCGGACCACAACAGGTCCGCCTTCGTGGGGAAGTGGTTGAACAGGCTGCGTCGGCTGATGCCCGCGGCGGTCGCGACGTCGCCCATGCTCACCGCCTCGTACCCGCGCTCGGCGAACAGGTCGACGGCGGCCCGGGCGACGCGGGTGGTGTCGACCTCGCGCGGGCGGCCCGGGGGACGGGGTGGCATGGCCCGATCATCCCCCGTGCGCGTGTCCCCCCGGGCGCGCCCTGGCGGAGCACGCGATCACAACAGCGAGAACCCGGCGTCGACCTTGATCTCCTCGCCGGTGACGTAGCGCGCCCTGTCCGACACGAGGAACATCACCGCCTCGGTGATGTCGGCGGGTTCGACGATGGGGACGTCGAGCAGGTTGCGGGACTGGGCGAGCCAGCTGTCGGGTCCGGCCTCGCCCGAGGCGGCCTCGGCGGCCAGTCTCTCCACGGTCGCGTTCAGGGTCATTCCGGATGTGACGCCGGTGGGGTGCACCATGTTGACCCGGATCCAGTGCCGGGCCAGGGCGAGGGCGTAGGTCTTCATGAGGCCGACCGCGCCGTGCTTGGCCGCCATGTAGGCCACCCGGCCGCCGGTGGCGCCGATCGGGCGCGTCGCCGCCGTGGAGCCGGTCATCACGATCGACCCACCATGTCCGCCGGCGACGAGGTGCGGGATCGACGCCTCGATCAGGTGGAAGTACCCGGTGATGTCGACGCCCAGGATGTCCGCCCAGACCTGCGCCTCCTCGGCGTAGGAGCCGGCCTCGGTGTACCGGGCGATGCCGGCCTGGGGGATGACGATGTCGAGCCGGCCCAGTTCGGCCACGCCCTCGTCGACGGCCACCTTCACGGCCGCCGCGTCCCGGACGTCGACCTCGCGCGCCACGACCCACCGGCCCATGCCCTCGATCTTGGCGGCGGTCTCGGCCAGGTCGGCCGATGTCGCATTGGGGTAGTCCATCGAGTCGATGTCACGGCAGAGGTCGAGGGCGATGATGTTGGCGCCCTCCTCGGCCAGGCGCAGGGCGTGTGACCTGCCCTGTCCGCGGGCGGCGCCGCTGATCACCGCGACCTTGTCCTCGTGAGCACCCATGACGTGTACCTCCAACGGTGGTGGGCGTCGTCGCCCTTTATGCACTCAGTGCACAAACTACGCACACGCGGGCTCGCGCGACAGGGGCTCATCGCTCGGGCCGGTGACTCGGGGGAGGCTCAGGACAGCGGGTGGACGGCTCCCATGGCGATGTCGAGGAGCTCCGCCACGGAACGCCGGGCGTCGCAGCCGGCCCGCTCGCGACGGGCGTACTCGAAGCACGCGACGGCCGCGGCGGCGAGTGCGCCCGCGCGTAGCCGCCGCTCGCCGGACGGTGCGGTGACGAGCCGTGGCGCGAGCGCGTCGGCGAGGAGTTCGTTCCACTGCGCCTGCGTGCGCAGGTGGCCGCCGTAGAGCCCCGGTGTGTCGTAGACGAGTCGCATCACGCGCAGTGACCGCTCGTCGCCGTCGAGCGTCTCGGTCATGTGGTCGAAGGAGCGGCGCAGCGCGAGCCAGGGTTGCTCGTGTGACGGACGGTCCCTGAGGCGGTCGGCGAGTCCGGTCCCGGCCTCGCCGACCATGTGGGTGAAGACGGCTTCCTTGTTCGTGAAGTAGCGGAAGAAGCTGCGGGGGGACAGGCCGGCTGCCGTGGCGATCTGGTCCACGGTGACGGCTTCGTACCCGTCCTCGAGGAAGAGGTCGACGGCGACCGCCATCACTTCCGTGCGCACCGCCTGTCGCTTGCGGTCTCGTAGGGGCGACGCGTCTCGTTCCACCGCGCGAGGGTAGCCGAGACCGTCAGATGTGACACACGATGCTGATTGTGGCAGATGCTGCCAGCTCTCGTTACCGTGGCCGGAGAGCGCTGCACGAGCTCTCCGAACGGACGACCGAAGGCGGACATGACTCCTGAAACGATCACCGTCGACTACCTGATCATCGGCGCGGGTGCCACCGGAATGGCCTTTGCGGACGCCCTGCTCGGCGAGAGCGGCCACACGATGGCCGTCGTGGACCGCCACCACGCCCCGGGCGGCCACTGGACGATGTCGTACCCGTTCGTCAGGCTGCACGGGCCGTCGAACGTCTACGGGGTCCACTCCCGGGCGATGCCCAGCGACTCCACCGGAGCGAGCCTCGCCTCGCGCAACGAGGTCCTCGACTACTACGACCGCATCATGCGTGACGTCCTGGTCGCCTCGGGCCGTGTCACCTACCTGCCGATGCACGACATCGCCGACGTGCACGCCGGCCGACCGGCGATCGCCCGGGCGCGATCGCTGGTCAACGGCGCCACGACCCGGATCGTCGTCAGGAAACGGGTCGTCGACGCCTCCTACGTCAACGTCACCGTGCCCGCGATGAAGCGCCCCGGCTACGACGTCGAGGACGGTGTACCGGTCGTTCCGGTCAACCAGCTCGTCGAGCTCGGCGGTGCGCCCGAGCGGTTCACCATCATCGGGGCCGGGAAGACCGGCCTGGACGCCTGTCTGTGGCTGCTGAACCAGGGCGTCGACCCCGACCGCATCAGGTGGATCGCCCCGCGCGACGCGTGGCTGGTCAACCGCAGCCACGAGGGCGCCGTGTCGCAGTTCCGGGAGCTGACGAGCCTGCACGGACACGACTCGGTCGGCGACGCGATCGCGGCACTGGAGGAGCTGGGCCTGGTCATCCGCCGCGACCCCGCGGTCACCCCCAGCGCCTTCCGCTGTGCGACGGTCAGCTCCACCGAGCTCGAGCAGCTACGACGGATCGAGAACGTGGTGCGGATGGGACGCGTGCGCCGCATCGACTCCGCCGGTGTCGTTCTCGAGGCCGGCACCGTCGCGACGCCACCCGGGACCGTCTACATCGACTGCTCCGCGGACGGCCTCACCCAGAAGCCACCCCGGCCCGTCTTCTCCGACGGGGCGATCACCGTGCAGACCCTGCTGCCGTGCCTCGTCGCACCCAGCGCCGCGGTCATCGCGAAGCTGGAGGCCCTCGATCTCGACGACACCACCCGCAATGCGCTGGCCCCTCCGGCGCCGAACCCGCGTGCCGCGCGCGATCTGCTGTCCTTCTACGGCACCCGGATGGAGCGCCTGCACCGGTGGTCCGGTACGCCCGCCCTCTTCGACTGGCTGTGCGGGTCACGCCTCTCGGCTGCGCTCTTCGACCTGCACGAGATGGCCGACCCGGACAATCGGGCCGCGGCGTCGGCGATCGCCGCGCATCTGGACGACGTCCTGAAGCGGGACGACGTCACCGTGTGACACGGCCGGGGAGCGGCCAGGAACGCGGAGCTCGGCGTGTCGCCAGGTGGACCAGCAGCCCGCCCCCGGCTCCGCACCGCCCGCCCGTGGGCCCGGCCCGACGGACCGCGAGGCCCGTCGGAGAGACTGTGGCCAGTACCCGCCCTCTCGACTTGGAGTCTTCGATGCCGCAGGGGACCGTCCGTTAGTTCGACGCCGACCGGGGGTTCGGCTTCCTCGCGCCCGAGGACGACTCGCCGGACGTGTTCGTGCACGCCTCCGAGATCGTCGGGGGCGGCGGCGCGGCCGTGCTCCGCGAGGGCCAGGTCGTCGAGTTCGAGGTCGGCGAGAACGACCGCGGGCCCCAGGCGCTGCGAGTGCGCGTCACGGCCGAGGCGGCCGACAGCGCCGTGGGTCTGCTCGGCACCGTCAACTGGTACGAGCCGGGCAAGGGGTACGGCTTCGCGTCGCCGGACGACGGCGGCGCCGACATCTTCGTGCACAGCTCCGCCATCGTGACCGGCGGCGTGGTCACCGAGGGGCAGCGGGTGGCCTTCCTGATCGTCGACGGCGAGCGCGGCCCGCAGGCCGGGCACGTGATCCCGCTGGGAGCGGGCGCCGGCGCACCCGCTGCGGACGGCCCGGACGGCGCCGACGGCACGGTGGCCTGGTACGACGAGGACAAGGGCTTCGGCTTCATCACCCCCGACTCCGGCGACGGGGACGTCTTCGTCCACGCCCGGGCCCTGGCCGAGGGGCTGACGTGGCTCGCCGAGGGCGACCGCGTCGCCTACGAGGTGGCCAGTGCACTCAAGGGCCCGCAGGCCCGCGACGCACCTGGTCCGCGAGCCCCGGCAGGCGCCGCGGCGGTCGGCGCCTGCCGCGGCCGCGGGGCCGGCGGCGCGGGACGTTCCCGTACGAGGAGGCGAGGGCGTCGTCGCGCGCTACGACGGCGACCGCGGCTTCGGCTTCATCACCCCGGACGCAGGCGGCGAGGATCTCTTCGCCCACGTGTCCGTGATCATGGGGTCGGAGCCGCTGCAGAAGGGTGACCGGGTCCGGTTCGCGGTGCGTCAGAGCGACCGGGGTCCGCAGGCCGACCGCATCGAACGTATCTGACGAGTTCGAGCCCAGGTTCGAGGCCGGCGGGGCGTTCCTGCCCGACTCCGGCTTCGCCGCTCGTCGCCGATATGCGACCGGTGGTCGCTCATTACTAGAGGGGAACGTGTGTTCGACTAGAATCGGACACATGACCCCCGCCTGGCAGGCCACCGACGACGAGCTTCTCGTCGGTATCGAGGCCGCCCAGGGTGAGATCAACGAGACGTTCGCGCAGCTGGTCGAGCTGATCGGGGAGGCGCGTTCGCGCGGGCTGGCCGAGGCCAAGGGCTATCGGGATCTGCCGGATCTGGTGCGGTCGGTGCAGAACGTGTCCCGCTCCACCGCCCGGTCGCGGGTGAAGGCGGCCGAACAGCTGGCCCCGCGCCGGCAGGTGAGCGGGGAGGCGTTGGAGCCGGATCTGCCAGTGCTGGCCGCCGCGGTCGCCGAGGGCGCGCTGACCCCGGAGCACGTGCGCGAGATCCAGGCCGTGCTGGCCGCGCTGCCCCCGCACCTCGACGAGCGCCGGGCCCCGCTGGAGGCCGACCTGACCGGGCACGCCCGGTGCCTGGACCCCGATGCGGTGCGCCGCCTGGGCCGCCACGCCCTGGCGCTGCTCGACCCCGACGGCGCCCGGCCGCGCGAACCCAAGCCGACCCGCAACAAGTTGACCCTGCGCTCACTGGGGGAGGGGTTCGAGGCGCGCGGCTTCTTCGACCGCGAGTCCGCCGCGATCATCCGCAGCGCACTGTCGCCGCTGACCGCGCCGTGCCCGACCGTCCCTGTTCAGGACGACTGCTGCGCCGACGGGGAGCACGCCGGGCACGAGCCGGGCGAGCGCGATCCGCGCTCGGCAGCCGAACGCACCGCCGACGGGCTGGTCGAGCTGGCCCGCCGGATGCTCGCCACCGGCGCGCTGGGTGTGGAGGCCGGTCAGGCGGTGCAGGTGACGGTCACCGTGCCCCTGGAGACCCTCGTGACGCGCGAGGGTGGGGCGCTGATCGGGTTCGGGGACGGGACGTTGCGGGCGGCGATCGATGCCGAGGCGGCGTTGCGGCTGGCCTGTGATGCGCGGATGGTGCCGATCGTGCTCGCCTCGACCGGGGAGCCGTTGTTCGTGGGCCGGGAGAAGCGGTGCGCGAACCGGGCCCAGCGTCGGGCGCTGGCCCAGCGCGACGGCGGGTGCGCGTTCCCCGGTTGCGATGCCCCGCCGCAGTGGTGTGTCGCCCATCATGTGCGGCACTGGGCCCACGGCGGCTGCACCGACCTCGACAACCTGGTGCTGCTGTGCTCCCAGCACCACACGCTGATCCACAAGGGGGACTGGGTGATCACGATGGAGGGCGGGTTCCCGCTGTTCCATCCCCCGCCCTGGGTGCCGGGCGGGCCGCGGCGCAACATGCTGCAGCGCCCGGACCTGGTCGGGCGGATCCCGGCACAACGACCACCACCACGGGTCGCCACCCAGCTCGTGGGGTGACGCCGGCTCAGCCCGTCGGCGTCAGGGCCAGCAGGAACTCGACCTCGCCCGTGTCGTCCACCGTCACGACGTCACCGAAGGCGGGCGGCTCGATGCCGACGTCGGTGAACGTCAGCGGGATCGCACCGGAGACCTGGATGTCCGCGCCGTCGCGCACCGCGGTGAGCGGGAACTCGACCTCGCGGGTCACGTCCTTCACCGTGAGCGTGCCGGCCGCGGTGACCTCGGCCGGGGTGCCGTCGGCGAACTCCGGACCCAGCTCCAGCGGACCGGTCAGGGTGAACTCCGACGTCGGGTGGGTCTCGGTCTCCATGAGGCGGCCGAGGAAGTACTCGTCGCGGCGGCCGTCGTCACTGGTCACGGTGCCCATCTGGACCGTGACGTCGCCGGAGGTGACCTGGGTGCCGGACATCTCGACGGTGCCGGAGACGTCGGAGGTGCGGCCGACCGCGTCGACGCGCTGGCCGAACAGCAGCTCGCCGACCCGGTAGCCGGCCTCCGATCCCGGCCCGGCGGTGTACGCGCCCGCCAGCTCCTCGACCGCCGCGCCGGATCCCGCGCCCACCGCCAGCGGTGCGGCCGCCTCCGGTGCGATCCAGCGGGCGTAGACGAACGGGGCCGCGACGACCAGGACCGCCAGCAGCACCCCCGCGCCGACTAGGTACCACACCTTCCGCGTCATCTGGCTCCTCGGTGGTCGATTCGTCCGATTGGACCGGACGGTAGCCGGGGAGCTGTGAGGTCGGTGCGTGGTCCGCCGCTCACCGCACGATGGCGGCGTCGCCGACCCCGCCACGAGCGAGATCCTCGCGGGTCGGGAGCCCTTCCCAGTCACCGGGCTCGCGGCACACCGCACCGCCGCACGCGTTGCCGAGCGCGATCTGCTCCGCAGCCGAGAGCCCGTCGAGGCGGGCGGCGAGCAGCCCCGCGGCGAACGCGTCCCCGGCCCCGACCGGGTCGACGACCTCCACCGGGCGGGTCGGCAAGTGCAGCGGTCCGCCCTCCCCGTCCGCGACCGCGCCCAGCTCGCCGAGCTTCACCACGACCGTCGGCGGGCCGAGGCCGGCCAGCCCGGCCGCGAGCTCGGTACCCCGCTCGACGGTCTCCGCGCCGTCCGCCCGGCCGAGCAGCATCGCGGCCTCTTCCGCGCCGGCGAGCAGCACACCGACGTCGGGCAACAGGCCGGCCAGCACCTCGCGGGCCCGCTCGTCGGTCCACAGTGCACGCCGGTGGTTGACGTCGAGCGTCACCTCGACGCCGGCCCGCCGGGCGATCGTGATCGCCCGGCGCACCACCTCGAGCGGCCCCGGGCCGAGTGCGGGCGTGATGCCGGTCAGGTGCAGCACCCTCGCCCCGGCGATCCGGTCGGCGACCCCGTCGAGGTCGTCGGGCCGCCACCGGGCGGCGGCGCTGGTGGAGCGGTAGTAGCGCACCCGCCGCGGACGCCCGCCGCGCATCTCCTTGAGCATGACGCCGGTGGGGGCCTCCGGGTCGCGGTCGGCCAGCACCCGCACCCCCTCGGCGCGGATCTCGCGCAGCACGGCCGTGCCGAGGTCGTCGTCGCCCACCCGGCCGATCCAGGTGGCGTCACAGCCCAGCCGGGCCAGCCCGATCGCCGTGTTCGACTCGGCGCCGCCGATCCCGACCCGCAACGACGAACCGGCCACCAGCCGGCCGTCCGGGGTCAGCAGCGCCATCGTCTCGCCGAGCGTGACGACCCCGGCCCCGTCGTGTGTCATCCCCACTGGCGGTCGTAGCTCCAGTCGTCGTCCCACATGCTCGTGTCTGCGAAGTATGAGGGGTCGCGCGGGTCCAGGGCGGCCCGGAACGCGTCTTCGTCGATGTCACCGAAGCCGAGCCCGGGCGCCTCCGGCACGGCGATGTAGCCGTCCTGAATGATCGGGTTCGGGAGGCCGGTGACCAGGTTGGACCATTCCGGCACGTCGGCAGCGTGGTGCTCCAGGGCGTAGAAGGTCTCCGAGGCCGCGCCGATCGCGACGCAGGCCATCGTGGCGATCGGGGTGGCCGCCAGGTGCAACGCCGTCGGGACGCCGTAGGTCTGGGCCAGGTCGGCGATCCGCTTGGTCTCCAGGATGCCGCCCGCGCTCGCGGGGTCCGGGTGGGCGACGCGGATCGCCTGCCGGTCCAGCAGCGGCTTGAAGTTCTCGGCGAGGTAGATGTCCTCCCCGGTGCAGGTCGGGACCGCGACCGCGTCGGTGATCTGGCGCCACTGCTCGGTGAACTGCCACGGGATCAGGTCCTCGAGCCACTCCAGACCGAACGGCTCCAGGGCGCGGCCGAGCCGGATGGCCGACTCGACGTCCATGTAGCCGAAGTGGTCGGCCGCGACCGGCATCTCGTCGCCGATGATCTCGCGCACCCGCGCGACGTAGTCGACCAGGTGCTCAATGCCCTTCTGTGTGATGTGGACTCCGGTGAAGGGGTGCATCGTGTACGGCCGGTCCTTGGGCTTGCGGGCGCGCTCGTGCTCGCTCGCGATGACCGCGCCCGGCACGTCCCACAGCAGCGACAGGCCCACGTCCATCTTGAGCATCCGGAAGCCGCGCTCCATGCGCTCGAGCAGGACCTTGCCCATCTCGTCGGGGTCCTTGCGGGCCGGGGTGTCGGCGTAGACGAGGACCCGGTCGCGGTACTTGCCGCCGGCGAGCATGTAGGCGGGGACGTCGTAGGCCTTTCCGGCCAGGTCCATCAGGGCCATCTCGACGCCCGAGACTCCGCCGCCCTGCCGGCCGTGCCCGCCGAACTGGCGGATCGTGCGGAAGACCTTCTCGACGTTGCAGGGGTTCTCCCCGACCAGGCGGGACTTGAGCATGAGGGCGAAGTGCGCGCTCGCCTGGTCGCGCACCTCACCCCAGCCGGTGATCCCCTGGTTGGTGTCCAGGCGGATGATCGTGTGCTTCATCGGCACGCCGTCCAGCTTGGCGATGCGCATGTCGGTGATGCGCAGGTCGCTGGAGCGGGTCCCGGTGTTGATCCGGTCCTCGAGTCCGACCTCGGTCATGGGGGTCCTCCCGTGTGGTCGCGGTGTCGCGGTGTCGTGTCGGGTGCCGGTGCGGTCACCGGTGGGTGAGCCGCCAGGTGTCGAAGTCGGCCTGGATCTCGGCGTCCCAGGTCCCGATGTCGATCTGGGCACTGGTGTAGACGCGTTCGGCCAGCCGGGACTTGCCGAACGCGTCGCGCAGGCGGGTGTCCTCGCTGTGCTGCGCCACGGTCTCGGCCAGGTGGGGCGGCACGAAGATGACGCCGGTCGGGGTGCCGATGACGATGTCGCCGGGCAGCACCGTCACACCGCCGACGCGCACCGGCACGTTCAGCCCGGCCATCGTCACGTCGGCGATGCCGGTCGGGTGCGCGCCGCGATGGAACACGTTCGTCGACTCCAGCTCCGCGATGCCGGTCTCGTCGCGGATGCCGCCGTCGATCACGGCGCCGCCGCCGGCGGTGCGGCTGGCCACCGCGGTCGCCAGGTTGTCCCCGATGAACGTGCCGTGTTCGATCTTGCCGAACATGTCCACGACCATGACGTCACCGGAGACCAGGGCCTCGACGGCCCACCAGTTCTGCTTGACGATCCCGTCCGCGGCCCAGCCGCGTGCCCGCGCGAACTCCAGCACGACGGCGTCGAAGTCGGGCCGGTGCGGGACGTACTGGGCGGTGACCGCGCGCCCGATCAGGTGCTGGCCCGGCCGGGTCTGGCACCAGTCGCCGACGAACTGGCGCACGTAGCCGGCGTGCTTCATCGGCTTCCAGGCCTGCTCGGTCGAGATGCCGCGGAGCCGGTCGATCACGGAGTCGCTGACGAGCGGGCGACCGTTCTCGTCGCGGTCGCCGGTCCACTCGGGTGTCAACGCCTCGAGACCGCCGCGGTCGAGCTGGATCTGCATCGTTGTCCTCATCCTCCGTCGTGCCTGGTGGTGCCGGCGGGCTGCCGGTCCGGGGCCGGTCCCGGCTCCCGGGCGAGGGGGTCGTCCCAGCCGCCCGTCGCGATCTCCCCGGCCCGGGGGTGGCCGGAGGCCGGGTCGTACATGTGGCAGGCGACCTGCCGGGCCCCGATCGGGATCGGGACCGGGGCGCGGGTGCGGCAGACGTCCTGGACGAAGGCGCAGCGGGCGGCGAACGGGCATCCCGCGCCGGCCGCGCCCCCGGCGGCGGTGCCGCCCGGGCTCCGGACCCGGGACGCCAGGCGCCGGGCGCGCCGCTCCCGCTGCCCGCGCGGGTCGGGGATCGGGATCGCGTCGAGCAGGGTCCGCGTGTAGGGGTGGTAGGGCCGGTCGACGATCTCCGCGGTCGGGCCGCGTTCCATCACCCGGCCCTTGTAGAGCACCACGACCCGCCGCGACACGTTGCGCACCACGGCGATGTCGTGCGACACGAACAGGTAGGCGACGCCCAGCTCGCGCTGCAGGCGCCGCAGCAGCGACAGGATCGAGGCCTGCGTCGAGACGTCCAGGGCGCTGACCGACTCGTCGCAGACGATGAGCCGGGCGTCGATCGACAGGGCCCGCGCGATCGCGATCCGCTGCCGCTGCCCGCCGGAGAACGCGCCGGGGTAGCGCGAGGCCGCGTCGCGCGGAAGCGAGACCCGCTCGAGCAGGTCGCCGGCGATCTCCGCCGCCTCGCCGCGCGAGATCCGCCGCACCACCCGGATCGGTTCCTGCAACAGGTCCCCGACCTTCATCGAGGGGTTGAGCGAGCTCAGCGGGTCCTGGAACACCACCTGCAGATCCCGGGCCAGCCGGGCCCGCTGACGCCCGCGCAACCCGGCGATCTCCTGGCCGTCGAACCGGATCGAGCCCGACGCCGGGGGTGTGAGGCCGAGGACCGCGCGCCCGATCGTCGACTTGCCCGAGCCGGACTCGCCGACCAGCCCGACGGTCTCGCCGGCGTGCACGTCGAGGTCGACGCCGTGCACGGCGCGCAGCGTCTCGCGCCGGGACAGGCGGTACTCGACCGAGAGGTCGCGGATGTCGAGCAGGGGTTCGGGGCCGGTCGTCACGAGCTCACCTCCACAGGTGCGGGGGCCGGCTGCCGTCGGGGCCGCACGTCTCCCCGTTCGTCGAACAGTTCCTCGGAGCGCACGCACCGGTGCACCCGGTCCGGACCGGCCGGGCGCAGGACCGCGGGCCCGGACCGGCAGGTGTCGGTGGCGAACGAGCACCGGCCTGCGAACCGGCAGTGCTCCGGCCACCGGCCGGGTGGCGGGACGACGCCGCGGATGCCGACCGGGTCGTGGTCGTCGTCGACCTGCGGGGTCGCGGCGAGCAGCGCGCCGGAGTACGGGTGGCGCGGCGAGTCGAACAGGTCCTCGACCGGGGCCTGCTCGACGACCTCACCGGCGTACATCACGACGGTGCGCGTGCAGATGTCGGCGACGACACCGAGGTCGTGGGTGATGAACAGCAACGCCATCCCGAGGTCGGCCTGCAGCCTGCGCAGCAGCTCGAGGATCTCGGCCTGGACCGTGACGTCCAGGGCGGTGGTCGGCTCGTCGGCGATCAGCAACCGGGGCTCCCCGGCCAGCGCGATCGCGATCGAGACCCGCTGGGCCATCCCGCCGGAGAGCTGGTGCGGGTAGGACCGCAGGACCGCCTCGATCCGCGGGATCCCGACCAGCTCCAGCAGTTCGGCCGCCCGGGTCCGGGCACCCGCCCGGTCGTACCCGTGGCCGCGCAGGACCTCGTCCATCAGGCTCCCGACGGTGAACACGGGGTCGAGGGCGACCATGGGTTCTTGGGAGATCAGCGCGACCTCGCGTCCACGCCGCCCGGCGAACGAGCCGTCGTGGGTGGACACCCGCCGTCCGTCGATCTCGATGTACCCGCTCACCACGCCCGGCGAGGGGACCAGGCCCAGCAGGCTGAGCCCGGTCATGGTCTTCCCGCAGCCCGACTCGCCGACCAGACCGACCGTCTCGCCGGCACCGATGTGCAGGTCGACGCCCGAGACGACGTCGACGAAGCCGTCGTCGTGCGGGAACGACACCCGCAGGTCCCGCACCCGCAGCACGGCGCCCGCTGACCCGTCGTCGACGGTCGGTTCCGCGACCTCGCGGGCGGCCAGGGCATCGGCCGCGCGGCGCTGCCGTCGCGAGGGCTGCGTCGCCCCGCCGCGGCCCTGGCGGGCCGCGTACATCTCGTCGCGTAGGTAGTCGCCGAGCAGGTTCAGCGCCAGGACGGTCAGCACGATCATCAGCCCGGACGGGACGAGCAGCCACGGCTGCAGGCTGATCGAGGTCGCCGCCTCGGAGATCATGCCGCCCCAGCTCGGGTACGGCGGCGGGGCGCCGAGACCGAGGAACCCGAGTCCGGCCTGCACCACGACCGCGGTGCCGAGGGCGGCCGAGCCCTGGATGAACACCGGGCCGACGGCGTTGGGCAGGATGTGGCGGCCCAGGATCCGGGCGCCGGAGAGCCCGGACACCCGGGCCGCGTCGACGTAGAGCTCCTCGCGGACCGACACGGTCAGTGAGCGGACGAGGCGGATGAAGGTCGCCGACATCAGGACGCCGAGCACCGTCATCGCGGCCCAGATGTCGTTGCCCAGGACCGTGGCCACCGCCAGCAGCACGAGGATCGTGGGCAGCGTGATCAGGATGTCCTGGACCCAGCTGGTGACGGTGTCGACCGCCCCGCCGACGTAGCCGGCGAGCAGCCCGAGCGCGGTACCGAGCACGACCGCGATCACCACCGCCAGCCACGCGCTGAGCAGCGTCTCCCAGCCACCGAAGAGCAGCCGGTCCAACACGTCGCGGCCGAGCTGGTCGGTGCCCAGCGGGTGCGCGGCGCTCGGGCCGGCCAGGGCGTTGCCGAGGTCCTGCTCCAGCGGGTTCCCGAGCGAGAAGAGCCGGGCCACGCTGCTGGCCACGAAGACCAGCCCGATCCAGATCAGGCAGGCGAGGATCCCGGGGCGGCGCAGCAACCAGGCGATGCCGCCTCCGGTGCGCCGCGGTGGTCCCGCGCCGGGGGCCCCGCCCGGGGGCGCGGCCGCGGTGACGTCGGTGCTCATAGCCTCACCTTCGGGTTGACCGCGGCGTTCATCAGGTCCACCGCCAGGTTGATCACGACGACCGCCGCGGCGGTCAGGACGAGGATCCCGAGCACCACCGGCACGTCGCCGCGGGCGAGTGCGGTGAGGGTGTGCTGGCCCAGGCCGGGCACGGCGAAGACCTGCTCGACGATGATCGAACCTCCGGACAGGGCCACGAACTGGATGCCGAACGTGGTCAGCACCGGTGTGGCGGCGTTCTTGAGCACGTGCTTGTAGACCACGGACCGCTCGTCGACGCCGGCCGCGCGCAGCGTCCGCACGTAGTCCCGGCCGAGGTTCTCCAGCATCGCCGAGCGCGTCTGCCGGGCGATGACCGAGATGGACACGGTGGCGACGGCCGCCACCGGCAGCACGAGGTGGCGCAGCCACTCGCCCGGCGAGGCGGACAGGTCGACGTAGCCGGTCGCCGGGAACCAGCCCATCGACAGCGCGAAGAAGAGCACCAGGACCAGAGCCAGCCAGAAGTTCGGGACCGCCATGGCCACCACGGTCGCCCCGACCAGACCCCGGTCGGCCAGCCCGCCACGGGTGGCGGCCAGGGCCCCGATCGGGACGCCGATCACCAGGGCGACGACCAGCGACAGCACCACCATGGACAGCGTGATCGGCGCGGTCTGGACGATCCCGGTCAGGACCGACTGGCCGTTGTGCCAGGAGACCCCGAAGTCCCCGGTGAGGACCGCGGTCACCCACTCCCAGTACCGCTCGGTGAGTGGGCGGTCCAGTCCCAGGTCCGCCCGGATCGCCGCGATCGCCTCCGGCGAGGCCTCCTCTCCCGCCCGCCGCTCGGCGATGTCGTTCGGCAGCGCGTTGAGCAGGACGAACACCAGCGAGGCGAGCCCGAACAGCATCGGGACGGAGTACGCGAGCCGCCGGAGGGCGTACCGGATCACGTGACGTCCGTGCGCCGCAGACCGTCCAGGATGTACGGCCCGCCGTGGCCCGGCAGGACGTGGACGCCCTCGACGACCTCGGTGTCGTAGTAGGTGAGCGAGTCGACATAGCCGACCTGGATGCTGTAGGCGCCCTCGACGGAGATCCGGGAGATGTCGCGCATCAGCTGGTCCTGCTCGTCGCCCTGGGCCACCAGCATCGCCTCGTAGAGGTCCCGGATCTCGGGGACCTCGTAGCCGCGCTGGTTGGAGGCCTTGACCGGGCCCAGGTAGAGCAGCTCGGGGGTCGCGTAGCCGTCGGACAGGCCGCGCGCCGCGGCGGCTGCCGCGTAGGCGCCGATGTCGGTGTTCGCCGTCTCGCCGGGCGGGCGCACGACCAGGTCCATCGTGATACCGACCTGGGCCAGGTAGCCGGACACGGCCTCGGCCATCGGCTGGTCCTTGGCGAGGGTGACGGCCTGGAAGGAGAAGCCGTCGGCCTGGCCCGCCTCGGCGAGCAGGCTCCGCGCCCGGTCGGGGTCGTAGGGCCAGAAGTCCAGCAGGGACTCGTCGTAGCCCGGTCCGCTGCCCGGCGTGGCGGTCAGGACGCTGGGCAGGCCGCGGCCCTGGAACGTCGTGTCGATGATCGCCTGCCGGTCGACGGCCATCTGCATCGCCTGGCGGACCCGGACGTCGGCCAGCGGCGGGAACTCCTCGCCGGCGAGGTCGAAGAGCTGGATGCCGTTCGCGTTGTGCGGCTGGCTGTGGATCCCCAGGTCGGTGCCCTCGGCGGCGGCCACGTTGGACGCGTCGCCGTAGCCGACGTCGGCCTGGCCGGAGACAAGCGCGTTGTACATGGCGTTGGCGTCGGTGTAGATCCGCAGCTCGAGGGTCTCGAACTCGAACGCCTCGGCGTTCCAGTAGTCCGGGTTCCTCGTGTAGGTGTAGACGCTGTCCAGAGTGGTCCGGCCCTCGTCGAGGACGTACGGGCCGGCCCCGACCGGGTTGATGCCCAGGTCACCGGCCTCGATCGCACGTGGGCTGGGTACCGATCCCGCATGGCCGACGAGGGAGTGCAGGAGCGTGGGGTCCGGCGCGCTCAGGTCGAGCCGGACCGTGGTCGGGTCCTCGACCACGACCTCCTCCACCGCGTCCAGCCGGCCGTAGGGCGCGTCGGGCGCGTCCCGGAAGTACTCGAAGTAGGTCTTGACCGCCTCGGCGTCGAAGGCCTCGCCGTCGGTGAAGGTGATGCCGTCGCGGAGCTGCAGGACCAGCGTGGTGGGGTCGGTCCACTCCCACGACTCGGCCATGCCGGGCGCCAGCTCCTGGTCCTCGCCCCGCTCCAGCAGCGAGCCGTAGAGCGCGTCGATGTGCGCGCTGCCCTGGGCGCCGGCGATGGCGTAGACGGGGTCGAAGGTCTCGGTGGCGAAGGAGTAGCCGATCGACAGGGTGTCGCTCGGCGCACCGCCGCCACCACCGCAGGCGGCGACGGTGAGCGCCGTCGCCAGGGTGATCGCGATCCGACGGGAACCCGTGCGGCGCCGTGAGGGACGGTCGGGACTGTTCACGATGTGTCTCCGCTTCGTCGCGGGAAAGGGGGTGGGCAGTGCGGGAGGGGCGTCAGTAGCCGGCGTCCGGGTCGACGACGCCGGTCAGCGGCTCACCGCGCACCATGCGGGCGACGTTCTCCCGGAGCCGGCCGGCGAGCAGCGGCCGGATCATCTCCGGGGTGTCGGCGGTGTGCGGGGTGATGAGGCAGTCGGTGCGGCCCCAGAGCGGGTGTCCGTCGGGCAGTGGCTCGGGGTCGGTCACGTCCAGGCCGGCGCCCGCGATCAGTCCGGAGTCGAGCACCCGCACGAGGGCGTCGGTGTCGACGACCGGTCCCCGCGCGATGTTCACGAGGATCGCGTGCTCCGGCATCGCCCGGAGGATCGCCTCGTCGAACAGGTTCCTGGTCTGCGGGGTCAGGGCGCAGGCGATGACGACGACGTCGGCGAGGGGTAGGAGCGTGGGCAGGTCGTCGAAACGGTGCTCGTCCTCGGTCTTCGGGGTCCTTCGCGCGATCGAGATCCGGGCTCGGAAGGGCTGCAGGAGCCGGGTCAGCTCCCGGCCGATCCCCCCGGACCCGCCTACGACGACGACGTGGGCGTCGTACAGGGTGCACGCCGCCTGCGCTCCCCAGGAGGTGGCCCGCACCCTGGTCGGGAGCGACCGCAGCAGGGCGAGCACGAGGGCCAGCGCGTGCTCGGCGACCGGCTCGGAGTAGGCGCCCTTGGCGCTGGTCCAGGTGCGGCCGTCGGACAGGAACCCGTCCGCCGCCCAGGTGTCCACCCCGGCCCCCGACAGCTGCACCCACTCGATCCCGGGGCACTCGGCCAGAAGGCGACGCAGTTCGGCGGGGTTCTTCCCGAGCCACTGCAGTCCCCGTGCCCGCGCCGGGTCGGGCTCGTAGCGGCCCCCGCCGTCCTCGATCGCACGGACGAAGACGTCGGGCGCGGTCGGAGCAACTGCCACCGGCACGAGCATCGACACGCTCTCCTCACCGGGCGAGCGGGCGCCACCCGTCGTGACGGCCGCCCTCGTCGGCGGCCCTCACGACCGTACAAATCTCTCTCACTGAACGCAACAGTGTTTTATTCAGTGAGTCTCCTTTCCAGCGAGGTCCTGGGACGTGGCGGCGGCCGCCTCGATCACCGCGGCCGCCACGGCGTCGCCCTGCGGTGACAGGCGGAAGCTGGGTCCGGAGATGCACGCGGCTGCGACCGGCTCGCCGTCCGCGGCGAACACCGCGCTGGCGTAGCGGATGACGTCGTCGCCCCGGTCGAAACCGGCCCATCCCCGCTCCCGCGCCCCGTCGAGCTCGGCCAGCGTGGTCCGCATCTGCTCGTCGGACAGCACCTGGCCCTCGCTCTGCGCCGACAGGCGCAGCATCTCGACCCGGGTCTCGTGCGGCAGGTGCGCCAGGATGGCGAGCCCCGCCGCCGTCTCGTGCACGGGGCGCTGCCGGCCGGTCAGGTGCGACCGGACCAGCTGGGACGAGGCGATGTAGTCGATGAAGGTCATGAGGCCGCCGTCGAGCACGGCGAGGTGGATCTCCTCGTCGAACCGCTCGTGCATCACCTCGAGGTGCCGGCGGGCGACGATGCGCAGGTCCTCGACGTCGGAGTAGCCCGCCCCGAGCTCGCTGAGCTTGGCCGTCAGCCGGTAGCGCCGGTACCCGTCCTGTCGGACGTATCCCGCATCGCGCAGCTGGGCCAGCAACCGCGACGCGGTCGACTTGTCGAGACCGGTCTCGGTCGAGATCGCGGTGACGCCGACGCCTTTGCGGTTGGTGCCGCGCGCCACCGCCTCGAGCACGAGCAGGCCGCGCTGCAGTACGTTCGACGGCGGGTCACGTCGCTCCCGCGACGCCGGTTCGCCCGGCCCCACTGCCGGATCCACGCTCATGGGCACCCACCTCTCTCGCGCGCGGGTCCGCCTGCGATGCGGACCTCGATACGGGCGATCGTATTCCTCAGTGCACCACGGTTTCACTCTGCGCAACAGATCGTTCCGGGTGGCGTGCCGGGGCCGATCCGGTGCCCGCCCGTCAGGGCCGGCGGCCCGCGATGCGGTCGGTGGCCGCGGAGGCGGCCTCGATCCGCGCCTCGAGCCGCGCGGCGCGCCGCAGAGCGCGCTCGCGGCGGCGCAGGTGCGGCCCGACGACACCGGCCAGTCGGTCGAGCTCGGTGGTCCGGTGCGAGCCGTCGGCGAACGTCAGCTGCAGCACGAAGACGTTGACCAGGACGACGGCGACCGCCAGCACCAGCGCGACGACGGCCGGGATCAGGCCGCCGACACCGGTCGCCTGGAACACCTCCTCGTACACCCGGAGGTACATCAGGACACCGAGCAGTGTGACCGCCACGGCGGTCAGGGCGAGCATGCCACGCACGACGCCGTCCAGCGCGGTCCACTCGAGGTCGCCGTGGTCGGACTTGAAGCGGCGCAGCGCGTGGCCGACGGCCGCGGTCCAGGCCGCGACCGCGATCGTCCCGAGCAACGCGAGCACGACGGCGACCAGCAGCAGGATCCCGGGGCGGCGCGGGTCGACGTTCAGCACGCTGGTCATGAACCAGAACAGGACCAGGCCATCGATCGCCGGCAGGACGTGCAGCCAGAACCGTTGCCCGCGGGAGATCCGATCGTGGCGGCGGGTGCCGGCGGCCGACTCCGCGAGCACGGCACGGCGCAGGGTGCCGGCGTCCTCGGCGAGCGCGGCGACCGTGGTGACGCCGCCGCGCGGGTCGCGTACGACCCGGGCCAGGTCGTGGTCGGTGCCGGTCAGCTCGTCGTCGCGGCGGCGGCGCAGCCGGCTCGTGGCCGGACTGGTGGTGGTCGTCATGATCAGGCCTCCTCCGTGGACGTCAAGGTGAACACCACGCGGCGCAGCGCGGCGAGCTTCGCGGGGTCGGGACGGCCGTCGGGGCCCTGCGACGCCTCCGGCGGGTCGAGGGCGCTGCCGTCGCCACGCACCTCACCGATCGCGGAGTCGGGGACGCCGGCGTCGCGCAGGATCCCGGCGGCCGCCTCGGCGCGGCAGCGGGAGAGCGCGATGCCGTCACCGGTGCCGACCGGCGCGGCCCGCCCCGAGACCGACACCGTGCGATGGTCCGGCTGTCCGGCCAGCTGCTCCACCAGCGGGGTGAGCAGCCGGGTCGCCGCCGCCGGGTCGAGCAGCGCGCAGCTGTCCGGGCGGAACAGCAGCGGGGCGGGGACCTCCCAGGTCACCGGTCCGCCGCCGGACCCGCCCGCGGTGGTGACGACCGGCAGCGGCGGGACCGGCGGGGTGTCCACCGTGGACTCCGGTGGCGAGGGTGGGCGGATCCCGTCGTCGACGGTGCAGGCGGCCGCCCCGGTCGCCGCGCAGATCGCCGTCCACTGCTCGCGCAGCGCCGCCTGCTCCCGCAGTCCCAGCGGAGGCTGGTCCCCGGTGGTGCGGCCCAGTCCACCGAGGACGACGTCGCGGCCGGTCAGGTCCGGCAGCAGCCGGCGGTCGCGCAGGTCGGCGGCGAGGGCGCCGGGGTCGCGGTCCCAGCCGTAGACGCGCTGGTCGATCGGGTCGGTCCCGGTGACCCCGGCCGAGAGCAGGACGACGGTGCCCGCGCCGGTGCGCCCGGCCGTGGCCAGCGCGGCCAGCGGGTCGTCGACGTCGCCGCTCGTCCCTGCGCGGTGGATCGCCGCGTCGAGCTCGGCGAGGCGGTCGTCGACGAGGGCGTGGATCCGCTCGGTGCCCCGTTCGACGTGGCCGTTCGGGCGGCGGGGTTCGAGGTCGACCGTCTCGACGCGGTCGCGTCCGGACACCACGTGGACCACGACGTCGTCGGTCTCGGGGTCCGCGGCCCGGCGGGCGAGGTCCGCGCGCAGCGCGTCGCCCAGGTCCGGGGCGAGCGCGGCGGCGTTGCTCTGGACGGCGATCGCCACCGCGTTCGCCGGGTCCTCCGGTGGTGGGCCGGTGGTGCCGCAGCCGGCCGCTGTGTACAGCAGCACGGCGGCGAACACGTACGTCACGGTCTGTCGTCGCACGGGATCCCCCTCCGTCCCGCGGGCCGGACGGCCCGCTCACAGGAGCTGTAGGAGGAAACGGACACCGGAGTGCACAACCGGACGGAACGTCATCCCGACCGACCCGTCAGTGGGCGGCCCCGAGCTCCAGGGCCAGTACCCCGGCGATGACCAGCCCGATGCCGCCCATCTGCACCGGGGTCAGGCCATCGCCGAGGAAGACCGCACCGATGATCGCGACCAGCGCGACGCCGGCGGCGGCCCAGATCCCATAGGCGACCCCGACCGGCACCCCGGCCTTCAGGACCTGGGACAGCAGGCCGAAGGCGCCGAGGTAGCCGATCACCACGAGGATCGAGGGGACGAGCCGGGTGAAGCCGTCCGAGAGGCGCAGGCTGATCGTCGCCATCACCTCGAGGACGATCGCGCCGGCGAGCAGCAGGTAGGGCACCGCTCAGCCCTCGTCCGCGGTGCGCCCGCCGAGGTGGCGGGCCAGGAACCGCTCCATCGTGCGGTAGAGCTCGATGTTGCTGTCCGGGTTGATGAACCAGTGGCCCTCGCGCTCGTTGAGCAGGTACTCCACCTCGACGCCCCGGGCCTGCAGGGCCTCGAAGACCCGGTCGGAGTTGCTGCGGTGGACCCGCAGGTCGTTCGCGCCGTGCACGAGCAGCACCGGTGCGGTGATGTCGTCGACCCGGGTGATCGGGGAACGGGCGGCCATGTCGGCCTTCTGCTCCGGGACGTCCGGGTCGCCCATGTAGCGGCCGTAGCTGTTGACGAGCAGGCGCCGGACGAACGGGACGGCCCGCTCGCTCAGGTCGACGAGGTCGGACATGCCGGTGTAGCTGATCGCGGCGGCGAACCGGTCCGGGGTGAACGCGGCGCCGACCAGGGCCGCGTACCCGCCGTAGGAGCTGCCGTAGATCGCGACCCGGTCGCGGTCGGTGTAGCCCTGGGCGATGGCCCAGTCCAGGGCGTCGATGACGTCGTCGTGCATCCGGCCGGCGAACTGGCCGATCGCGGCCCGGGTGTGGGCCTTGCCGTAGCCCATCGAGCCGCGGAAGTTGACCTGCAGCACCGCGTAGCCGCGGTTGGCCAGCAGCTGCACCTCCGGGTCGTAGGTCCAGCTGTCGCGGTACCAGGGCCCGCCGTGCAGCAGCACCACCGTCGGCAGGTCCCGGTGCTCGACGCCGAGGGGCAGGGTGAGGTGCAGCGGCAGGTCGATCCCGTCGCGCGCGGGGATCGTGATCGGGGTGACCGGCGCCAGCGCGGACGGGTCGAGGTGCGGGAACGGCCGGAACAGCCGGCGCGCGAGCCCGGTGGTGTGGTCGTAGGACCAGGTGGCCCGGTGGTCGCGGTCGTGGGTGAAGTCCACGACCCACCGCCGGCCCGTCGCGTCCGACGACACGTGGGCCAGGTCTCCGTCGGACAGCTCGGCCAGCCGTGGCAGCACCGCGGCGAAGTGCGGGTCGAGCGGGTGGATCTCCTGGCGGGCGCCGAGGTAGCGGGCGCCGAGCAGCTCCCCGGTGCCCGGGTGCACGATCAGCGACGACGGGAACCGCGGGTCGGCCTCCGGGCGCGGGGTGTCCAGGTCGAACACCGGGTGGCTGTCCACCCCGAGCTCCTCGCCGGTGTCGAGGTCGAGCCGGACCAGCCGGGTGCGGTCCGACCCGCGCGACGACCCGATCCACAGCCCGTTCCCGTCCGGTGTGGGCACGCAGGGGGAGACGCCGAAGATGTGGTCGTGACCGGAGAACCGGCTGACCAGGCGGGGCGTGCCGGTGGTCCGCTCGAACAGCAGGTGCGTGCCGTCGTCGGTGATGGTGAACGCGAGGACGCGGCCGGTCGGCGTGCGCACCCACCGCATGACGTCACCCGGGTTCTCGGCGAGCACCGTGAGCTTTCCGGTGTCGAGGTCGAGCTCGTGCAGGTCCATCAGCTCGGGGCGACGGGCGTTGAGCTCGAGGTACACCGTCCCGGGCCGGTCGGCGGAGAACTGGATGCTGACCACGCGCGCCCCGTCGACCGGGGTGAGGTCGACCGCGGGCTCGTCGGGGCGGGTCAGGTCGACCCGGTGCAGGTGGGCGTTCTCGTCGCCGTCGGTGTCCTGGGTGAACAGCAGGAACTTCGAGTCGGCGGTCCAGAGGAACGTCTCGATGCTGCGGCGGTCGTCGGACGTGACGCGCAGGGCGGCCGGGTCGTCCGCGGCGTCGGTCTCGGGCCAGTCACCGTCCAGGTCGCGGACGAACACGTTGAGCCGGTCCCGCCACGGGGCGAGGTAGGCGACCTTCGTGCCGTCGGGGGAGATCCGGGCACTACTGCGGGTGGGCGGGCCGAAGAACTCCTCGACAGTGATCAGGGTGGACGGGCGCGTCGTCGCGGGTGAGGTCGTCATGCGCTCGATTCGAAACTCCGACGTCGCGTCGGGGTCAAGACCACCCGGCGTGACGCACGCCATGACCCGGCTCAGTAGGCGCCGCCGCCGCGGATGACGGCGCCCGCGGTGCGGAACAGGATGCTCAGGTCGAGCAGCGGGGACCAGCAGTCGACGTACTCGGCGTCGAGCCGGATCGACTCGTCCCAGGACAGGTTGCTGCGGCCCGAGACCTGCCACAGTCCGGTGAGTCCCGGCTTCACGGCGAGCCGGCGCTGGGCCAGCGGGCAGTACTCGGCGACCTCGCGGGCCAGCGCCGGGCGCGGCCCGACCAGCGCCATCGTCCCGCCGACGACGTTGAACAGCTGGGGCAGCTCGTCGAGGGAGAACTTGCGCAGGACGCGTCCGGGGCCGGTGACGCGGGGGTCGATGGCCATCTTGAACAGCGGGCCGGCGGCCTCGTTGCGGTCGCGCAGGGCGGCGAGGCGGGCCTCGGCGTCGACGCACATGGAGCGGAACTTGAGCATGGAGAACTCGGTGCCGTCCTTGCCGACGCGGGTCTGGCGGAACAGGACCGGGCCGCCGTCGAGCTTCACGACCAGCGCGACGACGAGCAGCACGGGCGCGAGGACCAGCAGGAGCAGCAGGGCGAGGACCGCGTTGAGGACGGCGTAGCCGGCGCCCGCGCGCTTGGTGGCCCGGACGGCGTCGGCGGCGGTCGCCGCGGCGGTGATCGCCGAGGCCGCGGCGCGGGTGGCCTGCTCGGCCTCGCGGACCGCGTCGGCGGGGCGGGCCGGCTCGACGGTCTCGGGGGTGGTCGCCGTGCGCATCATCTGCGGTGCTCCTGGGGTGCGAGATGGTGGGGGAGCGTTCTGCACGGGGTGTCGCCTGGGCCGAACGGCCCATTAACCGTTCCGCGACGGGATCGTCAGTACTGACGATCCCGCGTCGGAGTGAAGGTGGAGCGGTACGCGCGCGGCTGCGTGATGCGGTGCGCCGTGGACAGTCCTCGATGGAGTGAGGACATGGTGTTCGAGTGACGCAATACAGGCGCGCGCCGTCGTCATCGTCCGGTCCTCGCCCGAGGTGATCGGCGCTGTCGTCAGTCCTGATGAGAGCCGCGTTCGATCCGTCTCGCGGTGCAATGCCGGACGGGTGCGCGACGACGTCTCCGGCGGACGTGGACGTCGGCGAGGAGGGTGTCGTGCTCGTACGCATCATCGCGGTCGTGGGTGTGCTGGGGACCTTGACGCTGGGGCTCGTGACCATCGGAACCTGGCCGGCCGGGCCGTCGCTGCCGGTCGGCGTCGTCGTCCGTGCCGTGGGCGCGGTGCTCGCGCATCCGGCGGCCCCGCCGTCGTCGGCCACGTCCTCGCCGGCCACGCCGGGAGTCGCCGCCGCTCCGTCCGTCGGGCCTCCGGCCGGGGGTCCCGTCGAGCGGCGGGCCGCGCCACCGGTGGCCGCCACGGAAGCCGCACCCGTCACTCCTGCCGAGGACGGGGACGCGCCGTGGCGGCGCTGGCTGGAGCTGAACGACGTCTGCCGGGGGACGACCGGCCCGGACGGCGACCAGGCCTGCCTGGAACGCGCCGAGCTGCAGGAACGGCTGGCGCGGGAGAGCGCGGACGCGTTCCTGCGGGCCTGGGCCGCCCGCGACGCCGTCCTCATGGGCGAGCTCGCGACCGACGACGCCACCGACACGTTCGGCCGGCCGCTCGTGGCGAACCTGCTCGAGTTCAGTCCGGCCGAGGATCGCATCGATCTGCGCTATGACGTGGAGGGCAGCGGCGTCGTCGCCGGGTACGTGACGACGACCGCCGGTCCGAACCTGTACCTGCAGTGGGACATGGACTACGAGCGTGGCTGGCTGGTGACGAGGTTCGCGCCGGACGTCGGCTGAGCGGGTCGGGTGCAGCCGCGCGTCCGGGCGGCCGTCGACCTCGGCCCCTTGATCGAGGCGTCCACGTCGACGCCCCTCACCACGAGGTCGGCAAGGAGAAGCCGCCGTTCTGCCGAGCTCGCTGCGCGGCCAGGTGGTACGCCCCCTGTGCGGCCGGCGGTCCAGTCCGCGAGCAGGTCCTTCGCCGCCGCCAGGAACACCTCGTGCGCCGCCGCGTCGCGACCCTGGTGTCGGCACACCGTGACCGCGGCCTCGCCGAGCGCGGCGCTGGGTATCCGGCCGGCCGGGCCGTCGTGGACGCGCTGGTGGTCCGTGACGTCCACACGCACCAGGGTCCAGGAGCGACTCGTCCAGTCCTGGACGGCGCGCACCAGGGAATCCGTCTCGATGGCCATCTCAGTTCCGCCGCCGGCGCATCTCGGCCATCTTCTGCCGCCATGCCGCGACGTCCGCGTCGGTCGCCCCGTCGCGCCGGGACTCCACGGTGATGCCGATCGTGTAATCGCTGCCGTCGCCGTAGAAGTCCCACCGGTGGCCGACGGTCGAGACGACCGACCGGTTGTCGACCGGGATGTCGATGGTGAGGGTGCCCAGCAGGTCGTCGTCGTCGGACTCGCCCAGCTGCTGCAGGGCGTCGATCACGATGCGCAGGAGCTCCCGTGCCTGGTCCGACGACGGGTCGCGCGGCCCGGTCACCGTCCCGTCGGTCCCGCGCCCCGCGAGTTCCTCGTCGAGCCGCTCCTGGCCGGCGTCGATCAGCTTCCTCTTGTTCTTCCAGGTCGAGGCGGAGTCGGCGTCCCACGCACTCAGCGCGATACGCACCGGATGACCGTCGGGTACCCGGCCCACGAAGAGCTCCGGGTCCGGGTAGGTCAGGCGCTCGCCGTTGTCGATGCTCAGCTTGTCGGTCAGCACGACCCGGGACGAGGAGCCGCCGAGCACGGTCCCCGTCAGGTACAGCTCGTCGCGCGATCCCAGGATGCCGGTGTCCTCGGTCTTCTTGCAGTGCACGGTTCCGATGTGGACTCTCACGTCAGGCACGGCGTTCCTCCGGTGTGTCGCCCGGAGTCCGACGGTAGGGAGCGCGGTGGTTCGTCGGCATCGGGCGATTCCCCGGCATCGTCCGGATCGTCGCGCAGGGGCCGGGGCGCACCTCACCGATCTCGAACGGGGATTTCCGACACGCTGTCGTCAAGCTGTGGCCGGAGGTCACCGATCTCCGGGATGCGAGCGACGGCGGGACGGGCCCGAGGGGGGTGGGGCCCGTCCCGCCGTCCGGGGGTGCGCGATCCGCGCGGGTCAGTAGGCGCCGCCGCCGCGGACGACGGCGCCGGCGGTGCGGGCGAGGATGGTCAGGTCGAGCAGCGGCGACCAGCGCTCGACGTACTCGGCGTCGAGCCGGATCGACTCGTCCCAGGAGAGGTCGCTGCGGCCGGAGACCTGCCACAGCCCGGTGATGCCGGGCTTGACGGCGAGCCGGCGCTGGGCCAGGGGGCCGTACTCGGCGACCTCGCGGGCCAGCGCGGGGCGCGGGCCGACCAGGGCCATCGTCCCGCCGACGACGTTGAACAGCTGGGGCAGCTCGTCGAGCGAGAACTTCCGCAGGACCGCGCCGGTGCGGGTGACGCGGGGGTCGTCGGCCATCTTGAACAGCGGGCCGGCGGCCTCGTTGCGGTCGCGCAGGGCCGCGAGGCGGGCCTCGGCGTCGACGCACATCGAGCGGAACTTGAGCATCGAGAACTCGGTGCCGTCCTTGCCGACGCGGGTCTGGCGGAACAGCACCGGGCCGCCGTCGAACTTCACGACCAGCGCGACGGCCAGCAGCACGGGCGCGAGGACCAGGAGGAGCAGCAGGGCCAGGACGGCGTTGAGAGCGGCGTAGACCGTGCCGGCGGTGCGGATCGGCGCCGGGGTGATCGTCGCGGCCGGGATGCTCTGGGCGGGGATGCTCTGGGTCGGGATGCCCGCGGGGGCCGGCACGGGAGGCAGTGAGGCGATGACGAGGGAGGTGGCCGGGCGCCGCAGCGTGGTGCTGGGCAGGGCCACCGGCGCGATCGTCTCGAGCATCTCGTCCCCTCGGTCGTCGGCCCCGCTGCGGGGCTGTTCGACCGGTCTGTCGGGACTCGGGGGATGGTCATTAGCGATCTTCGGTCGAGATCGTCAAAGGTGATGATCGAGTATGGTCAAGATCGCTGACCGGGTTCTTGAACTGCGAAAACAGGGGTTGCCTGGCTTCTCTGTGACGTGCATCGCGGCATCATCGCCGAGGTGGATCGCTAGTACGCCCCCCGGCTCCGCACAACGGCTCCGAACGTCTTCCAGAGAATGAGCAGGTCCAGCGCGACAGACCAGTTCTCGACGTACCGCAGGTCGAGCCGGATCGACTCCTCCCAGCTCAGCGCACTGCGCCCGCTCACCTGCCACAGCCCGGTCATGCCCGGGCGGACCAGCAGGCGTCGCCGGGCGTCGACGGCGTAGGTCGCCACCTCGCGGGGCAGCGGCGGGCGGGGGCCGACCAGGCTCATGCTCCCGCTCAGCACGTTGAGCAGCTGCGGCAGCTCGTCGAGCGAGTACTTGCGCAGGACCTCGCCGACCGCGGTGACCCGGGGGTCGCGGCGCATCTTGAACAGCGGGCCGGCGCCGTCGTTGCTGCGGGCCAGCTCGGCCAGCCGCGCCTCGGCGTCGACCACCATGGACCGGAACTTGAGCATCCGGAAGGTGCGGCCGTTCGTGCCGACCCGCTCCTGGGCGAAGAACACCGGGCCGCGGTCGGACAGCTTCACCGCCAGCGCGATCGCCACGAACACCGGCGCGGTGAGCAGCAGGATCAGCGACGCGACCAGCTTGTCCGCCGAGTGCTTGATCATCCGGGTGACGCCGGTGAACCGCGGCTCGGACACCCGCAGCAGCGGCATGCCGTCGACCGGGCTGATGTGCATCCGCGGGCCCGCGACCTCCATCAGGCCGGGGTCGACGGCCAGCTCGGTGCTGCTGCCCTCCAGGTCCCAGGCCAGGCGGTGCAGCCGGGCCGGGCCCCAGCCCGGGGCGCGGCAGACCGCGACGACGCCGTGCGCGCCCTGGGTGGCCAGGGCGGGCACCGAGTCCAGGTCGCCCAGTACCGGCACACCCTGTACGCCGTACCCGCCGCCGGTCCCGGCACCGGTCGGGGTGCAGACCCCGGTCACCCGCCAGCCGAAGCACGGGTCCCGCCGGGTGTGCGCGATCAGGTCGGAGACCGCCTCCTCCGAGCCGACCGCCAGCACCGGAAGCAAGCCGCGGCCGCGGACCCGGGCGCGGTGCAGGAACTTCCGCAGTGCGAACCGGGTCACGAGCATCGCAGCGCCGGTCAGCGGGACCAGCAGGAAGACCCACTCGCGCGACGAGTTCACCAACAGCGCCAGGCCGCCAAAGGCCAGCGCGATGTCGGCCAGCAGGACCGCCTGCCCGAGCCGGACGAACTCGGCCGAGCCCTGGCCGAGCACCCGCCCGTCCCACGCCCGGCAGATCGGCAGCGCCACGACCAGCAGCCCGGCCGCGATCAGGCCGGTGCCCAGCCGGGCCCGGTCCGCGGCGAACTCGCCGGTCAGTCCCATGAGGACGCAGGTGGCGACGACGATCGCGATCGTCGCCAGGTCGCCGACCGCCACCGCGATCGAGAAGCGGCGCTGCCAGCGCGGGGCGTCCTGCGGGCCGACCGGGGCCGGGCGTCGCCGCTGCTGCGGGACGGTGTGCGGCACGGTGGCCTCGGACCCGTTCGAGACGTCGGGGTACGTGCTCACGACGGGGGAGCTCCTTCGGGGGATCTGGCGATCACGGCGGGACGCGCTGGGGTCCGCGTCGCTGCCGGATCCGCTCTGCCGTTGCTGTCGCTCTCCGGGGTGAGCCCGTTACGCGGTCGCGCTGCGACGATCATCGGTCACGGGGTGTGAGAACCAGGTGGGGATGCACCCGTTCGACGGCCGCCCGCTACCGTCGCAGGTCCCCGTAGCGAAAGAGGAATCGTGGAGATTCACCAGACCCCGCTTCCCGGCTCCGCGCTGATCGATCTCAAGCGGCTCTCGGACGACCGCGGGTTCTTCGCCCGTGCGTTCTGCGAGCAGGAGTTCACCGACGCCGGGCTCGACCCGACCATCGCCCAGTGCAACCTCTCGTACAACCACGAGGCGGGCACCCTGCGCGGCTTCCACTACCAGCTGGAGCCCAACGCCGAGGTCAAGGTCATCCGGTGCGTCCGCGGCGCGATCTACGACGTGATCGTCGACCTGCGGCCCGACTCCGAGACCTACCTGAAGTGGTTCGGCGCCGAACTGTCCCAGGACAACCACACGGCGATGTACGTGCCGCGGAACTTCGCGCACGCCTACCTGACGCTGACCCCGGACGCGACGACGATCTACCAGGTCTCGACGCCGTACGCCCCGGGTGCCGAGCGCGGGCTGCGCTGGAACGACCCGGCACTGGACGTGGACTGGCCGCACGAGGTCGCGCACATCTCGGACAAGGACGCGAACTGGCCGCTGCTGGCGGACAACCCGGACTTCGCCGCGACCCTGACCGGAGCGCGCTGATGCTGATCCTCGACACCGCGCTCGCCAAGCGGGCCGCCGAGAACCGCCCGATCCGGGTCGGCCTGGTCGGCGCCGGGTTCCAGGGCCGCGGCCTGGTCAACCAGATCACGAACTCGACGCCCGGCATGGACGTCGTCGCGATCGCGAACCGCACCGTGCCGACCGCCGTCCGCGCCTACACCGAGGCGGGGCTCACCCCGGTCGAGGTCTCCACCACCGCCGAGGTCGACGCCGCGATCGCCGCCGGCACCCCCGCGGTACTGGGTGACGCGTTCGCGCTGCTCGCCGCGGAGAACATCGACGTGCTGGTCGACGTGACCGGCGCCGTCGAGTTCGGCGCCCACGTCACCGTCGCCGCGATCGAGCGCGGGCTGCCGGTCGTCACCATGAACGCCGAGCTGGACGGCACCGTCGGCCCGCTGCTGGCCGAGAAGGCCCGCAAGGCCGGCGTCGTGCTCACCGGCGCCGACGGCGACCAGCCCGGTGTCCAGGCCAACCTGCTGCGGTTCGTGAAGGGCATCGGGGTCACCCCGCTGGTCGCGGGCAACATCAAGGGCCTGCAGGACGAGTACCGCACCCCCACCACGCAGAAGGCGTTCGCCGAGAAGTGGGGCCAGGACCCGGCGATGGTCACCAGCTTCGCCGACGGCACCAAGGTGTCGTTCGAGCAGGCGATCGTGGCCAACGCGTTCGGATTCACCGTCGGGAAGCGCGGGATGTACGGCCGCGACCACGCCGGGCACGTCGACGAGCTCACGAAGGCCTACGACGTCGACGAGCTGCGCGCGCTGGGCGGGGTCGTGGACTACGTGGTCGGGGCCAAGCCGGGCCCGGGCGTGTTCGTGCTCGGCACGCACGACGACCCGAAGCAGCAGCACTACCTGAACCTGTACAAGCTCGGCGAGGGCCCGCTGTACAGCTTCTACACGCCGTACCACCTGTGCCACTTCGAGGTCCCGAACACCATCGTGCGGGCCGTGGACTTCGCCGACGCCGCGCTCACCCCGCCCGCCGGACAGCACGTCGACGTCGTCGCCACGATCAAGCAGGACCTCAAGGCCGGGCACACCCTCGACGGGCTGGGCGGCTACGACACCTACGGCGTCGCGGAGGCCTCCGCGGTGACCCGGTCGGAGCGGCTGCTGCCGATGGGCGTCGCCGAGGGCTGCGTGCTGACCCGCGACGTCGCGAAGGACGAGGTCCTCACCTACGCCGACGTGACGCTGCCGCCGGGCCGGCTGATCGACGCGTTGCGGGAGGAGCAGGAGAAGCTGTTCAGCTGACGGTCGGGTCCGGGCTGCGCCACAGGACGGGGAAGAACTCCGGGTCGGCATAGTCCGGGGCGCCGTCGGCGTCCCGCCTGCAGACGCCGTCGAGGAAGTGGTGGATCCGGACCCCGTCGTTCCAGAACTCGCGATACCGGTTGTCCCCGTCCTGCAGGTAGACCGCGAGTGCCATCCGGGGCAGCTCGGCGCGGTTCGGACGGCTGCCGTGGACGAGGTGGCTGTGGTGGAAGCTCACCTGGCCACGTCCCATGACCAGCGGGATCTCGACGATCTCGCGGCCCTGGGTGGCGAACCGTGTGCGGACGCCGTCGAGGTCCTGGTCGTTGAAGCAGCGCAGGTGCTCGGTCGCCGGCCAGCGGTGGCTGCCGTCGACCACGATCAGTGGCGCCCGGTCGGCCGGGACGTCGTGGGTGGGGATCCAGGCCGAGAGCATCCGTTGCGACACGCAGTTCGACGAGTACGAGTAGTCGGTATGCCATCCGACGACCCCGCCCGTGGCGCCGGCCGGGGTCGGTGCCTTGTAGACCAGCGTGTCCTCGAAGATCCGGATCTCGTCGGTACGGGCGAGCCTCGCCGCGATCGCCCCCACGACGGGCTGCAACGCCAGCGCGCGGAGCTCGGCATTGCGGTAGGACGCGTGCTGCGAGTTGCGGACCTCGTCGCCGTCCCCCGGGTGCCAGTCGACGTACCCTGTCTCGACCGGTAGCCGACGGTCCCGGTCACCGGCGTAGAACCGCTCGGCGCCGCGCACGGCGGCGTCGAGCACGTCGTCGTCGAGGATTCGCGGGGAGACCCACCACCCGTGCTCGTCGTAGAAGGCGATGTCGTCGTCATCGGGCAACAGGCGCCGCTGGGCCTCGCCCAGGACGGGCGATTCACGGACGTCGGAGTTCATGTCGTCTCCCGGGGTATCGAGTCCGCCCCGCCCGGTGCTCCGGGCCTCCGGCGGTATCCGGGGAAGTAGTCGCCGGAGGGGCCTGAAACGTCACGGCAGAGCCGGTCGTAGGTGTCCTCGTCGGCCACCAGCTCGTGCGTGACGAACCCCATCTCGGCGTTGCAGTAGCTGCGCTTCGAGGCCTCGAGCCCATCACCCGGCCGGACCCCACCGCCGTGGTTGAGCGGCATCGCCAGCTCGTCGGCGAGGTCCAGCAGGCGCGCCGTGCAGAGCTTGCCGGGCGAGGCGTGGCGGTGGTCGTCGCCGGTGGCGGCCAGGTAGGAGTGAAGGATCCCGTCCGAGCGGACGACTAGCTCGCCGGCAGCGACCCGGCCGTCGCCGTCGCGGACCACCGCCAGCCACGAGCCGTCGTGGCCGAGACAGCCCCGCAGGTACCCGGCCCCGAAGCGGTACCGGTCGGTCGCGCCGACGTGGTTCATGGTGTGGGCGTACGCCGCCGCGAAGCCGGCCAGGGTGGTGTCGTCCACGTCCGGTCCGTACAGGAGCTCGGGCGTGTAGCCGGCGGAGCGGGCCGCACGCAGGGCACGCCGGAAGGACCGGCTGGTCGACCGGGGGCGGAACGGGTCGTGCACCAGCACGGTCCCCCGCCGCGTCCCTCCGGACAGCGACGGCCGCGCGATCGGTTCCCGGACGAACACGCTGACCAGCCCGGTCCCGGACAGATCGAGGTCGGCGGCGTCCGGTGGGGTGCCGTCGAGGTCCCCGCCCGGGTAGCCGTACGGGGAGGCCGCGTCGTGCAGGCCGGTACCCGGGATCGGGCGCACCACCAGCGGTACCGCGCACCGGGTGCCCGGAGCGGACAGCACCAGGGTGTGGGTGACACCTTCGGCGTCGTAGTGCGTGCGGCTGCGGAAGAAGGACCGTTCGGAGACCGCGGCGGCCCCGCGGTCGTCGAGCAGCTGCGCCGGGCGCAGACCGACCGTGGCTGAGGACACACGCTCTCCCAGGGTGGGGCTCCGGCGGGGCTCCGACGCACCCGCCGGGAGTCGACTCGCACGAGACACCGTGTCTGTTACGACCGTTTCGGTGGCCGGTCGCCGGTTCATCCCCCGGCCAGTCGCAGCAGCACCGTTCGCGCCTGGGCCAGCCGGTGCGGATCGGGAGACCAGTCCTGCCAGTCCCGCGCCACCGAACGGACGGCGGCGTCGGTGCCCGCCGGATCCCGGTCCCGGGCGAGGCCGATCAGCTCGAAGTCCTCGACCCCGTCGCGCAACCACTTCAGCCGCATCGACGGCACCGCGCCGCCGTCGATCCCGACCTGCTCGCCGGGGTAGAGGAGCTGTCCCTCGCCGGGGTAGCCGTCGGGGGAGTAGGCGTACACGTCATCCCACGGCCGGTCGGTCCACGCGTCCGCACGCCAGTAGAGGATCCCGCCGAGCCCGAGCTGCTGGTTGAGGAACCCGGGCTGGATCCGGAAGTCGATCGGCGCGAAGTCCAGCAGCCACTTCGGCGAGTAGCCGTCCTGCGCGAGCGCGTTGTACGACCAGACCTCGGCTCCGCGTGCCCGTGCCTCCGCGACCAGCTCCGGGTCGTCCTCGTACTGCTTAGGCAGCATCGCCCACACGTCGACGGCGGGTCGTCCGGTGCCGTCGTCGAACAGTGCCGGGTCCGGCGCCTGCGTGAGCAGCTGCGCGACCCCGGCCTCGTGCAGGGCCCGGGACCAGGCCCGGACGGACTCGGCGACGTCGTCGCACCCGCCGATCTCGTCGGCGGTGTAGTTCAGCAGCAGGGCCCCGGACCGTTCCTCACGTGCCGCAGCGGCCCGGATCCGCTCGACCGGCGGGGGCGGGTCGAGCCGGCATCGCCCCTCGTCCGCGCCGCTGAACAGGCCCACGTCGGCCACGTTGACGACCTGGGAGAGCGGATCGTCCGGGTCGGGCAGGGCGGAGGTGGGCACGAGCTTGTGGCGCAGCAGCTCACGGCTGACCGCCGTCCGCCCGGTCCAGTTGAGCACCACGCTGCGCAGCGACGGGCGCGCCGGCAGCTGGATCGTGGACACGGTCAGCGTGATCCGGCCAGACTCCCGGAACCCGTCGGCCGTGGCCGTCCAGGTCCCCTCGTAGATCCCCGGCACGGCGTCCGCGGGGACCGCGACGTCGATCCAGTACGGCTGGTTCAGCCCGGGGGCGACCTCCGCTCCGGCGGCCCGGAGCTCCCCGTCCAGTGGCTCGCCGGTGTCCGGGTGCACGAACGGGATCAGCCCGTCCGCGTAGCGGCCGGGACCACCGGGCCGGTTCGTCCCGCTCCGGTCCGGGCTCGTGGCGGTGACCTCGACGTAGTGCTCGCGGTAGCGGGTCACCGCTGACGCGGGCAGGGCCGCACCGTCGGGCCCGGTCAGCTCCCCGACCTCCAGCTCCACCCCGGTGAGGCCGCTCCGCCCCCCGGCGACGACGACCTGGAAGGAGTCGGTCCCGCCGCGCGCGGCGGCGAGCTCGTGGTCGGTCCGCCCGGTCGCGACCTCGGTCTCCCCGACCCGGTGCATCGAACCGGTGACCCACGCCGACGGTGGCTGCTCCAGTCCCGGGGAGGGCTCGGGGGCGCATGCGGTGGACATCAGCAGGAGGGCGAGGAGCAGGCCGAACCCGGTCCGGTGCGGCCTAGACCCGCGCACGGCCGGCGAACAGGAACCCGTCGAGCGCGATCCCGTTGCGTTCCAGCTCGCGCGCCCCGTCCTCGAGGACCGGGCGACGTGCCTCCGGGCCGACCACGGCCATCCGGGTGTCGACGACCTCGGCCACGGCCAGCGCGTCCGGGTGCGACGACAGCGGCGGTGCGACGACGACCAGCAGGTCGGCATTGAGCCGCAGCTCGGCCACGACCGACCCGAAGCGCTCGGACTGCAGGTCGTCGTACGGGCTCGCGGTGCCCGAACCGGCCGCCAGGACGCTCAGCCCCTCGGTCGTCGTCGGCTGGACGGCCGAGCCCGCGTCGGCGCCGCGGAGCACCTCGGACAGGCCCGGTCCGTCCTCGTAGAGATGCAGCCGGGCGAGGCATCCGTCGCCACCGCGCAGGTCGGCCGAGAGCAGGAGCACGGACCGTCCGGACCGGACGATGCTGCGGGCGAGGTCGATCCCGACGGCGACCGCGTGGCGGGCGTCGCGCGGGTCCAGCGCGAAGATCGCGATCGCGTCCTTCGGCTTGATGTGGCCCCGGTTCTGCATGCGCTGGCGCACCACGGAGACCGCGTCCGCGGCGGCCGAGCCGGGCTCGGCCGCGGTCCCGCCGCCCCCGAGCCGCAGCAGCGAGCGCCACCGCATCGCCGCGACGCCCGGTTCCGCGCCGGGGACGGATCCGAGCGGTGCGGCGGGCAGCGCCGCACCGGCGCCGTCGGCGGTCCGGACCCGCCGGTCGCCGTGCTCGGCGACACCGGCGGCGGCCGTCCCGGCCAGCGCGGCGAGCAGGGCCGCACCGATGGCGACCACGAGCAGGTCCGGACCGGTCACACCGGAGACCGACGCCGGGTCGACGAGGACCGGGACCGGCGGCGGGACGGCCGAGCGGGCGGCGGTCGCCGACTCCACGTAGGCGACGCGCTGCCGGTCCAGGACGGTCAGCTCACCCGGGGGCGCGGTCACGCGCTGGGCGTCGATCTCGGCGATCCGCTGCTCGAAGGCGGCCTGCGTCGCGGCCCGCTCCACGCCGATCGAGCGGACCCGCTCGGCGATCCCGACCTCGGCGTAGGTGTTCGCGATCTCGACGGCCCGCTCCGCGCTCGGGCCGGCGGCCGACACCGTGAGCAGGGACTCGCCCTCCGCGCCGCTGACGGTCACGTCCGGCATCTCGCCCAGCCGCGCCGCCACAGCGTCGCGGACGGTGCTGCCCTCCAGAAACTGCCGCTCGGCGAGGACGTCGCCACCGGCGACCGAGATCCGGGCCGTCGCCGTGTGACCGGGGACGAACGCTGCGACCGCGCCGACGGCCACGCCGGTGACCAGGACAACGGTCACGGCGACGATCCACCACCGATGCCGGATCACCCGCCACCAGAAGCCGAGCTCTGCCTCTTCCGCCTGGGTGTCGCGCACGTTCAGCACCTCGCCCCTCGTCGTCGCGCGGCCACAGTCACCGACCGAGGTCGCTCGTCCGGGGTGATTCGTTAGGCCCTCGGGCCCGTTTCGCAGAGATCGCCGTCCGGTAACGGCCGGGGGGCGCCGGACGAGCCCCTCCGCGTCCGGAACGGAGTGGGGAGAGCGAGGTGTCGTGCATCGGACCGATCGTGCGGCCGGGTTCCTGATCTGCTGCTGGGTGGCGCTGCTGCCCGTGCAGTTCGAGGTCGGGACGCTGGGCCTCCCGTTCCGCCTCGCGCCGTCCGACCTCGCGCTGGCCGGTTACCTGCTGGTGCGGCTGCCGCGGCTGCGGCACGTCCCGCGGGCGTGGAGCTCCTGGCTGCTGGCGCTGCCGCCGGTGATGGGCCTCGGGATGCTGGTCGTGTACGCGCGGACCGGTGCGCTCGGGCAGTACGCCTACCTACAGAAGGGGTTCGGTCTGCTGCTGCTCCTGGCGGCGTTCTGCTGCCTAGTCGACCACGTGGACAGCTGGGACCGGCTGCGCCGGTTGCTGCGGGTGTTCGTGGTCTCCGTGGTGGTCAACGCCCTCGTCGCCGTCGTCGCGTTCGTGCCGGCGGCGGTCGGCGGCCCGGTCCTCCCGCTGCTCAACGAGCCCTACCCGGGTGTCCGGCTGACCGGGCTGCTGATCGACCCCAACGCGTTCGGCGGGCTGGTGTCGGTCGCGTTGCTGGTCGTGCTGGTGACGGCCCGCCCGGTACCACTGCTGGGCGGGGTGTGGCGGTGGGCCGCCGGGCCGGTCCTCGCGATCGCGCTGCTGCTGACGTTCTCGCGGTCGGCCTGGATCGGGTTCGCCTGCGGGGTCTTGGTGCTCGGCCTCTGCCGCCCGCTCGCCGCGGCCGTGCCGCTGCGCCGGCTCGCGGTGGGCGGCTTCGCGGCCGTGCCGCTGCTCGCCGTGGCGCTGTTCGCCGTCGTCCCCGACGCGGTCCGGATGATCCAGCGCCCGGACCAGGTGCAGTCGCGGGTGGACATCATCGGCGACGCGATGGCCGAGTTCGTGACCAGCCCGGTGGTCGGGATCGGGATCGGCGGGTACGAGGCCCGGCACGGCCTGATCGTGCACAACACGGTGCTCTGGTTCCTCACCGAGCTGGGCCTGGTCGGTCTGCTGGTGCTGCTTGGTCTGTTGTGGAGCGTCGGGTCCCGGTTGCTCGCGGCGCACCGGCTCGCCCCGACCGCGGAGCGCACGCTCGTGCTCGGGCTGCTCGCCGGGCACGCCTCGATGGTCGGGCTGTCGATGGGGATCGAGGCGTTCTACCAGCGGCACTGGTGGCTGGTCATGGCGCTCGGTGCGGCCGCATGGGTGCTGTGCACGGCGCCGCCGCGGGCGGCCGGCGCCGACCCGCAGCCGGCCGGCGCCGACCCGTGGCTCGTCCGTGGCCCCGCCGGATGACGGAGACGCCCGCCCGTCCGGGGCTGCGCCGGGCCCACTGGGGCGTGATCTCGCAGGGCCTGAACACCGGGACCAGCTTCGTGCTGTCGTTCCTCGTCGCCCGCTCCCAGGAACCGGCCGAGTTCGGTCAGTTCGCGCTGGTGCTCGTGGTGCTCGCCGTCGCGCTCGGGCTGGTGCACGAGAGCGGCAGCACCGTCCTCACCATCGCGCACGCCGCCGACCGGGACGCGCTGCCCCGCGCCGCCCGGCGCAGCACCGGGTACGCCGGGTCGCTCGGCGCCGTCGTCGGGGCAGCCTGCCTGGTGGCGGGTGCCCTGGTGCAGGGGCCGATCGGTCCGGTCCTGCTCGTCGTCGGGATCGGCATGCCGGCGGTCCTGCTGCAGGACGCCGTCCGTGGCTACTTCATCGCGGCCGGCCGGCCCGCCCGTGCGGCGGCCGACGACGCCGTCCGGATGGGCACGCAGGTCCTGCTGACCGCCGTCGTGCTCGCCACGGTGCCGGACCCACCGATGTGGTCGTTCGTGGCGGCCTGGGCGATCGGCGCGGCCGTCGCGTCGGCGGTCGGGCTGTGGTGGGCCGGGCTGGTCCCGGAGCGGGCCCTGCCGCACCGCTGGCTCGCCGACCACCGCACCCTGGCCCTGCCGTTGCTGGCGATGTTCGCGCTGACCTCGTTCCCGAGCCAGGCCGTGATCGTCCTGATGCCCCTGGTGTCCGATCTGGACCAGACCGGGGCGCTGCGGGCCGCATACCTGCTGTTCGGCCCGATGGGAATGCTGTTCGGCGCCGTCTACGCGCTGGCGCTGGTGGACGGTGTGCGGGCCGGGGGCCCGGCCGAGGTCGTCCGGATCGGGCGACGGGTCTCGGTGCTGCTGGCCGCGGTGGCGGTGGCCTGGGGCCTGATCGTGGTGTTCCTGCCCGCGGCGGTCGGCCGGCAGCTGATCGGCCCCAGCTGGGACCTCACCGGGACCACACGGCTGGTGCTCGGCCTGAGCCTCGTCGCCGAGGGGGTCATCTTCGGTGCGACGACCGTCATGGGCGCGCTACGCCGGCCCCGTCTCATGGTGTGGGCCCGGCTGCTGTCGGCGCCGGTCATGCTCCTCGCCGCGCTCGGGCTCGCGTCCGGGCTCGGCGCGACCGGCGCGGCGATCGGGCTGACCATCGGCTACACGACGTGCGCACTGCTCGCCTGGGCCCGGGTCCCGGGCGCCGCGCGGCAGGCCGCCGCGGATCCCGCCAACACCGGCCGGCCGGAACGGGTCGGTTCCGGCACACCCGCCCCCGGAGGAGGCCCCGTCATGAACCCCGTTCCCGCGTCCCGGCTGGCCGTGGCCGTGACCAGCCCGGTCACGGCCGCGGCCTTCCTCCCCGGCCTGGTCGGGCACATGGTGGAGGCGGGCTGGGAGGTCACCGTGATCTGCGCGCCCGGCACCGACCTCGAGGTGCTCGAGGCCGCGGGAGCCGCGGTCCGCACGGTCGCGATGTCCCGCGAGCCGGACCCGCGCGCCGACCTGCGGTCGCTGCGCGAGCTCTCCCGGGTGCTGGCCGAGGTCCGGCCCGACGTGCTGCTCAGCGCCACACCCAAGGCCGGCCTGCTGGCCACCCTCGCCGCCCGCCGGCGGCGGGTACCGGTCGTCGTCCATCTCATGTGGGGGCTGCGCAGCGAGACCCTGACCGGCCTCCGCCGCGGCTACGTGCGCGCGCTGGAGACGGTGACCGGCCGGCTGTCGCGGCGGGTACTGGCCAACAGCCACAGCCTCGGGCACGTGCTGGTCGGCGCCGGGATCGTGTCCGCGGGCCGGCTCGACGTCCTCGGTGCGGGCAGTTCGCACGGCGTCGACGTCGACCGGTTCGTCCCCGCGGACCGCGAGTCGGACCCGGGGGTGCTCGCCGCGGCGCGGGCACTGCGGTCCGAACTGGACCGGCTCGGCGACGGTCCGGTGGTCGGGTTCATCGGCCGGCTCACCCCGGACAAGGGCGTGCACGAGCTGGTCGAGGCGGTGCGCCTGCTGCACCGGCGCGGCACCCCGTGCCGGCTCGTGCTCGCCGGCCCGGTCGAGGACGGCCGCACGGGCGCGCTGCTCGACGCCGCGGTGACCGAGGGGCTGCCGATCCTGCTCGCCGGCGGCGTGGCCGATCCGCGGCCGGTCTACCGGGTGACCGACGTGCACTGCCTCCCGACATGGCGGGAGGGCTTCCCGAACGTCTGCCTGGAGGCGGCCGCCTGCGGGCTGCCGACGGTGACCACCGACGCGACCGGCGCGGTGGACTCGGTGCTGGACGGGCGGACCGGCGCGATGGTCCCGGTCCGCGACCCCGAGGCGCTGGCCGGGGCGATCGCCGGGCTGCTCGCCGACCCCGCCCGGCGTTCTCGGCTCGGCACGGCCGCCCGGGAGCGGGTCGAGCGCGAGTACGCGGCTCCGGTCGTGCACCGGGCCCATCACGAGTACCTCGTCGCGCTGCACCGGCGTGCCGGAGGCCGGTGGGCGCCCGCCGGTCGGGCCCCGGTGGGGACGCCGGACGCGTGAGTGCCGGCCGGGGGCCGCGGGGCCCCGGCCGGCACGGTCCGGGGAACGCCGGTCAGGCCTCCGCGGCCGGGACAGCCTCGGCGACGCCGGAACGCTGCACGAACCCGGCCATCCCGGCGATGGTCCGGAAGGCGGCAGGGTCGAACTCGTCGAGCGGGAGCTCGCCGCCGAACTCGTCCTCCAGGCCACCGAGGACCGTGACCAGTCCCAGCGAGTCCAGCAGGCCGCACTCCACCAGGTCGGCGTCGACGGAGACGACGCTGACCGCCAGCGTGTCCTCCACGATCCGCCGGACCCGGTTCAGGGTGCTCGTCGGGACAGCGCTCGTCGTCGTCATCGGACCTTCCCGTTCTCCGAGGCGGCCGCGGCCGCGAGGAACCGCTCGCGCACGGCGCGGCGGTCGATCTTCCCGTTCACGTTCTTCGGCAGCGCGGGGAGGAACTCCCAGCGCGCCGGGACCATGTAGCCGGGCAGGAGCTCACGGACGCCGGCGCGCAGGTCCGCTATTCCCGGCCCGTCCCCGTCCCCGTCCCCGTCCCCGTCCCCGTCCCCGTCCCCGGTCCCGCCGACGGCGAGGGCGCAGCAGATCGCTGTCCCCTCGAACCCCTCGGTCGGGACCCCGACGACGGCGCACTCCTTCACCCCGGGCACCGCGTTCACCGCGGTCTCGATCTCGCCCAGCTCGATGCGGTAGCCGCGGCTCTTGATCTGCGAGTCCGCGCGGCCGAGGAACTCGACCAGGCCGCCGTCGCCGACGCGCGCGAGGTCGCCGGTGCGGTAGATCCGCTCCGCCGGGTCGCGCGGGTCGGGCAGGAACACCTCGGCGGTGCGCGCCGGGTCCCGCCAGTAGCCGGGGGAGAGCCCGACCCCGGCGATGTACAGGTCGCCGATCTCGCCCGTCGGAGCGGGCCGCAGCGCCTCGTCCAGCACCAGGAGCTCCTCCCCGTCGCACGCCGTGCCGATCGGGATCGGGTCGGTCTCCGACGCTGGCAGCTCCGGCACGGTGTACACGCTGCTGGCGATGGTGGCCTCGGTCGGCCCGTAGAGGTTGGTGAACCGGACGTGCGGCAGCCGCCGCATCCAGTGCCGTAGCACCGGCGTCGGCAGGACCTCACCGCACCACATCAGTCGCTCCAGGGCGGGGAAGTCCCCGTCGGCGACGGCGTCGAACTTCGCCAGCAGGGTCAGCACGGCCGGAACCGAGAACCACTGCGTCAGGTCGCGCTCCCGGATGAACCGGGCCATCCCGCGCGGGTCCATCCCCAGCGACGCGGGCACCGGGTGCAGCTCGGCGCCCGCGGCGAACGTGGCGAACATGTCGAAGGTGGACAGGTCGAAGTGCAACGGCGGGTGTCCGGAGATCCGGTCCTCGGGGCTCGTGCCGAAGTAGCCGGTCGCCCACTCCACGAAGGCCAGCACGTTGCGATGGGTGATCCCGACGCCCTTCGGGGCACCGGTCGACCCGGAGGTGAACAGCAGGTGGGCGAGGTCGTCGCCGGAGCGGGTGCCGGGCAGCTCGCGGTCGCTGACGCCCGCGACGTCCGACAGTGAGAAGGCCGTGGTGAACCGCTCCCCGGACGCGGGGGAGCCGACGGCGCCGATCCGGGTACCGGCGCCGAGACGGCCGCCGGCCACCAGGTCGTCCACCAGCCCGCTCGCGGAGCCGTCCACGAGGACGACCGCCGGCTCGGCGGCGTCCAGGATGCGGCCGACCCGGGCGGCCGGGCTGGCGCTGTCGACCGGGACGTAGACCCCGCCGGCCTTGAGCACCGAGACCAGCGACGCGATCGTCGCCGAGGACTTGGCCGAGAGCACGCACACCCGGTCACCGCCACCGCAGCCGGAGTCGCGCAGCAGCCGGGCCCCCTGGTTGGTCGCCGCCTCCAGCTCGCCGTAGGTCGTGCGGCCGAGCGCGTCGTGCAGGGCCACCCGGTCCGGGTTCTTGTGCGCGGACCGGGTCACGTAGTGCTGGATGTTGTCGATCATGGGGTCAGGGACTCCCGGGCGAGGTCGGCGACGGTGCCGATGTGCTTCAGCTCGGCGGGGGACTCGGGGATGTCCAGCACGACGGTGCGGGCCCCCTGCTCGAGATAGCGCGCGAGGACCGCGGCCACCTCGTCGTAGTCGCCCACCAGGTACGGGCAGAACGTCTTGTAGTGCTGGAACGGGCCGAGCCAGTACGGGTCGGCCGGTCCGCCGCCGGCGTCGCGGCCGGACAGCTGCCGGTGCCAGTGCGAGTCGGACACCGACATCGCGACCCGGTGGGTGATCCGCCCGGCCCGGTCCGCCGGGAAGCGCGCGTGCGCGGCCTCCCAGGCGTCGGCGGACCGGGGGCGGGCGATGATCCCGATCCGGATGCCGAACCGGTCGACCCCGTCCGGGCGGGTGCCGGTCTCGCCGGGCGGCTCCGGGTAGCGCACCGGGGTCGCGCCGACCTCCAGCGCCGCCGCCAACCCGGCCGGGGAGGAGCCGGACATCAGCAGCTCCGGCAGCAGCTCGGGCGGCAGCGGCGGGTCGAGACGCAGCCGGTCCACCGTGTAGTGCTCCCCGGCCCGGGTGACGGTCGCGCCGCGGAGCAGGTCCATCACGATGTGGGTGTACTCGGTGGTCCGCTCGTAGCGGCGGTCGTGCTCGGTCGCGTCGCCGAGCGCGAGCAGGTCGTTCCGGAACCCGCCGGCGAGCATGTTGAGGTGCACCGCGCGGCCGTGCAGGTAGGCCAGCGAGCTGACCTGGGTGGCCACCGTGTACGGGTGCATGTAGACGGGCTGGACGGCGACCAGCGGCGCGAGCGAGGTCGTCGCCTCGATCACCGTCTGGGCGACCGGCCACGGATCGACCAGGCCGTTGTCGGTGTAGACGAGCATGCCGGTGCAACCGGCCTCCTCGCTCCACCGCGCCACGTCGGTGACGGCGGCCCGGTACCGCCCGGCCGGCACGTCCTTCGACTGCGGGCACGTCGAGTACAGCTGGATGGTCATGCTCCGGCTCCGGTCGTCGGTGGTGCGGTGGTCGGGATCGCGCCGGCCGGGAGGGCCGCGCCGGCGGGGACGACGAGCCGCTCGCCCGCACGGAGCGCGGTCGCCGGGGTGGTGCGCAGGCCGTCGACCCGCAGCCGCCGGACAAGCACCCACTCGTCGGCGGCGGCGACCGGGACGCCGAGGGCGCCGGCGGTGCCGACCGTGCCGGGTGGCGCGTCCGCGGGGATACCGGTCGTGGCCGCGCGGAGCACGGTCACCGGGCGGCCTCCGGCCGTCGCCGAGGTCGCCGCCCCCCAGGGCGAGGTCCACGGGTGGTAGTCACACGCCCGCACGAGCGCCACGACGTCCCGGGCGGGCCCGTCCCAGCGCACGACGTTCTCGCCCGGGCGACGACGCCCGCGATAGCGGCGGCGGCCGGGGTCCTGCGCGATCGCGGGCACCGGGCGGCCCGCCTGCAACGTCGCGACCAGGTCCGCGACCAGCGGCAGGCCGAGCCGCACGCAGCGGGCGGCGAGCGTCGCTCCGGTCTCGTCCTCGGTGATCAGGAGGTCGGCGGTGTACGCGATCGGTCCGGTGTCGATGCCGGCGGCCATCCGATGCAGCGTCACCGCGTGCCGGTCCCGCCCGTCCAGGAGCGCCCAGCTGGGGGCGTCGAGCCCGGCGTACTCCGGCAGCGGCCCGGGATGCAGGTTGTAGGCGCCGAGGCGCGGCGCGTCGAGCACCTCCGGCGCGACGATGTGCAGCGAGTGCACGTTGAGGAGGAGGTCGACCCGGTCCCGGCGCAGGCGTTCCGCGAGTGCCGGGGTCCGGACGTCGGCACCGGGCAGGACGGCGATCCCCGCGCTGCGGGCGGCCTCGTCGAGTCCCCGGCCGTGTGGTTCGGGATCGGACAGGACGGCCCGGACGTCGCAGCCGGCCTCGGTCAGCAACCGGAGTGTGTGCACCCCCGCGGTCTCCTGGCCGGCCAGCACGACGCGGAGCGGTTCCCCGGGCCTCAACAGAACTCACCCTCGAACCGGGTCAGGAACGCGTCGCCGGCGCGGAAGGCCGCGCGGATCCGCGGATCGGGGGAGTGCACGACCGTCCACGGCCCGGCAGAGAGCGTGCCGCCGTGCGCGGCCAGGTGCGGGAGCAGCCCGTCCTGCAGCCGGCCGTGGATCGGGAGGTCGCTGCCCCCGGCGTGCGCCCGCAGCGCCTCGAGCACCGGTCCCGGGTCGCGGTCCCACACCAGTTGCAGGACGCCGTGGTACCCGGGCCGGTCGGCGGGCCGCCGGTAGTAGACGTACCAGCCCGCGGGGCGCCCGTCCCGGGTGTAGACGGCGTGCGCGTGCAGCGTCCCCCGGTACCCGGCCCCGGTGAGGTGGTCGAGCAGCCAGGTCAGGGACTTCTCGTCGTAGTGCGGGCGGAGCCGGTACCGCGCGGCCGCACCGAGGAGGAGGTCGAGGAGCACGCCGGGGTCGAGCTCGGTCACCGGGCCGGTGCCGGCCGTGGCCGAGCCGGGGACGCTCCACGAGATGCTGCCGGTGGTGAGCACGTCGGCCTGCCGGCTCGCTTGCCAGACCCGGCGGGCCGCGTCGTTGGCGTTCTCGACCAGCGAGAGGTCTTGTGGGCCGCGGAGGAACCGGCGGTGAAGCGCCGCGGCGGCGAGCGGGCCGTGCGGGTGGTCGGGGTCGACCATGAAGCGCACCGACACCGCCGCCCGCAGCGGCCGGTCGTCCAGCACCATCGGCCGCGGGATCACCCCGACGAAGCCGACGACCGCGCCGTCGGCGTCCTCGAAGACCGAGGAGGTGAGGTCGTCGGCCACCCAGGGGTGGTCGAACAGGGTCGCGCCGTAGAACGCGGTCAGGTAGGCGGCGAAGTCGGGCTCCGGCTCGTGCCCGGCCAGCAGGGTGCGCCGGTGCAGGCCGATCACCGCGTCGGCGTCGGCGACGCGGTACTCGCGGACACGCCCGTTCACCGGCTCGGCTCCGGGGCCTCGGCAGCGTTGCGGCTCGGCTCGGGGATCCGGGTCGGCTCGGGGGTCCGGGTCGGCTCCGGGATGCGCATCCGCGGCAGGGGCTCCGTCGCCGGCAGGGGGACGTCCGTCGCGGGAGTGGCGGGTCCCGGGAACCCGGGGTTGACCCCGCCGGCCGCGGTCACGCCCTGCGGCCGGATCAGCCGCAGCAGGGTCCGCCCGACGATGAGCAGGTCCATCCGCAGGGACCGGTGCTCGATGTAGAAGATGTCCAGCTCGATCCGGGCCGGCCAGCTGATCGCGTTGCGGCCGTTGACCTGGGCCCACCCGGTCAGCCCGGGACGCACGGTGAGCCGGCGGCGCTCGTGCGCGGAGTAGCGGGCGACCTGGTCGGGCAGCGTGGGCCGGGGCCCGATCAGCGACATCTCGCCGCGCACGACGTTCCACAGCTGCGGGAGCTCGTCGAGGCTGGTGGCCCGCAGGAACCGCCCGACCCGCGGGGTGCGCGCCGCGTCCGGCTCGCCGGGGGACCGCTCCACACGCATGGTCCGGAACTTCACCAGCGTGAACTCCTCGCCCCCGAGTCCCGAGCGTACCTGCCGGAACAGCACCGGGCGGCCGAGCAGGAGCCGCACCAGCACCCCGGTCACGATCATCAGGGGCAGCGCGAGCACACCGGCGAGCACGGCGACCGTGAGATCGACCGCGCGCCTCATGCCCGCACCTGCGCCAGCACCCGTCGCGCGGCCCCGGCGACGTCGGCCATGTCGTCGTCGCCGAGCGTGGGGTGCACCGGCAGGACCAGCGACGTCCGGCCGAGCCGTGCGCCCACCGGCAGCGGCCGTGCGGGCCGCCCGGTGGTCTCGAACGCACGCTCCCGGTAGATCTCGGTGCAGCCGCCGTGCGCACACCAGACGCCCTCGGCGTTGATCGCGGCGACGATCCGGTCGCGATCCCAGCCCGGTCGCAGGTGCTCCGGCCGGACGTGCGCGTAGAAGCGGTAGTAGGAGTGGTGCACGCCGTCGGGGACCGGTGCGAGGGTCACGGCGGGCTCGCCGGCGAGCGCCTCGCGGAGGATCGCGGCGTTGCGCCGGCGGCGTTCCACCCAGCCGGTTAGCCGGCCGATCTGGATCCGGCCCAGCGCGGCCTGCATCTCGGTCATCCGGGCGTTGGTGCCGAAGCTGTCGTGCAGGTAGCGGAAGCCGGGCACCGGAGCCGGCTCGTGGGCACGCACGAAGGATTTGCCGTGGTCCTTGAGCTCCCAGCAGCGGCGGGCGATCTCCGGGTCGGACGTGGTGATCGCGCCGCCCTCGCCGCCGGTCGTCATGATCTTGTCCTGGCAGAACGACCAGGCCGCCACCACGCCGCGCCCGCCGACCGGGACGCCGTCGCGCCGGGCCCCGTGGGCCTGCGCGCAGTCCTCGACCAGCGCCACCCCGTGCCGGCGCGCCAGCGCGGCCAGGCCCGCGGCGTCGGCCGGGTAGCCGCCGACGTGGACCACCACGACGGCGGCCGTACGCGAGCCCAGCAGCGGCTCGACGGTCTCGACCGACAACCCCTGGGTGATCTCGTCGACGTCGGCGACGACCGGTCGCGCGCCGCACGAGGCGACCGCGGCGGCGGTGGCGACGAACGTCGCGGTCGGCACCACGACCTCGTCGCCGGGGCGCACCCCGGCGGCCTTCAGCGCGATCTCCAGCGCGACCGTGCCGTTGGCGACCGCGACCGCGTGCCCGGCCTCCGCCCACGCGGCGAACTCGGACTCGAACGCCCGGCCGTGGGTGCCGGTCCAGTAGTTGACCCGCCCGGAGGCCAGGACCTGCGCGACGGCGTCGATCTGGTCGGGGTCGAACGCGGGCCAGGACGGCAGCGGGGTGCGGCGGACCGGGGGAGCGCCCGCGATCGCGAGGTCCGATGCCGCGACGCGTTCCGGGACCGCGGTCACTGCCGCTCGCCGATCGAGACGACGCGGGCGAGCCGCTCCGGGTGGGCGACGCGCGCCTGCGGGACGCCGACGGTCCGCTCCGCCAGGTGCCGCATGACCGCCTCGGCCTCCCCGGCCGTGACCGGCCGGACCGTGGCGTCCGGCTCCAGCGGGGGGACCGGGACGTGCGAGACGGCGGGGTGCACCGGTCGGACGTCCTGCTCGCCGGTACCGAAGAGCTCCTCGTGCAGCTTCTCCCCGTCGCGCAGTCCGGTGTAGACGATCTGTACCGAGCGCCCGGCCAGCAGGGTCAGCTGCCGGGCGATGTCGACGATGCGGACCGGCTCGCCCATGTCGAGGACCAGTACCTCGCCGGGGCGGCCGACCGCCCCGGCCTGGACGACGAGGCGCACCGCCTCCGGGATCGTCATGAAGAAGCGGGTGACGTCGGGATGCGTGACGGTGATCGGCAGGCCGGCCCCGATCTGCTCGGCGAACGTGGTCAGGACCGAGCCGCGGCTACCGATCACGTTGCCGAAGCGGACCGAGACGTACGGGACACCTTCCCGGGCGGCGACCCCGGCGACGAGCCGTTCCCCGACGCGCTTCGAGTGGCCGAGCACGCTCGTCGGGTTCGCCGCCTTGTCGGTGGAGATGTTGACGAACCGGCCGACCCCGGCGGCCAGCGCGGCGTCCAGGACGTTCGCGGTCCCGACCACGTTGGTCTGCCAGGCCTCCTGCGGGTACTGCTCCAGCATCGGCAGGTGCTTGAGCGCCGCGGCGTGGAAGACGACGTCGGGCCGCCGCTCGTGGAAGATCCGGTGCAGGGTGTCCCGGTCGCGGATGTCGGCGAGCACGACGTCGGGGGAGTCGAGCAACGCGCGGCCGTGCAGCGACAGCTGCAGGGCGTGCAGCGCCGACTCGTCGCGGTCGAGCATGAGCAGGCTGTCAGGCCCGAACCGGTCGAGCTGCCGGCACAGCTCGGAGCCGATCGAGCCGCCGGCGCCGGTGACGAGCACGCAGCGCCCGGAGACGTACTCGGCGATCGAGGAGATGTCGACCTCGACCGGGGTCCGGCCGATCAGGTCGGCGATGTCGAGATCGCGCAGGTCGGCGAACCCGATCCACGGGCGGAGCATGTCCTTCAGCGCGGGGATGACCTTGACCTGGAGGCCGGCCGCGGTAGCGATCCGGCTGACCGCGCGGATGTCCTCCACGGCGAGGCTCTGCACCGCGATGACCAGGTACTCGGCTCCGGTCGCGGTGGCGATCTCACCGATGTCGTCGCGGGTACCGCGGACCACGACGCCGGAGATCCGCCGGCCTCGCGCGTGCGGGTCGTCGTCGACGAGCGCGGCGGGCAAGTACCCGGCGCCCGCGTCGCCGAGCATCGAACGGACGATCTCCTGCCCGCCCCGGCCCGCTCCGAAGACGATCACCGGGATCGCCGAGGCGGGGTCCGGCCTGGACCGTCGCTCGTGGAGCAGGCGTCGCAAGACCCGCTGGCCCACCGCGAGCGGGACGGCCACCAGCAGCGCGATCAGCGGGACGGAGCGCGGGACGGAGACGAGTGGGAGAAGGCCGATCACGAATAGTGCCGATCCGGCTACGGAGAATGTGGCGACGACGTGCAGCGCATCGTCCACCGCGCCCGTCACCCGATGTCCGCGAAGGTTTTTCGCGACGGTCGACGCGGTGAACTGCAGCACCAGTGCGATCGCGACGACGAAAGCCAGGGCGGGCGGGGGGAATACTTCCCAGATCTCGGTGTCGAGTCGCAGCCAGGCGGCTACTAGTAGTGACGGTCCCCAGGTCAGGGCGTCGACAAATGCTTCCGGCGGGATGTTCCGACCGGTCCCCCGTGCTCTGTCGGAATCCGACCTGCGCGCCATCGCCTGCCTCCTGTCGAACGTGACGGGAGGACACTCTCGGATGGCGGTTGCCGCGTTACAGGTTCATGTCGGGAAGTTGAGCGATCTGCCATTCGGGCTGACGTGCGAAAATGAATGAGCCGCCGAAGCGGGCAGTGATCCACCACTGTTCGCCGATCCAGGATCGGCTGTTCGGACGATGGCGACGGGACGCTCGGGGCGCGGCCGGGGCGGCGGCGTGGTCATCAGTGCTGAGGAGTGGCGAAGCCGAACGCATTTCCGCTCAGGCCTGATCCGCTCAGTCCCGGTGAGCCGTATGGACGATCACCTGTGTGTTTCATGTGGAGTGTCCGCGCCGCTTCGCACGACATGCTCGGAATCCGGTCCCGGCCGTCCGGGTCCTGCGGTGGCCGCGCCGGGTCGCGCTCGTCCACAGACGACGTTCCGATGTGAAACATCACCTGGCGCGCTCGTGAGTGGTTATCGCGGCTCCAGCCGCGGGAAGCACTCACGAGCCCGGAGGGCCCCCCGCGCGCGGGCCCACAGGAGGTCCGCCACCTGTACCTCCTCGACGGAGCGGGCCAGGGCGAGGCCGCGGCGGGCGAGCTCGGGGGCCAGCTGGCTCTGATGGTCGTCCGGGGCCTCGCCGAACCGGGCCCGGCGGTCCACCAGGACCGGGGCGCGTCCGGCGGCGAAGGCGGCCAGGGCGGAGCCGGCTCCGGCGTGCGCGACGACGATGTCGGCGCGGGCCAGGGCGGTGTCCAGGTCGGCGGCCGGGAGCAGCGGGTTCGCGGTGATCGGCAGGTCGTCGACCGGGGTCGAGCCGGTCTGCCAGGTCACCTCGACCGGCCGGCCGGTGGCCCGTTCCAGCGGCCCGCCGGGGGCCAGCAGCGGGACCAGGTGCTCGACCAGGCGGCGGAACGGGTGCGCGGTGCCGACCGTGACGACCACCCGGATCCGATGTCCGTCGCGCGCGGGCACGGCGGCCGGGACGTAGGCGTCGAAGACCGAGCCCGCGTGCTGCCAGCGGGAGTCGGCCAGGTGCGCGTACTGGGTCCAGAGCCGGATCCGCGGGCAGCGCGCCAGGACCGCACCGGTCAGCGACGGGCCGACGGTCCGGGCGGCGCTCTCGACGTAGTGGCACGCCACCCCGTGCGCGGCGAGGTAGGGCAGGAACCCGAGCGCGATGGACGACCCGGTGGACACCGCGGCGGTGAGGTCGTGGGTGCGGAGCAGCCGCCGGGCGACGGGCAGGCACCGCGCCACGTCGGCGGGGCTGCGCGGGCGGACGTACGGCAGGTACTCGACGTCGCGGCCGGCCAGCAGGGACGTGCTCTGCGCGTTCTCGTGGGTCACCCACAGCCTCCGGCCCGGCGGCAGCCGGGCGGCCAGCTCGTCGAGCTCGTGCAGGTGCCCGCCGGTCGAGGACAGGAACAGCGTGGTCATGTCCGGCGCTCCCGGGCCGCGAGCACCATGATCGCCGACCAGAGCAGCGTCGTGTTCAGCACGGACGCGGCCACCGACGCGACGACGACGCCCCGCCAGCCCCAGGTCGGGATCAGCGCGACGTTGAGCGCGACGTTGACCGCGGTGCCGGCCAGGACGGACGCGACGCGGATCCGCTGGTGGCCGATCGCGGTCATCGCCGTCGCGACGAAGGACTCCGCGGCGACGGCGATCGGGAGCACCGCCAGCAGCCGCAGCGCGTCCCCGGCGGCGGCGTAGCCGGCCGGGAGGAAGGCGACCGCGACCGGCCCGGCGACGGCCACCACCACGGCGGCGACGGCGGCGTAGGCCAGCCCGATCGCGGTGACCCGGCGGGCGACGGCCCGGGCCGCCCCGACGGACCGCGCCCCGGCGGCGAAGATCCGCGCGTTCGACGACGCGATCAGCGCCATCAGCGGGGTGAGCGCCAGGTTCAGCAGGCGGACGGCCGCGCCGAAGATGCCGGTGTCGGTGGCCGTGCCGATCCGCAGCAGCAGCATCGAGTCGGCGGACTCGCGGAACTTCTCCGCGCCGAAGCCGACCGAGAAGGGGAACCCGCGCGTCACCTCGACCAGGCGGGGCCGGTGCAGCGGGATGCGCGCCGGGCCGGGGACCCGCAGCAACCACTGCCCGGCCAGCGCGGCGACGGCGGCGGTCGCGAGGTGCAGCCACGCCCACTCGACCAGCGTCGCGGCCGGGTCGACGACGATCAGCCCGACGGCCGCCACCAGCCTGCTCGCCCCCTGCAGCAGCCGCACCCAGACGGTCAGCCGCAGCCGGCCCAGCGCCTGACCGGCCAGCATCGACGTCTCGGTCATGCCGCCGAAGACCAGCTCGGCGAGCGCGAGCAGCACGATCACCAGCGCGGGGGTCTGCGGCAGCAGCACCGGCCGGGTCAGCGCGATCAGCAGCGTGACCAGCACCCCGCCGGTGACGACCATCCCGTTCGCGCGGCCCATCGCCGTCGCCAGGTCGACGCCCTCGCCCGCGACCCGCTGCAGCAGCAGGTAGGCGGCGCCGCAGCTGGCGAACGGCAGCACGAACCACATCAGGCCGAGCGTTCCGATGTAGACGCCGTACTCGCCGGGGGAGAGCAGGTGGGTGACCACCAGGAAGGCGCCCAGCGACGTCGCGAGCCGCAGCACCTCGGCGGTGAGCGCCCACCCGGTGTCCCGGGCCAGCCCCGATCCGGCCACCCGGCGCAGCACCGCGGCGCGGGTCATGTCGCCACCCGGTGCGCGTGGGCGGCGCGGTCGTAGACCTCCAGGGTGCGGTCGGCGATCGTGTCCCAGCTCAGGTCGGTCCGGGCCCGGGCGCGCGCGCCGGACGCCAGCCGGGCCCGCAGCACCGGCTCGTCGAGCACCCGGCCCAGCGCCGCGGCCAGGGCGTCGACGTCGTCCGGGGGCACCAGCAGGCCGTCCCGGCCGTGCGCGACGGCCGAGGTCAGCCCGCCGACCGCGCTGGCGACGACCGGCACGCCCAGCCCGCAGGCCAGCGCGTGCACCCCGCTCTGCGACGCCTCGAGGTAGGGCAGGCAGACCACCGCGGCGTCCGCGAAGAGCGGGGCGACCTCGTCCCGGTCGACGAACCGGTCCGTCACCTCGGTCCGCAGCGTCGGCGCCGCGAGCCGCAGGTAGCCCTCCAGCGGCTCGCCGGTTCCGGCGATGGCCAGGGTCAGCCCGGGCCGGGTGACGGACAGCGCGTTCATCGCGTGGACCAGCCGGTCCAGGCCCTTGTACGGCCAGATCCGGCCGAAGAACAGCACCCGCGGCGGCGGATCGTCGACGACCCGCGGTGTCCCGTGGAGGCTCCCCAGCTCGCCGTGCGCGACGACGTCGATCCGGTCCCGGGGGACACCCCACCGGCGGGTGAGGTCCGCGCCGAGCTCGTCGGCGTGCACGACGACCCGGTCGAAGCACCCGCGCCTGCGCCGCGCGGCCAGGTGCCCGCCGGGGATGTGCGAGCGGTCCCCGGGGTGCGGGACGACGTCGTGCACGGTGAGCACCGACGCGCGCCCGGGCGTGGGTCCCTGCACGAGGGTGAACAGCGGGTCGTTGCTCTGCTGCAGGTGCACGACGTCGGCACGGACCTCGGCGGCCACCTCGCGGATCCGCGGGATCGACGCGATCCGCCGGGGGTCCCGGATCCGCCGGTGCGGGTAGACGACCGTGCCGACGTCGCCGGTGAGCGGCATCCCGGCGTGGATCCGGGCGTGGTGCAGGACGGTCACCCGGGTGCGTTCGGCCAGGTGGTTCGCGAGGCAGGCGACGTAGTCGTCGTAGGCGTCGTGCACCAGCAGGACGTGGGCGGGCGTCATGGCCGGACCACCGCCAAGAGGTCGGCGCCGGCCCGGTCCAGCGCGGTGTCGTAGAGGGACTCGACCCGGCGGGCCACCGTGGTCGTGGAGAAGCGGGCGATCGCGCGCTCGCGCTCGGCGAGGCCGGTCCGGGTCGCGTGGCCCGGGTCGCGCAAGTGGGTGCGCAGCGCGGCGGCGAGCGCGCCGGCGTCGCCGACCCCGACCAGGCCGGCGGTGTCGGCGACCGTGCCGGGGATCTCGGCGATCGGCGTGGTCACCACCGGGCGGCCGGCCACCATCGCCTCCAGGACGAACATCGGCTGGGCCTCCAGCCGGGACGGCAGCACCGCGACCCGGCACCGGTCGAGCTCGGCGAGCACCCGCTCGCGGGACACCTCGCCGCCCCAGGTCACGCCGTCCAGCTCGCGGACCAGCGCCGGCTCGCGCCGGGGCCCGAGGACGAGCAGCTCCGCGCCGGGCAGCGCCGCGCGCACCGCGGGCCAGGCGGCCAGCAGCACGTCGACGCCCTTGCGCGTCCCGATCTCACCGGCGAACAGCGCGCGCGGCGGGCGGTCGCCGGCGGTACCGCACAGCGGCCGGACCCGGACGCAGTTCGGGACGACCACGACGTCGTCCCGGCCGGTGGCCTCCGCGATGAGCTCCGCGTTGCGCGGGCCGAGCGCGTGCACGACGTGCGCCGCCCGCAGCACGCCGGTGAGCCGCCGGCGGTCCTCGCGCACCACGGTGTCCAGGTGCGCGGCGTGCATCGTCGCCACCGTCGGCAGCCCCAGCGCCCGTGCCAGCCGCAGCAGCGACCCCTCCCGCAGCAGCGAGCCGCCCTCGGCGAGGTGCACGTGCACGACCGGCCGCGGTCGCCGGGCGGCGGCGCCGAGCAGGGCGAGCGTCGCGCCGGGCAGGTGCTCGGCGGAGTGGAACCGGCTCCCGATGCTCGCGGTGGTGCTGAACCGCAGGTCGAACTGCTCGAGCGGGAGCTCGGCGTACGACGCGATGACCGAGGCCATCCCGCCCGGGTCCCCGGCCCGCGGTCCGAAGTGGTGGGCCGATCTGCGCTGTCCGTCCATGACGCGCCCCCTCCTCAGCCGAAGTAGCGGTAGAGGAGGGCGCCGGCCTGCACGGTCACGTCGTGCGGCACGTCGTGGCGGGTCAGCAGGTCGGTCAGGCCGTGCAGGAGCTGGTCCGCCCCGGACGTCGCCGGGCGGGCGGGGCCGGCCGGCGAGAGCCGGACGACCTGCTCCTCGGCGCTCGCCCACTTCCGCTTGTAGGCGATCAGCCCCGGCTGGTCCAGATCGGACACACCCCAGTCGATCTCGCGGAGCCCGCGCCCGACGGCCCACTCGACGGCCGCCCAGAACAACGCGTCGTTGGGGCGGGCCCGCAGCCCGGCGGGGTCGGACGCGCCGACCTTGTAGTACAGCGTGTCCCGCCAGATCAGGAACAGCCCCGCCGCGATCGGGGTGCCGTCGGCGACCGCGGTGAGCACGACGACCGCGTCGTCGCCGGCGAACTCGGCCCGGACGTTCTCGAAGAACGACAGCGGCGGCGCCAGCATCCGGTACTTGCCCCGCCGCAGCTCGGCGTGCATCGCGTGCACGACGCGGACCGCCTCCGGTGTGCTCGACGCCCGCACCGTCACCCCGTGCGCGGCCGCGGCCCGCAGGTTGCGCCGCGCCCCCGGGTGCAGCCGCGCGTGCAGCTCGTCGAGGTCGCCGTCGAGCGGGGTGGTGTGCAGCGCCTGCCGTCCGGTCTCCCGGAGCACCCAGCCGTCGCCGAGCTCGCCGGCCACCCGGCGCAGGGTCCAGGGGACCCCGTCGTGGGCGGCGTCACGGGCGACGTCGCGGGCGAGCGCCGGCCAGGCGTACGGGTCGCGGACCAGCGGATCGGCCCGGTCGCAGAACGGGAGGCTGGTCCGGCGCCGTCCCCGCACGTCGTCGAGGTCGACGAACGCGACACCGGCGGCGGGCTCGCCGTCGTCCGCGTGCACGATCCGGGCCTCGGGGGTGAACCCGTAGGTGCCGCAGACCGCGCGCAGCCAGGGCGGTGAGGTGAACACGTTGCCCGGGCAGCTCCCGGCCAGCCGTGCCCACAGTGGATCCGAGCGCGGGTCGACCCGGGTGATCGTGCCGGTCGTCGTGGACGTCATCGCGCACCTCCGTCGCGCAGCAGGGCCGGGACGGTCATGGCCAGGATGGACAGGTCGCGGGCGACGCTGCGGTCCTGCACGTAGCGCACGTCGAGCGCGAGCATGTCCAGCGTCCCGAGGGTGCTCCGGCCGCTGACCTGCCAGAGCCCGGTGATCCCGGGGCGGACCGAGAAGCGTGCGCGGTAGCGCGACGGGAACATCTCGGCCTCCCACGGCAGGCACGGCCGGGGCCCGACCAGCGACATCCGTCCGCACAGGACGTTGATGAGCTGGGGGAGCTCGTCGACGCTGGAGGACCGCAGCCACCGGCCGACCGGGGTGATGCGGTCGTCGCCGTGCAGCTTGTAGCTGCCGCCGACCTGCGTCGGCCGGCCGGTGAGCTCGCCCTCGATCAACCTGCGCAGGGCCGAGTCGTCGGCGTCGGCCCGCATGGTGCGGAACTTGTAGAGGGTGAACAGGCGCCCGTCGCGGCCCACCCGCCGCTGGCGGAACAGCGCCGGCCCCGGGCTCGTGAGCCGGACGAGCCCGGCGACGACCAGCATCGGGATCCCCAGCAGGAGGAGACCGGTGGCGGCGCCGAGCAGGTCGATCGCCCGCGTCGTCGTCGCCCTCATGGCCGGGCCCCGGACAGGACGGCCCCGCCTCCGGCGAGGACCGCACAGACGATCCCGACCGTCTCGGCGGCGATGGTCGCGTACATCGGCAGCGAGAGGATCCTCCCGGCGGCCGCCTCGGTGACCGGCAGCGGCCCGTCCGCGAACTCGGCGAACGCCGGCTGCCGGTGGCACGGCACCGGGTAGTGCACACCCCACCCGACGCCGTGCGCGTCCAGCCGGGCCGTCACCGCGGCGCGGTCGTCGACCTGTACCACCGCGAGGTGGTGCACCGACGCGGCCTCGGGCCGCTGCACCACCGGCGTGCAGCACGCCGGGAGCAGGTCCCGGTACAGCGTCATCGCGGCCCGCCGGTGTGCCGTGGCGGCGTCGAGCGCGGGCAGCTTCGCGAGCAGGATCGCCGCCTGCAAGGTGTCCAGCCGGCTGTTGACGCCGCGCAGCGGGTGCCGGTGGCGGTCGGTGTCCGACCGGCCGTGGTCGGCGAGGCACCGCATCCGAGCGGCGAGACCGGTGTCGTCGGTGACGACGGCGCCGCCGTCGCCGAGTGCGCCGAGGTTCTTCCCCGGGTAGAAGCTGAAGGCCGCCGCGACGCCGACGGAGCCGGCCCGCCGGCCGGCGAACTCCGCCCCGTGGGCCTGGGCCGCGTCCTCGACCAGGGCGAGACCGTGCGCGCGGGTGATCGCCTCCAGGGCGGGCATGTCGGCCATCTGCCCGAACAGGTGCACCGCGATCACGGCCGCGGTCCGGGGGCCGACGGCCGCCGCGACCTGGTCCGGGTCGAGGAGCAGCGTGTCCGGGAGAACGTCGACGAACCGGGGCCGCGCCCCGGCCGTGCACACCGCCTCGACGGTCGCGACGAACGAGTTGGCCGGCACGATGACCTCGTCACCCCGCCCGATGCCGAGGGACCGCAGGATGATCTCCAGCGCGTCCGTGCCGTTGCCGACCCCGAGCGCGTGCCGGGTCCCGCAGAACCCGGCGAACGCGGTCTCGAACGCCGCGACCTCCGGGCCGCCGACGAACCGCCCGTGGCCGGTGACCGACTTCCACGCGAGGTCGAGATCGTCGCGCAGGACGGCGTTGTCGGCGGCGAGGTCCAGGAAGGGGACGGTGACGGTGCCGGGGACGGTGGCGTTCACGAGGCGGCCACCGGGGTCGTGGCGGAGCCGGGTGCGATGGGGGCCGGGACGAACCCGCCGGAGACCATCGGCCAGCTGCCGCCCATGTCGTCGGCGGTGGCGAGCACGCGCACGATGTCCAGACCCCGGCTCCCGGGGGTGCGGGGCGTCTCGCCGGTGCGCACGCAGCTGAGGAAGTGCTGGTCCTGCACCAGCAGCGGCTCGCTGTACGGGACGGCCAGCGACGTGATGTCGCCGGTCCGGTAGGTGACCGGCATGGCGTGCGCCTCGGGCGAGCCGTCCAGCGTGGTCGAGTCGACGCCGGCGTCGTAGATCCGGATCCGTTCGGTGTCGGACAGGTCGTTGTAGACGGCCATCTTCCGGTCCCCGACCACCGTCACCCGCCGCACCTTGTTCGGGTCCAGCCAGCTGACGTGCACGAACGCCTGGGTGCGGGACCGCTCGAAGCTCAGCCGCAGGTAGGCGATGTCGGCGTGCCGGCGGCCGATGTTGCGCTGCGCCCACACCGCGGTGGCGGCGGGCATCTCGTCGAGCAGGTAGGACACGATCGAGATGTCGTGCGGGGCGAGGTCCCAGACCACGTTGACGTCGCTCTGGTAGCGGCCCAGGCTCAGCCGCGCGGTGTCGATGTAGAGGATCCGGCCCAGCACGCCCGAGCGGACGATCTCGCGCAGCCGCGCGACCGCGGGGTTGTACTCGAAGGTGTTGCCGACCATCAGCCGGACGTCGGCCCGGCGCGCGCGGTCCACCAGCGTCTCGGCGTCGGGGACGGTCGTCGTCAGGGGCTTCTCGACGAGCACGTGGCACCCGGCGTCGAGCGCGGCCAGCGCGACGGCGGCGTGGCTCCCGGGCGGGGTCGCGACGACGACGGCGTCCACGTCGTCCAGGACATCGTGGACGTGCTCGGCGACCCGGATCCCCGGGTGGCGGCTGAGCGCCTCGGCGAGGCGGCCGGTGTGCTCGTCGACGACGGTGACGGCCACCGAGGGCATCGAGCACAGCACGCGAACGTGTTTCGACCCCCAGTAGCCGTATCCCACGACGGCCACGTGGACGCCCTCTCCTGGTGATCTCATCGGATGTCTCCTCCACGGTCTCCGAGCCGATCTGTCGGCTCACACGCCCTCCCGATGCCACGAATCGGGACCCTCACAGGTGCCGTTACATTGGGAAATGAGAGTCATTCAAATGGCGGAACGGTGGTATGCGATAGGTAGTCGTGCGAGCGCGCAGCGGATTCGTTCATGACGGGTGGCTGCATTCTTGGAGTCCGTTGTAACGTGCATCGCGGTGGCGCCGACACGCAGGTCGAAGGCGGTCGATGCCGGTGGTCGGCGCCGTGATCGGCAGGTGTTGGCTGCGGCGGGAATGTCCAGATCGTCGCCGGAGGTCACGGTTTCATGCGATTCTCAGAATGTGTTCGATCGACACTCACGGGGAGTGTGCAATGAGTCTCCAGGCGTATCTACATGCATTCCGGCTGCGCTGGCTCGCGATCCTGCTCTGCGCAGCGATCGGATTACTCGCCGGAGCGGCCGTCCATTTCGTCGTGCCCCCGGAGTACACCGCCGGCACCTCGATCTTCGTCGGGTCCGAGCTCTCCGGTGATCCCTCGGCGGCCTACCAGCGGTCGCAGCTGGCCGAGGAGCAGGCGCAGGTCTACACCGAGATGGCCACCAGCGCGCGGGTGCGTGACCAGGTGGCCCAGCAGTTCGGCGTCGCCGACCCGAACGACCTCCGGATCACCGCGACCAACCTGCCGGACTCGGAGCTGGTCCAGATCGAGGTGACGGACCCGTCGGCGGCCACGGCCGCGGCGATGGCGAACGCGACGCGCGACGCCGTGGTCGGGCTGGTCGGCCGGCTCGACGACACCACGCCCGGACCCGATCAGCCCGCCGGGGTCGTCGCGCGCGTGGTGCAGCCGGCCGAGCCGCCTGCCGCGCCGTCGTCGCTGCCGGTGCTCGCGACGGCCGGCATCGGCCTGCTCCTCGGTGCCGCGGCCGGCGTCGTGGTCGCGCTGGCGCAGAACGCGTCGCGCCGGCGGGTCGACTCCGCGGCCGGGCTCGCGGAGGCCTCCGGGGTGCCCACGCTGGGCGTCCTCGGCCAGGTGCGCGGGAGCCGGCGAGCGGAGCCCCCGGAGCTGTTCGCCGCCGACGGGGCGCTCGCGGACGGCGCCCGGCGGCTGCGCAACACCGTCCTCGTCGCGGGCGGCGGCCGGTCCCCGCAGGTGATCGCGGTCGCGGGCTGCCGGCCCGGGGACGGCGGCAGCACCACCGCCGTCGCGCTCGCCCGGGCGCTGGGGGCCGCCGGCCGGCGGGTGCTGCTGGTCGAGGCCGACCTCCGGAACCCGTCCGTCGGCCGCCTGCTGGGACTCGACGGGGGACCGGACGGGCTGAGCGGGATCCTCGCCGGCGGGGTCCGGACGGCCGGCACGATCCGGCACCGGGCGGGCATCGACGTGCTCGTGGCGGGCGCGGCGGCGGAGAACCCGGGGGACCTGCTGTCCCGGCCGCACCTGCGGACCGTGCTCGACACGCTCCGCTCCGGCTACGACCAGGTCGTCGTCGACGTCCCGGCCCTGCTCGCGTACTCCGACGGCGGCTCGATCGCGCCCGCGACCGACGGGATCGTCGTCGTCTGCCGGTGTGACCACACGACCGAGTCCGACGTGCGGTCGGCGATCGGGTCCGTCCGCGACGTGGGGGGCCGGGTGCTCGGCACCGTCCTGGCCATGGAGCCGGCCGGCGCCGCAGGCCGTCCACACCGGACGACCGTCGACAGCGGTCCGGAGTGGACCGAGGTCGTGCGGCCGCCGCAGCCGTCTCCCGGGCCGCAGCCGTCTCCCGGACCGCAGCCCGCTCGCGGGTCGCAGTCCGCTGCGGGGCCGCGGACGCCGAGCGGTCTGCAGGGATGACCTCGCCCGGCACCGTGGACGCCCTCGGCACCGCCGGCGTCGCGGGCCCGGAGCGCCTCGCGGGTCCACAGCCCGTCGCGGGTCCCCGGCCCGGGGACCTCGGCCGCGGCGACCTCGCCGGGACGGTGTTCGTCGCCGCGTCCGTCGTCCTCGCGTCCGGGCCGGCCGGCGTCCCGATCCGGATCTCGATCGCCGCGCTGTGCGCGGTCGGCCTGGTGGTGCTGCTGCGCCGCGGCTTGCGGGCGGAGGACGTCCGGATGCCGGGCTGGCCGCTGCTGTTCCTCGGCTGGTGCGCCACCTCGTTGTTCTGGTCGGACCATCCGGACCAGACCCTGGTCGGGGTGGGCACCCTGGTCGCCGGCACCCTCCTGGCGATCGTCTCGGTGAGCACGTTCGGTGCGCGGGCGGTGGTGCGCGGGATCGTCGCCGGGGCGACCACCGCCGCGGTGCTGTCGCTCGCCCTGGTGCCGGTGGAGGCGGCGCAGGCGTTCGACGCGGACAAGTCCGGTGCCCTGCGCGGCATCTACGAGCAGAGCAACATCGGCGCCCACGTGCTGGCGCTGGGGCTGGTCAGCGCGGTGTGCGGTGGCCGCGTGACGGGCTGGTCGCGGGCGGCACGGGTACTGCCGGTCGTCGTGCTGGCGGGTGCCCTGGTCGCGGCGCAGTCCTCGACCGCGCTGGTCTGCGTCGCCGCCGGGATCGCGGTCGCCGCCGTCGTCGCCGCCGTGCGGTCCTTCCCCCGCGGGCGGCGGGCCGCGCCGGCGACCGCGTTCGCGGGGTGCGTGGTGCTGCTGCTGGTGCTCGTGCTCGCGGGCTTCGGCCGGTTCGCCGGGGCGCTGGGCCGGGACACCTCGCTGACCGGGCGGACCGAGATCTGGTCGGCGTCCTGGGCGCAGGTCACGACGGCGCCGTGGCTCGGGCACGGCTGGGCCGCGGTGTGGGCCGGCGGCGACCGGGTGGGCGACACGATCCGCCAGATGGTCGGCTACCCCATCGACCACAGCCACGACGACGCGCTGAACGTCGCGCTGCAGGCCGGCGCCGTCGGGGTGCTCCTCGTGGCGTGCACCCTCGGGCAGATCGCGATCACCGCGACCCGCCGGTTCCTGACCGGGCGCGGGCCGCTCGGGGTGTGGCCGGTCGCGCTGGTGACCACCGTGTGCTGCTACGCGGTCACCGAGTCCCGGCTGACCGAGCCGCTCGGCTGGTTCGTCGTCGTGCTCCTGGTGCTGCTGGTGGGCGGCGCACCGGCCGGCGGGCCCCGGCGGCTCCCGGCGCGGGCCGGGCCGTGAGACGGGGGCCGGTGCTGGTCGCGGTGGTGCTGCTGGTCGCCGCGACCGTCCTCGTCGTGCTGCGGGTGGCGCCGGAACCGGGCGGTGCGCCCGAGCTCGGCGCCACCCCGACCCTGCCGCCCGGGGCGCCGCTCCCGACCGACGCGCAGTGCGCGGCCCGGGTGACCCGGGCGTCCTGGGAGCCCCGGCCGGAGAACCACGAGGCGAACCACACGGTGCCGCCCGGCCCGGTCGCCTCCCGGGAGTGGGAGACACCGGCGGCCGAGGCGCTGCACCGGCGGGTCACCGGCGACTTCACCGGGACGACCGACGAGATCATCCAGTGGACGTCCTGCAAGTGGGGGTTCGACACCGACCTCACCCGCGCCCAGGCCCTGCAGGAGAGCGACTGGCGGCAGTCGACCCGCGGCGACGGCGGGGTCAGCTACGGGCTGCTGCAGATCAAGTCGACGTACTGGACCGGGACGTACCCGTACTCGGCGCGGAGCACCGCGTACAACCTGGACTGGTCGCTGGGGCTGCGCCGGGCCTGCTTCGAGGGCGACCTCTACGACGGCCGCGGGCGCGGCGACGAGTGGGGGTGCATCGGGGCGCACTACTCCGGTTTCTGGCGCGACGCCGAGGCGCTGCAGTACGTCGGGCTCGTCCAGGGGTACCTGGAGCGACGCGAATGGCTGGCCTGGCCCGGCTAACGCCGGGACGGTCCGCTGCGAACCCCGGGGTATGAGCGTCGCCTTCGACCGGTCGTCCGCCCTGCAGGCCTCGCTGCACCGGCTGGTGCCCGGGGGTGCCCACACCTTCGCCAAGGGCTCCGACCAGTACCCCGAGGGCATGGCCCCGGTGCTGGTCCGGGGCGAGGGCGCCCGGGTGACCGACGTCGACGGCAACGAGTTCGTCGAGTACGGCATGGGCATGCGGGCGGTCACCCTCGGCCACGGCTACCGGCCGGTGGTCGACGCGGTGCGCGCGGTGCTCGGCGACGGCCTGTCGTTCAGCCGGCCCACCGAGCTGGAGCTCGCGGCCGCGGAGGACTTCCTCGGCCTGGTGCCGGGCGCGGACATGGTGAAGTTCGGCAAGAACGCCTCGGACGCGACGTCCGCGGCGGTGCGGCTGTCCCGGGCCGCCACCGGGCGCGACCTCGTGGCGTTCTGCTCCGACCAGCCGTACTTCAGCTCGCAGGACTGGTTCGTCGGGACGCTGCCGGTCAACTCCGGTGTCCCGGAGGCGACCCGGAACCTGGGCCGGCCGTTCCCGTACAACGACCTGCCCGCCCTCCGTTCGCTTCTCGAGCAGCACGAGGGCCGGATCGCCTGCGTGATCCTCGAGGCGGCGACGGCGATGAACGAGCCCGCCCCCGGCTACCTGGAGGGGGTGCGTGCGCTCTGCTCCGAGCACGGCACCGTGCTGGTCTTCGACGAGACGATCACCGGGTTCCGCTGGTCGCCGCACGGCGCCCAGGGCGTGTACGGGGTGACCCCGGACCTGTCGACCTGGGGCAAGGCGATGGGCAACGGGTTCCCGATCGCCGCGCTGGCCGGCAGGCGCGAGCTCATGGAGCTCGGCGGGCTGAACACCGACCGCGAGCGGGTGTTCCTGCTCTCCAGCACCAACGGCGCCGAGACCGTGTCGCTGGCGGCGTTCCGCGCGGTCGTCCGCGCCTACACCGAGACCGACCCGGTCGCGACGATGGAGCGCCAGGGCGCCGCGCTCGCGGCGGGCGTCGCCGAGGTGGTCGCCGAGGCCGGGCTCGGCGAGTACCTGGACACCGCCGGGCGGCCGTCCTGCATGGTCTTCCGCACCCGCGACACCGACGGGAACCCGAGCCAGCCGATGCGCACGCTGTTCCTGGCCGAGACCCTGCTGCGCGGGGTGCTGGGGCAGTCCTACGTGATCTCCGCGGCGCACACCGACGACGACGTGGCCCGCACCGTCGAGGCCGTCCGCGGCGCCCTGCCCGCCTACCGCAAGGCCCTGGAGTCGGGCCGTCCCGAGGACCTGTTCAGCGGGCGCCCGGTCGCCCCGGCCCACCGCCGCTACGCCGAACCCCGCCGCCTCTGACGGCTCCGGTCCCGCACCCCGCCGCGGGGGTGGGGGTCAGTTCGAGCCGGACGTCACCGCGACGGTGGTCGCGGCCGCCACGGCGGCGGCCATCGCGGCGTCGTACTGGGCCTTGACGACCGGGTTGTCCTTGAGCTCCTTGGCGATCTGCTTCGCCCGCTTGACCCCGACCTTGCGCTGGTCGGCATCCACACCGGACAGCGCTTCCTTGACCTGGTTCGCCGCGTGCAGCAGCGTGATCAGCAGCGCGTCGTGCGCGCCCGGCTCGGTGCCGGTCACCAGGACCGACCGCAGCCGCTCACGCAGCACCCGCTCGGGGCCCGGGTCGGCCTCGGGCAGCCGCGTGGTGCGGAACAGGCCGAGCGCCCGGCCCTCCTCGTGGCCCAGCACCCCGTCGGCGACGAGCTTCTCGCCGATCAGCTCGACGGGCTTGCTGAACGTCCAGGGCAGCCCGGAGGTCACCCAGTGCGACACGCTGCGGTCCCGCTTGCTCTCGGCGATCTTGTCGTAGATCTGCCACAGCACCGGGTGGGTGGGCGGCTGCGCGGGCCGGAGCTTCTTCCGGTCGACGGTCACCGCGCCGGTCTCGATCAGGTCGCAGACCAGCGCGCCGTGCAGGTTCTTCTTCTCGAACCACGTGCCGGGCTTGCCGGTCTCGTCGTCCAGCGCGATGAGCAGCAGTTCCTCGCTGAGCAGCAGGTCCCCCATAGCGGACGAGGCTAACGTTGTGGAGCGGAATCGCCCAGTCGGAGGACTCAGCGGAACTGGTCGGCGACGGTCACCACGTACTCGCCGTAGCCGGATCCGGCCTGGGCTTCGCCGAGGGCGCGGCATTGTGCGGGGGTGATCCAGCCCATGCGGAGGGCGACTTCTTCGATGCAGGCGATGCGGATGCCTTGGCGGTTCTCGAGGGTGCGGACGTACTGGCCGGCGTCGATGAGTGATTCGTGGGTGCCGGTGTCGAGCCAGGCGAAGCCTCGGCCGAGGTCTTGCAGGTGTGCGCGGCCTTGGGCGAGGTAGGTGCGGTTGATGTCGGTGATCTCGAGTTCGCCGCGGGTGCTGGGGGTGATGGTGGCGGCGATGTCGACGACGGTGTGGTCGTAGAGGTAGAGCCCGGTGATGGCGCGGTCGGAGCGGGGTTTCGCGGGTTTCTCCTCGATGGAGATCAGCGTGCCGTCGGGGTCGGCCTCACCGACCCCGTAGCGCTCGGGATCACGCACCGGGTAGCCGAACAGGACGCAGCCGTGGGTGCCGTTGGCGACGTCGTGGGCGCGGCGGCGGAGTAGGTCGCCGAAGGATCCGCCGTGGAAGATGTTGTCGCCGAGTACGAGGGCGGAGGGGCCGTCGCGGACGTGGTCGGCGCCGATGAGGAAGGCTTCGGCGAGTCCGTTGGGGTGGGGTTGTTCGGCGTAGGTGATCTGGAGGCCGAGGTGGGTGCCGTCGCCGAGCAGGCGCTGGAAGCCGGGTAGGTCGTGTGGGGTGGAGATGAGCAGGATCTCCCGGACGCCGGCCAGCATGAGGGTGGTCAGCGGGTGGTAGATCATCGGTTTGTCGTAGACCGGCAGCAGCTGTTTGGAGACGGCTTTGGTGACGGGGAACAGCCGGCTCCCGGTGCCACCGGCCAGCACGATGCCCTTCACGCAGACGCTCCCATGTGGACGTCCAGCGAGTCCTTCCAGGACGGCATCACGACGCCGGTGGAGGCGAGCAGCGTCAGGTCCAGCACCGAGTTCGCCGGGCGGCGCGCCAGGTGCGGCTTGTCCACGGTGTACTCGGCGGTCGACACGGCACGGACGTCGGCCGGGTCCCGGCCGCACCGCGCGAACACCTCCCGGGCCAGGCCGCACCAGCTGACCGGGTCGCCGTCGCCGGTCACGTGCACGGTCCCGGTGGTGCCCCGGCCGGCGAGCGCGACCAGGGCCGCGGCGAGGTCGGGGGCGAACGTCGGCCGCCCGACCTGGTCGTCGACGACGGCGGGGGAGACCCCGTCGCGGGCCAGCCGGGTCATCGTCGCGACGAAGTTGCCGCCGTCGCCCACCACCCAGCTCGTGCGCGCGACCAGGTGTCGCGGCGCGGCCCGCACCGCCAGCTCACCGGCCGCCTTCGAGGCGCCGTAGACGCCGAGCGGCGCGAGCGGGGTGTCCTCGCCCATCGGCCCGGCGGCGGTGCCGTCGAAGACGTACTCGGTGGAGACGTGCACCAGCGTGAAGCCGTACCGGTCCGCGGCCGCGGCCAGGTGCGCCGGGCCGAGCGCGTTGACCCGCCAGGCCGCGGCCGGCTCGGTCTCCGCCCGGTCGACGGCGGTGTGCGCGGCGGCGTTGAACACCACGTCGACACCGGAGAAGTCGTGACGTTCGACGGCGGCGGCGTCGCCGATGTCCAGACCGTCCCGGCCCAGCGCCACCGCGTCCGGACGCGCGGCGGTCAGCGCCCGGCCGAGCTGGCCGTTCGCCCCCAGTACGCACGCGCGCACGTGTCCCCCTCATCGCCGTCCGACCGGGGCACTCTGGCACGCTCGCCTGGGGTCTGGGAGATCGGGTCGTGAGCGGGGGAGACGGATGCGCGTACTGGTCACCGGCGGGGCGGGATTCATCGGCTCGCACTTCGTACGGACGCTGATCGCCGACGGCTACCCGGCGTTCACGGGCGCGGACGTCGTCGTCCTCGACGCCTTCACCTACGCCGGCCGGATCGAGAACCTCGACACGGTGCGCGACTCGCCCCGGCTGCGGGTGGAGCGCGGCGACATCCGCGACCCGCACCGCGTCGCCGAGGTCGTGTCCGGTGTGGACCTGATCGCGCACTTCGCGGCCGAGACCCACGTCGACCGGTCGATCACCGGCGCCGCAGACTTTGTGACGACCAATGTGGTCGGTACCCAGGTGCTGCTGCAGGCGGCGCTGGACGCCGGCGTCGGCCGGTTCGTGCACGTCTCGACCGACGAGGTGTACGGCTCGATCGACTCCGGGTCGTGGCCGGAGACCCACCCGCTGGAGCCGAACTCGCCCTACTCCGCGGCGAAGGCCGGGTCCGACCTGCTGGCCCGGTCCTACCACCGGACGCACGGCCTCGACGTCGTCGTGACGCGGTGTTCGAACAACTACGGCCCGCACCAGTTCCCGGAGAAGGTCGTCCCGCTGTTCGTGACCAACCTGCTCGACGGGAAGAAGGTCCCGCTCTACGGCGACGGTGGCAACGTGCGCGACTGGCTGCACGTCGACGACCACTGCCGGGGCGTCGCGCTGGCCGCGGCGAAGGGCCGGTCCGGGGAGGTCTACAACATCGGTGGCGGCATCGAGCTGAGCAACCGCGAGCTGACCACCCGGCTGCTGGCCGCGGTGGGCGCGGGCGAGGACATGGTCGAGCGCGTCCCGGACCGCAAGGGGCACGACCGTCGCTACTCGGTGGACTGGTCGAAGATCCGCGACGAGCTCGGGTACGTGCCCCGGCGCGGGTTCGGCGAGGGTCTGGCCGAGACCGTGACCTGGTACCGCGAGCACCGCGACTGGTGGGAACCGCTCACCGTGTGAAGGCTTTACGCGAACTTCGCCCCGACCGGTGCCGAGCGTGGCGGAACGCCCGATAGCCTCCCGCCCATGTCGGAGAACGCGGGCAGCAGCGGACCGGTCCGGATCTCGGTGATCGGCTGCGGGTACCTGGGTGCGGTGCATGCGGCGTCGATGGCCGAGCTGGGTCACGAGGTCGTCGGGATCGAGGTGGACGCGGCGAAGGCCGAGGCGCTCTCGGCGGGCCGGGTGCCGTTCTTCGAGCCGGGTTTCGAGGAGCTGCTGGGGCGGTCGTTGTCGTCGGGGCGGTTGTCGTTCTCGTCGGACATGAAGGACGCGGCCGGGGCGTCGGTGCACTTCCTGTGTGTGGGGACCCCGCAGCGGCGGGGGGAGTACGCGGCGGACCTGACGTTCGTGGAGGCGGCGACGGCGTCGTTGATCGACGTACTGGGTCCGGGTGAGCTGGTGGTGGGCAAGTCGACGGTGCCGGTGGGGACCGCGGCGCGGCTGGCCGAGCAGGTGGCCGAGCGGGTGCCGGAGGCGATGCTGGCGTGGAACCCGGAGTTCCTGCGCGAGGGGTTCGCGGTGCAGGACACGCTGCACCCGGACCGGCTGGTCTACGGGCTGCCCGACGGCGAGGCGGGCACCGCGGCCGAGGCGCTGCTGGACCGGGTGTACTCCACGATCGTCGCGGCGAGGACGCCGAAGGTGGTCACCGACTACGCGACCGCGGAGATGGTCAAGACCGCGGCGAACTCGTTCCTGGCCACGAAGATCAGCTTCATCAACGCGATGGCGGAGCTGTGCGAGGCCACCGGTGCGGACGTGAAGCAGCTGGCGGACGCGATCGGGCACGACGACCGGATCGGGCGCAAGTTCCTCAATGCCGGGCTGGGCTTCGGTGGGGGATGTCTGCCCAAGGACATCCGGGCGTTCATGGCGCGGGCGGGGGAGCTGGGCGCGGACCAGGCGCTGACGTTCCTGCGCGAGGTCGACAACATCAACATGCGGCGTCGGATCCGGATGGTGGAGCTGGCCCGGCAGGTGTGTGACGACTCGTTGCTGGGGAAGCGGATCGCGGTGCTGGGGGCGGCGTTCAAGCCGGACTCCGACGACATCCGGGACTCGCCGGCGTTGAACGTGGCGGCGCAGCTGCAGTTGCAGGGTGCGAACGTGCGGGTGACCGATCCGCAGGCGGGTGCGAACGTGCGGCGGCAGTGGCCGCAGCTGGACTGCGTCGACACCCCGGAGGAGGCCGCCGAGGGTGCCGACGCGGTGCTGCTGCTGACCGAGTGGCGGCAGTACCGCGAGCTGGACCCGGCCGCGTTCGGGAAGGTCGTGAGGACCCGCCGGGTGCTCGACGGCCGCAACGCGCTGGACCGGGAGGCCTGGGAGGCCGCCGGCTGGACCTATCGCGCGCTGGGCCGCCGCAACGTCTGAGGTCCGGCCGCGGTCAGCGGTGCGCGACGGCCGGGCGCAGGGTCTGCGGGTGTGACCGGGCCCAGGTCGCCAGCGAGGTCGTCGGCAGCCCGAACCGCCGGGCGTCCTCCGGCGCGGCGGGCGCCTGGTAGGTGCCCAGGAAGGCGAACGACCGCAGGAACGCCTCGGGAAGCCCGCTCGCCCGGGCCGCCTCGGGGTCGTCGGTCACGGTGATCTCGGTGCCCCACGCCTCGCCGATCGTCCGGACCGCCTGCCTGAATGTCAGGCGCTCCCCGGCCAGCTCGAGCGCGACGCCGTCGAACCGGTCCGGGTCGGTGAACGCGGCGGCCGCCGCCGCGCCGATGTCGTCGACCGCGACGAACGGGTGCTCGACGTCGGCGTCGAGCGGCACCGCGAACTCCGCCGAGTCACCGCCCGCCAGGTACATCGACGGCGGCACGAAGTTCTCCATGAACGTCGACGGCCGGAGCACGGTCGTGCGCCCGGCACCCGCCCCGGTGACGATCTCCTCCGCGGCGAGCTTGCTCGGCCAGTAGTGCGCCATGTGCGCACCCCAGAGCTCCGGATCGACCGCGCCCGGCCGGCCGTGCTCACCCGCCCCGCTCACCGAGGTGTGCACGACCTGCTCGACGCCGGTCTCGCGCACGGCGGCGGCGATCGCGCGGGCGTGCCGGATCTCGCGGTCACCGAGCAGGTCCTCGAGATCGGGCATCTGCACCGAGAACACCCCGCGCGCCCCGCGGGCCGCGGCCACCACCGACGCCGGGTCGTCCAGGTCGCCGCGCACCACCTCGACCCCCAGCCCGGCCAGCGCCCGGGCCGCGGCCGACCCCGGGTCGCGGACCAGCGCGCGCACCGGGGTTCCCGCCGCGCGCAGGGCCCGGGCCGCCGCGCCGCCCTGCTTGCCGGTCGCACCCGCCACCAGTACCGGATCACTCATCACTCGCTCCTTCTCGCCCGAGAGCAAACGGAGGGGGCCCCCGTTTCGCCGACGGCTACGATATGGAGGGCCACCCCGTTTGTCGACCGATCGGAACCTCGTATGACGCAGCGCACCGGCGAGCGGGCCGACCGCCGTCGTAACCGGGAACGGTTGCTCGTGGCGGCGGTCGAGGTCGTCGCGCGGGACGGGGCGGGCGCCTCGCTGGAGGAGATCGCCCGCCGCGCGGGGGTCGGCTCGGCGACCCTGCACCGGCACTTCGGGTCGCGCCGCGAGCTGCTGGAGGCGGTGTTCGCCGACGGGGTCGACCTGCTCTGCCTCCGGGCCACCGAGCTCGCGCGCTCCGAACCCGCGGCCGGGCTGTGGGTCTGGCTCGACGAACTCGTCCGGTACATCGCGTGCACCCGCGGGGTCTCCGACACGCTGCTGGCCGAGTTCCCGGACGACGACCTGACCTGCCACAGCCGCCGGGTGCACGACGCCGCCGCGCCGCTGGCCGCCGCCGCGCTGGCGGCCGGCACGCTGGACCGGGCGGCGGGCACCGCGGACCTGCTGACCCTCGCCGGTGCGATCGGTGCCGCCACCGACGGCGATCCGGACGCCGCGCAGCGCCTCCTGCACCTGGCGCAGCGGGGCCTCTGCCCGAACACCGCTCCGCTGCACGCCTCGGGACCACGCTCCGCGCCCGCCGCGACCGGTGCGAAGGTGGGCCGAGGGGTGTGAAGCGGGGGTGCACACGCGGTAGGAACAGCGGATGACCACGCATCCCGTGCTGGCCGGGTCGGACGACGCGACGTTCGCCTCGTTGCACCGGCCGTCGACCCCGCGCGCCGAGCGCTACGACATCGGCCGGGAGCTGCGCCGGACCGCGCCCCGGCCGATGCTGGCGTCCTGGTCATCGTCGCTGCGCCGGGTGGACGCGATCGACCTGGTGGAGATCACCAACGCCGGCCGGGTGCCCGAGCTCGTCCCGCTGCGCATCCAGCGGATGAGCGCCTCGCCGCACGCGTTCCTGCGCGGTGCCGCGGCCCTGCACGCGGCCGACTTCGCGGTCCTCCCCGAGACCGGCATCCATCCGGTGATCTGCGGCGACGCCCATCTGGGCAACTTCGGCTTCTACGCCTCGCCGGAGCGCGAGCTCGTGTTCGACCTCAACGACTTCGACGAGGCCCACCCCGGCGCCTGGGAGTGGGACCTGCGCCGGCTGGTCGCCTCCACCTGGGTCGCCGGGCGCGAGTCGGGCACCTCGGAGCAGCGCTGCCAGACCGCGGTCGAGCGGTGCGTGCGGGCCTACGCCGCGCACCTGCGGACGCTGGCCGACCAGCCGCTGCTGGCCCGGTCGTTCGACCTGATGGACGTGGACTCGCTGCGCGGTGACGCCCCGCACAAGAAGTCCCGCCGCGCGGTGGACAAGGCGGCCGAGCGGGCCCGCAAGCGCACCAGCGACCGCGCGCTGCCGCGGTTCGTGACCTCCGACGGCGGTGACCGCCGGATCGTCACCGAACCACCGCTGATCACCCACCCGGACGCGGAGAGCACCGAGAAGATCCTGGCCGCGCTCGACGACTACCTGGCCACGCTGCCGCCGCACTGGGCCCGGATCCTCGGCGGGTACCACGCCGTCGACGTCGCCCACAAGGTCGTCGGCGTCGGGTCGGTCGGGCTGCGCGCGTACCTGGTGCTGTGCGAGGGCTCCAGCCCGGACGACGTGCTGTTCCTGCAGCTCAAGCAGGCCCGCCGGTCGGTCGTCGGGCCGTTCGTGCACGGCGACGAGGCCTGGCACGCCCACCAGGGCCAGCGGGTCGTGGAGTACCAGCAGGCGCTGCAGACCGTCTCGGACCCGCTGCTCGGGTGGGCGACCGTCGGGGACCAGCAGTATTACGTCCGGCAGTTCCGGGACATGAAGGGCGCGATCGTGCCCGACACGCTGAGCGCGCACGCCCTGGCCGACTACGCCGCCGTCTGCGGGCAGCTGCTCGCCAAGGGGCACGCCCGCACCTCGGGCGCCTCGATGATCGCCGGGTATCTGGGCGGGGGCGGCAAGGTCGCCGCGGCGCTGTGCCGGTTCGCCCGGCGCTACGCCGACCAGACCGAGGCGGACCACCAGGCCTTGCTGCGCGCAATCCGATCCGGGAGGCTGTCGGATCGGCCACCTGCACAGGTGCCGGGCGAGGCCATCGGATAGGTTTCCGTGCCGTGACCGTCGTCGAAACCATCCTGGTCTTCGTGGTCGCGCCGGTGGTTCTCTACGCCGCGATCTGGGCCTGGATCGCGCTGCGCAACCGGAGCGGCCGCACCCGCTACAACGCGGGCGACCCCTGGCCGTACGCCCCCCTGTTCTGGATCGCCAACCCGGCGGGTGCGCACCTGCAGGAGCGCACCGCGTCCCCGTCCGATGCGGACAGCGACACCCGAGGAGGTACCGGTGGCCGGTGGTAGCGTCGTCGTCTTCGACGGCAACGAGGAAGAGCTCCCGGAGGGCTCCGTCGTCACGAACTCGGGCCGCCTCTCGGTGGCCGAGGAGTTCCACGAGCCGGACCCCTCGGACCACCCGTTCACGCCGGTGCAGCTCGCCCGGCTGGACGACGCCCTGACCCTGGCGAGCCGGGAGACCGGCCTGCGGTTCGCGCTGTACCTGGGCGACCTCGGCGCGGACGCCCGGGCGTCGGCCGTCGCGCTGCACGACCGCATCGACGGCCGGGTCGAGGCCGTGCTGGTCGCGGTCAGCCCGCAGCAGCGTCAGCTGGAGATCGTCACCGGGTCCGAGGCGATGGTCCGGCTGCCCGACCGCGGGGCCAAGCTCGCGCTGATGAGCATGGTCGCCTCGTTCAAGGAGGGCGACCTGTTCGGCGGCCTGCTGTCCGGGCTGCGGATGCTGGCCGACCAGGCCGGCAACCGCCCCTGACCGACAGGAGTAGACGTACCAGTTCGATGTCCGTTGCGTGGAGGACACCACCAACGGCCGTTCGGCCTTAAGGTGTCCGCATGTCGCGTTCCGCCCGGGCGGTCCGGTCATGACCGGAAGCAGCCCGATCCTGATCGTCGACGACCACGAGCTCGTCGGGTCCGCCCTCGCGCTCAACCTGCGCGCCGAGGGTGAGGACGCGGAGTTCGTGCCGGTCCGTTCCGCGGCCGGGGTGCTCGAGCACGCCCGCCGCACCGATCCGGGACTGATCGTCCTCGATCTCGACCTCGGCCGGGACGCCGACGGGTCCCGGATCGACGGTGTCCGGCTGGTCGGCCCGCTCGTCGAGTCCGGCTGGCGGGTGGTGGTGCTGTCCGGCAGCTCCGACGCCGGCCGGGTCGGCGCGGCGCTGGACGCCGGTGGGTTCGTCTTCGTGCCGAAGAACGCCCCGTTCCCCGCGCTGCTGGGCGCCATCAGGGAGGCGCGGGTCGGGCGGTCGGTGATGCCGCCGGGCCGGCGCGAGCAGTTCATCCAGCTGCACCGCGACCGGGAGCTCGAGCGCCGCGAGCTGCGCGGGAAGCTCGCCAAGCTCACCCAGCGCGAGCGTGAGGTGCTCGCGCTGCTGGCCGGCGGCAAGCGCGCGCAGGCCGTCGCGGACCACTTCGTGGTGTCCCTGGCGACCGTGCGCACCCAGATCCGCGCGGTGCTGACCAAGCTCGAGGTCGGGTCCCAGCTGGAGGCCGTCGCGCTCTACCGCAAGGCGGCCGGCGTGTGATCACGCGGCAGTGACGACGCGATTGCGACAGGGGCACCCCCTCTCGCAGTGGATCGTGAACGCTCTATCATCTCGACTCATCAATTCTGTGGACGCGCAGAGGGAGTTCCAGGTGGTGGCGGGCGGATTCGGCGGGGTCTACGGGCGGTACCGCCGCGCGCGCTTCGTCACCGGGCACCTCGCCGACGCCGGCGTGGTGCTCACGCTGTGCGTGCTCGTCGTCGCGCTGACCCGGCCCGCGGTCGTCGTGGGGCGGCTCGATCTCGAGACCTCGTTCTCCGTCCTGACCCTGACCGCGGCCGGTATCGGCTCCGCGGCGGCGATCGTCGCCCTGGTGACCGGCCGGCTGACCGGCGACCCGCGGCCGTCCTGGTTCGGCGCGGCACTGCTGCTCTACGGCGTCGTGCTGCTGCCGCTGTCGGCGCTGGTGCTGCGCGAGCGCAACGCCGGCATCACGCGGCTCGCGGTGATCGCGATGCTGGTGATCGGGCTGTGCACGCTCATCGCCGCGCTGCGCCCGCCGGCCCGGCTCGGCGCGTGGGGCGGCTGGGTGCTGTCGGTCCTCGCGCTCGTCGTCGGCGGGGTGATCGCGCTGCAGGAGGAGAGCACGTTCAGCACCCTGCTCGCCAGCAGCCCGTTGCCGTCGATCATCATCCAGACCGGCTGGGCGACGGTCGCGCTGCTGTTCCTGTTCGACGGCTACCGGCGGCAGAGCCGGGTGCGCAGCCGGATGGGGCTGGGCCTGCTGGTGATCGCGGTGTCCCAGCTCTACCGGACCGTCGTCCCCTCCGAGCCGGTGACCGGCCTGGTCTACCCGTCGCTGCGGGTGCTCGGGATGGCGGTGGTGCTCTCCGCCCTGCTCGCCCTGGCGCTACGGGCGGTGTCCCGGCTGCAGGACGAGTACGACCGCAGCCAGGAGACCCTCGGGGACGCGACCCGGCTGCTCGAGAAGGCCACCGAGCAGGCCGCCGAGCGGGACCACGAGCTCCGCAACGGGCTGGCCGGTCTCGCCGGCGCCGCCTACCTGCTCTCGCACCGCGACGGCGGGCCCGCCTCCGAGCAGCTGCGCGACGCGGTGCTCGCCGAGCTCGGGCGGCTGCGGCAGATGCTGGAGCAGCCCGCCTCGATGGCGCTCACCGGCCCGGCCGTCGACGACCCCGCCGACACCGGGCCGTCGCTCGTCGACCAGCGGGACGCGGCGCTGCTCGACCTCGGCCCGGAGTTCGAGCCGGTTCCCGAGGCGACGCCCTCCTGTGCCTCCGGGACCTCCGGTGGCTCCGGTACGGACGACCGGGCCGAGCACCGGGTGGACGTGGTGCTGCACCAGCTGGTGAGCCTGCGGCCCGAGCAGGCGATCACGGTGACGGTCGAGGACGGCCTCCCGGCCGTCGCCGCACCGGAGAAGGTGACCCGCGCGGTCGTCACCAACCTGCTCGCCAACTGCGACCGGCACGCCCCCGGGTCGCCGGTCGAGGTCCGCGGCCGGGCCGACGACGGATTCGTCCGGATCGAGGTCCGCGACGAGGGACCCGGCCTGCCCGACGGGCGCGACGAGCTCGTCATCACCCGCGGCGTGCACGACGAGGCGGCCGGCGGCTCGGGTCTGGGACTGCACATCAGCGCCCAACTGGCTGATGAATACGGCGGAAAGCTCGTGCTCCGGACAGCTGAAGATCCACACGGCTGTCTGGCGGTACTCACTCTTCCGGCGGTCGACTGATGCGGTTCCTGCGCACACTGTGACCTGCGGTGACGCGCACCGACGGCTACTTGGTACTCCTGGGTCATTCCCTCGCGGCTCACGTGATCGCATACTGGGCCCTACGGAGTGGTCAGGGCACCGACGCCCGGCGGCCGCACCGGAACGCGAAGGAGGTCCTCATGGCGCATGCAGACGACGCAGCACACGACCGCCGTCCGGGCGAGCGTCCGCAGACCCCGCAGGGCACGCCCTCGGCGGCGGTACTGACCCCGCCGACCGGCCTGCCCGCCGCCACCCCGGCGGCGCCCACGGTCCCGCAGCAGCGTGGACCGGCCGAACCGGCGACACCGCCCGCGCCGCCGGCCGTCGACCCGTCGGTGCGCACGTGCACCTGCGGTCACCCGGAGGAGATGCACGAGCACTACCGCCCCGGCAGCGACTGCGGCGCCTGTGGAGCGAGCGCGTGCGCGTCGTTCCAGCCGCTCGGTTCGGCCTCGGGCTCGGGCGGGTCGACCAACGCGCTCCGCCGGCTGCTGAGGCGCCGGCGCCACTGACCCCGCACGTCACTGATCCAGCACGTCACTGATCCAGCACGTCACTGATCCAGCACGTCACTGATCCACCGCACAGCACGAGGCCCCCGGGAGCATGACTCCCGGGGGCCTCGTCGCGTGCGGAGCGGCTACGGCTGCTCGACCGCGGTCGCCTGGTCCGGGGTGCTCGGGGTCGGCAGCGCGTCGAACTCGCGCGCGGCGAGCGCGCGGACGATCCCGGCCCGGCCCTCGGTGACCAGCCGGCGCAGGGCGGCCGGCTTCGAGGTGTCGGCCAGCCACTCGTCGGCGGCCGCGACCGTCGCGGGGGCGACCGCCCAGGACGGGAACAGCCCGACGACGACGTTCTGCGCGAGCTCGGAGGTGCGCCGGGCCCACACGTCGTCGATCTCGGCGAAGTAGCGCTCGACGTAGCCGTCCAGCAGCCCGCCGTTCCGCTGTGCCGGGTGCGAGAACCCGGCGATGGCCGACTCGTTGATCGCGTTCGGCAGCGTGTCGTCGTGCACGGCGCGTTGCCAGGCGCGCTCCTTGGCCTCGGCGGTCGGCATCAGCGCGCGGGCGCGCTCGGCCTGCCGGGCCCCGGTCGAGGTCGGGTCGCGCTGCTCCTCCTCGGAGATCTCGGCCTCGCCCGCGGCGCCGTGCGCGACCAGTGCGTGCAGCAGCCGCCAGCGCAGGTCGGTGTCGACGGTCAGGCCGTCCGGGACCCGGACGTCGAGCAGCCAGCCCTTCATGGCGTCCAGGGTGACGGTCGGCAGTACCGAGGCGGCCAGCGCGTTCACCACCGCGAGCTGGATGTCCGAGCCGCCGGGCGCGGTGTCGAGCCGGAACCGCAGCGCGTCGGTGAGCAGCGGCCAGCCGCGCTCGCCGGCCCACTCCGGGGTGCAGTACGACGCCGTCGCCGTCTGGGCCTGCAGCAGCAGCCGCTGCACGACGCCGATCTCGGACTCGGTGTCGAACGCGCCGGCGACCAGGGTGACGAAGTCGCGGGCCTTCAGCTCGGCCTCGCGGGTCATCTCCCAGGCCGAGGACCAGCACAGCGTCCGCGGCAGCGGGTCGGCGATGTCGCCGATCCGGTCGGCCAGCGTCGCCAGCGAGCCCGGGTCGAGACGCAGCGCGCAGTAGGTCAGGTCGTCGTCGTTGACCAGGACCAGCTTGCCGCGGGGCAGCCCGACGAGCTCGGGCACCGGGGTCCGCTCGCCGGAGACGTCGAGCTCGACCCGGTGGGTCCGGACGAGCGTGCCGGACGCCGGGTCGTCGTCGTACACACCGACCGCGAGGCGGTGCGTGCGCAGCTCACCCGCACCGGGCCGGGCGCCGCCCTGCACGACGTCGAACGAGGTGAACTTGCCGGCCTCGTCGACCGTGAACGACGGGCGCAGCATGTTCAGCCCGGTGGTGCGCAGCCACTGGGCGCCCCAGTCGGACAGGTCCCGGCCGGACGCCTTCTCCAACGAGCCCAGCAGGTCGTCGAACGTGGCGTTGCCCCAGGCGTGCGCGGCGAAGTAGTCCCGCAGCCCGGCCAGGAACGACTCCAGCCCGACGTAGGCGACGAGCTGCTTGAGCACCGACGCGCCCTTGGCGTAGGTGATGCCGTCGAAGTTGACCTCGACGGCCTGTAGGTCCGGGATGTCCGCGGCGATCGGGTGCGTCGACGGGAGCTGGTCCTGGCGGTAGGCCCAGGACTTCTCCAGGTTCGCGAACGTCGTCCAGGCGTTGCGGTATTCGGTGGCCTCGGCCTGGCAGAGCACCGACGCCCAGGTGGCGAAGGACTCGTTCAGCCACAGGTCGTCCCACCAGCGCATGGTCACGAGGTCGCCGAACCACATGTGCGCCATCTCGTGCAGGATCGTCTCGGCGCGCCGCTCGTAGGCCGTGCGGGTGACCTTCGAGCGGAAGACGTAGTCCTCGAGGAAGGTGACCGCGCCGGCGTTCTCCATCGCGCCGGCGTTGAACTCCGGGACGAACAGCTGGTCGTACTTGCCGAACGGGTAGGTCACCCGGAAGTTGCGGTGGTAGAAGCCGAAGCCCTGCTTCGTCTCGGTGAAGATCCGCTCGTGGTCCATGTGCGGGGCCAGCGAGGCGCGGCAGAAGATGCCCAGCGGGATCTCGGCGTGCTCGTCACGGTAGGTGTCGTGCCAGCTCGCGTACGGGCCGGCGATCAGCGCCACCAGGTAGGTGGAGAGGATCTCGGTCTGCTCGAACCGGTGCACACCGTTCTCGACCGAACCCTGCGAGTTCGAGATGACCTTCCAGTCCGCCGGCGCGGTGACCGTGATCGTGTAGCGGGCCTTGAGGTCCGGCTGGTCGAAGCACGGGAACAGCCGCTTGCAGTCGGCCGTCTCGAACTGCGAGTAGAGGTAGACGCCCTGGTCGACCGGGTCGACGAAGCGGTGCAGGCCCTCGCCGGTGTTGGTGTAGAGGCCGGTCGCGACGATCGTCAGCTCGTTCTCGGCGGCGAGGCCGGGCAGCGCGAGGCCGTCCTCCTCGGTCCAGCCTGCGACGTCGAGCTCGGTGCCGTTCAGGACGGCTCCCGTGACGTTCTCACCGATCCACTCGATCCAGCTGCTCTCGCCCGGACGGGTGCAGGCGAAGCGCACCGTGGTGGTGACGGCGAACGTGCGCTCCGAGGGCGCGCCGTCGCCGTCGGTGAGGTCGATCGCGACGTCGTAGGTCGACACCGACAGCAGGCCGGCGCGCTGCTCGGCCTGGGCCTGGGTGAGGTTGGGCGGGGTCATCGAAGTTCCGGTGTCCTCTCCGGGGAGTGGGCTCGCAGGCATCCAATCACGTGCTCCGGGCAACGGCTTGTGGAATCCCCGGGCGCCGCACGGCGTTCTCTTCCGACATGACGACTGCTGCTGATTCGCGTGCCCGTGTCGACGTCTGGTTCGACCCGCTGTGTCCGTGGGCCTGGCTGACCTCCCGCTGGATCCTGGAGGTCGAGAAGGTGCGCGACGTCGACGTGTCCTGGCACGTGATGAGCCTGGCGGTGCTCAACGAGGGGCGCGACCTGCCCGAGCAGTACGCCGAGATGATGAAGAAGGCATGGGGGCCGGTGCGGGTGGCGATCGCCGCCGCCGACTCGCAGGGTCCGGAGGTGCTCGCCCCCCTCTACACCGCGATGGGGGAGCGGATCCACAACCAGGGCAACAAGGACTTCGACGACGTCATCGCGGGCGCGCTCAAGGAGGTCGGGCTGCCGGCGTCGCTGGCCGAGGCCGCGCACACGACCGAGTGGGACGAGAAGCTGCGCGCCAGCCACCACGAGGGGATGGACCCGGTGGGGCTGGACGTCGGCACCCCGACCATCCACGTCGACGGCGTCGCGTTCTTCGGGCCGGTCATCTCGAAGGTGCCCAAGGGGGAGGACGCCGGGCGGCTGTTCGACGGGGCGCGGCTGATGGCGGAGAACCCGCACTTCTTCGAGCTGAAGCGGACCCGGAACGAGGAGCCGTCCTTCGACTACTGAGTCCGGTGGGCCCGTTGAGTCCGGCGTGATCGTCGACCGGGTCCCGCCCGGTGCCGGGGATGGCACCGATCGGTGCCCGGCCGGTGATCAGTGGGCGCCGGCGCTGTCGCCCCCGGAACGCGTGCTGATCCGGTAGACGCGCGCCCCCTGCGAGAACGCGCGTGCCGTGACGCGCGCGTCCGCCGGGTGAGCGCGCGTCCGTCGGTGCGCCCGCGGGCCGGCTCTGGTCGCTATGGCGAACGGTGCCGGTGAATCGGCCGTGGCGGCCGGCGCGCGTCGCCAGGGTCTCGCCCCGTGGACACCTGGTGGGACGGCCGCAGGTCCGCCTCGGCGCTCGGCGCCGCGCTGCTCGTCGCGGGCGCGGTCGTCGCGACCCAGCTGGCGGTCGGATCGCTGCCCGGTGCGGGCGGGGCGCTCCGGCCGCCGCCGAGCCCGTACTCCGACGGCGCCTTCACCGTCCGCGCCGCGGCCGTCGACCCGCGGGTACGGATCGCCACCGCGGTCGACGCCTCCTACGTGCTCGGCCGTTCCCCGGTCGGTGCGGACGTCGTGCTCGACCTGGACCTGCTGGCCGGTGACACCGCCCGGCCCACCTGGGTCGACGCCGGCACCGGGGCGACGGTGGAGCTCGCCGAGCTGCTCAGCGCCGGGGTGGCGCGGTTCCCGGCGCCCGGGGGAGACGGCGGGCAGATGTGGGTGCTGGTGCTCGACGACGCCGCCGCGGGGTACGAGGCACCGGACGCCGGCACGATCGCCGATCTGCTGCAGGACGCGCCGGGTGGGAGCGGGAGCACGTCCCCGGGCGGGCCGGACGCGCGGGATACCGGTGACGGCGAGCGCCGGGACCGCGAGATCGATGGTGACGACGCCGGCCGCGCGGGCGGAGCAGGGGGAACGGGCCGGGGCGGCGACGCCGGTGCCGGTCGCGCCGATGCCGGCCGGGCCGATGGCGCGGAGGGATCCCGTCGGGGTGGGGACACCGGTCGGGCGGAGGGATCCCGTCGGGGTGGGGACACCGGTCGGGACGACGCGGGCCGCACCGACGGCTCGGAGGGATCGGGCGACCCGGCATCGGGAGACGGTCCGGCGTCCGGGGACGAGGCAGTCGGGGAGGAGCGGGTCCGGGCCGGGGACGGCCCGGCCTCCGGTGCGCAGCCGGAGGACCGCGCGTTCCGCACCGGGTCCGAGCCGTCCGATCCGGCCGAGCCCGGCCCATCCGACCCGGCGCCCCCCGCGAGCGACCCCGACCCGGCGCCCGAACCCGCGCCCGAACCGGAACCGGCGCCCGCACCGCGACCCCCACCCCCCGCCGTCGACCCCGTCTGGGACCGCCTCGCCCAGTGCGAGTCCTCAGGGGACTGGTCCATCTCGACCGGCAACGGCTACTACGGCGGCCTGCAGTTCGACAGACCCACCTGGAGCGACTTCGGCGGCACCGCCTACGCCCCGACGGCCGATCTCGCCACCCGGGAGCAGCAGGTGGAGATCGCCACGAAGGTCCGGGACGCCCGCGGCGGATACGGCTCCTGGCCTGCGTGCGCAACGAAACTCGACCTACCGAGATGATCGGTGGCCGACCTGCGGATTCGCCCGGCCGGTGGTCCCGCGACCGGGGGACGAGTAGCCTCGGTGTGCCCCGTCCGGCCGCCTCCGGCAGGTGCCCTGCTGGCGGTCGCTCCGCCGTGATTCCCTACCCTTGGACCTCATGACGTCGCCCACCCCCGAGACCCACCGGATCGGGAACCGCTACCGGCTCGACGAGCGGATCGGTGCCGGTGCGATGGGGGCCGTGTGGCGGGGCACCGACGAGCTCCTGAACCGGACGGTGGCGGTCAAGGAGCTGCTCGCGGCCGCGTTGCCGTCGGCGGACCAGCTGGAGGAGTCCCGGCAGCGGATCCTGCGCGAGGGCCGGATCGGCGCCCGGCTGCAGCACGCCCACGTGATCAGCATGTTCGACGTCGTCGTGCACGACGACCGCCCGTGGCTGGTCATGGAGTACCTGCCGTCGCGCTCGCTGGCCGCGGTGCTGGCCGAGAAGGGCCCGATGAGCCCGCGCGAGGCCGCGGCCATCGGACGGCAGATCGCCGACGGGCTGGCCGCCGCGCACGCGGCCGGCGTCGTGCACCGCGACATCAAGCCCGGCAACATCCTGATCGCCGAGGACGGCCGGGGAAAGATCACCGACTTCGGCGTGTCCCGGGCGGTGGACGACGTCCAGCTCACCCGCACCGGTGTGATCGCCGGGACGCCGGCGTTCCTGGCCCCCGAGGTCGCCCGCGGCCAGGAGCCGGCGGCCGCCTCGGACGTGTTCGCGCTCGGCGCCACGCTCTACGCCTCGGTCGAGGGCGAGCCGCCGTTCGGGCTGGACGACAACGCCTACGCCCTGCTGCACAAGGTCGCCACCGGGGCGATCACCCCGCCCGGGCAGGCCGGGCCGCTCACCGCGCTGCTGATGCGGCTGCTCGACAACGACCCGGCCGAGCGGCCCACCGCCTCGCAGGCCCGGGAGGCGCTCGCACGGATCGCGGCGGGGCAGTCGGTCGCCGGGCTGGCGACGCCGGCGACCGCCACCGCGGTGATGGACACCGCCGACGCGGCCGGGGCCGGTGACGGCATGGTCGCCGCCGCGGCGGACAGCGGCGGCACCGTCGTCGACGCGCCCGTTCCGACCCCGCAGGTCATCCCCGGTGGCGGCAACGGTGGCCGCGGTGCCGCCGCGGCCGGCGGTCGTCGTCGCCGGTTGCCGTTCGTCGTCGCCGCGCTGGTCGGACTGTTGCTGCTGGCCGGGGGCACCGCGGCGGTCGCCGCCGTCTGGAACAACCAGCAGCCGTCCGAGCCGCCGCCGGTCGCCGCGCCGACCAGCGAGGCCCCGCCCCCGAGCGAGGCGCCGCCGACCACGACCAGCGAGACCCCGCCGCCGACCACGACGACCGAGGCGCCGCCGGCCGGAAACGGCGAGGTCAACGACCCGGTGGCCTTCGTGCAGAACTACTACCGGATGCTGCCCGGCGACATCGACGGCGCGTTCGCGATGCTGAGCCCGCAGGCGCAGGCGCAGTCCCGGGGGATCGAGGGTTACCGCGAGTTCTACGGCGGCCTGCGCACCGTCTACGCCGAGCAGCTGCGCAACGACGGCCCGAACGCGGTCACCGCGACGGTGGTCTTCGTCCGGCAGGACGGCACCGAGAGCCGAGAGCGGTACCGGTTCGTCGTCGGGACCGACGAGAACGGCCAGGAGATCATGCAGTCGTTCAGCACGGCCTGAGCGCCCCCGCGTTCCTCAGCCGGGCTGCAGCGACCGCACGAACTCCGCCGTCTCGGCCACGATCAGCCGCTGGGCGGTGCCCCGGTCGGTGCCGGGTTCGCCGTCGCCGGCCTGCGGCCCGTAGTCCCCGAAGAACGCGTGCGTCCCGCCCGGGACCTCGACGAACCGGGTGTCCGGCGGCAGCTGCGGCCGGGACTCCTCGATCGCCTCCGGGGCCGCCAGCGCGTCCCGCTCCCCGTAGACGGACAGCCCGGCGACCCCGGCGTCCGCGACGCTTCCGGACGGGTAGGACGCCCACAGGAACAGCCCCCGCACCCCGGGCACGTCCAGGCCCATCGCGGCGACGACCCCGCCCAGCGAGTGCCCGCCCACCGCCCAGGTCCGCACCTCCGGCACGGACCCGACCGCGCGCGCCGTCGCACCCGGGTCGATGATCGCCAGCCCCAGCGGCGGGTCCGGCACGATCACCACGACGCCCTGCTCGGCCAGCGGCCGCAGCAGCGGCAGGTAGGCCCGCGGGTCGACCAGCCCACCGGGGTGGAACACCACGCCGGTGCCGGTGCCGGCCCCGACCGGGCGCAGCTCCCACGCCGTCGCCCCGTGCACCACCTCGACCTGCGCCGACGACGCCGTCGCGGCCAGGCCCCCGGCATCCGCGGGGTAGGGCCGCAGCCAGACCACCAGCGCCACCGCGAGCGCCAGGACGACGCCACCGGCGACCCGCCAGGTGGTCCGCAGCCGCCCCGGGCGGACCGGCCGGGCGCTGCGCAGCAGCAGGACCAGACCGCACAGCCCGACGACGGCCAACAGCACCGGCAGCGCGGGGTGCCCCGCGACCAGCGTGCCGGCGTCGGCGATCCCGATCCAGGCCGCGACGACGACCGCGACCGCGCCGAGCAGCCCGCGGGCCAGGACCGCGACCCGGCCGCGCGGCTCACGTGGCGTCACGCGGTCCCGGCCTCGGGTGCGTCGTGCGCGTCGTGGGCACGGGCGGCGGCGGTGACCCCGGCGATCCAGCTCGCGATCCGGCCGTTGGCCCGGGCCCGGGTGTGCCGGTCGTGCACCTCGTGGCCCTCCTCGGGCATCCGCAGCAGCTCGACCGGCGCGCCGCGTCCGGCCAGCGCCTCGTGCAGGGCGAGGGCCTGCCCGACCGGCACGTTGGTGTCGTGGTCGCCGTGCACCAGCAGGACCGGCGCGGCGATCCGGTCGGCCTCGCGCAGCGGGGACAGCTCGGCGAGCAGCGCGCCCTGGGTGCGGGGGTCGCCGTACTCGGTGTGCGCGGGCCCGGCGATCCACGGCTCGGTGTCGGCGTAGAACGCCGGCAGGTCCGACATCCCGCACACCGCGACGCCCCCGGCGAACAGCTCCGGGTAGCGGACCAGCGCCGACAGCGTGAGGAACCCACCGTAGGACCGGCCGGCGACGACGACCCGGCGCCGGTCGACGTCGGGTACCGAGGCCAGCAGCCGGGTCGCCGCCTTCACGTCGGCGATCGAGGACGGGCGCCGCGCGCCGTCGTCGAGCCGGGCGAAGGCCCGCCCCCGCCCGGACGAGCCGCGGACGTTCGGGGTCAGCACCGTCGCCCCGTTCCCGACGAGCTCGTGCAGCAGCGGCGCCCACCCGGGCCGTTCCTCGGACTCGGGGCCGCCGTGCAGCCACAGCACCCCCACCCCGTTCGGCGACGCCGGCCGGTGCAGCCAGCCGCCGAGGCGCAGCCCGTCCTCGGCCGGGAACACGACCCGCTCGGGCCGGGGCGGCAGCGGGCCGGCCGGGGCCCCACCGAGCAGGAAGCCGGCCGGGCCGCCGCTGAGCGGGACCCGCAGCACGTGCGGCGGGATCCCGGGCCCGTGCCCGGCGACCAGCAGCGACACGCTGTCGCGGGCGAAGGACACCCCGCTGACGACGTCGGTGGGCGCGGCGAGGCGCTGCGGGCGCCCGCCGCGCAGGTCGGCCACCTCCAGCTCGCTGCGCCCGCCGACGTTCCAGACCAGGGCGGCGTGCGCGCCGGCCGGGTCGAGCGCCATCGTCTCGAGGTCGGCGCCGGGACGTACCGCGACCGGCCGGGCCGGGGCGACCTGGTTGTCGGGCCCCTGACCGAGCGCGACGGCGAGCAGCGCGGCGTGCTCGCGGTCGGCGTCGGTGTGCACCCACAGCGTGCCGGGGGTGGTGCCGAACCGGGCGGTCGCGGTGAGCGCCCCGCCGGGTCCGCCGACCAGTGACTGCCGCTCGCCGGTGCGCAGGTCCAGCAGCTCGAGCTCGCGCTCCCCGCGGCGGCCGGTGCGCAGCACGACCCGGTGCCCGTCCGCGGAGATCGCCTGCACGACGGCGGCCTGCCCGGAGCCGAGCACCACCGACGAGCCGTCGCGGACGTCGACCAGGCAGGCGGTACCGGCGCCGTAGTCGTCGTCGGCGGGGTCGCCGGTGTCGGTGAACACGGTGACGCCGAGCCGGCGCCCGCTCGGGGCCCACGCGCCGAGGGCGACGGCGGTGGCACCCGGGGCGATCGGCATCGGCTCGCCGCCGTCCGGGTCGAGCAGCGCCACCCGGGTGCGGTCCCCGCCGGAGGGCGCGATCTGGACGGCGATCCGGCCGCCGTCGGGTGACCAGGCCAGCGCCGTGACGTCCTGCCGGGTGTCGGTGTCCTCCGGGTGCGGCGGCACGGTGGCGGCGTCGACGTCGACCGGCCCGTGCTCGGGCAGCGCGGCGACGTGCACCCGCGGCCGGCCGGTGACGTCGGAGATCCAGGCCAGCCGGGTGCCGTCCGGGGAGACGGCCGGGTCGCGGTGTCCCGCCGCGGCACCGGCCGGTGCGACCGACCCGGGCGCCGGCGCGTCCGCGCGCGCGATCTCCATCGATCACCACCCCCCGTCCCGCGCGCAACCGAGACCGGAAAGTACCCCGTGCGGGGGTGGATCACGGAGTCCGCCGGTGTGACCGGCGCCGCGTTCTTCGCCACACCGGGATCGGGTGCGGTCCGGACCGGCTACACCGGCAGGATCCGGACGTCGACGACCCGCCGGTCCCCGGCGCGCACCTCGTGCACCGGACCGGTCAGCTCGACCTCCGACCGCAGCACCGGATCGGCGCAGGAGGTGCCGACGAACAGCTCGACGGTCCCGGGCTCGACGACGTGGCACATCCGCCGGTCGTGCAGCGCCAGCCGGCGGGCCGGGACGTCGAACTCGACCTCCGCCGCCGCGCCCGGCTCCAGCGGGACCCGGGCGTAGCCGAGCAGCATCGTGACCGGGCGGGTCACCGAGGCGACGACGTCGCTGCCGTAGAGCTGCACGATGTCGGCGCCGGCGCGGTCGCCGTCGTTGCGGACCCGGCAGGTCACCGTGAACGCGCCGTCGGTCGGTACGTGGGCCGCGGAGATCCGCAGTTCGGAGTGGGTGAAGCGGGTGTAGCTCAGCCCGAACCCGAACGGGCGCACCGGTGTGGTGTCCACCGCGGTGACCGAGCTCGGCCCGCCCAGCTTCGGATGCAGGTAGGTGTGGGGCTGCGCGCCGGCCGAGCGCGGCAGGCTCACCGGCAGCCGTCCCGAGGGGTTCACCCGGCCGGACAGCATCCCGGCGACCGCGCCCGCGCCCTCCTGGCCCGGGAAGAACGCCTGCACCACCGCCGCGCACCGGTCCAGCGCCCAGTCCAGCACGTACGGCCGTCCGGTGAGCAGGACCAGCACCACCGGGGTCCCGGAGTCGAGGAGTGCTTCCACCAGCGCGCGCTGCACCCCGGGCAGCTCGAGGGAGTCGGTGTCGCAGCCCTCGCCGGAGGTGCCGCGGCCGAACAGGCCGGCCCGGTCGCCGACCACCGCGACGGCGACGTCGGCCCCCGCCGCCGTCTCCGCCGCCGCGACCAGGCCGGAGACGTCGTCGGTGTCCACATCGCACCCGCGGGCGTGCACCACGTCCGCGCCGGGGAGCTCGGCGCGCAGCGCGTCGAGCACCGTCGCCACCTCGATCCCCAGCGCGGTGCCCGGGTGATGCGGCAGGACGTGGTTGGCGAAGCTGTAGCAGCCCATCAGCGCGGCCGGGTCGTCGGCGTTCGGGCCGAGCACCGCGATCCGCCGGGTGCCGGCGGGCAGCGGGAGGGTGCCGTCGTTGCCGAGCAGCACCACGGAGCGTTCGGCGAGCCGGGCGGCGATCTCCCGGTGCTCCGGCGGGTCGAGATCGGGCGCGTTCCCCGGGGCCGGCAGCGTGCCGGTGAACCCGTCGTCGAGCAGGCCAAGACGGGCCTTCTGCGCGAGCACCCGCAGCACCGCCCGGTCGACGATCTCCTCGGGAAGCGACCCGGAGCGGACCCGCTCGGCCAGCGGCGCCAGGTAGGCCGTCCCGGTGGGCAGCTCGACGTCGATGCCCGCCACCAGCGCCTGCTCGGCGGCGGCCCCGAGGTCGCCGGCGACGCCGTGCAGGCTGTGCAGGAACGCCACCGAGAAGTAGTCGGCGACGACGGTGCCGGTGAAGCCCCAGCGCTCGCGCAGCACCCCGGTGAGCAGCCCGGCGTCGGCCGCGACCGGGACGCCGTCGACCTCGGCGTAGGAGTTCATCACCGAGTCCGCGCCGCCGTCGCGGATCGCCATCTCGAACGGCGGGAACAGCACGTCGGCGAGCTCGCGCGGCCCGGCGTGCACCGGGGCGAGGTTGCGCCCGGACTGCGACGCCGAGTACCCGGCGAAGTGCTTGAGCGTCGCGACGACGCCGGCCGACTGCAGCCCGCGCACGTAGGCGGCACCGATCGTGCCGACCAGGTACGGGTCCTCGCCGATGCACTCCTCGACGCGGCCCCAGCGGGCGTCGCGGACGACGTCGAGCACCGGGGCCAGGCCCTGGTGCACGCCGAGCCGGGCCATCGACGTGCCGATCGCGGCGGCCATCTCCTCCACGAGCTCCGGGTCGAACGCCGCACCCCAGGACGGTGGCGCCGGGAAGGTGGTGGCCCGCCACGCCGCCAGCCCGGTCAGGCACTCCTCGTGCACCAGCGCCGGGATGCCGAGCCGGGTCCCGGCGGCCAGCCAGCGCTGCCGCGCGGCCAGGTGCGCGAGCCCGTCGGCGGGCTCGACCGGCCGCGTCCCGAACACCCGGGTGAGCTGGCCGAGGCCGTCGGCGGCGAACCGTTCGAACTCCTCGTGGCCGGACTGCATGCTGTCCTGCATCGGGGCGACGTCCGCATCGGACTCGTCGCCGGAGGCGTGGTCACGCCCCTCCCACAGTCCGACGAGCTGGGCGAGCTTCTCCTCGAGGGTCATCCGGGCCAGCAGGGCGGCCGGGCGCGGGTCGTGCGACGTGGTGTCGATGGGGGACAGGTCCGTGCTCATGGGGGCCTTTCGTCGGGAGGTTCAGCGGTTCTCAGCGCCCGGCGCCGGCGGTCAGGCCGGCCAGCAGGAAGCGGCGGGCCATCAGGTAGACGACCAGCAACGGCAGCAGCGAGAGCAGCACCGCGGCGGTGACCAGCGGGACGTTGGTGCCGTACTGGCCCTGGAAGTCCCAGAGCCCGAGCGTCAGCACCCGCACCGCGGCGTTCTGGGTCAGGACCAGCGGGAACAGGAACCCGTTCCACGCCTGCAGCGCGGTGAAGATGCCGATCGTCGCGAGCCCGGGGCGGGCCAGCGGCAGCACCAGGGACCACAGCACCCGCCCCGGCCCGGCGCCGTCCAGGACGGCCGCCTCGAACAGTTCGTTCGGCACGTCGCGCAGGCTGGAGGTCAGCACGACGACGGCCAGCGGCAGCGCGAACGCCGCGGTCGGCAGGATGATCGCCAGCAGGGTGTCGTAGAGCCGCAGCTGGGTGACCATCAGGTACAGCGGGACGATCACCGCCTGGGCCGGGACGGCGAGCCCGAGCAGCAGCAGGGTGAAGCTGCGCGCGACCCACCGGCTGCGGCTGCGCACGATCGCGTACGCGGCCGGCAGCGCGAGTACCAGCACGATCGCGACGCAGGCCGCCGCGACGATCACGTTGTTGGCGAAGTAGCGCGGGAAGTTCGAGGTCAGGACGTCGGCGTAGTTGTCCAGGGTGAGCCCGGACGGCACGGCCAGCGGGCCGTCGGCCAGGTAGTCCGACGACGCCCGGAAGCTGGTCACGAACAGGAAGTACAGCGGGACGGCGACGATCACGAACCAGACCCCGGCGCCGAGCGCGCCGGGTACGTTCACCCGTTCCCGGCGTCGTCGCCCCCGGTGGGGTGGCTCGGGAGGGTGCTCGCGCAGCGGATCCGGCGCCGTGGTCGTCGTCGATGTGGTCGTCACATCCCCTCCCGCTGGCTGGTCATCTTCCGGTAGCCGGTCACCCGTGCGATGAGCAGCGACAACGCGGTGCCCAGCAGCAGCAGGACGACGGCGAGCGCGCTCGCGTAGCCCATGTCGAAGCTGCGGAAGCCCTGCAGGTACATGTGCAGCGGCAGGATCCGGGTCGCCGTGCCGGGGCCGCCGTCGGTCAGGATCAGGACGACCTCGAACGTGGTCATCGACCCGACGACGATCAGCACCCCGGAGGTGATGATCGTGTCCCGCAGCTGCGGGACGGTGATCGAGCGGAACGTCCGCCACCGGCTCGCGCCGTCGATCAGCGCGGCCTCGTAGAGCTGGGCCGGGATCGCCCGGGCCGCGGCCTGGTAGAGCAGCGTGTGGAACGGCATGTACTGCCAGCCGATCACCAGGATGACCGCGGCGAAGGCGTAGCGGCCGTCGCCGATGATGTTGCCGTCTCCGATCCCGATGAGCGGGCCGAGCACCGACGCCAGCCCGAAGTTGGGGTCGAGCAGGGTGCCCCAGAGCACCGCGATCGCGGCGCTGGACATCAGCAGCGGCACGAAGAACAGCGCGGCCAGCACCGCGCGGGACCGGGGACGCCCGGCGAGCCAGACCCCGAGCGGCAGCGCGACGGCGGTCTGCAGCACCCAGGAGGCGAACGTCAGCCCGAACGACAGCCGCAGCGACTCGACGAACAGCGGGTCGGCGGTGAGCCGGGTCCAGTTGTCCAGGCCGGTCCACCGCGGCGGGTTCAGTCCGTCGTAGACGGTGAAGCTGAGGTAGACCACCGCCAGCATCGGCAGCAGCGCGAACAGCCCGAAGAAGGTCACGGCGGGGGCGACCCAGACGAATCCGGGCCGCCCCGCCCGGGAGACCGTGCTCACCGGCTCGCCGAGTCCATCGCCTCGGCGAACTGCTCCGGGCTCAGCTCCTTGGTGAAGACCTTGGACAGGTTGGTGAGCATGGTCTGCGCCTCGGCGGCGGGCAGCGCCTGGTCCCAGGACTGGATGAACGTCGGCGCGTTCTGGGTCTGCTCGTAGGTGTAGACGTTGAAGGCGGTGAAGTCGCCGACCGAGCCGACCTGGTCGGAGATCCCGTTGACGGCCGGGACCTGGCCGTTCTCCAGCATCCCCTGCACGTACTGCGGGTCGGTCATCTGGGTGAGCAGGAAGTCGGTGGCGGCGTCCACGTCGGACGATCCGGCGGCGACCGAGTAGTAGTTCGACGGGTTGCCGATCACGTTGCCCGGGTCGCCCGCGCCGCCCTCGACGGCCGGGAACGGTGCCCAGCCGAGCTTGTCCTGCTCCAGGAAGTCCGGGAAGTTGTCGTTGAGGCTGGTGACCTGCCAGGAGCCCATCAGCTCCATCGCGGCCCGCCCGCTGGTGAGCAGCGCCTGCGAGGCGTTGTTGTCGTAGTCGACGGCGGTGAAGTTCGTGCCGAACGCGCCGCGGTCGACGAGGTCCTGCACCATCGTCATCGCCTCGACCACGGCCGGGTCCTGCCAGGCGCCGGGCTCACCGGCCGCGATGGCCTCGAACTTCTCCGGGCCGCCGACCCGGTCCAGCAGGTACTCCGGGTACATCATCGACGTCCAGGCCTGCGCGCCGGCGAGCGCGATCGGCTGCACCCCGGAGTCCCGCAGCCGGTCCACCGTGGACAGGAACTCCTGCCAGGTCGCCGGGAACCCGGTGATGCCGGCCTCGGCGAACACGTCCTTGTTGTAGAAGAACGACAGCGGCTGCATGCCCTGCATGGGGACGGCGTGCACCTGGCCGTCGATCGTGCCGGTCTCCAGCACCTGCGGGAGGAAGGCGTCCTTCACCGCGGGGTCCGCGTCGAGCGCGGCGGTGAGGTCCGCGGTCTGCCCGGCCTCGACGTAACCGCGCAGGTTCCCGCCGCCCCAGTTGTAGAAGATGTCCGGGCCGTTCGGGGAGCCGACGGCGGTCTGCAGGGCGGCCTTGTACGGGTCGTTGAGGTAGGTGGTCAGGTCGATCTGTGCCCCGCCGTCGCCGTTGTACCGGTCGACGGCCTCCTGCTGGACGACGTTGAGGCCCTCGTTCTGCAGCGTCCAGAGCGCCAGGTTCCCGCCGTCGGCCCGCGGCCCGGCCGTGCCACCGCCGCACGCCGCGACGGCGGCGAGTCCGGTGGCGAGCGCGGCCGCGACGGCGGTCCTGCGTACCCGTGACCAGGTCGACATGAGCTCTCCTTTGAGCGGGTATCGAAAGTTTCCGAGACTTGCGAGCGCGGTACGGGGAAGTTAGGGGGCTTTGTGAGACCCGTCAAGGTGCACGGGGTGCCAGCCATCTCTGAAAGTTTCGCTACAGTGCGCGTGCGCTGCCGCGCTCGTGAGTGGTTATCGCGGCCGGGGCCGCGATGACCACTCACGAGCCGACGGAGGAGGCGCCTTCTGAAGCGCAGTCGCGTGACGATCGCCGAGATCGCCGAGCAGGCCGGTGTCTCGGTCCCGACCGTCTCCAAGGTCCTCAACGGCCGGGCCGACGTCGCGTCGGCCACCCGCGAGCGCGTGCAGGACGTCGTCGCCCGCAGCGGCTACCGGCGGCGCGGCAGCACGCCGCGGCGCCGGACCGGGCTGGTCGACGTGGTGCTCGACCGGCTCGACTCGTTCTGGGCGATGGAGGTGCTGCGCGGCGCGGAGATCGAGGCGCGTCGCACCGACCGGCAGGTCGTGCTGAACACCTCGGAGAACGAGGCGCCCGGGTCGCGGGCCTGGCTGGACCGGCTCGCCGCGCGCGGGTCCGACGGCGTCGTGGTCGTCGTCGGGTACCAGGACCAGGAGACCGCCGCGCGCCTCGCGGCGCTCGAGGCCCGGGTGGTGCTGCTCGACCCGGTCGGCGGGACCGACCCCGCGTTCCCCACGGTGGGCGCGACGAACTGGGCCGGCGGGCTCAGCGCCGTCGAGCACCTGATCGCGCTCGGGCACCGCCGGATCGGCATCATCTCCGGGCCGCCCCGGCTGTCGTCCAGCCAGCAGCGGGTCGACGGCTACCGCGCGGCGCTGCGCCGGGCCGGGATCGAGGTCGACGACGACCTGGTGCACTACGGCGACTTCCTCGTCGGCGGTGGGCGTCGCGGGGCCGCGGCGCTGGCCGCGCTGGACGACCCGCCGACCGCGATCTTCGCCGGGGCGGACATGCAGGCCGTCGGGGTGTACTCCGAGGCCGACCGGCGCGGCCTGCGGGTTCCGGAGGACCTCAGCGTCGTCGGGTTCGACGACATCGCGCTGTGCGAGCACCTGCGCCCGTCCCTGACCACGGTCCGGCAGCCGCTGGCCCGGATGGCGGCCGAGGCCGTGCGGCTCGCGCTCGACGAGCCGCGCACCGACGCCGACGGCGCAGCGCCCCGGCTGGAGCTGGCCACCGACCTGGTCGTCCGGTCGAGCACGGCGCCCCCGCGCGCCTGACCCGCCCCCGCCGTCCCTCCCGCCACCCGCAGACTCGAACTGCTCGGTTGTGCCCGTCGGTGGGCCCGCGTGGTTCAGGCCGGGGTCCAGGCGCCCGGGTCCGCGACCAGGCCCGACAGGGCGGACCCTCCGGCGCCGCGCAGGGTGGTTCCCGGGGCCGGGGTGGAACGGTGCAGCCGCTCGGCGGGGACGCCGTGTCGCGCCAGCTCCGCTCCCACCGCCGTGCAGAACTCCGCACCCGCGGCGGCGAACCGGCCGCCGAGCACCACCGCGTCCGGGTCGAGCGGCGCGGCGAACGCGGCGAGCGCGCCGCCCAGGGCGCGACCGGCGCGGGCCGGCGGGACGTCCGGCCCGGTCTCGGCGGCGACGCAGCCGCGGCGGCCACACGAGCAGGCGGCGCCGCCCCGGCGGGCGGTGAGGTGGCCGAAGCGGATCGCCGAGTCCCCGGCGCACGGCACGCCGTCGCGGAGCAGGACGACGCCGACCTCGGAACGGCCGCCCACGTACACGACCGTGCCCGGCGCCGCCCCGTCGCTGCTCGCGGCGCCCCGCGGACGGGGTGCCGCGCCGCGCGACGGGGCGCCGTCCGCCGCGGCGGCCAGCGTCACCCCGCACCGCACCGACAGCGCGATACCGTCGGCACCGACCGTGCGCGCCTCCACGGCGAGCAGCGCGCCGAAGTCCACATCGGACCAGCCGAGGGCCGGCGCCGTCCGCACCGTGCTCCGGTCCGCGCCGACCACCCCCGGGACCGCCACGACGATCCCGGCCGCGGGACGGTCGCCACCCGCCGCGGCGAGCAGCAGCTCGCGCAGCACCGGCCGGACCGCCCGGGCCGCCGCCACCGGACCGGCCACGGCGAGCGCGACCCGCCGCCACTGCCGTGCCCCGGTCCGTCCGGCGAGATCGACCAGGCAGCCGCCCACGCCGTCGTCCTCGATCCGGAGTCCGATCCCGACCGGACCCGCCGGGTCCGGGACCAGGCGGTGACCCGGTCGTCCGGATCCGGCCGGCCGGCCGGTCCCGGCGTCGCGCAGCAGCCCGCCGTCGAGGAGCTCGGCGACCAGTCCGGACACCGTCGAGCGGGTCAGCCCGGTCCGCCCCGCGACGTCCGCGCGGCTGATCGGGGCGTGCCGCAGCACCGTCTCCAGGACCACGGACAGGTGGTGTCGCCGCAGCTCACCGGCGGTGATCCGGCCGCGCGCGTCCATGCGTGCTCCGAGGTCGGTTAGTTCGGGAGACGAACAAACTCTAGTGGCGCGGGGCACGTTCCGGCTAGACATCACCTCCGCCGGCAGCGGAGCCGGCGGGAGAGGGGACGAACATGGCCGAGGTCGCCTACCGGGCCGCGTCCCGCGTCTACCCGGGGACACCCCCGGTGCGCGCGGTGGACCGGCTCGACCTGGACATCGCCGACGGGGAGTTCCTGGTCCTGGTCGGGCCGTCCGGCTCGGGCAAGTCCACCGCGCTGCGGATGCTGGCCGGGCTGGAGGACGTCGACGAGGGCGGCATCGAGATCGGCGGGCGCGACGTCTCCGACCTGCACCCCAAGGAACGCGACATCGCGATGGTGTTCCAGAACTACGCCCTCTACCCGCACATGACCGTCGCCGAGAACATGGGCTTCGCGTTGCGGCTGCAGAAGGTGTCCCGCGCCGAGACGGCGCGACGGGTCTCCGAGACCGCGCGGCTGCTCGACCTCGCGAACTACCTGGATCGCAAGCCGAAGGCGCTCTCCGGTGGGCAGCGCCAGCGGGTCGCGATGGGCCGCGCCATCGTCCGTGAGCCCGCGGTGTTCCTGATGGACGAGCCGCTGTCCAACCTGGACGCGAAGCTGCGAGTGGAGACCCGCGCCAACATCGCCGCGCTGCAGCAGCGGCTCGCGACCACCACCGTCTACGTCACCCACGACCAGGTCGAGGCGATGACGATGGGGCACCGGGTGGCGGTGCTGCGCGACGGGCTGCTGGAGCAGTGCGCCTCGCCGCGGGAGCTCTACGAGCGCCCGGCCACCGCGTTCGTCGCCGGCTTCATCGGCTCGCCCGCGATGAACCTGCGCACCGCCGCGCTCGTCGAGGGCGGCGCGGAGTTCGCCGGGACCACGCTGCCGCTGCCCCGCACGCTGCTGAACTGGGCCCACGACGCCGGGCTCGGCGAGCTGACCGTCGGGATCCGGCCGGAGGGACTGCGGCCCGCGGGCGCCGACGAGCCGGGGTTCGAGCTGACCGTCGAGCTCGCCGAGGAGCTGGGCTCGGACACGTTCGTGCACGGCCGGATCGGGTCCGGCGACGGCGACCGGCGGTTCGTGCTGCGCACCGAGGGCGGGTCGGGCCCGCCGGTCGGCAGCACGCTCCGGGTCGCGGTGCGCGACCCGGGCGCGGTCCACACCTTCGACCCGACGACCGGACGGCGGCTGGAGCCGTGACCCGTCCGGACACCTCGACCGAGGAGAACAGCCCGATGGCCGTCCCCACTCCGACCCGCGACGACCGGTTCTCGTTCGGACTCTGGACGGTCGGCTGGCGGGCCGCCGACCCGTTCGGCGACCCCACCCGGCCCGAGCTCGACGTCGTCGAGGCCGTGCACCGGCTCGCCGAGCGCGGCGCCTGGGGGCTGACCTTCCACGACGACGACCTGTTCGGCTTCCGCCCCGACGCCGGCACCCGGGACAAGCAGATCGCCCGGCTGCGGGAGGCCTGCGAGGCCACCGGCATGACCGTCCCGATGATCACCACGAACCTGTTCTCGCACCCGGTGTTCAAGGACGGCGGGTTCACCTCCAACGACCGCTCGGTCCGCCGGTTCGCGCTGCGCAAGGTGCTGCGCAACGTCGAGCTGGCCGCCGAGCTCGGTGCACGGACGTTCGTGCTCTGGGGCGGCCGGGAGGGCTCGGAGTACGACACGGCCAAGGACGTCCGCGCCGCCCTCGACCGGTACCGGGAGGCGATGGACCTGTTGTGCGGGTTCGTCCGGGACCGCGGCTACGACCTGCGGTTCGCGATCGAGCCGAAGCCCAACGAGCCGCGCGGGGACATCCTGCTGCCCACCGTCGGGCACGCGCTGGCGTTCATCTCCCGGCTCGCGGATCCGGAGCTGGTGGGCGTGAACCCGGAGGTCGGGCACGAGCAGATGGCCGGGCTGAACATGGTGCACGGGGTGGCGCAGGCGTTGTGGGCGGGCAAGCTCTTCCACATCGACCTCAACGGCCAGCGCGGGATCAAGTTCGACCAGGACCTGGTGTTCGGGCACGGCGACCTGCTGAACGCGTTCGCGCTGGTGGACCTGCTGGAGTCAGCCGGCTACGACGGCCCGCGGCACTTCGACTACAAGCCCTCCCGCACCGAGGACGTGGCCGGGGTGTGGAACACCGCCGAGGCCAACATGCGCACCTACCTGCTGCTGCGCGAGCGCGCCGCGGCGTTCCGGGCCGATCCCGACGTCGTCGCCGCGATGGACGAGGCCGGGGTGCCCGCGCTGTCCGAGCCGACCTTGTCGGCCGGGGAGACGACCGCCGACCTGCTGGCCGACCGGGCGTCCTACGAGGACTTCGACCCGGACGCGCCCGGTCGTCGCGGGTACGGGTTCGTCCGGCTGCACCAGCTCGCCCTGGAGCACCTCACCGGGGCACGATGACCGGGTGGCTCCCCGCCCCGTGACCGACGGGCCCGCCCGGGCGCCGGCCGTGCGCCGGCACAACCTGGGCCTGCTGCTCGACGCGCTGCGGGGAGCGCCGTCGTCGCGGGCGTCGCTGGCGACGGCGACCGGGCTGACCCGCGGGACGGTCGCGGTGCTGCTCGACCCCCTGGTCGAGGCGGGCGTGCTCGCCGAGGGGGTGCCGACCCGCTCCGGGGTCGGGCGGCCGGGGCGTCCACTGTGGTTCGCCGCGACCGGCCCGGTCGTGCTGGGGATCTCGGTCGAGGTGGACGGGATCGACGTGCGGGTGTCCGGACTGGACGGTGAGACCGTGCTGCGCGCCCGGCGCCGTCGCGACCACCGGCGGCATCCCGCCGCGGACGTGTTCGCGCGGGCGGCCCGCGTCGCGCGGGAGCTGGCCGACCGGGTCGGACGACCGGTGGCCGGGGCCGGGCTCGCCGTTCCCGGCCCGGTCCGCGGCGACGGCGACGACGCGGTCCTGCTGCAGGCGCCGAACCTGCCGCTGCTGCGGGGGTGCCGGCCGGCGCGGCTGACCGGGCCGTTCGGGACCGCGCCGCCGGTCGTCGGGAACGAGGCGTCGCTCGGCGCGCTCGCCCACCTCGGCGAGGGACCGGACTTCGTGTACGTCTCGGCCGACGTCGGGATCGGCGGCGGGATCGTGCTCGACGGCCGGGTGCTGCCCGGCTCCCGCGGGGTGGCCGGGGAGATCGGGCACGTCGTCGTCGAGCGGGACGGGCGGGCGTGCGGGTGTGGCGGGTCCGGCTGCGTCGAGCAGTACGCCGGGCTGCCCGCCCTGCTCGGCGACGCCGGCGTCGCGGCTGTGCCGGAGCTGCGGGCCGCCGCCCGGGCCGGGGACCCGGCCGTCCTCGGCGCGCTGGGGCGGGCCGGGAGCGCGCTGGGCGTCGCGCTGGCCTCGGTGATCCACGTCGTCGACGTGCCGGCGGTCGTGCTCGGTGGTCGCTACGCCGAGCTGGGGGACTGGCTGGTGCCCGCGGTACGCGCGGAGATGCGGCGGCGCGGGCTCACCGCCGGGCCGGAGGTCGAGGTGCTGGCGTCGGCGCACGGGCGGTCCGCCGCGGCGGCCGGGGCGGCGCGGGCCGCGCTCGACCGGGTGCTCGCCGAGCCGGACCTGCTCCTGGCGCGCTGAGAACTCACCGGGATCGGTAGTTCTCGCGGCGGTGACCGACGGCGACGACCTGCACGACGAGTACCCCGTCGTCGATCTCGTAGACGATCCGGTGGTCGCCGGTGCGGACCCGCCATTCACCTCCACCACCGACGAGCCGGGTGGCTGCGGGAGGACGGGGCTCGTCGGCAAGCAGCTCGATGGCGGCCTGTACCCGCCGCCGGGCCTGGGCGTCCAGCTTCCGGAGGCTCCGTGCTGCTGCGGGTGAGACGACGACCTCGTACCGGCTCACAGTCCGAGATCGGCTTTCACCGTCTCCCACGGGATCGGGCCCTCTCCGGACTCCGCCATCTCGCGCCGGGCCTCGGCCGCTGCCCGGCTCCTCGCTCATGTACAGATCGTGTGCCTGAGATGTACGTCTACGCCAGGATCCAGGTGTCCTTCGCCCCGCCGCCGCGCGACGAGTTCACGATCATGCCGCCGGGCGGGGCGACCCGGGACAGCGCGGCCGGCAGGACGTCGACGTCCGGGACGTCGCCGTGCCCGTGCGACTGGACGGCGAACACCCGCAGGTCGACGGCCTGCGGCTGCAGGACGCCGTCGGTGAACGTCGGGTGGGTGGAGATCCCCACCAGGTCCTGGGCGACCCACCCGGCCGGCCGGGCACGGACCGCCTCGGCGGCCCGTTCGAGCTCGTCGGACCCGGCCCGGGGTCCGATGAGGACCCCGGCGCCGCCGTAGCCGTCGACCGGCTTGAGCACGAGCTCGCCGAGCCGGTCCAGGACCTCCTCGCGGGCCCGCGGATCGGCACAGGGCAGCGTCGGCACCGAGGCGAGCACCGGTTCCTCGCGCAGGTAGTAGCGGATCATCTCCGGGACGTAGGCGTAGATCAGCTTGTCGTCGGCGACGCCGTTGCCGGGCGCGTTGCGCAGCGCGACCCGCCCGCGGGCCACCGCGGCGAGCAGCGCCCGGCCGAGCGGGCGGAGGTCGGCGCCGCGGGCGGTGGCGAGCTCGCTCTCGTCCATCCGCCGGTAGAGGGTGGTGATCCGGCGCCGCCGGCCCGCGCCGACCAGGAACACCGCGCCGTCGGTGACCTGCAGCTTCGACGGCGTGACCAGCGGGATCTCCATCGCCTCGGCCAGCAGCCGGTGCTCGAAGAACGCGGGATCGGCCTCGCCTGCGGACAGCAGTGCGGCCTCGCCGTCCGGGCCGTGCGGGTCGCCTGCGGCCAGCGCGGCGCGGAGCCGCTCCGGGACGTCGTCGAGGTTGCGGACCTCCGAGGGCGACTCCACGTCCGGCAGCACCGACCGGATCAGCCGCCGGCTCATCAGCGAGAAGCCGATCCCGGACGGCACCCGCAGGTTGTCCTCGAGCACGACCCAGCCGTCGTCGGAGTCGCGGACGAGGTCGATGCCGCCGACGGCGATGCGCACCGCGTCCGGCGGGACGAGCGTGCCGGACCGGGTCCGCCCCGGGACCTGGTCGAGGACCGCGGCCGGGACGATCCGGTCACGGACGATCTCCCGGCGGCCGTAGACGTCGCGGACGAACTGCTCGAGCGCCCGGATCCGCTGGGCGAGCCCGGTCGAGAGGTGCTCCCAGTCTCCGGTGGAGATGATCCGCGGGATGAGGTCGAGCGGGAACAGCCGCTCGCCGTCCTCGCCCGCCGCGACGCCGGGGACCCCGAAGGTGACGCCGCGCGCGCGCTGCTCGGTGCGCAGTGCCGACTCCGCCGCGGCCAGGCCGCGCGGGCCGAGCCGTTCCAGGGCGCGGAACAGCCAGCCGTAGGCGGGGCGGAGCTTGCCGTCGTCGTCGACGGCCTCGTCGTAGCGGGGCGGGGCGTAGCCGGCCAGCAGCTCGGGGGCGACCGGGACGACCAGCGGCGGCGTCGTGCGGGGTTCCTCGCCCTGGGTGCGGGCGACCAGGTCGTCGACGACGTCGGCCAGCGACCCGCGACGGCCGAACGCCCGCCGCTGGGCGGCCGCGCCCGACCCGCGGGCCAGCACCGCCTCGGCGAGCTCGGTGACCTGCTCGAAGTCCCCGGTGTCCTCCAGCCACGGCCGCAGCTCGGCGACCATCGCCCGCAGCTGCACCGACGGGGAGGTCAGGACGGGGGCGCGGGGGTCGGAGACGTCGACCAGGTCGCCCTCGAGCCCGGAGCGGGCTGCCCGCCAGGCGGCGCCGCGCAGCAGCTCGTGGCGCACGCGGGGGAGCGGGGCCCCGGCCTCGCAGTCGGCCCGGGCCCGTCCGACCAGCGCGCGGAACAGCCCGGCGATGAGCACGACGTCGTCGACCTCGGGGCAGGCGTCGCAGACCCGCAGCTCGACGGTCGGCAGGTGCGCACTCGGCCGGACGTCGAAGTAGAGCATCCCGGCGTCGCTGATCGTCCCGGACGCGATCAGCTCGTCGATCATGGCGTCGTACTCGGCCGCGGTGGTCACATCGCCGGGCGGGCCGGCGGTGGGCCAGCGCTGCCAGATCATGCTGCGGAAGCTGGCGTAGCCGGTGTCGTGGCCGCGCCAGTAGGGCGAGCTGGAGGTGATCGCGAGCAGGGCCGGCAGCGCGGGCGCGACGCGGCGGGAGACCTGCACCGCGGTGTCCCGGTCCGGGACGTCGGCGTGCACCTGCACCCCGCAGATGTGCTGCTCGCGCACCAGCATCTGGTACTCGTGCTGCATCCGCTCGTAGCGGGCGCCGGCCGAGATGTCCTCGCCGGAGAGGTCGACGAGCGGGACGGTCCCGGCGGCGACGACGCCCAGCCCGAGCGGTTCGGCCGCGGAACGCAGGCTGGCGCGCAGCCGGCGGACGTGCCCGCGCAGCTCGTCCAGCGACGGGGTGGCCGGGGTGTTCGTCTCGACCAGCGAGCGCTGCAGCTCGGGGAAGAACTCCTTGCCGTCGAGGCGTTCGAGCAGCCGGTCGACCTCCGGTGCGGCCCGCCGGTCGGTCAGCCCGACGACGTGGAACTCCTCTTCGACCCCTACGAGCGGTACGTCCCCCACAGAGGGTGACGCTAAGCGCCCCCTGTTACGTACGTGTGACCGACGAAGATCGACTTCGGGTGTCGGTGTCGCCGAGGGGTACGTGAGCGCTTTCCGATCTTGTGCTCACCGCTCTCATGTACCCCTCGACGGAGGCCGGCGCGGCCGGTCCCCGGCCGACGCGGACCGTCCCGGGGGCCACGGCGCGTCGGCGGCGGTCGCGGGCAGGCGACGGTCAGTGGAGCGCGGCGAGCTCGGTCCGCTGGGCGGCCGCCTCGTCGGGGGTCATCGGGTCGCCGTGGCCGGGGACGTAGGTCGTCGCGTCGCGGGCCAGCAGGACGTCGACGGCGCCGGCCCAGCGGGCGGGGTAGGCGTCCGGCCCGACCGACGGCGGCGCCCCGTTCTCCAGCAGGTCCCCGGCGAACAGCACTCTCGCGTCGGCGACGTGCACGGCCAGGTCGTGCCCGGTGTGCGCCGGGCCGGGGTGGACGAACGTCACGACGCGCCCGCCGAGGTCCAGGTCGTGGGTGTCGCCGGGGAGCGGGCAGACCGGGTGGTCGGGGAGCACGGGCACCGAAGCCGCGAGCGCCTCCGCGGTGCGGTGGTCGACGGCATCACGGTAGTGGCGGGTCCACTGTGCACGCTGGGCTCGCGCGGTGACGGCGAGCGCCGCGGCGCACCCGGCCTGCGCGTACACCGGAGCGCCGGGGAACGCCGACGTCCCGAAGCAGTGGTCGAAGTGCGCGTGCGTGATCGCGACGACGACCGGGAGCGCGGTGACGGTGCGGATCGCCGCGGCGAGCTCGGCGCCCTGGACGTCGTCGCCCCGGGTGTCGATGACCAGGGCCCGGTCGTCGCCGAGCACCAGCCCCGTCGTCAGGTCGAGCTCGGTGTACCGGCGGACGAGCACCCCGTCCGCGACCTCGAGCCACACCCCGTCCACCGGGCCCATCCTGCCCCGCTCGAACGTGAATCGGTCGCGTCAGACGCTCGCTGATCATGGCAACGCTCACGCGATCGCGTGAGCGTTGGCCAGTCCGGTGAGCGTCTGCGAAAGCGCGCGCCTGCCAGCGATGAACCAAGGTCGAGACGACGTAGTCCGTGCGAGAGTCCGCACCCTGGTGCGCATCGGCTCCTGTCGTTCTCAGGCTCGCCGAAGTACCTGGGAGAAGCGTCCGGTGTAGGTCGAGCCGAGTGCACTTACGGTGCCTCGCCACGCTCCGCGGCCGACACGGAGTGCACTCACGTAGTTCTCCGGCAACATCCGACGCGATCGAATTCGGAGAACGCGCGTTCGATCGGGAACGCGTTCTCCGGACCCGATCGCGTCCACCGACAGCTCAGACGGCGATCGCTGTGGGGCGGCCGGTTGCGGTGGTGTCGGGGCCGAGGTGGTCGGCGGTGCCGCGAGCGACGCGTTCGGCGGTCCAGGCGCAGGCCAGGGCGTCGAGGACGTCGTCGAGGCGGGCCGCCGGCGGCAGGTCGCCCAGTGCCGCGGCCGGGTCGAGCCACGACGAGACCGCGGCGATCCGCTGGCCGGCGCCGCGCGCGGTCTTCTTGGAGGCGAAGTCCACGGTCGGCGCCAGCGTCCGGTACGACAGCTCCGGATGCGCCTCGACCACCGTGTCCGGCAACGTGACCCGCTGGAACTCGCGGATCTTCGGCACGATGTACCAGGTCTGCAGGCTGATCTTCTTGCCGGTGACCTGCTGCGCCGCGGCGCAGGCGTCGGCGTAGGAGGTGGCGGCCAGCACCGCGGCGGGCGGGGTCGGGAACAGCGACGAGCGGGCCCGGCCCAGCCGTGCCGCGGCCAGCAGCTCGGCCTCGCGCCGCGCACCGCCGGACGGCAGGGCGAGCGGGATGTCGACCGCCACGGCGTCGCACCCGGCCGTGACCACCAGCACCGCGCCGGCGTCCGGCACGACCTCCCAGGTGACCCTGCGGGACCGGCCGGTGCCGCTCAGCAGGCACACCACCCAGCCCGTCGGGACCCCGTCCACACCGGCGACGCGCATGGGAGGATCCTGCCCGTGCGCGTCTACCTGGGCAGTGACCACGCCGGTTTCGAGGTCAAGGGCAAGCTCGTCGAGTACCTGACCGAGCAGGGAGTCGAGGCGGTCGACGTCGGCGCCCCGACCTACGACGCCCTCGACGACTACCCCGCCTGGTGCATCGAGACCGCGCGGCGCGTGGTGGAGGACCCCGAGAGTCTCGGCATCGTGCTCGGCGGCTCCGGCAACGGCGAGCAGATCGCCGCGAACAAGGTGAAGGGCATCCGTGCCGCGCTGGCGTGGAACGAGAACACCGCCAAGCTCGCCCGCGAGCACAACGACGCCCAGGTCGTCGGCATCGGCGCCCGCCAGCACTCGTTCACCGAGCTCGTGGCGATCGTCGACGCGTTCCTGGCCACCCCGTTCTCCGGCGACGAGCGCCACCAGCGCCGCATCGACCAGATGCTCGACTACGAGAAGACCGGCGAGATCGAGCTCCCGGCGAGCTGAGGCCCGAGGGCGGGATCAGATGCCCGAGGGGCACACGCTGCACCGGCTGGCGCGGCGGCACCGCAGCCTGTTCGCCCGCCGCCCGGTCGCGGTGTCCAGCCCCCAGGGCCGGTTCGCCTCCTCCGCCACGCAGCTCGACGGGCAGGTGATGACCGGCGCCGAGGCGCACGGCAAGCACCTGTTCCACCGCTACGGGCGCGACCGCGTCGTGCACGTCCACCTCGGGCTGTACGGGACGTTCGCCGAGGCCCCGCTGCCCGCGCCGGAACCGGTCGGGCAGCTGCGGATGCGGCTGGTCGGCGAGACGCACTACGCCGACCTGCGCGGCCCGACGGCCTGCGAGCTGATCACCTCGGCCGAAGCCCGCGCGCTGCGGGCCCGGCTCGGTGAGGACCCGCTGCGCTCCGACGCCGACCCGGACGCGGTCTGGGCGCGGATCTCCCGGTCGCGCAGCCCGCTGGCCACGCTGCTGATGGACCAGAAGGTGCTCGCCGGCGTCGGGAACGTCTACCGGGCCGAGCTGCTGTTCCGGCACGGGCTCGACCCGCAGCTACCCGGGCGGGCGCTGGAGCGCGAGACCTGGGACGCGATGTGGCCCGACCTGGTCACCCTCATGCGGGACGGGGTGCGGACCGGCCGGATCGACACCGTCGCGCCCGAGCACGATCCACGACGGCGCGGCGAGCCGGGGCGCAAGGACCGGCACGGCGGCGAGGTCTACGTCTACCGCCGCGCCGGGCTGCCGTGCCTGGTGTGCGGCACCGGGGTCCGGCACGCCGAGCACGCGAACCGCAACCTGTTCTGGTGTCCGGCCTGCCAGCCCGATCACGGTTAGGGTCGGCGACCGTGGTGGAGCAGAAGCCGATCAAGTGCTGGATGACCGACATGGACGGCGTCCTCGTCCGCGAGGGCAGCATCGTCCCCGGGGCCGACACGCTGCTGACCCGGCTGCGGGAGACCGGCATCCCGTTCCTCGTCCTGACCAACAACAGCATCCACACCCCGCGTGACCTGCGGCACCGGCTGCTCGCGACCGGTCTGGACGTGCCCGAGGAGGCGATCTGGACCTCGGCGCTGGCGACCGCGGCGTTCCTCGACGAGCAGCGCCCGCAGGGCAGCGCGTACGTGATCGGCGAGGCCGGGCTGACCACCGCCCTGCACGACGTCGGGTACGTGCTGACCGACCGCAACCCCGACTACGTGGTGCTCGGCGAGACCCGCACCTACTCGTTCTCCTCGATCTCGACGGCGATGCGGCTGGTCCAGGGCGGGTCCCGGTTCGTCGCCACCAACCCGGACGCCACCGGGCCGTCGCCGGAGGGCATCCTGCCCGCCACCGGCTCGGTCGCGGCGATGATCTCCAAGGCGACCGGGGTGGACCCGTACTTCGTGGGCAAGCCGAACCCGCTGATGATGCGGGCGGCGATGAACCGGCTCGGCGCACACTCCGAGTCGACGGTCATGGTGGGGGACCGGATGGACACCGACATCCTCGCCGGGCTGGAGGCCGGGATGCGCACGGTGCTGGTGCTGACCGGGATCACGCAGTCCGCGGAGATCGACCGGTTCCCGTTCCGGCCGACCCGGGTGGTGCCGTCGGTGGCCGACCTGATCGACGACCTGTAGCTCCCTCCGGCGACACGCCGGGTCGACGCCTGTTTGCGAATCACACTCGTGTGGTTCACCCTCGAACGCATGTACGGAGAGAACGCGTACGAGGTGTCCTGGCGTCGGTGCGACGGCTGCGGGTCCCAGGCGGAGCTCCCCGCGGCCGAGACCGCGGGGGCCGCCGTCCCCTGCCCGGACTGCACCGGGGCGATGGCCGAGGAGTGGAGCTGGGTCGCGGCGGCCTGAGCCGGCTCAGACCAGGAACGCCAGCGAGCTCTCCTCACCGCGGCGCAGCGCCGCGACGTGCTTGTCGACCGTGGTCAGCGCGTGCAGCTCGTGGTCGTTGCGCATCGCCGAGACCAGCGCCCGCTCGGCCGCCTCGATGCCCTCGGCGGTGTCGACGATCTCGGCGAGCCGGTCCGGCGGGGCGATGAGCAGCCCGTCGTCGTCGCCGCAGACCAGGTCGCCGGGGCTCACGACGATCCCGCCGAACGACACCGGCTCGTCGACCGTGCCCGGGTCCAGCGTCGTGCCGGACGCCGGGCAGGTCCCGCGGGCGAACACCGGCAGCCCGATCGTGCGGAGTCCGCGCAGGTCGCGCACCAGGCCGTCGACGACGATCCCGGCCAGCCCGCGTCGCCGGGCCTCGGTCGCGAACAGCTCGCCCGACACCGCCCGGTGACCGCCCGCCCCCGCGACCACGAGCACCGAGCCCGCGGCGGCCGCCCGCAGCGCCGCGAACATCGGCAGGTGGTCGTCCACACAGGACACCGTGACGGCGGGACCGGCCATGGTCACGTCCGGCACCAGCGCGCGGATCGCGGGGTCGACGACCGGGAGCGTCTTGTCGGCGTCGCACAGCGACGACACCTGCAGGTCCCGCAGCCGGTCCAGGAGTTCGGTCATGCCGCCATCCTGGTACCTGGCCGGGCGGGCGGCGAGGCCGGAGACGACCGGTGAGGCGTCCCCCGATCCGGTGACTCGCCGCGGGGCTACCCCTCGTCGGTGCCGACCTGCTGCGCGCGGGCGACGTAGTCGATCGTCGCCTGGTCCGGACCACCGGCCGCGGCGACCTCGTCGGCGTTCTCGTCCCGCATCCGGAACAGCTGCTCGCGCAGCTCCGGCTCCCCGCGGTGGAAACTCTCCAGAAGCGCGTTCCACCTGTGTGCGAGCTCCTGCACCCGCGGGTCGGACGGGTCGGTCCCCGCACCCATCTCGGCCCGCAGCGATGCGATCAGGCCCGGCCACTCGGCCGCGGCCGCCTCGCCCTCGGCGCGCCGCTCCTGCAGCGCGGCGACCTGCTCGGGCGTGAAGTACTGCGCGAAGGTGTCGTTCACCCTGTTCACCTCGTCGATCATCTTCAGCACGTCCGACGGGGCCGGTTCCGGTCCGTCCCGCAGCCGGTCGACGACCGCGGCGAGCGTGCCGCGCAACGAGCGCAGCGCGGCCAGCCGCGAGTCGACCTGCTCCAGGTGCGCGGTCAGCACGGTCGCGAACGACCCGGACGCGAGCAGCGCGCCGATCGCGTCCAGCGGGAGGCCCAGCTCGCGCAGGGCCACCACCTGGTAGACGCGGCGGACGTCGCCGTCGTCGTAGACGCGGTGGCCCGAGGAGGTCCGTGCCGACGGCACGACCACCCCGCGCTCCTCCCAGTGGTGCAGCGTGCGCACCGTCAGCCCGGTCGCCCGGGCCAGCTCGCCGACCTTCACCGTGCCCCCTCCTGTCGGGCCGTCGCCCCGCGACGGCATGATGCACGGTGCTCCCTCACGTCGCGTGAGGATCAAGCCCGCTCCGATCGCGGCGCGCGCGCCGCCCCGACACGCCGAGCGGGAATCACTCCGCCGGGTGGTCGTCGATCATGTCGCCGGCGGGTCGGTCGCTCACCCAGCGCGACGACGAGCCGCGACGCGGGAACCGTCCGTGTCGGGCGTCCAGCGGAAACGCCGCGGCGGGCCGGTCACACTCACACGTTCGGGACGACCCGTGACGCTCTCACCCGACCGTGTCGTTGCCGTATCCCCGGTCGTGATCAGCTGCCTACGTTCCGTTCTGCCGCGGCGCACAGGTGCCCCGGTGGTGCACACGGACCACGTGCGCATCGTCAAGTCCCACCGGTCTTGCTCGGGGAGAACGTCATGCGCAGGAAGCTCGCGGTCGTGGTGGCCGCCGTCGCCGCGACAATGGTCGCATTGAGTCCGATGGCGGTCGCCCAGCCGTTCGACGACGACGGCGAGACCTTCGTCCAGGACGTCGGCAACGTTCGCGGTGACCAGTTCGGGCTGGTCAACCTCGACGACGTGAACGTGCTCAACAACGCCAACATCTGTCCGGGCGTCAACCTGGCGCTGGGCAACGTGCTCGGCATCCTCGGAACCGGCGGGGCACAGACCAGCGACAACCCGGTCGCCTGCGACTGACGACCACCGCCCGCGCGACCTCCGCCCCGCACCCCGCCGCCACGGGGTGCGGGGCGGGCCTCTGTCCGGGGCCGGGCAGCGGGTCGCGGAGGTCGCGGTAGCTGGTGGCAGGTCGCGGTAGGCCGGCTGACGGGCGCGCTCCGGAACGGGCGGGAACCGGTGCGTCGACCCGGATCAGTCAGGCCTGGTGGAAGACGTAGTCGGCCGGGTCGACCCGGCGGGTGCGCTCGATGTACTCGCCCGTGTAGCCGGGCCAGTTGGTGACGATCCTCCCCGCGTCGTCGCGGTACCAGGAGTCGCACCGGGTCCAGGCGGTCCCGTCGAACCGGGCCTGGACCTCGGCGTCGAACGCGCGCTCGACGGCTGCGCGCACTTCGAGCCCGGCGGCGCCGCGCCGGGCGGTCTCCTGCAGCGCCTCGCGGACGTAGCGGACCTGGTGCTCCAGGTACCGCACGATCGAGCCGCCGGACGTGTTGGTGTTCGGTCCGAACAGGACGAACAGGGACGGGAAGCCGGGCACGGTCATGCCCAGGTAGGCGTGCGCGCCGCCGTCCCACTCCTGCGCCAGCGACCGCCCGCCCGGGCCGGTGATCTCCATCGGGGCCATGAAGGCGGTCGTCGCGAAGCCGGTGCCCCAGATGATCGTGTCGACGCGGTGCACCCGGCCGTCGGCGGTACGGATCCCCTCGGGTACCACCTCGGTGATCCGGTCGGTGACGACCGAGACGTTCTCCCGCTGCAGTGCCGGCAGCCAGCGCGAGCTGAACAGGATCCGCTTGCAGCCGAAGGTGAAGTCCGGCCAGACCCGTCGCCGCAGCGCGGGGTCGCGCAGCGCCGAGCGCATGAACAGCGTCGACCACAGCCGGCCCAGCAGCCCCCAGGTGCGCGGGTGGCGGATCATCACGGTCAGCATCTCGCAGTAGGCGGTGATGAACCGGCGTCGCAGGCTCTGCAAGCCGGGCAGGTGCCGGATCGCGGCCCGCCACCAGGCAGGGAAGCGGCGGTTGCGCCGCGGGAGGAACCAGTTGCCGGTGCGCTGGAACACGGCCAGGTGCCCGGTCCGGGGAGCGATCTCCGGGACGAACTGCACCGCGCTCGCACCGGTCCCGACCACCGCGACCCGGCGGCCGGTCAGGTCGTGGTCGTGGTCCCAGCGCGCGGAGTGGAACGCGTGCCCGGCGAAGTCGTCGACGCCCGGCAGGTCCGGGATCGACGGGCGGTGCAGCTGCCCGGTCGCGACGACCAGCACGTCCGGGGTCCAGGTGCGCCCGTCGTCGGCGGTGACCGTCCACGGGCCGGCGGGGTCCGGCCGGTCGGCCGAGACGATCCGGGTGTCCGGCACGACGAGCTCGGCGACGCCGTACTCCTCGGCCACCTCCCGCAGGTAGGCCAGGATCTCCGGCTGCGGCGAGCACAGCCGCGACCAGTCCGTGCGCTGGGCGAACGAGAACGAGTACAGGTGGCTCGGGACGTCGCAGGCCGCACCCGGGTAGGTGTTGTGCAGCCAGGTGCCGCCGATGCCCGGCGCGGCGTCGACGATCGTCACGTCCCGGAAGCCGTGCGCGCGCAGCTCGATCGCGGCGGCGATCCCGCCGAACCCGGCGCCGACGATCAGTACGCTCGGTGTCCGCACGGCTCCTCCTCGTCGCCCCCTGCTCCCCACTCATGACGCTTCAGTTCGGGCATACCGAACCAAAGCGTCATGAGTCGGCGCTGACGGGGGCACCGTAGCGATCAGTAGTCGTACCGAGGCAAGGCGGCCCGGGCGTGGACGAGGGTGGGGCGGTCACGACGCACGGGGAGGAACGATGAGAGCGACCGTGATCACGACGGTGCTCGCCGCAGTGGGCGCGACGGTCGGGACCTGGTACCTGGTCGGGGACCTCACGACGGTGCCCGCGGCGGACCGGCCGGACCGGATGGTCGTCCTGCCGGAGATCCCACCGGTCGTCGAGCACGGCGCGGGGGTCCTGGCGCTCGGCGTGCTGCTCGGCTGCCTGGTGGCGGTCGCGCGCGGGGTGAGCGCGTGGCTGTCGGTCGCGCTCGTGGTGGTCGCCGGGCTGCTACTCGGGTTCACCGGTCGCGTGGTGACGGCCGGCGTGATCGGCGCGAACATCGGCGGCGGGATCGCGGTCATGGTCCTGGTGCCCGTTGCCGCCGTTCTCGTCCTGGCTGCGGCCGTCACGGTCGGGCTCGCCGCCCGCCGCGAGCGAGCCACCGACCCCGGCTGAGCCACCGACCCCGGCTGAGCCGCCCGCCCGGGCCGAGCTCTCCAGCGCCGCGATCAACGCGTCCTCGGCGACGTCGCCCCGGTACTGCTCCCCGTTTACGTACAGCGTGGGCGTCCCGCGAACCCCGCTGCGGACCGCGGCGTTGAACCCCGCCTCGATCCGGTCCTCCACCAGCCGGGTCGCCGGCCACAGCACCCGCTCCGGCGTCACCCCGGCGGTCTCGGCGTGCGCCCGCAGGTCGTCCTGGGACAGCCGGGGCGGGCCGGGACTGAACAGCGCGTCGTGCATCGCCCAGAACCGGCCCTCCAGCGCGGCCATCTCGGCCGCGGTCGCGGCGGCCAGCGCGTGCGGGTGCACCTCGTGCAGCGGGAAGTGCCGGAACACGAACCGCAGCCGGTCGCCCAGCCGGGTCCGGACCCGTTCCAGGACCGGGGCGGCGTCGCGGCAGTAGGGGCACTCGAAGTCGCCGTACTCGACCAGGGTCAGCGGGGCGTTCGCCGGGCCCAGGACGTGGTCGTAGGGTCCGACGGGCGGGTCGAGCGTGCTGATGGCGATCTCCCCCTCGCTCGTGGCGCAACGAAACGGCAGGATACCGGCGTGGCGGTCACGACCCTGGTCGAGCGCGGCGAGCTGTCCGGTGCCGCGCGACGCTTCCTCGGTACCGAGTCCGGCTCGGCCGCGCTGCTGATCGCCGCCGCGGTCCTCGCCCTGGCCTGGGCGAACCTCACCCCGGGCTACGAGACCTTCTGGCACACCGAGCTCGCCATCGCCTTCGGCGACCACGGCCTCGCGCTCGACCTGCGGCACTGGGTCAACGACGGACTGATGGTGCTGTTCTTCCTGTCCGTCGGCCTGGAGATCTCCCGGGAGACCACGCTCGGCGAGCTGCGCGGGGTCCGCGCGATCGCGGCCCCCGCGGCGGCCGCGGTCGGCGGGCTCGTCGTCCCCGCGCTGGTGTTCCTCGCCTTCGCCGGCGGCACCGAGGCGCAGAACGCCTGGGGCATCGCGATCTCCACCGACACCGCCGTCATGCTCGGCGTGCTGGCCCTGCTCGGGCCGCGCTGCCCGGACCAGCTGCGGGTGTTCCTGCTCGCGCTGGCGATCGTCGACGACATCGGCGCGGTCGCGGCGATCGCGCTCTTCTACACCGAGAACGTCGACCTGGTCGCGCTGGCCGTCGCGCTCGTCCTGCTCGCCGGGCTGCTCGGCCTGCGCTACGTCCGGTTCTGGCGGACCCCGTTCTACGTGGCGATCGCGATCGCGGCCTGGCTGGCGGTGCTCACCTCGGGGGTGCACCCGAGCGTCGTCGGCGTCGCGCTCGGGCTGCTGGTCAACGCCTACGCGCCGCGGCGTCAGGAGATGGCCGGCGCACTCGTCGTCGGGCGGAACTTCCTGCTCGACCCGACCCCGGAACGGGCGCGCGCCGCGCAGGTCGCCGCCACCGAGGCGGTCTCGCCGAACGAGCGGCTGCAGCTGCGGATCCAGCCGTGGAGCAGCTATGTGATCGTGCCGCTGTTCGTGCTGGCCAACGTCGGCGTCGTGCTCGACGGGCCCACCCTGTCCGCCGCGGCGACCTCGCCGCTGACCTGGGGGATCGTCGCCGGGCTGGTGCTGGGCAAGCCGATCGGCGTCTCGCTGGCCACCTGGGTCGCGCTGCGCACCGGCATCGGGCAGGTGCCCGACACGCTGCGCTGGGGGCAGCTGCTCGGCGGATCGGCGCTGTCCGGGATCGGGTTCACCGTCGCGCTGTTCGTCACCGAGCTCGCGCTGTCCGACGAGCTGCTCGTGGCCGAGGCCAAGATCGGGATCCTGAGCGGGTCGATCCTCGCCGCGCTGTCCGGGTGGCTGGTGTTCCGGCTGGCCGGGGAACGCGGCGGGCAGTGCGCACCCAGCGGGCTCCCGACGCTGCCGCCGCGGCCGTGGGTGCCGGTCGACTGAGGACCATCCATCCTTCGGTGGACGACGGCGCGGTCCACCTCCGCTGAGATGTCGTTCCATGAACACTGCGCGGGTCACCGGAGTCGCCGGGCTGCTGCTGGTCCTCGCCGTCGCCGTCTGGTCCCTCGTGGACATCCGGCCGCCCGCCCCGGCCGGTGCCGACGCCCCGGCCGGCGAGTTCAGCGCCGAGCGCGCGATGCGCCACGTCGAGGCGATCGCGCGGGAGCCACGGCCGATGGGCTCGGACGCGCACGACCGCGCCCGCCAGTACCTGGTCACCGAGCTGACGGCGATGGGCATCGCCCCCGAAGTCCGCGATGCCGTGGGCGTGCGGCCCTACCCGGCGGACGCGGCGACGCCGGTCGGCCGGGTCCGCAACGTCGTCGGCGTCGCCGATGGCAGCGATCCGACCGCGCCCCTGGTGCTCGCCGCGCACTACGACTCCACCCCGACCAGCCCCGGCGCGAACGACGACGCAGTGGGTGTCGCGGTCGCGCTGGAGACCGCCCGCGCGCTGCTGGCCCGCGACGCCCCGCGGCGCAACGACCTCGTCGTGCTGCTCACCGACGGCGAGGAGATGGGGCTGCTCGGCGCGGAGGCGTTCGCCCACGACGACCCGCTCGCCGTCGACGGCGGGGTGGTGCTCAACCACGAGGCCCGCGGCGCGGGCGGCCCGGTGATCATGTTCCGCGGCAGCGCCGGCTCGTCGGACCTGGTCCGGACCTACGGCGCGGCCGCCCCGTCGCCGGTCGCGGACTCGGCCACGGCCGGGGTGTTCGAGTTCCTGCCCAACGACACCGACTTCGTCGCCTTCGAGCGCGGGGGACTGTCCGTACTGGACTTCGCCTACGTGCAGGACAGCGCCTACTACCACAGTGCACTGGACCTCCCGGAGAACGTCGATCCCCGTTCGGTGCAGCACATGGGCGAGACCACGCTGGCGACGGCGGCCGAGCTGGCCGGCCGAGACCTGGCCGCGGCCGGCGGCGATGAGGACCTGGCCTACGTCAACGTTCCACCCGGCACGCTGGTCGTCGTCCCGGCCTGGGTGCTGTCGGTGCTCGCCGTGCTCGGCGGCGGCCTGACCGTGGTGGCCGTGCTGCGGGCCCGGCGCCGCGGTGCGGTGCGGGTACGGCGGGTGCTGCTCGGGGCGGGGGCGGGACTGCTCCTGGTGGTCGCGAGCGTGGCGGCCGCGTGGGCCTACTGGCAGCTGCTGGTGACCGTGCACCCCGCGTTCGGCGCTCTGCCGACCGCGACGCCGTACCGCCCGGTCGCGTTCCACGCCGGTGTGGTGCTGCTCGTCGCGACCCTGTGCGCGGTGTGGTTCGGGCTGCTCCGGCGCCGGGCCGGGGCCGACGCGCTGCGGCTCGGCGGGCTCGTGCTCGTCGCGCTGCTCGCCGTGCTGACCGGGCTGACGGGCCCGGCGTCGTCGGTGATGTTCGTCGTGCCGCTCGTGGCCGCGGCCGCGGCGGCCGCCACGCTGCCCGGACCGCTGTCGGGCCGGCCGACGGACCTGGTCACGGTGGTCGCGCTGCTGCCGGTCGGGCTGCTCGCGCTGACCGCGGGCTGGGTCGCGCTCGACATCGGGACCGGCACCGGCGGCCTCGCGGCGGCACCGTCGCTGACGCTCGGGTTCCTGCTGCTGCTCCCGCTGGTCGAGGCGGTGTGGCCGCCTCCCGGACGGGCCCGGTGGGTCCCGCTGGTGCTGGTCGTCGCCCTCGGCGGCACGACGGCGGCGGGGCTGGTGGTCAACACCGTCGACGCGACCCGCCCGGTGCCGGTCCGGCTCGCCTACACCCTCGATGCCGACACCGGAGAGGCCTCCTGGTCGTCGCCGTTCTCCTCCGGGACCGCGCACGCGTGGACCCGCGGCTACGTGGGGGAGCCGGGACGCGACCCGGCGCCGGGGGCCAACCGCCCGGACCCCGTCGCGCCCGTCGGGCCGGCCCGGCCCGCCGCGCTGGCAGCCCCCGAGCTGACGGTGCTCGACGATGCCGACGACGGCGAGCTGCGCACGGTGCGGCTGCGGCTCACCTCGGAGCGCGGGGCACGCAGCCTCTCCTTCGTCGTCGACGGCGACCCGAACCGGGTTCGGGGTCTCGTCGTGGCGGGCCGCGATCTCGGTCCCGGTGGCGCCGGGCACGCCGTGGGGGCCCGCTTCCACGTCCTGCCGGCGGACGGCGCGGTGGAGGTCACGATCGTCGTCGACTCCGACGACGGGCCGCTGGGACTGCGGGTCTCCGACATCGACTCCGAGCCCGGCGACCTGGCCGGCCTGCCCGGCTACACGCCGCCGCCCGACGACGCCTACCTGCAGCACGCCCAGGTCGCCGTCACCCGCGCCTACGAACTCTGAACAGCGCCCGACGAACTCCGGACAGCGCCCGACGACATTGTGAGTGTCTGCATAAGGGGCTAGCATCCACATATGAGGACGGTGTCGTCCACGAAGACACCGTCGTCGTCGTCGCAAAGGAGTCCGACCACCGTGCCCACCGCTCAGCGCATCTCCACCGTCGCCGTCACCCCCGTGGCCTTCCGGGACCTCCCGCTGCTCAACACCGTCGGCGTGCACGAGCCGTTCGCGATCCGCGCGATCGTCGAGGTCCGCACCGACGAGGGCCTCTACGGCCTCGGCGAGACCTATGGCGACACCGAGCACCTGAACCGGCTGCGCCGCGCGGCGCAGCGGATCACCGGGACCGACGTCTGGGACCTCAACGGCCTCGCCCGCGAGGTCCGGGTCTCCCTGGAGGGCGACACCGGCACCGGCGGGCACGGGATGGCCGGCATGGTCACCAACTCCAGCACCGCCGACGCCGTACTGTCGCCGTTCGAGGTCGCCTGCCTCGACATCCAGGGCAAGGCAACCGGGCTGCCGGTCTCGAGCCTGCTCGGCGGCGCCGTCCGCGACCGCGTCGACTACTCCGCCTACCTGTTCTACAAGTGGGCCGGGCACCCCGGCGCCGAGCCCGACGAGTGGGGCGCGGCCCTGGACCCGGACGGCCTGGTCGCGCAGGCCCGCCGGATGGTCGGCGAGTACGGCTTCTCCGCGATCAAGGTCAAGGGCGGGGTGTTCGAGCCGGACGCCGAGATCGCCGCGATCAAGGCGCTGGCCGCCGAGTTCCCCGGCGTCCCGCTGCGGCTGGACCCGAACGCCGCCTGGACCGTCGACACCTCGATCCGGGTCGGCCAGGAGCTGGACGGGATCCTGGAGTACCTCGAGGACCCGACCGAGGGCATCGAGGGCATGGCCGAGGTGGCGCGCAAGGTGCCGATGCCGCTGGCCACCAACATGTGCATGGTCAGCTTCGCCGACCTGGAGCCCGGCATCCGGGCCGGGTCGGTGTCGGTCGTGCTCTCCGACCACCACTTCTGGGGCGGGCTGCAGCGTTCCCGGCTGCTCGCCGGCATCTGCGACACCTTCGGCATGAAGCTGTCGATGCACTCGAACAGCCACCTCGGGATCAGCCTCGCGGCGATGACCCACCTCGCCTCGGCCACCCCGAACCTGACGTACGCCTGCGACACGCACTGGCCGTGGAAGGACGCGTCCGAGGACGTCGTCGTGCCGGGCGCGCTGACCTTCTCCGACGGCGCGGTCGTCGTGCCCACGACGCCGGGGCTGGGTGTGGAGCTGGACCGCGACCGGCTGGGCGCGCAGCACGAGCAGTACCTGCGCAGCGGCATCACCGACCGGGACGACACCGGCTACATGAAGACGATCGACCCGAGCTACGAGCTGGTCAAGCCCCGCTGGTAGTCGTAGTGGTTGTCGCGGCCCCGGCCGCGACAACCACTCACGAGCGTCAGGCCAGCTCGGGCTGGGCGACCCGGCCGAAGCGGGAGTCGTTCGGGTCGGCGAACACGTGCAGCCCGAACCGGGCCGAGAGCTCCCGGCAGACCGCGATGCCGCGCACCGAGTTGCCGTGCCGGTCCAGGCCGGGGGAGAAGACGCCGAGCCCGAAGTAGTTCGGCAGCACCGCCATGATCCCGCCGGACACCCCGCTCTTGGCCGGGATGCCGACGTCGTGCGCCCACTCCCCGGCGGCGTCGTACATGCCGCACATGTTCATCACGCTGATCACCGTGCGCAGGTGGTCGTGGTGCAGCGCCCGGTCGCCGGTGATCGGGTTGCGGCCGCCGTGCGCGAGCGTCGCGGCCATCATCGACAGCTCGGAGGTCGTGACGGTGATCGAGCACATCGACAGGTAGACGAACAGGTTGTCGTCGATGTCGCCGTGCAGCATGCCGAGGCTGCGCATCAGGTAGGACAGGCCGAGGTTGCGATCGTTCGACCGCAGCTGCTCGGCGAGGATCTTCTGGTCGACCTCCAGCGACGAATTGCCGGTGTAGATCCGGTAGCGCTCCAGCAGCCGGTCGACCCGCTCCTCCTTCGACGCGCCGTGCACCAGGTTCGCCGAGACCAACGCACCGGCGTTGATCATCGGGTTGAACGGGCGGTTGTTCACCTCGTCGAAGGTGATCGAGTTGAACGGGTCGCCGGACGGCTCCACCCCGACCCGCCGCAGTGTCGCATCGAGGCCGTTGTCCTCCAGCGCCATGCCGTAGGTGAACACCTTGGAGATCGAGTGCAGCGGGAAGCGGGCCTCGGTGTCCCCGGTCTCCCACTGGGTTCCGTCGATGTTGGTGCCGGCCAGTCCGAACAGGTCGGCCTGCTGCTCCATCTCCGGCGGGTAGTAGCTGACGACCTCCTCGCCGGGCAGCAGACCGCCACCCTTCGAGCAGCTGCTGCGCAGGTCCTCCAGCTGTTCCTGGACCAGTTCGCGCTCGGCCTGGGCGACCATCGGTGTCCTCTCGATCGACGTCGTGCAGCGTCGAAGGTACGGACTCACAGCCCGTCGGGCAGCCAGCCGTCGCCGGAGGGGTACATCTCGGTCCCGCCCTCGCGCCGCGCCGGGCGCACGATCCGGCCCAGCCGGGACTCCGAGGGGTCGGCGAACACGTGCAACCCGAACCGCTCGGACAGCGCCCGGCAGACCGCGACGCCGCGCACCGAGTTCCCGTGCCGGTCGAGGCCGGGGGAGAAGACACCGACGCCGAGCGCGTCCGGGATGGCGGCCAGGATCGCGCCGGACACGCTGGACTTGGCGGGGATGCCGACGTCGTAGGCCCACTGGCCGGCCGCGTCGTACATCCCGCACATGCTCATCACCGACAGCACGTCACGTGTGTAGGTGCGGGGGAGTGCCGGCACGCCGGTGAAGGGGTTCGCGCCGCCACGGGCGAGCGTCGCGGCCATCGTGGACAGTTCCAGCGCGGTGACCGTCACCGAGCAGGCGGCCAGGTAGACGTAGAGGTTGTCCTCGATGTTGCCGTGCAGCATCCCCAGGCTGCGCATCAGGTAGGACAGCGAGACGTTGCGGTCGTTGGACACCAGCTGCTCGGCGAGGATGCCCTCGTCGATGGCCAGGTCGGGGTTGCCGGAGTAGATCCGCAGCCGGGTGAGCAGCCGCTCGACCTTCTCCTCCTTCGACGCGCCGTGCACCAGGTTGACCGCGACGAGCGCACCCGCGTTGATCATCGGGTTGAACGGGCGGTTGTTCACCTCGTCGAAGGTGATCGAGTTGAACGGGTCGCCGGAGGGCTCCACACCGACCCGGAGGATCACCTCCTCGCGGCCGTTGTCCTCCAGCGCGAGGCCGTAGGTGAAGACCTTCGAGATCGAGTGCAGCGGGAAGCGGACCTCGGCGTCGCCGACCGTCCACTGGGTGCCGTCGACGTCGGTGGCGGCCAGGCCGAACAGGTCGGCGCGGGTGGACATGGTGGGCGGGTAATAGGCGACGACCCGGCCGTCCGGGATACCACCGGGCCGTCCGATGACCTGGTGCAGCTCGTCGAGCTGCTGCTGCACGATCTCGCGCTCGGTCTGCTGCTCCATCGCCCCCTCCGCGGTTCCTCGAGCGGGGGCCCCTGGTGTCCCGCCGCGTCCTCCTCCGGTGCGCGACGGAACCTAGATCACGGCTCCCGGGTCACTCGATCCCGGGCATGATCCTTCGGCGCAGCTCGGCCAGCTCGTCCTGGACGTCCGGGTCCGCGGGCCCCGCCTTCTCCGGTGCTGCGGAGATCCCCATCGCCGCGAGCAGCTGCGTCGCGGCCGCGGCCGGATCCCCGGTCTCGCCCAGGACCGGGTGCAGTCCCTGCTCCGCGAGGTGTTCGAAGACCAGGTTCACCACGGTCCACGGGTTGAACGTCTCGGCTTCCACTGCCTACCCCTTCCTGCGCGGGTGACGAGCGTTTCGCTGCCGGAACGCCGCCGTCAACGCCCGTCGGGCGCGGTGTCGCAGGATGAGACACCCTCGAACACCTTCCACGGCAGGATCGGCAGGTCCCGCACCCGCACGCCGACGGCGTCGTGCACCGCCGCGGCGACGGCGGCGTCGACCCCGGTGGCGCCGAGCTCACCGATGCCCTTGGCGCCGATCAGGCCGGCGTGCTCGTCGTACTCGTCGACGAACGACACGTCCAGGTCGGCCGGGATGTCGGCGTTCACCGGGACGGCCACGTTGGACAGGTTCTTGGCCAGCCACCGGCCGTGCACCGGCTCCTGGTCGCTCTCCTCCATGGTCGCCTTGCCCCAGCCGAAGATGATCCCGCCGGTCATCTGGGCGCGCGCTGTCGTCGGGTTCACGATCCGGCCCGCCGAGTACACCCCGACCGCCCGGCGCAGCCGCAGCAGACCGAAGTCGGGGTCGACACCGACCTCGACGAAGATCGCGCCCCAGGTCCGCATCGCCCACGGGGTGCTCGCCCCGTCCATGTCGAACCCGTTCCGCACGGTGAAGTCGCCCTCGCCGACCAGCGCGTCGACCCCGGCCCTGGCCAGGGCCTCGGCCGGGTCGACGTCGACCCCGAGCGCGGCGAGCTGCTTGCCGACGTCGCGGGCCGCGGCGGCCACCGCGCTGCCGGTCCCGACCGTCGTCGAGGACCCGTAGGTCGGCCCGGTGCGCGGCAGGTCGGTGTCCCCCCAGTACACGTCGACGACGGCCGGGTCGACGCCGAGCTCGTCGGCCACGATCTGGGTGAGCGCGGTCTGCACGCCGCTGCCGATGTCGTGCACCCCGGCCTCGACGGCGACCGACCCGTCGGCGCGCAGCCGCACCCGGGCGTGCCCGGGGAACCGGAAGCTGCCCATCGAGCAGGTCGCCATGCCGTGCCCGATCCGCCACGGGCCGTCGGTGCCGGGCCGGGAGTGCCGGTCGCGCCAGCCGTAGCGGCGGGCCCCCTCCTCGTAGGCCTCACGCAGTCCCTTGCCCGACCAGGGGCGGCCGTCGGACGGGCAGACGTCGGCGTGGTTGGCCAGCCGCAGGTCCAGCGGGTCGACGCCGACGGCGTCGGCCAGCTCGTTCATCGCGCTCTCCAGCGCCCACATCCCGGGCCCCTCGACGGGCGCGCGCATCGGGGTCGGCAGGTTGAGGCTGACCCGTTCGACGAACTGGCGGGTGCGGATCGCGGGCACGGCGTACATCGCGGTGCTGGCGATCGCCGCCGGTTCGACGAAGTCGTCGGCCAGCGCGGTGTTGTTGACGACGGTGTGCTCGATGCCCTGCAGCGTGCCGTCGGCGGAGGCGGCGAGCCGGATGGTCTGCGAGATCCACGGCTGGTAGCCGACGGCGGTGAACTGGTCGGACCGGCGCAGGTGCAGCGACACCGGCCGTCCGGCGATCCGGGCGGCGGCCGCGGCCAGGATCTCGTGCGGCCAGATGAAGCCCTTCGACCCGAACCCGCCACCGGTGTGCGGGCAGATCACCCGGACGTCCTGCTCGTCGATGCCGAACGCGCCGGCGAGGACCCCGACGACGGTCCCGCCGGCCTGCACCGAGTCCCAGACGGTCAGCCGGTCGCCGTCCCAGCGGGCGACGGTGCCGGAGGTCTCCATCGCGTGGTGGTGCCGCGGGGGCTGGACGTAGGTGAGGTCCAGGCGCAGGTCCGCCTCGGCGAGGGCCCGGTCGACGTCGCCGAGCACGAACTCCTCGACGCCCGGGGCGGGCTCCCGGGCGCCGGCGCCCAGCACGGCGGGCTCGGCCGCGTCGCAGTGCACGACGACGGCCGCGCGCCCGGCCTCGGCCGCCGCCACCGACTCCGCCAGGACGATCGCCACCGGCTGGCCCTCGTAGCGGATCACGTCGTCGGAGAACGGCATGGTCAGCACCGCGGCGGGCGCGGTGAGGGTGCCGAACGACGGCAGGTCGGCGGCGGTGAGGACGGCCGTCACGCCCGGTGTCGCGCGGCCGTCCGCGGTGTCGACGCCGGTCAGCCGGCCCGCGGCGACCGGGGCACCGACGAGCACCGCGTGCAGCACCCCCTCGGGCGCGTGGTCAGCGGCGTAGCGGGCGGCCCCGGTCAGCTTGAGCGGGGCCTCCACCCGCTGGTCGATCGGGCGGTGGGTGGTCGTCATGCGGCACCTCCGGCGGCCAGCAGCAGGGCGCGGACCGCGGCGTTGCGGGCCATCGGGACCTTGAACGCGTTCTGCGCCAGCGGCGCCGCGTCCGGCAGGGCCGCGTCGACGACCGGCAGGAGCGCCTCCCGGGTCGCGGGCAGGCCCACCAGCGCGGCCTCGGCGTCGTCGAGCCGCCAGGGCCGCTGGGCGACCGAGCCCAGCGCGATCCGCGCGGCGGCGATCCGGCCGTCGTCGCCGAGCCGGACCGTGCCGGCGGCGGAGACGATCGCGTACTCGTAGGACGCCCGTTCGCGCACCTTGACGTACGCGGAGCGGTCGCCGCGGACCGGGATCCGGTAGCTCAGGATGAGCTCGCCGGGATCGAGCCGGTGCTCGCGCATCGGCTCGCCCGTCGCGGCGGCCTCGGCCTGGGACAGGTGGAACTCCCGCATCGGTATCGACCGCCACCCCGCGGGCCCGACGACGTCGGCGGTCGCGTCCAGCGCGGCCAGCGCCACCGCCGGGTCCGAGGGCTGTACCGCGACGCAGCCGTCGGTGCCGCCGAAGACCGCCTGCCGCTCGTGCCGGCCCGCCAGGGAGGCGCACCCGCTGCCGGGCTCGCGCTTGTTGCACGGCCAGGGCACCGGCGCCTCGGTGCGGAAGTAGGGGCAGCGCGGCCGCTGCAGGACGTTGCCGCCGAGGGTCGCGCGGTGCCGGATCTGCGCCGACGCCGCCTGCAGGCAGGCCGACGACAGCGCCCCGGCGTGCTCGGCGACCAGCGGGCTGCCGCCGACGGCGTTCAGCGTCGCGCGCGCCCCGATCACGAGCGCGGAGCCGCCGTCGCCGCCGATGTCGTCGAGGCCGAGGTCGGCGATGTCGACGACCCGGTCCGGCTCGGCGATCCCCAGCCGCAGCCAGTTGAGCAGCTCGGTGCCCCCGGCCAGCACCGCCGTCCCCGGATCGGAGAGTGCCGCCACGACGTCGTCGACCGACCCGGCGCGGGCGTAGGCGAAGTCCTTCACCGTCGTTCCCCTTCGCCCGCCGCCAGGACCGCGGCGGTGATCTGCGGGTAGGCCGAGCAGCGGCAGATGTTGCCGCTCATCCACTCCCGCACGGTTCCCTCGTCGCCGGCGTGGCCCTCGGCGATGCAGCCGACCGCGGAGAGCAGCTGCCCGGGGGTGCAGTAGCCGCACTGGAAGGCGTCGTGCTCGGCGAAGGCCCGCTGCACCGGGTGCAGCGACCCGTCCGGCGGGGACAGGCCCTCCACGGTGGTGATCTCCCGGCCGTCGCACTGCGCGACGAGGGTCAGGCACCCGTTCATCCGCAGGCCGTCGACGAGCACGGTGCAGGCGCCACAGGCGCCCTCGTTGCAGCCCTTCTTGATGCCGGTCAGGCCCCGGTGCTCGCGGAGCCAGTCCAGCAGCGTCGTGCGCGGGGACACCGTGGTGCGGACCGGGTCGCCGTTCACCCTGGGCACGACCGTGACCTGCGTCCGGAACTCCATCGGACGACTCTGCCGGGCCCGGGGCGCCGCGGGGGAGGCGGCGGATCGCCGACGAGCCTTGATTTCTCGCCGAAACGTACAGCACGCTCGGACGTCCCATGAGCCACCGCGTCGCCGTGCTCGCGCTGCCGGGCCTCGTCACCGCCGATCTCGGCTGCGCGCTGCAGGTGTTCGGGCCCGGCGCGCTGCCGGGCGTGCCCGACGCGGGCGACGAGATCGTGGTCTGCGGGGCGGGTGGGGCAGCAGTGCCCACCGGTGACGGGTTCGACCTGGTCGTGCGGCACGGTCCGGGCGCGCTGGCCGGAGCCGACACCGTCGTCGTCCCGGGGTACGTGCCCGGTTGGGACGCGGCGCCGCCCGCCGACGTCCTCGACGCCCTGCGCCGGGCCGGTGCGCGCGGGGCGTGTCTGGTCGCGATCTCGGTCGGGACGTTCGCGCTCGGGCACGCCGGCCTGCTGCGCGGGCACCGGGCCACCACGCATCCGGCCGCGGCCCGGCGGCTGGCCGAGAGGTTCCCGGGGACGACCGTGCCGGCCGGTGTCCCGTGCGTCGTCGACGGGAACCTGCTGAGCTGCGCCGGGCCGGCGCACGCGGACGAGCTGGCCCGGCTCCTCGGCAGGGGAGAGGAGCCGGGCGCGCACCACCCCGTCCCGGTCGCCGCGCTCCGCAGCGCGCTGTCGGACACCTGCTGGTGGGCGCTGCAGCACCTCGACCGGCCGCTGGGTCTCGCCGACCTCGCCGGGCACGCGAACCTCAGCGAACGCAGCCTGCTGCGGCACTTCCACGACGAGGTGGGCACCAGCCCGAAGCAGTGGCTGCTCGGTGCGCGCCTCGACCGTGCCCGGCGACTGCTGGAGACCACGACGCTGCCCGTGGACGCGATCGCCCGCCTCTCCGGATTCCCCTCGTCCGACGCGCTGCGGGCACGGTTCACCGCGTCGTTCGGCGTCCCGCCGACCACCCACCGCCGGGCCGCGCACTGAGGCAGCCGCCCGCACCCCGGGCCGCTGCCGCGGCAACCGGTGGGGTGCCGGTGCCGGGGAAGCGGCTCCCGGTGCCGGATGCGCGGGGCGACCGGGCGCCCCGGCAGCGCGTGGATACGATGCCGGGGTGTCCTCCGCGCGCGCCGAGCGACTGGTCAACCTGGTCCTCTGCCTGATGTCGACGCGGCAGTACCTGCCCGCCGAGCGGATCCGGGCGACCGTGCCGGGCTACGCCGAGGCACCCAACGACGAGGCCTTCTTCCGGATGTTCGAACGGGACAAGGCCGAGCTGCGCGAGCTGGGCGTGCCGCTGGAGACCGGGCACACCTCGGCGTTCGACACCGCGGAGGGCTACCGGATCGCCCGCGCCGACTACGAGCTCGGCGAGATCGAGCTCGCCCCGGACGAGGCCACCGTCGTCGCGCTGGCCGGGAACCTGTGGGACTCCCCGGAGCTCGCCGGCGCCGCGCACGGTGCGCTGGTCAAGCTGCGCGCAGCGGGCGTGGAGGTCGCCGAGACCCCGGCGGCGACCGTCCGGCCCGGCGTGCACGCGGGGGAGCCCGCGCTGGCCCCGCTGCTGGCCGCCACCCGCGCCGGGCGGGTCGTCGTGTTCGAGCACCGCCGGGGCGGTCCGGCCGAGCCGGCGGTGGGGCGCACCGTCGAGCCGTGGGGCGTGGTGTCCTACCGCGGACGCTGGTACCTGGTCGGGCACGACCGCGACCGGGCCGACGTCCGCTGCTTCCGGCTCTCCCGCATCACCGGCACGATCCGGGCGACCGGCCCCGACGGGGCCGTGACCGTGCCCGCCGACGCCGACCTGCGCGGGATCGTGCGCGCCTCGGCGGGGCCGGGCCCGGTGACGGCGACGGCCCGGGTCTGGGTCGCCGAGGGCCGGGCGGCCGGGCTGCGCCGGGCCGGCCGCGAGCGCGGCCCGCACACCCGTGCAGGACACCCGGGCGTCCTGCTGGAGCTCGACGTCCGGGACCGCGGGACGGTCGCCCGGTGGCTGGCCGGGCACGGCCCGGACGTCGCCGTGCTCGACCCGCCGGAGCTCGCGACGGCGGTGCGCGAGCTGTGGCAGGCCGCGGCGGGCCGCGCGGTCGATACCGCGGCGGGGGTCGCCGAGGTGGCCCGGTGAGCGGGCAGGGGGTCGCGCAGCGGCTCCCCCGGCTGCTGTCGCTGGTGCCCTACCTGCGTGCGCATCCCGGCGTGCCGGTGGCCGAGGCGGCCGCGGACTTCGGCGTGGACGAGCGGCAGCTCCGCAAGGACCTGGAGCTGCTCTGGATGTGCGGGCTGCCCGGCTACGGGCCCGGTGACCTGGTGGACCTGTCGTTCGCCGGGGACACCGTCGATGTCGTGTTCGACGCCGGGCTGACCCGCCCGCTGCGGCTCACCACCAGCGAGGCGACGGCGTTGCTGGTCGCGCTGCGGATGCTGCACCAGACGCCCGGGGTGGTCGACTCGGACGCGGTCGGCCGGGCGATCGGGAAGATCGAGGCCGCGGTCGGCGCGGCCGGACCGGCCGGCGGCCTCGTCGCGGTGGAGAACGGCGTGGGGGAGCGGGAGACCACCGGCGTCGTGCGCGGGGCGCTGGCCCGGGGCCGCGCGCTGCGGATCCTCTACTTCACCGCGGGCCGGGACGCGGTGTCCCGCCGCGATGTCGACCCGATGCGGCTGGTGCTCGTCGAGGGCCGCGGCTACCTGGAGGCGTGGTGCCGGCGCGCCGAGGGGGTCCGGCTGTTCCGGCTCGACCGCGTCGAGCAGGCCGAGGAGCTCGACGAGCCCGCCCGCCCACATCCGGACGCCGAGCCCACGGACGTCTCGGGCGGGCTGTTCCGTCCCGCCGAGGGGCAGCGCGCCGCCGTCCTCGAGCTCGATCCGGACGCGCACTGGGTCGCGGAGTACTACCCGGTCGACGACTGGACCACCGGCGCCGCGGCCGCCGGGACGACGGACCCGGTCGGTACCGACGCCGCGGGCGACACGCCACCCGGGACGCCCGAGCCGCCGCGGGCCGGGCCCACCCCTGCCCCGCCGTCGTCCTCGCCGGACGCCCGCCTCCGGGTCCTGCTGCGCTACTCCGACCCGGACTGGCTGGTCCGCCTGGTGCTGGGTCTCGGCGGCGCGGCCCGGATCGTCGAACCGGAGGAGCTGGCCGGGCTCGTGCGGGCCCGGGCCCGCGCCGCGCTCGACCTCGCCGACGGCACTCTCGCCGACGGCACCGCGACGGGCTGAGCGCGCCTCGGCGGAGAACACCCGGGAAACGGCCGGTGACGGCCGTGTTCCGGGCCGATCCGGAGGCCGGGGGCGATCCGAACCGTCGGTGTGCGTGCGTATGCTCGGGATCGCCACTCGGGCGCAGGAGACGATGCCCGAGCGGCACGGAGACATTCGACGGAGGTTGACCATGCCCGGTGGCTACGAGTGGCTCATCATCATCGCGGTGCTGCTGCTGCTGTTCGGCGCGAAGAAGCTGCCCGAGATGGCACGTTCGGTGGGGCAGTCCGCCCGGGTGTTCAAGGGCGAGATGAAGGGCCTCAAGGACGACGACGCCCGCTCGGAGACCCCGAAGGCCGCGCCGCAGGAGCTCCCGGGCGCCGCCCCGGCCCCGCAGCAGCAGGGCGACCCGGCCCCGCAGGCCCAGACCCCGCAGGCTCAGCCGCAGGACCGCGGCACCGGCTCCACGACCTGAGGTACGCCGCACCGTGAAGTCCCCGTTCCGTCGGAAGCGTCGGCTCAACCCCGACGGGACCATGACGCTGATCGAGCACGTCTACGAGTTCCGGAACCGGCTCGGGATCTCGCTGCTCGCCATCGTGGTGACCACGGTGTTCGGCTACATCTGGTTCGGGACGCCGTTCTTCGGGTTCCCCAGCCTGGGTGACGTGCTGAAGGAGCCGTACTGCTCTCTGCCGGCCTCGATCCGTCCGGAGCTCGCCGCGGACGGCTCGTGCCGGCTGCTCGGCACCACGCCGTTCGACCAGTTCATGCTGCGCCTCAAGGTCGGTGCGACGGCCGGGGTGATCCTGGCCTGCCCGGTCTGGCTGTACCAGCTGTGGGGCTTCATCACCCCGGCGCTGCTGAAGAACGAGCGGCGCTACGCGATGAGCTTCGTCTCGGTCGCGGCGGTGCTGTTCGTGACCGGTGCGGTGCTCGCCTACCTGATCATCCCGCAGGCGCTGAACTTCCTGTTGTCGATCGGCACCGAGATCCAGGTGACCGCGCTGACCGGGTCGTCGTACTTCTCGCTGGTCGTCAATCTGATCATCATCTTCGGCGTCAGCTTCCTGATCCCGCTGATCGTGGTCGCGCTGAACTTCGCCGGCGTCGTGACCTACGCCATGCTCGCGAAGTCGCGCCGCGGTCTGATCTTCGGCCTGTTCGTGTTCGCGGCGATCGCGACGCCGGGCCAGGACCCGATCTCGATGCTGTCCCTGGCCTTCGCGCTCACGCTGCTGTTCGAGGCCGCGATCCAGATCTGCCGGTTCAACGACCGCCGGAAGGAACGCAAGCGGGCCGCCGAGGGCTGGGACTCGTGGGACCCGGACGCGCCGTCGCCGATCGACACCACGCCGTCGGACATCGGGGGGCCCTCGGACATCGGGGGTCCGTCGCGAGTGGACGGTCCGTCCGAGGTCGACGGACCGTCTCGGGTCGACACCCCGGCGCCGGCGACCACCCGCACCGCCACGACTCCCCAGCCCCAGGAACGTCGGCCGGAACCGCCGGTGTCCGGTTTCGACGACATCACCTGAGCAGGTGAGGGCGGCGAACGCCACCCGCGACGCCGGGGCCGGTGCGCCCCTCCGTACGCTCTGCCACGACCGGACGGCGGCAGATACAGGGGCGGGACGACGCGCATGAAGTACAACCGGGTGGTCATCAAGCTCAGCGGCCAGGCGATGTCCGGCGACGACGGCTTCGGGTTCTCCGCCGAGGCGCTGACCCACCTGGCGTCGCAGATCCGGCAGGTCCGCGAGCTGGGCGTGCAGATCGCCGTCGTGGTGGGCGGCGGCAACGTGTTCCGCGGGAACCGCTCCGACACCTGGGGCATCGACCGCGTCGAGGCCGACAACATCGGCATGCTCGGCACCGTGATCAACAGCCTGCTGCTGCGCGGCAAGCTGTCCGCCGGTGGCGAGGAGAACGTGCGGGTGATGACGGCGATCCCGATCAACGCCGTCGCCGAGCCGTTCCTGCGGCTGCGGGCCAAGCGGCACCTGGACAAGGACTCGATCCTGATCTTCTCGGGCGGGAACGGGCAGCCGTTCATCACCACCGACTACCCGAGCGTCCAGCGCGCCCTGGAGATCGGCGCGGACGCCCTGCTGGTCGCCAAGCACGGCGTCGACGGGGTCTACGACACCGACCCGCGCAAGAACCCCGACGCCCGCCGCTACGAGCACCTGCCCTACGACGAGGTGCTGTCGCGCCGGCTGGCGGTGATGGACCAGACCGCGTTCATCCTGGCCCGCGACCACGGCCTGCCGCTGCACGTGTTCGACATCGAGAAGGACGGCCTGATGGCCGCCATCTGCCGCGGCGAGCACCACGGCACCGAGATCAACGCCGACATCTCCGAGGCGGAGTTCGCGGAGTGAGCCGGCCGGCGACGGGGGTGTGAGCACGTCCGGATCGCGCAGCGGACCGATCCACCGGTGTGACAGCCTGAGACGGTGAGTACCCGGCCCGACATCCCCGATCCGGCTGCGGCCTACACCGCGGCGAAGGCCCGGGCCGCGCGCCCGCGGCTGGCGGAGTTCGCCGGCATGCTGCCGTTCGAGCTCGACGGTTTCCAGCGCGAGGCCTGCGAGGCCCTGGAGGACGGGCACGGGGTGCTGCTCTGCGCCCCGACCGGCGCCGGCAAGACGGTCGCGGGGGAGTTCGCGGTGCACCTGGCCCTGTCCGAGGGCCGCAAGTGCTTCTACACCACGCCGATCAAGGCGCTGTCGAACCAGAAGTACGCCGACCTGGTCGAGCGCTACGGCCCGGAGGCGGTCGGGCTGCTGACCGGCGACACCGCCGTCAACGGGAACGCCCAGGTGGTCGTCATGACCACCGAGGTCCTCCGCAACATGATCTACGCCGACGCGGACGCGGCGGCGAACCGCCGGCTGGACCACCTCGGCTACGTGGTGATGGACGAGGTGCACTACCTCGCCGACCGGTTCCGCGGCGCGGTCTGGGAGGAGGTCATCCTCCAGCTCCCCGAGCACGTCGCGGTGGTGGGGCTGTCGGCCACGGTGAGCAACGCCGAGGAGTTCGGTGACTGGCTGATCGAGGTCCGCGGGGACACCACGGTCGTGGTCGACGAGATCCGGCCGGTGCCGCTGTGGCAGCACATGATGGTCGGCAACCGGTTGTTCGACCTGTTCTCCCAGCGCCGTTCCGCGGAACGTGACGGTCCCGCGCAGGACGAGCTCGTGGTCGACCCGGACCTGGTCCGGCACACCCGCGAGATGCAGCGCCGGGACTCCGCCGGGGCCCGGGCCGCCGACCGGGCCGGAGACCGGGGCCCGCGCGGACGCGGCGGTCCGGGGGGCCGGGACCGGGGCCGCACCCGGAACGGGCGACCGGACCGGCGCAACGACTCGACCGCCGTCGTCGGGCGGGGTCCGCGCGCCAGCGGGCCGCCGTCCCGTGGCGGGTTCCGGCCGCCGTCGCGGGTCCAGGTGATCGACCGGCTGGACCGCGAGGGCCTGCTGCCGGCGATCACGTTCGTGTTCTCCCGGGCCGGCTGCGACGCGGCGGTGGGCCAGTGCGTGCGGGCCGGGGTGCGGCTCACCGAGCCCGACGAGGTCGACGAGATCCGCCGCATCGTCGAGAAGCACACCGGCGACCTGCCGCAGGCCGATCTCGGCGTCCTGCGGTACTGGGAGTGGCGGGAGGCGCTGGAACGCGGCGTCGCCGCGCACCACGCGGGGATGCTGCCGGCGTTCAAGGAGACCGTCGAGGAGCTGTTCGTCGCCGGCCTGGTCCGCTGCGTGTTCGCCACCGAGACCCTGGCGCTGGGCATCAACATGCCGGCCCGCACCGTCGTGCTGGAACGGCTGGTGAAGTACAACGGTGAGGCGCACGTCGACCTCACGCCGGGCGAGTACACCCAGCTCACCGGGCGGGCCGGGCGGCGCGGGATCGACGTCGAGGGCCACGCCGTGGTCGTCTGGACGCCCGGGATGGACCCCGAGCAGGTCGCCGGGCTGGCCTCGACCCGCACCTACCCGCTGCGCAGCTCGTTCCGGCCGGTCTACAACATGGCCGTCAACCTGGTCGGGCGGCTCGGCACCTCGGACGCCCGGGAGCTCCTGGAGCGCTCGTTCGGCCAGTTCCAGGCCGACCGCTCGGTCGTCGGGCTGGCCCGGCGGATCGACCGCAACGCCGAGGCGCTGGCGGGCTACCGGGAGTCGATGACCTGTCACCTCGGTGACTTCGCCGAGTACGCCGACCTGCGCCGCCGGATCTCCGAGCGGGAGAAGGCGCTGCGCCGCCGCAACACCGCGGAGGCGCGCGACCAGGTCGCCGAGTCGCTGCGCGAGCTCCGTCCGGGCGACGTGATCGCGGTCCCGGCCGGCAAGCGCGCCGGGATCGCCGTCGTGCTCGACCCGGGGGTGGGCGCGCTCTCGGCGAACGGGCGGGACCCCGAACCCCGGCCGCTGGTGTGCACCGAGGACCGCTGGGCCGGCCGGCTCTCGGCCACGGACTTCCCCGACGCCGTCGAGGTGCTGGGCCGGATCAAGCTGCCCAAGCGGGTCGAGCACCGGTCCCCGCAGGTCCGGCGGGACATCGCCTCCTCGCTGCGGAACTCGCGGCTCTCGCCGGACACGCCGTCGCAGCGTGAGCGGCGCCGGCGTACCGGCGCGCACGACGACCCGGAGCTGGCCACCCTGCGCCGGGCGTTGCGCGCGCACCCCTGCCACGGCTGCGACGACCGGGAGGCGCACGCCCGCTGGGGGGAGCGCCACGCCCGCCTGGAGCGCGAGACCGAGACGCTGCGGCAGAAGGTGCGCTCCACCACGCACTCGCTGGCCCGGGCGTTCGACCGGATCCGCGCGGTGCTGACCGAGCGCGGCTACCTGCTGCCCGTCGACGAGGTCGCCGACGGCGAGCCGGAGGTCACCGAGCACGGCCGGGCGCTGGCCCGGCTGTGGGGCGAGTCGGACCTGCTCGCCGCGGAGTGCCTGCGGCACGGCGCGTGGGACGGCCTGGAACCCGAGGAGCTGGCCGCGGTGGCGTCGTCGCTGGTCTACGAGTCGCGCCGGGACGACGCCCCGATGCCCCGGCTGCCCGCCGGCCCGGTGTCCGACGCGCTGGAGCGGACCGTCCGGCTGTGGGAGCAGCTCGACGCCGACCAGCGCCGGCACAAGGCCGAACGCACCCGCGCACCCGACCTGGCGTTCGCCTGGCCGATGCACCGCTGGGCGCGCGGAGAGTCCCTCGCACAGGTTCTCGAGGCCGCGGAACGGAACGGGCACGAACTCTCCGCGGGCGACTTCGTACGCTGGGCCCGACAGGTTCTCGACCTGCTCGACCAGATCGCCGGTGTGGCCGGCCGGTCGAGCGGGGTCGGGAGGGCCGCGCACCGGGCCTCCGGTGCGGTCCGCCGCGGTGTGGTCGCGGCGGGCACGGAGTAGGCGAGACGGAAGCAGCAGGCGAGAGGTCGGCGATGAGCAACCCGCAGGGACCGGACCGGGACACCGAGAGTGCCGCCGAGCGGACCGGGGAGCTGCCCGCCTGGGGCTCGCCGCCGCCCGGCGGGTGGGGCGCCGGTGGGGACCCGGAGCCGGAGGCTCCCGACGGCTGGGCGGCCCAGGGTGCCCGGGACACCGGCTGGGACCCGGCCGCGGCGCGCCGGGACGCCACCCGTGACGCCGGCCGGCCCGGCGACCCGGCGTCGACCGGCGCCTGGTCCCCGCAGGACACCGGAGCCTGGTCGCCGAAGGACACCGGGTCGTGGTCCCGGCAGGACGACGGCGGCTGGTCCCCGCAGCAGACCGGCGGCTGGTCGCCGCAGCCCCGGGCCGGCGACCAGGATCCCCGGGAGGCGACCGGGGCGTGGAGCCCGCACCAGGACGGCGGCTGGGGCGGACCGCCGCACGGCGGCGCGGGCGGGCCGGCCCCGGCGCAGACGTCCGGCGGCTGGGACCAGGGCTGGGACCAGGGCGGACAGGCCGCGCCGGTCTGGGGCGACGACGCCCACGGCGAGAACGAGGACACCTGGGCCGTCCCGACCGGGCGCCGCGCCCGCCGCCGGGCCGCCGAGGAGACCGGCGGCGCGGTGCCCGCGTCGTCCCCCGGGTCGGCCTGGAACGACGGGCAGCAGGGCGCCGCACAGCCGGACGACGCCTGGGGCGAGGGGAACTGGGACGACCCGGCCGCGGGCGAGGAGCCGTGGGCCGCGCGCGAGGACGGCGGGAAGCGACGCCGGTCCCTCGGTGGCAACCGGATGTGGATCCTGATCGCGGCCGGGGTGCTGGTGGCGGCCGTGCTGGCCGTGACCGCCTTCGTCTGGCCGGGCTGGGCGCTGACGACCCACCTCGACCGCACGGCGCTGCAGACCGGCGTCGGCCAGGTACTGAGCGAGGACTACGGCCTCGAGGTCGGTGCGGTGCAGTGCCCGGACGACGTCGTCGTCTCGGCCGGGACGGAGTTCAGCTGCCAGGCGGTGGTCGACGGCGAGCAGGTCGAGGTGCCCGGCATCGTCACCTCCGACGAGGGTGACTACCAGGTCAACCGGGTCTGACCCGCGCCGTCCGGGAATCGGGTGGCGCCCGGGACGCCTGCCGGGAAAGGTCGACAGTCGTGAGCACGGAGCACGCCGGCAGAGCACAGCACGATGACAGGACACGGCACGATGACAGGACACGGCACGACGTCCGCACCCTGACCGACCCGGCGCAGCGCCGCGCCGCCTGGGACGTCTTCCTGCAGACCCTGCACCGGGGGCCCGTGCAGGACGAGCCGTGGGAGGCGCACGGCCAGGCGCCCGACGAGCACTGGCTCGGTGCGCACACCGCCGGCGAGGTCGTCGGGTGCGCGTTCTCGTTCCCGACCCGGGTGACGACGCCCGGCGGCGCGCGCATCGACGCCGCGGCCGTCAGCGGGGTCGGCGTCCGGGCCGACAGCACCCGCGCCGGCCGGCTCACCGCGCTGATGCGCGCCCAGCTGACCGCGGCGCGCGACCGCGGGGACGTCGCGACCGTGCTGCGCGCCAGCGAGGCCGCCATCTACGGCCGGTTCGGCTACGGCATCGCCAGCCGCGCCGAGCACGTCTCGCTGACCCCGCGCCCGTCCTGGCGACCCGAGGCCCCGGCCGGTGGCCCGGTCCGGATGCTCGACGCCGCAGAGGCGGCCAAGGTGCTGCCGTCACTGCAGGAGCGGCTCGCCGCGGACCGTCCCGGCGGCATGACCCGCAACCCCCGCTGGTGGCGGCGGGCGCTGTCGCCGGCGGGGCCCACGGCGTCGGACTACAAGGGGATCGCGGTGCACACCGGCCCGGACGGGGCCGACGACGGGTTCGCCGTGTGGGGTGTCAGGGAGGCCGACCTCGGACGGGACCCGGGGGACGACATCACGGTGCAGCAGCTGTGGGCCGGCTCGCCGGCGGCCACCGCCGGGCTCTGGGCATTTCTCGCGGGCATCGACCTCATCCGCTCGGTCACGGCGTGGGCCCGCCCGCGCGACGAGGACCTCGGCCTGTGGCTGGTCGACCCCCGCGCGCACCGGGTCACCGGCCGCGACGACGAGCTCTGGGTCCGGATCGTCGACCCCGCCGCCGCGCTCGCCGCCCGCACCTGGGGCGCCGGTGAGCCCGTCGTGCTGCGGGTCCGCGACCCGCTGTTCGACCACTGGTCCGGCACCTGGCGGCTCGGCCCGGACGGGCCGTCCCCGGCCGGCGACGCGTCCCCGGACCTGGAGTGCGACACCGCCGGTCTGGGCACGGTGTTCCTCGGCGACCGGGCACCGTCGACCCTGGTCACGGCCGGCCGCTGGACCGAGCACACCCCCGGCGCGGCGGCCCGTGCGGACCGGTTGTTCGACGTCGGCGCACCGGTCCCGTGGTGCGGCACCTTCTTCTGAACCCGCGGGGGCTACTTGCTCTCGATGCGCACGAGCGGGCTCTCGGCCTGCACCGCGGCGGTGCTCGCGGTGGCCCACAGCCCCGGGTCGGCGTCGAGGACGCTGCGGATGTAGGCGGCGCTGAGCCGCTGTCGTACCCGGCGATGCCGCCGAAGCCGTGCCGGGCGCCGATGCCGGACCGCGCCTCGCCGCCGAGCACGAGCCGGTCGAGGCGCTGACCCGGTGGCTGCTGCGGTTCACCGAGTTCGTCGCGACCAAGCGGGGCCTCGCCGCGGCCCTGCACTCGGGTGACCCGGCCTTCGACGCGCTGCCGGGCTACTTCACCGGAACGCTCGGCCCGGCCCTCGAGGCGCTCCTCGCCACCGCCTCGGCCCGCGACGAGATCGACCCCGGTCTCGACGCCGAGGAGCTGCTCCTGTCCGTCGGGCGACTCTGCCTGCCCGGGCCCTCCGGCGACGACGTCGAGCTCGCCCACCGGGTGGTCGAGCTCCTCGTCCAGGGCATGCGGTTCCGGGCGATCACCACCCGGTGACTCCGGTGGGGCCGCCTACGTTCCCCGGATGACCGGCGTGTGAACGCGCGGGTCGGGCGTGTTGCATCCCGCTGTGGGATCGCGCACCGGGACAGGGTGTCGCGGGTGAAACCCGCCATATCAGGGCGAAAGACCTGGTGAGAGCGCCGCCGAGACCGTTTCATCGTGACGCCCGCTCCCGCTCACCACCCCGAGGTGCTCCGTGACCGCTTCGCCGCCGCCGACCGCTCCCGAGACCGACGTCGCCGACCGGGACGTCCCGCTCGACCGGGTACCGGTCGCCGAGCGGCGGGGGATCGCCGCGGTAACGGTCGTCGTCGTCGGGTTCCTGTTCTTCACCCCGACGATGATCACCGGCGGCGAGGTGGCCGCCGCGTTCGATCTCGGCACGTTCGTCGTCCTCGCGCTCGTCGCGGCCGCGGTGCTCGCTCTCTACATCGCGCTGCTCGGCATCGCCGGCGCCCGCACCGGGCTCACCACGGTCCTGCTCGCCCGGCTGGTGCTCGGCCGCGCCGGCGGCAAGTGGGCGTCGCTGCTGCTGGGCGGCACCCAGATCGGCTGGTACGGCATCACCATCGGTGTGCTGGGCGAGCTGCTCTCGACCGCGCTCGACGTGCCGGCCTGGCCGGTCGTCGTGGTCGGCGGGATCGCGATGGCCGTCACCGCCTACAAGGGGTTCCGCGGGATCGAGCTGTTGTCCTGGATCTCGGTGCCGCTGATGGTGGTGCTGTGCGTGTGGGTCGCGGTCGGCGCGGTGGGGACGGCCGGGGGCTGGTCCGGGATGCTCGCCGCCACCGGCGACGGGTCGATCAGCGCCGGCACGGCGCTGACCATGATGATCGGGACGTTCATCAGCGGCGGCACCCAGATCGGGAACTGGACGCGCTTCGCAGCCGGCGGCCGCTCGGCCTTCGCCGTCACCGCCGTCGCGGTGCTGGCGGTCCAGTCCGGGATGCTGATCTTCGGCGGGCTGGGCGCCATCGGTTACGGCGAGGCCGACTTCTCCGAGATCCTGCTGCTGACCGGATCGATCGGGCTGGCGGTCCTCCTCATCGTCGCGAACCTGTGGACCACCAACGACAACGCCGCGTACGCGTTCGGCGTCGCCGGGGCCGAGCTGACCGGGCGCGCCGACAAGGGCCCGTTCGTCGTCGGCGGGGTCGCGGTCGGGATCGTCCTGGCGCTGACCGGCGTCGCCGACGGCATGACCACGTTCCTGGTCCTGCTCGGCGTGCTGATCCCGCCGCTCGGCGGGACGATCATCGGAACCTTCCTCGGCGGCTGGCGCCGGCAGGACCCCGGCACCCCGCTCGACAGCGCGCCGCTGGTGCGCCCGCCCGGCCTCCTGGCCTACCTGGGCGGCACCGTCGTCGCGGCCCTGGGGTCGGTGTTCGACCTGGGGATCCCGGCCGTGCAGGGGGTCGTCGTGGCGGCCGTGCTCGCCGCGGTGCTGCCCGCGGTCCTCGGGCGGGCCTCGGAGCGCGCCTGAGGGCACGGGTCGTCCACCCGTCACCGGCTGCCGCGACCCGTCGGCGGTTCCCGCGACCCGCCCGGGTCAGGCCCGGCGGCGGGCGCGCAGGACCGTGTCGTGCACGGTCACCTGGTGGCCGTCGGGGTGGGTGGCCTGGTGCGGACGGGCCTCGGCGACCTGGACGTCCCAGACCTCCGGGTCGAGGGCTCCGGCGAGCTCCTCTTCGGACGGGAACAGGTCCGGGTCGTGCGGCCGCGGCATCTCGCCGGCCAGGTCGCGCGGGTGGTGCGCCACGATCAGCAGCGTCCCGCTGGGCGCGACGGCCTCGGCCAGCCGGGCGTAGGCGACCTCCCGGATCGACGACGGCAGGTGCAGGTACTGGGCGGTGACCAGGTCGTAGGCCGCCCGGTCGGGCACGTCGGTGCGCAGGTCCCCGTGCCGGATCAGCACCCGGTCGGCGACGCCGGCCTGTTCCGCGCCGGCCCGGGCCCGCTCCAGCGCGACACCGGAGACGTCCGAGGCGGTGACCGTCCAGCCCCGTCCGGCGAGCCAGATCGCGTCGGCACCCTCCCCGCAGCCGACGTCGAGGGCGCGCCCCGGAGCCAGGTCAGCGGCGTCGGTGACCAGCCAGCGGTTCGGCTGACCGCTCCAGACCTGCGGCCGGGAGGAGTAGGCGGCGTCCCAGAACTCGGCGGAGTGCTGGTCGGCGTCCGGGTCGGCGTGGTGGTGCGCGGGCCCGTGGGCATGTCCGTGCGGGTGCGCGTGGTCGCCGGGCGCGGGCGCGGTGTGGTCGGGTCGGGTCACGGGGTCCTCCGGTTCGGGTCGGTCGTCTGACGGTGCGGGGTGGCGGTCCGGCCGACGGCACGGGACCGGACGGCACGCGGAGATGCGGCCGGTGAACCCGCGGAGCGTCGCACCGCCCCGGGGCGCACCGAGCCCAGCGGCTGGATCATGATCGGGCGCTGCCCGCCGGGGCGGGTTCCCCGGCGAGGTCCGTCCGCGACCCCGCCCCGGCCGTGCTCCGGGCCCGCGCGATGTCCTCGGTCAGCAGCTCACGGGTGACCCCGGCGCCCGCGACCGAGCCGGCGGCGACGGAGGTGGGCACCGTCGCCATCGGATCGGTGACGTTGCCCGCCAGGAACACCCCCGGCACCGCGGTCTCGCCCATCGGCCCGGCGGGCACGTGGTCCCCGAGTCCCGAGGGGTGCTCGACCGCGGTGAGACCGAGCTCGGCGAGGAAACCGGCCCGGGCGGCGGCCCGCGGCGAGATCGCCAGCGCGTCGACCGGCACGACAGTCCCGGACTCCAGCCGCAGCCCGGACAGCGTCCCCCCGGAGGTCTCGACCGCGTGCACGGCGCCGTCCACGACGGTGATGCCGCAGGCGGCGTAGCCGGCCCACTGCTCGTCGTCGGGCTGCGGGCCGGTGTGCAGGAACAGCGTGACGTCGGCGCTCCAGCGGGTCGCGATGTGCGCCTTGAGCAGGTCGTGCGGGCCGGTCGAGAGGACGCCGATCCGGGTGTCGCGGTGCTCCCAGGCGTGGCAGAACGGGCAGGCGAAGATCTCCGCGCCCCAGCGGTCGGCGAGCCCGTCGATCTCCGGGAGCTCGTCGGCCAGTCCGGTGGTGACCAGCAGCTTCCGACCGGTGACCTCGTCGCCGTCGGCGGTGGTGACGGCGAACCCGCCCTCGGGCAGCGCCCGCGCCCCGGTCACCCGGGCGTCGCGGACCTCCCCGCCGTAGCCGGTGACCTCCGCGCGCCCGATCCGGCCGATCTCGGCCGGGGGCAGGCCGTCGCGGGTGAGCCAGTTGTGCACCCCGTCGGCGGGGGCGTTGCGCGGGGTGCCGTCGTCGAGGACCAGGACCCGCCACCGCGCCCGGGCGAGCAGCAGCGCCCCGGACAGCCCGGCCGACCCGCCGCCGACCACGATCACGTCGTAGGAGTTCATGCCGACGAGGATGCGCGCGCTCCGGCAAGAATGGCAAACATCGTTGCCGTTCTGGCAAACTCGACCCATGGACGACGCCATCGCAGGCACCCTCGCCGGAGTCGGACCCCGGCTGGCCGGGCTCCGGAACCAGCGCGGGATGACCCTCGCCGAGCTGTCCGGGGCGACCGGTATCTCGGTCAGCACGCTGTCGCGGCTCGAGTCGGGCGGCCGCCGGCCGACCCTGGAGCTGCTGCTGCCGATCGCGCAGGCACACCAGGTGCCGCTCGACGAGCTGGTCGCCGCCCCGGCGGTCGGTGACCCGCGGGTGCGACTGAAGGCGCGGACGTCGCACGGGATGACCGTCGTGCCGCTCACCGAGCGGCCGGGCGGGCTGCAGGCGTTCAAGATGCTTATCCCGTACCGCGGCGCCGACCCGAGCCCGAAGGCCCACGAGGGCTACGAGTGGCTCTACGTGCTCGACGGCCGGCTGCGGCTGGTGCTGGCCGAGCACGACGTCGTGCTGACGGCGGGGGAGGCGGCGGAGTTCGACACGCACGTCCCGCACTGGTTCGGTGCCGCCGACCCGGGCCGCTCGGTCGAGGTGCTCAGCCTGTTCGGTCCGCAGGGGGAGCGGATGCACACCCGGGCCGCCCCGGCCGGTCGCGGGTAGCGGCCCGGGTCCGGGCGATAGACCGGCGGCGACGCGGGGTACCCCGACGGCCCGGCCGCGATCCGGCGAGAGTTCACCGCGCGAGCCGGAACGATGTTCCGTACCGTTACGGAGGAGGCTCCGTTTCGGGAGCCGACGGATCGAGTCCTGCAGAAGGGGACGACCACGTGGACGCCACGATCTCGCTGACCGTCGACGGCCGGCGACACGACCTCACCGTGGACACCCGCACCACGGTCCTCGACGCGCTCCGCGAGCGCCTCGGGGTGACCAGTACCAAGAAGGGATGCGACCACGGCCAGTGCGGCGCGTGCACCGTGCTGGTGAGCCGGAACGGCGGACCGGGACGGCGCGAGCTGGCCTGCCTGGCCCTCGCGGTCGCCTACGACGGCGCCGAGGTCACCACGGCCGACGGCCTGGCGGGCGGCGACGGTCTGCACCCGCTCGCCGAGGCGTTCGTCGAGTTCGACGCCTACCAGTGCGGCTACTGCACGCCCGGCCAGATCTGCTCCGCGGTCGGGATGCTCGACGAGGCCCGCGCGGGTCATCCGAGCGCGGTGACCGCCGACCTTGGTGCCGACCCCGCGGTCCTGGACCGGGCCGAGATCGCCGAGCGGATGAGCGGCAACCTCTGCCGCTGCGCCGCCTACAGCAACATCGTCAGCGCCGTGCAGTCGGTCGCGACTCCGGCGGGGGAGACCCGATGAAGCCCTTCACCTACGCCCACCCGGACGACGCCGCGAGCGCCGTCGCCACCGTCGCCGCCGACCCGGGAGCCGCGTTCCTGGCCGGTGGCACCAACCTCGTCGACCACCTCAAGCTGGGAATCACCGCGCCGCGCACGCTGGTAGACCTCACCGGTGTCGTCTCCGAGGAGATCACCACACTCGACGACGGCGGCCTGCGCATCGGGGCCGGCGCCCGCAACAGCGACGTCGCGGCCGACCCGCGGGTCCGCGCCGGGTTCCCGGTGCTGGCCCAGGCCCTGCTCGCCGGCGCGTCCGGCCAGCTGCGCAACATGGCCACCACCGGCGGGAACCTGTTGCAACGCACCCGGTGTGCCTACTTCGCCGACCCGGCGGCGCCGTGCACCAAGCGCGACCCCGGGCAGGCCTGCTCGGCCCGCACCGGCTGGGCGCGCTACCACGCGATCCTCGGGGCCGGCGACTCCGCCTGCATCGCCACCCACCCGTCCGACATGGCCGTCGCGCTGGCCGCGCTCGACGCCCGGGTCCGGGTGCTGGGGCCGGACGGGGAGCGGGTGCTGCCGCTCGCGGAGCTGTACCGGCTGCCCGGTGACGACCCGACCCGGGACACGGTGCTCGCGCACGGTGAGCTGATCACCGCGGTGGACCTGCCGGCGTCGCCGATCGCGGCGCGCTCGGTGTACCGCAAGGTCCGCGACCGGGCGTCGTACGCGTTCGCGCTGGTCTCGGTGGCCGCCGCGCTCGAGGTCGCCGCCGACGGGACGGTCGCTGACGTGCGGATCGCGCTCGGCGGCGTCGCGCACACCCCGTGGCGGGCCTCGCGCGCCGAGGAGGCGCTGCGCGGTCGCCCGGCGACCGCCGAGTCGTTCCGGGCCGCCGCCGCGGCCGAGACCGCGGACGCCCGGGCCGTCGAGACCGCCGTCGGCGGGAACGCCTTCAAGATCCCGCTGGTGTCCGGGACCGTCACCGCCGCCCTGCGGCAGCTCACCACGACCGGATCGGAGGAGGCCGCATGACGCTCGTCGAACCGCGGGCGATGGGTACCGCGCTGCCCCGCATCGAGGGCCCCGCGAAGGTCACCGGCACCGCGCACTACGCGTTCGAGCAGTTCGTCGACGACCCGCTGTACCTGGCCGGTGTGGTCTCCAGCATCGCCCGCGGCCGGGTACGCGCGATCGACACGTCCGTCGCCGAGGCGCTGCCCGGCGTCGTCGCGGTACTGACGGCGGAGAGCGCGCCGCGGCTCGCGCCGGACGCGGGCGCCGAGCAGGCCGTCCTGCAGTCCGACGCGGTGCACTACCGCGGCGAGTACGTCGCGGCCGTCGTCGCCGAGAGCCCGGAGACGGCCCGGGAGGCGGCCGACGCCGTCGTCGTCAGCTACGAGGCGGAGCCGTCCAGCACGGTGCTCGACCCGGACTCGCCGGAGGCCTACACCCCGGAGATCGTGGTGATGTTCCCGCCGGACACCGTGGCCGGGGACCCGGACGCCGCGCTGGTCGCGTCGCCGGTCCGCACCCGCGCCACGTACACCACCTCGGGCAACCACCACCATCCGATGGAGCCGCACGCGTCGATCGCGCGCTGGGACGGTGACCGGGTCGTCGTGTTCGAGTCGACCCAGTCGGTGTGGGAGACCCGGCGCGGGATCGCGGGGCTGTTCGCGCTCTCCGAGGACGCCGTCACGGTGGTCTCGCCGCACGTCGGCGGCGGGTTCGGCACCAAGGGCGGGATGCACGCCAACTCGGTGCTGACGGTGCTGGCCGCCCGCGCGGTGCCCGGCCGCCCGGTCAAGCTGGCGCTGACCCGGCGCGAGATGACCGACACCACCGGCTACCGGCCGGGCACCGTCCAGCACGTCGAGCTCGGGGCCGACACCGACGGACGGCTGCGGGCGATCACGCACGACGCCGTCGAGCAGACGGCCCGGATGGCCGAGTTCGGCGAGCCGACGGCGGTCTACAGCAGACACCTCTACGCCGCGCCGCACCGGCGGACGACGCACCGGCTGGTGCCGCTGGACCGCTCGGTCCCGACCTTCATGCGGGCCCCCGGCGAGGCGCCGGGGAGCTTCGCGGCGGAGTCGGCGATGGACGAGCTGGCCCACGAGCTCGGCATCGACCCGATCGAGCTGCGGATCCGCAACGAGCCCGACGTCGATCCCGACTCCGGGCTGCCGTTCTCCACCCGCAACCTCGTCGCCTGCCTGCGCCGGGGCGCCGAGCGGTTCGGCTGGGCCGACCGCGACGCCACCCCGCGCGCCCGGCTGGTCGACGGCTGGTGGCACGGCACCGGCGTCGCCGCGTCGTTCTTCCCGGCCTTCACCATGCCCGGGTCGGCGGCCTCGATCCGGTACGACCAGGACCCCGACCGGTTCCGGGTCGACATCGCCGCCGCCGACATCGGCCAGGGCGCGCGCACCGCGCTGACCCAGATCGCCGCGGACGCGCTCGGTGTGCCCGCCTCCCGGGTGGACCTGAACCTCGGCGACACCGGGCTGCCGCACGCGACGGTCGCGGGCGGCTCGGCCGGCACGGCGTCCTGGGGCACCGCGATCGTCGACGCCGCGGACCGGTTCCGCGACAAGTGGGGCGACGACCCCGACGACGCGGCCGAGGCCGAAGGGGTTGCGCAGGCGAACCCGGACGCCGCCGCGTACGCGATGGGTGCCTACGGGGCGCACTTCGTCGAGGTGGCGGTGCACGCCGACACCGGCGAGATCCGGGTGCCCCGGATGCTCGGCGTGTTCGCGGCCGGCCGGATCGTCAACCCGCTGACGGCGCGCTCGCAGTTCCTCGGCGGCATGGTCTGGGGGCTGTCGATGGCCCTGCACGAGGAGAGCGTCGTCGACCCGGGGGTCGGGCACGTGGTCAACGGCGACCTGGCCGGCTACCACTTCGCCGCGCACGCCGACGTCGGCGACATCGACGCCGAGTGGATCGAGGAGCAGGATCCGCACGTCAACCCGATGGGCACCAAGGGGATCGGCGAGATCGGCATCGTCGGGGCGGCCGCGGCCGTCGCGAACGCCGCCCACCACGCCACCGGAGTCCGCGTCCGATCCCTCCCGATCACCCTGGACGACTTCCTCGGGTCGTGATCCACGACCGGGCGCGGATGCGGCCACCCCCGGCCGGATCCGCGCCCGATTCGTGATCGTCGCGTGGGTAGGGTCGTCGGCCGTGGCGTGGTCCGGGGCGGCAGTGGCGGTGGGACGTGCGGTGCGCCGCACGGTGTTCGGGCTGCCGCGGCCGCTGCGGACCCGGCTCGCCGGGGCACCGGTCCTGCGGGACGGGGTGCGGCTCGACCCGGACACCCGGCTGTTCCGCCGGCTCACCGCCCGGCTCGGTTCCCGCCGGGACGCGGCCGACCTTCTTTCAGGCCGCCGGCAGTTCGTCCGGGACCTGGCCCGGGTGCTCGCGCCCGCCGGTCTGGACGGCGTCCCGGCCCGCGACCTCACCGTCGGTGGTGTGCCCGCGCGCAGCTACACCCCGCCCGGCACGCACGACGTGCTGGTCTTCCTGCACGGTGGCGGGTTCATCGAGGGCTGCCGGGACTCGGTCGACGGGCTGTGCCGGTTCCTGGCGGTGCGGGCCGGGATCCGGGTGCTGTCGATCGACTACCGGCTCGCGCCCGAGCACCCGTACCCGGCCGGGCTCGACGACGTCGTCGCCGCGCTGCGGTCCGCGTCGGACGATCGAGCGCCCGGTGAGCGGGTCGTCGTGGGTGGGGTGAGCGCGGGCGCGAACCTGGCGCTGCACGCGTCGCTGACCCTCGCCCGCGCCGGGGGACCGCGCGCGGACCTGGTGTGGGCGCTCTATCCGGTGACCGACATCGGCCGCACCGGCGGATCGCGGGAGACCCTCGGCTCGGGCTTCGGGCTCACCGCCGAGGGGATCGCCGACGTCGAACGGCTGTACCTGCCCGGCGGCGACCCGGGCCCGACCGGGCCGGCCCTGGTCCGGGCCCCGGACCTGGCCGCGATGCCGCCGACCTACCTGGCCACCGCGGGGTTCGACCCGCTGCGCGACGAGGGGGAGGAGCTGGCCCAGCGGCTGCGCGACGCCGGGGTGCGGGTGACGGGGCGCCGGTTCCCGGACCTGGAGCACGGGTTCGCCGGGCTCGTCGCGGTGAGTGCGAGCGCGCGGGCGGCGCTGCTGGAGGCCGTCACCGCCCTCCGGGACCTGCCGACGTAGATCCCGGCCGAACGCGCCCGCGTCCGCTGCGGCGAGCCCGCGAAGGGTGCCCGAGCGGACCTCGCCCACGCTTCACACCCCCGGGCCCCGCTTCACACCCGCCGCAGCAGGTGTGAAGCGGGGCCCGGGGGTGTGAAGTCGGCTCAGGACGGCGATGTCGTCTCTCGGCTCCATGGCGAGGAGATGAGTTCGGTTCCTCCGCCGGGTCGGTACCGGCATGGAGGTTCCGGTGGCCCCGACCGGCACACCACGTGGCTCACCACCCTCGACCCCGACGGCAGCCCGCACGTCACCGCGGTCGGCTCGCTGTGGGCCGACGGCAGTTTCTGGTTCCAGACCGGCCGCACCACCCGCAAGGGCCGCGATCTCCTGCGTGACCCGCGCTGCACCGTCGCCCGGCGGGCCGCGGCGTGGGCAGCGGGCGGGTGGCCGTGCGAGGTCGACGAGTCCGGGACCGCGCTCACCGCGCCGTTCAGCGCGCCGTCGGCCGGGCCTCCGCCGTGGTCGGTCTACCGGGTGGTCGCCCAATCGGCCGCCGCCGTCGCGACGGTCGCACCGGGCGGCGCCACCCGCTGGACCTTCTGACCGCCGCCGGCGCACGCTCGGGAGCGCGCCGCGGGGTGGCTACGGCATCGCCGCGGCCAGCGCGGTCCAGGACTGCGGGGCGGCACCGAGCGCGTCCCCGGTCTCCGGGTCCCAGTACTCGGGCCACTCGCCCCGCTCGGCGACCGCCCGGGCCGCGCGGACGACCTCGTCGGCGTCGGCGTCGAGACCCCAGCGGCGCAGGGCGATCCCGAACAGGTAGCTCAGCTGCGGCCAGGCCGGGCCGCGCCAGTAGGACCGCGGGTCGTAGGACGGGTGGGTGCGGGCGACGTTGGCCGGACCGAACGGTGCCCCGAACCGCTCGGGCTCGCGCAGCTGGCGCAGGGCCGCCTGTGCCTTCTCGCCGTCGGCGGTGACCAGCGCGCCCATCACGCCGTCGCTGGCCGGGATGTCGCCGGTGCCGCCGTCCTCGGCACCGCCCACCAGCGCCAGGTCGTTCCACAGGTTCTGCGCCGGGTCCCACAGCCGCGCGTCCATCGCCGCCGCGATCCGGCGGGCCCGCCCGGCGAGCTCGTCGTCCCCGGTGACCTGTGCGAGCTCGGCCATGGCGAACGCGGAGTAGGCATTGAACCCGGCCGGGGCGGCCACGAACCGCGACGACCAGACCGCGGCCCCGGCGTCGTCGAACGAGACGGCGCCCATCAGGTCCTTGTTCCACTGCGACCGGGCGGCGCGGTCGTAGTCGGCCGGGGTCCGGCCCGGCCCGCCCCACCCGTCCCAGCGGGGGGAGTGGTCGTTGCCGGCCTCCCACGGGTGGACGATGAACAGCAGGTCGTCGTCTGTGCGGCGGTGCTCCCAGAGCCAGTCCAGGCCGCGCCGGGCCTTCTCGAGCGTGTCGGCGGACACGGCGACGCCCTGGTCGGCCAGCGCCCGCGCGGCGTGCCCGAACACCGGCGGCTGGGTGATCGACGACGTCCCGGGCAGCGGGCCCAGCCAGGCGTCGGGGCCCTCGGCGCCGTAGCGCATGTGCGGGACCATCCCGCCGGGGAGCTGCCCGGCGAGCACCTCGTCAAGCTCCCGCGCCGCGCGCGGGTCACCCAGGCGGGCCCACACGACGGCGTGGAAGCAGGAGTCCCACAGCCACAGGTGCGGGTAGGTGTCGGGGTTCGGCACGCAGTAGCCGCGCGCGTCGTCCCAGTTCCGGTCGAGCATTCCGGCCGCGGCGGTGCGCAGGTCGTCGGCGTGCATGTCCTCTTCCAAGGTCGGGGGAATCAGATGGAGAGCCAGTCGAGGGCCGCGGCGGCGGTCCAGGACTGGTTCAGGCTGCCCAGAGGGGCGCCGGTGAGCGGGTCGTAGTACTCGGCGAAGGTGCCGTCCCGCAGCAGGTCGAGCCCACCGGTCCGCAGTGCGGCGGCCTGCCCGGTGTGCCCGCGCCGCTCGAGCGCCCAGGAGTACATCCAGACCATCACCGGCCACTGTGGACCGCGCCAGTACTGCTGGGCGCGGAAAGCGGGCGACTCCGGCGAGGTCGACGGCAGCACCGGCGCGTGCAGCGCGGGATGCCCGCACCAGCGCGGCGAGGACAGCAGCTCGAGCATCGCCCGCTCGGCGGCCGGGTCGAGGCCCCCGCACAGCAGCGGCGCGAACCCCGCGAGGGTCTCGGTGCCGAGCCATTCGCCGGTGCGCAGGTCGCGGTCGCGGGCCAGCCCGCTGCCCGGGTCCACCGATCCGGCCACTCCGGCCCGGAACCGGGCGGCCCAGGTGCGCAGCTCGGCGACGTCGGCGGCCCGGTCCGGGTCACCGTCGCCGAGGTCGGCCAGGACATCGCAGGCCACGGCGAGGATCGCGCTGGTGAGCACGTCCTGCACCGCGAAGCTCGCGGTGTCGCGCAGCCGGGCCTGGTCGTAGCCGGCCCGGCGCATCTCCTCGATCAGCCAGAGGTACCGGTCGTACTCGGTGTCGGTCGGGCGGTGCGCCGGGTCGGCGACCAGGGTGTCCTTGCGCTCGTACGGCGGGAGCCCGGCGCCGACCTCCACCCGGCCGTACGGACCGTCCCAGCGCGGCGAGTTGTCCGTCCCGGACTCCCAGCCGTGGTGGATGGTGACCCGGCCGGTGGCGTCCGGGTCGCGCTGCTCGGCGAGCCAGCGGTGCCAGCGCACCAGTGGCGTCCAGGCGCGGTCGAGGAACTCCTCGGCGGCCCGGCGCTCGGCGCCGCCCCGGGCGCGGGCGGCGTCGACGATCCGGCCGGCCGCGATCGCGTGCACCGGCGGCTGGCAGATCCCGGAGGTGTCCGGCAGGCCGGGGCCGCGCCCGTCCACCCCGGCGGTGCCCCAGCGGGCCGCGTCCGGGAAGTAGCCGCCGGCGTCCGGCGAGTACCGGATGTGCGGGATCATGCCGCCCGGCCACTGGGCGGCCAGGATCGTGTCCAGCTCGGTGATCGCCCGCTGCGGGCTCACCCGGGCCAGCCCGATCGCGATGAACGCCGCGTCCCAGCTCCACATGTGCGGGTAGAGCCGGGGCGCCGCCGCCGTCATCGTGCCGAGGTCGTTGTCCCGCAGGACGTACGCGGCGCGGGCGGCGAGTGCCGCGTCCCCCAGCAGGACGGGCGCGCTCGTCACGCGACCTCCAGGGCGAGCTCGGTCTCGGCGTCGTACCAGCGGATCTGGTGCTCGGGGAAGGTCAGCCAGACGGTGTCGCCGGAGTCGGCGTGGAACGTGTTCGGCGCCTGCACCTTGATCTCCTGGTCGCCGATCCGGGCGGTGATCAGCACGGCGGAGCCCAGCGGCTCGACGACCTCGACCCGCGCCCGGATCGATCCCGCCCGCTGCTCGGTGCCGATCTCGATGGCCTCGGCCCGGATGCCGAGGTGGATCGCGTTGCCGTGCATGGTCCGGAGCGCATCGGGCCCGGTGGCGGTCCCGCCGCCAAGGTCGACGGTGACCGAGCCCGACACGTCCACCCGGCCGTCGAGGAAGTTCATCGGCGGGCTCCCGAGGAAGCCGCCGACGAACCGGTCGGCCGGGCGGTCGTAGACCGCGAGCGGCGCCGAGCACTGCGCGATCCGGCCCTGGCGCATCACCGCGACCCGGTTGCCCAGCGACAGCGCCTCGGACTGGTCGTGCGTGACGTAGACCGTCGTCGTCCCGATCTCCTCGACCAGCTTCTTGAGCTCGGCCCGGAACGACAGCCGCAGCAGCGCGTCCAGGTTGGACAGCGGCTCGTCCATCAGCAGCACGTCGGCGTCGACGACGATGGCGCGGGCGACCGCGACCCGCTGGCGCTGCCCGCCGGAGAGCTGCGACGGGTAGCGGTCCAGGTAGGGCTCGAGCTGCAGCAGCGAGGCGGCCCAGTCGACCTTGCGGGCGATCTCGTCGCGCGGGGTCCCGCGCATCGTCAGGCCGAAGCCGATGTTGTCGCGCACCTTGCGGTGCGGGAAGACCGCGTAGGACTGGAACACCATCGACAGGTTCCGGTCCTTGGGCGGCAGGTAGGTGACGTCCCGGCCGCCGACGACGATCTGGCCGTCGTCGGGCAGCTCCAGCCCCGCCAGCATCCGGAGCAGGGTGGTCTTGCCGCAGCCGGACGGGCCGAGCAGGACCATGAACTCGCCGTCGGCGATGTCGAGGGAGACGTCGTCGGTCGCCCGCGTCGTCGCGCCGGGGTAGGTCTTGACCAGGTTGCGGAGCTGTACCTCGCTCATGACGTCCTCACTGGAATCGAAACCGGGGGAGTGGGATCAGCCGACACGCGAGCCCCACATGTTCAGCAGGTAACGCCGCATCAGGAAGATGAACAGCAGCGCCGGGATGACCAGGGCGAAGCCGCCGGCGAACCGGTAGGCCAGCGGGGACTCGCGCAGCGAGGACAGCACCTGCGCGGGTAGCGTCCGCCGGTCCAGGGTCAGCACCGCGGCGGCGAGCACCTCGTTCCAGGACAGGACGAAGGTGAAGATGCTCGACGCGGCCACCCCGGGCAACGACAGCGGCAGCACGACCCGGCGGAACGCGCCGAACCGGGTGCAGCCGAACAGCAGCGCGGCCTCCTCCAGGTCGCGCGGCACCGAGACGAAGATGCTGGCGGTGATCAGCACCGTGGTCGGCAGCGCCAGCGCGGTGTGCACCGCGACGACGGCGGCGACGCTGTCGTACATCCCGGTGGCCAGGAAGACCTGGGCCAGCGGGATGGACAGCACGACGATCGGCAGCGCGCGGGTGAGCAGCAGCACCAGCTGGTAGCTCTCCCGGCCGCGGAAGGCGTAGCGGGCCAGGGCGTAGCCGCCGGGCGCGCCGACCAGCAGCGAGAAGAAGACCGTGTAGAGCCCGGCGAGCAGCGAGTTCACCGCGGCCGGCGCGATACCGGTCGAGCCGAGGAACGCGGCCATCGTCTCGACCGACAGGTCGGTGGGCAGGAACGAGCGCGGGAACTCGGCGAGCGACTCGCGCGAGGACAGCGCCGCCAGCCCGACCAGGTAGATCGGCAGGCCCATGAACAGCGTGACCGCGACCGCCGCGGTCTGCTGCAGTGCCCGGGTGCGACGACGGCGGCGCAGCGGCGCGCGGTCGACCGGGGGCAGGGTGGTGGTCGGGGTCTCCCGGGTGAGGGTCATCGGAGCTCCTTGTCCGTTGCCGGCTCCCGCAGCGCCCGCAGGTAGATCGCGGAGACGGCGAGCGAGATACCCAGCACGACGAGCGCGACGGCGCTGGCGACGCCGGGGTTCTGCAGGGTCACGAACCACTCGTAGGTCTCCCCGACCAGCAGCGGGAAGTTGCGGCCGGTCAGCGCCTGGGCGACGGCGAAGGTCTGGACGGCGAGGATGGTGCGCAGGATCAGCGCGACCTGCAGGCTCGGACGCAGCAGCGGCAGCGTGACGTGCCGGAAGCGCTGCCAGGCGCCGCCGCCGAAGACCTGAGCCGCCTCGTCGTACTCGCGGGGGATCATCTGCATCCCGGCGACGACGATGATCAGCACCAGCGCGGTGGACCGCCAGATCTCCGCGACGACGACGGCCATCAGCATCGTCGCCGGGCTCTGGTACGACAGCCAGGAGAAGACGGGGAGGCCGATCGCGGACAGCGCCGAGTTCAGGTACCCCTGGTCGGCGAAGATCGAGAGCCAGACCAGACCGGCCGCGAGGTCACTGACCGCCAGCGGCACCGCCCAGACGTAGAAGTGCACGCCTCCGAAGCGCAGCTTGGCCTGCAGCAGCAGCCCCATCCCGAGCGCCAGCGCGAACTGGACCGGGATGACGATGGCGATGAGCAGCAGGGTGTTCTTGACGGCGTCGTAGAACCGGGGCTCGCCCAGCATGCGCTGCCAGTGCGCGAGGGTCGGTCCGTCCGGGCCGCGGAACGCCTCGGTGAGTCCGGTGATCATCGGCCAGCCGAGCAGCAGGACCATGAACACCAGGGACGGCAGGATCAGCAGGTAGGGGAGCCTGCGGTGGGCGGTGGCCGAGGGGGTGCTCATGCGACGCGGCACCTCTCTCCGGTGTCCGGGTCCGGTGCCCAGCAGGGCACGTCGGCCTCGTCGAGGATCGTCTGCATGTTGCCGGCCTGGGCGTCGAGGGTGGCCCGGATGTCGGCGCCGTCGAGCACGATCGCGGTGAAGGCGTCGCGGAAGACCTTCGACATCTCGCCGTCGCGCTGTCCCAGGCCGACCGGGGGCAGCGAGACGATCGTGTCCGGGCTGTCCTGCTGGGCCTTCACGGCGTCGGCCTCGAGCAGGATCGCCGGCGGCAGGTCGCCGGGGATCGGGGTGTCGACGGTGGGGAAGAACGAGTTGGTGCGCAGCAGCTCGATCTGGGCGTCCGGGGTGGACAGCGACCGGATGACCGCTTTCGCCTCCTCGACCTTCTCGGACCCCTGCGGGATGCCCAGGCCGAGCAGCACCGACATGTAGCCGCGCCCGCGCGGGCCGGCCGGGGAGGGCACCATCCGCCACTGCTCGGGGTTGTTCGCGGGGGCGCCGACGAGCCGGGCGGCGTGGTCCCAGGCCACGGTCACCTCGCCCGAGGACAGCGGCTCCTGCATGAAGTCGAAGTTGGTGCTGGCCGCGGTGGAGTTGGCCCACAGCTCGCGGAAGTACTCCCACATCGCGACGGCGTCGGGCCCGCTGAAGGTGCTCACCACGCCGCCGGTGAACGACGGGTAGAGGTGGCCCTGGATGAAGCGGTGCAGCAGGCCCTCCGGGCCGCCGGGCAGCCCGAACACCGGCCGGTCGTCGTTCGCCCGGCGCGCGGCGATCACCCAGTCCAGCAGCTGGTCGTAGGTGAGCGCGTCGACCTCCGCCCCCGGCGGCAGGTGCTCCAGCGCGCTCTCGTGTGCGGCGAGCAGGTAGGTGGCCTGGGTCCAGGGGATGTAGAACGCCCCGGTCCCGCCGAGGCCGGCGAGCTCGGTGAACTCCGCGGAGTAGCCGCCGACCGACAGCTCGTCCATGAGATCGCTGAGGTCGGTGAGCAGCCCCTCGCCGAGCTGTGCGAAGTCGCCGTGCAGCCCGCCGATGAGGTCGATGTTCATCGTGCCGCTCGCGGCCTGCGAGCGGATCTGCGCCGAGAGCTGCGACGAGTCCCCGACCACGTAGTTCACGCCGCCGGAGTAGACCCGCCGCAGGATCCCGCGCAGGTTCTCGGCCTCCTCGACCGGGGTGAACTGGGTCGACACGAAGGACACCCCGTCGCCGCCGCCCCCGGAGGTGGACAGGCCACCGCATGCCGAGAGCACGGGCGCGGACGCCCCCAGGAGCAGACCCCAGCGCAGCAGATCTCTGCGGGAGGCGGGCTTCCCGGGGGTGGGTGGTCTGGACACGGAGGGTTCCTCCCGACGAGGCGCGGCATCGGACCTGGCTTGGCAGGACCATAGACAACGTTCCGTAACAGGGTCAAGGATGTTAACGTTAATGCTAACGTTCACACGGCCACCGATGGGTGGAACCGGTCGCTCAACGTGAGGATGGACGAGTGCACGACCTGCCCGCCCGCGACTACGAGGCGAACCCCTGCTATCCCGCCGTGGGCGGTGTGCCCGGGCTCGGATGGGACGCCGTGGCCGCGGCGCTGCCCGCCGGTCCCGGTGTCCTGGCCGTCGACGGCCCGGCCGTCCTGGGCTGGACGCCGGCGATCGACGAGCTGACCGCCGCGCTGCGCCGGCGCAACGTTGCGGTCACGCTGCTCGACGTCCGCTCGCACTGGGCGAGCTGGCCCGCGATCGTCGAGCGCACCGGGGCGCCGGAACTGCGCGACGACCCGCACTTCGACCGGCTCGCCACCGGCACCCTGGACGTCCTGTTCGACGAGCTGCCCACCCCGCAGCGACCGGAGGAGGGCGTGCTCGTGGTCTTCGGGCCCGGTGCCGCACTGGTCGCCCACGACGTGCTCTGGTACGCAGACCTGCCCAAGCGCTACGCCGAGGCCGCGGTGACCGACGGGTCCGCGCGCAACCTGGGCCAGTGCGCGGACGACGGCCCGCCGACCACCAAGCGCCTGTTCTACATCGACTGGCCGCTGCTCGACGCGCACCGGGACGCCGTCGCCGGCGACCTGGACCGCTGGATCGACTGCCAGGACCCGCGGCACCCGGCCTCGCTGGACGGCGACGCGCTGCGCTCCACACTGGACCGGCTGGCCGGCCGTCCGTTCCGGACCCGCCCGACGTTCAACACGACGTCCTGGGGCGGGCACTGGGCGCAGAAGGAGCTGGGCCACAACCCGGAGGCCCGCAACACCGCGCTCGGCTACGAGCTGATCGCCCCGGAGAGCGGCGTGCTCGTCGGCACCGCGGAGGCCGCGCTCGAGATCCCGTTCCAGCTGGTCGTGGCCCAGCACCCGGAGCGGGTGATGGGACAGCAGGTGCACGAGCGCTTCGGCACGTCGTTCCCGATCCGGTTCGACTACCTCGACACGGTCGGCGGCGGGAACCTGTCGGTGCACTGCCACCCGCAGGAGACCTACATGCGGGAGACCTTCGGCTGGCCCTACACCCAGCACGAGACCTACTACCTGATGGTCGGGGGAGAGGAGAACACGGTCTTCCTCGGCCTGCAGGGCGACGTCGACGTCGACGCGTTCCACCGGGACGCCCACCTGGCCCGCGACCACGGCCAGGAGCTCGACATCGAGGCCTACGTGCGCACCTTCCCGGCGACCGAGCACCAGCTGTTCGTCATCCCGGCCGGGACCCCGCACGGCAGCGGGGAGGGCAACGTCGTGCTGGAGGTCAGTGCGACGCCGTACCTGTACTCGCTGCGGTTCTACGACTGGCTGCGCCGCGACGCCGACGGCAGCCAGCGCCCGACGCCTCTCGAGCACGCGTTCGGCAACCTGAGCACCCATCGCACCGGCGACGCCGTCGCCGACGACCTGGTGCAGGAGCCCCGTCCGATCCGGAAGGGGGACGGCTGGGTCGAGGAGATGATCGGCGCGCTGCCCGAGATGTTCTTCGAGGTGCGGCGGCTGGTGCTCGACGGCGACGAGCCGGTCGACGACGATGCGGGGGACCGGTTCCATCTGCTCAACGTCGTCGAGGGGGACGGGGTGGTGATCGAGACCGCGGACGGGCACGTGCACGACCTGGCCTACGCGGAGACGATCGTCGTCCCGGCCGCCGCCGGCGCCTACCGGCTGCGCCGCACCGGCCGGGGCCGGGTCCGCCTGGTCAAGTCCCTGGTCCCGTGACCGTCCCGGTCCTGGAGATCGGGGGCACCCACGTGACGGCGGCCCTGGTCGACCCGGAGGCCGCCCGGGTGCTCGACTCGCTCCGCCGGCCGTTGCACGCCGAGGCCCCGGCCGGCGAGATCGTCGGCGACCTCGTGGCCTGCGCCGCCGGGCTCGGGCCGGCGGTGGCTGATCACTGGGGTGTCGCGATCCCCGGCCCGTTCGACTACGAGCGGGGAGTCGGCCTGTTCAGCGGGGTGGCGAAGTTCGAAGGGCTGCACGGCGTCGACCTGCGCGCCGCGCTGCTGCCGCGGCTCCCCGGCGGTCCCACGGAGATCACCTTCCTCAACGACGCCCACGCGTTCGCCCTCGGCGAATGGGTGCGGTGCGGAGCACCGCGCCGGATGGTGGGCATCACGTTGGGCACGGGTGTGGGCGGCGCGTTCCTCGCCGACGGCGTCGCGGTCCGCAGTGGACCGGAGGTGCCGCCCGGAGGCGTCGTGCACCTGCTCACCCACGCCGGACGGCCGCTGGAGGACACCGTGTCCCGGCGCGCGCTGCGCCGCACCTACGCGGCGGTGTCCGGGAACCTCGACGCCGACGTGCACGAGATCGCCGAGGCCGCCCGCGCCGGGGATCCGGTCGCCCGGACGGTGTTCGACGACGCCTTCCGCGCCCTCGGCTCGGTGCTGGCCCCCTGGCTGGAGCGGTTCTGTGCGTCCACTGTGGTGGTCGGTGGGTCGGTCGCGGGATCGTGGGACCTGGTCGCCGGGCCGCTCCGGGCGGGGCTCGATCTGCCCGGTGTGGACCTCGTCCGGGCCCGCCACCTGCACGATGCGGCTCTGCTCGGGGCCGCCTGGCACACTCGGCGAGACTCCGACGACAACATCCCTGGTGCACGACGATGACCGAGCCCGAGACCGCGCCCCGCCGGGCCGCCCCCTCGACCTTGCGGGAGGTCGGCCTGCGGGCCGGGGTGAGCGCGATGACGGTGTCGCGTGCACTCAAGGACGACCCACGGGTCGCTCCGGAGACCAAGCAGAGGGTGCGGGAGGCGGCCGCGGAGCTCGGCTACCGCCGCAACGAGATGGCGCGGAGCCTCCGGATGGGACGCACCAGCGGGATGGTCGGCCTGGTCGTGACGAACCTGGCCAACCCGTTCTACTCGCAGATGGCTCTCGGGGCCGAGGAGGTCGTCGCCGAGCGGGGGATGAAGGTCGTCCTGAGCAACACCGACGACGACGAGGCCCGGGAACGCGAGGTCGTCGACGACCTCGCCGCGCGCCGGGTCGACGGCATGATCGTCGTCCCGGCCGGGCGGGAGCAGGCGCACCTGGGCCCGGGCCCGCTGAGCGGGCTGCCGGTGGTGCTGGCCGCCCGGCCGCCGTCGGGGGTCGTCGCCGACTGTGCGGTGCTCGACGACGTCGGCGGTACCCGGGAGGCGATCGCGCGGCTCGTCGCCGACGGCCACCGGCGGATCGGGTTCCTCGGGCCGTCCGCGACCTGGACGAGCGACGAGCGGTTGCGGGGATACCGGTCCGTGCTCGGCGAGGCCGGGATCGCCGTCGATGCGCGCTTGGAACGCTGCAGCCAGCGCGATGTGCCGTCCGCCGAGCGGGCCGCCGCGGAGCTGCTCGATCTTCCCGACCCGCCGACCGCGATCTTCGGTGCGAACAGCCGCAACACCATCGGCGCCTACCGGGCCATCCGGCGGGCCGGCCGCACCGGCGTCGCGCTGTCCGGGTTCGACGACTTCGACCTGGCCGACATGCTCGAGGTCCCGCTGACCGTCGTCGCCTACGACCCGGGGGACATGGGCCGAGCGGCCGCCCGGCTGCTCCTGGACCGGATCGACGAGCGTCCGGGCGCGGACAGCTCGGAGCCCCGCCGGGTCGTGGTCCCCACCCGGATCGTGAGCTACCCGGGCGGTGCGTTCGGGTAGGTGTGCCCGGTGGGCGTGGTCGTCTGCACGCCGTCGGGGGTGTGTTCGACGGTCCATCCGGGTTGTTCGCGCAGGTAGTTGTGGAACTCGCAGGTCCCGCGGCCCTGGTCGAGGCTGGTTCTGCCGTGGTCTTCGACCCGGGTGATGTGGTCGATGTGGCGGATGGGGGCGTCGCAGTAGGCCTCGGTGCAGCGGTTGCGGGAGCGGGCGCGGATGAGTTCGTCGAGGAAGCCGGTGAAGTTCCGTTTCCGCTGCTCGCCGCCGATCACGATGCCGGCTGTGGTGATCAGCCGGCGTAGTGTCTTGCGGCCCTTGGTGGTGGCGAGGATCTCGGCCGGGACGGGCCCGTAGCCGGGGATCTCGGCGGGGAGTGGGGATTCGGGGTCGATCAGTGCCTCGACCGGGATCATGACCTGGACGTGCAGGTCGATGTCGGTGGCGTGGGTCTTGCCGGTGAGGCGTTCGACGAGGGTGTCGGCCATGACCTGCCCACGCGTGCGGGTCAGCGGTTCGGGGCTGACCGAGAGGTCGCGGTGGGCCTTGTCCAACGCGGCCACGCAGCCGACGGCCTGCTCGACGGGCAGGTGCGCGGTCAGGAACGCCATCCCGTCCGCGGCGGGGCGCACGGTGACCCGGCGCGTCTTCTTCGCCGCCTCGCAGCGCTTGGCGAAGTCGGCGGGGGCGATCTCGGCGACCAGCCGCCGGGCCAGATCCCGCAGCCGCCCGATCCCGAGCCGGGTCAGGTCGTGCTCGGCGAGGCGCCGGTCGAGTTCGGCGCGCTGGTCGGGGGTCAGGGTGTCGGCGGCGATGACGATCGCCGAGACCTTGTCGGCATCCAGCTCCCCGGCGAGGAACAAGCTGTGCAGGTGGTCGAATCCGTTGTGCAGGTCCCGGGCGACGCGCATCCGGGTGCGGCCCTGGTGGACCGAGGTGCGGCAGGCGAGGGCGATCTGGGCGGCGACGCTCTGTTCGAGCTTGTCCGGGTCGAGTGTCTCGGCGGCCTGGGCGCCGGCGGTGTCGATGCGCGCGGCGACGTGGGTGCGTGCGAAGTCGTGGGCGGTGTCGTGCAGGGCGGCGTCGAGCCGGTTGAGCTGGGTCTTCAGTCGGCGGATCCGGTCGATCCGCTCCGGATCGGAGCGCCCGGCGCTGGCCGAGGCCAGCAGCCGGTCCAGGGCCGCTTCGACGAAGACCAGGTCGAGGTCACCGTCGGGGAACGCGGGCAGCTCCTCCTCGTCCGGGTCGAGTGCCCAGATCGGGGGTTCGAGGAGCGCGGTCATACGCCCCATCCTACTCGAACACGTGTTCGCCGTCACGCAATCCCCGGAGAAGTTTGCGATCGCAAATACGGCCTGACCTGGGCAGCGGAGACCCGCACGCGCTCCCACGGACGGCCCCCGGCGGCGGCTCAGTCGAAGTAGCCCGGCACGTCCACCGGCCCGCCCGCCTCGGCGAATTCGGCCGCCACCGCGTCGCGCAACCCGGCGTCGTGCACGAGATCGGCCACCACCGACGCCAGCCCGGCCGCCCCGTCGACCACCGCCCGGTCCCCGCCCGGACCGCCGGCGGCCTCGGCGAAGCCGGTGGTGTGCAACGCCGTCCCCGGCTCCGCGATCGCGATCATCGGGTGGATCGCCGGGATCCGCATCGAGACGTTGCCCAGGTCGGTCGAGCCGGTCTCGGAATCCGGGATCACCCCGCGCGGGTAGACCGTCCGGCCCCGCTCGGCCTGGTGCACCGCCCAGCGCGCGGCGAGCGCCCGGTTGTGCCGGATCGGCAGGTAGGCCGGCTTCGGGTCCCAGGTCAGGGTGTACCCGCACCCGGTCATCGCGGCCGCGCCGACCGCGATCGCCTCCACGCGGGTGGTCATGTCCCGCAACGACTCCGGGTCCTGCGAGCGCAGGTAGTAGCGGGCCGACGCGCGTTCGGGCACCACGTTCGGCGCCTGCCCGCCGTCGGTGATGATGCCGTGGATCCGGTCGGCGTCGGGAAGGTGCTGGCGCATCATCGCCACCCCCTGGTAGCCGAGCACGACGGCGTCGAGGGCGTTGCGTCCCCGGTGCGGCTGGGCCGAGGCGTGCGCGGCGATGCCGTGGTACACCACGTCGAGCTGGCGACGCCCGAGGAACGGGTGGTCGGCGACGTCGTGCGCGAACGGGTGCAGCATCACCGCGGCGTCGACACCGTCGAACGCGCCGTCGCGGGCCATCGTCTCCTTGCCGCCGCCGCCCTCCTCGGCCGGCGTGCCGAGCAGCAGCACGGTCGCGTCCTCGGCGGCGAGGGTCCGGGCCAGCGCGAGGAACGCCCCGACCCCGGCGGCGCAGATGACGTTGTGCCCGCAGGCGTGCCCGATCCCGGGCAGTGCGTCGTACTCGGCGAGCACCGCGACGGTGTAGTCGCCGGAGCCGGCCGATGCCCGCAACGCGGTGTCCAGGCCGTGCACGCCGATCTCGCACGCGATCCCGTGCCGCTCCAGCAGGTCGGCGACGGCCGCGGCCGCCCGGTGCTCGGTGAAGGCGGTCTCCGGGTCGGCGTGCAGGCTGTGCGAGAGCTCCAGCAGCTCGCCGGAGAGTGACTCGACGGCGCCGGTGACCGCCGTCCGCACCGGTTCCGGCGCCCCGTCGTACGGCGAGGTGATCGGCTCCGCGGCCGCCGCGAGATCCGCGGTCCGGCGGGCGACGGCGTCGTCGTGCGCATCGCTCGGCGGGACCGGCGAGGCGGTGTCGGGGTCGGTCTGCGTCACGTCGCTCCCGCCAGCGCCTTCCGCAGCCGCGCCACCGACGACTCCAGCCCCCAGCGCTCCGCGAGCTCGTCGAGCCGATCGGGGTCGGCGGGGGAGGCCGGCAGCACGGTGTCACGATCCAGCTCGACCGGCGCGTCGGTCACCACCCGCACCACCGGTTCGACGACGGCGAGGTAGTCGCCCGCCGCCGTGAGCTTCGCCCTGACCCCGGCCGCCATCCGGGCGTCGGAGGCGTCGGACACCGCGGCCACCAGCTCGTCCCACGAGCCGTACCGGCCCACCAGCGTCGCCGCGGTCTTCTCCCCGACACCCGGGACGCCGGGCAGGCCGTCGGACGGGTCGCCGCGCAGCATCGCCATCTCCGCGTACGCCGCGCCGGCCCGGTCGCGGGGCACGCCGTACTTCGCGGCCACCTCGCCGACCCCGCAGTTCTCGGCCTTGTTCAGCCCGCGCCCGATGTAGAGCAGGCGAACACCCGGCCCGGTGTCCCGCACGATCTGCATCAGGTCCCGGTCACCGGACACGGCCAGCACCGGATCGGTGTCCTCGCGGTGGGCCAGCGTGCCGATGACGTCGTCGGCCTCGTGGCCCTCGGCACCGCCGGTGGCGATCCCGGCCGCCGCCAGCACCTCCATGATCACCGGGACCTGCGGGGCGAGGGTGTCCGGCACCTCCTCGGGCACGCCGGCCGGCACCGCGTCGGCGGCCCGCGCCTCCTCCACCCGGTGCGCCTTGTACGACGGCAGCGCCGCCACCCGGAACGCCGGACGCCAGTCCAGGTCCAGGCACGCCACCAGCCGCACCGGCCGGTGCTCGGTCACCAGCCGCGAGATCATGTCGGTGAACCCGCGCACCGCGTTGACCGGCGTGCCGTCCGGGGCGGTGATCGACTCCGGCACCCCGTAGAAGGCACGGAAGTACATGCTCGCGGAATCGAGCAGCATCAACGGGCGGTCGCTCATGGCCGGTCAGTCTGGCAGGCCGGGGTCGGCCGGCGGCGCCGTGGACGGCGAGTTGGCATGATGTCGGGGTGCAGCACAGTGACACCGCGCGCGCCGACGAGACCACGGGCACCGATCCGGCCGAGCTCGCGTGGGCCGAGGAGCGCTCACGGTTCGTGACGGCCGAGAACGGTTCCGGACACGCCGAGGACGACATCCCGGTCGCCGGACCGCTCGCGGCAGAGTTCGGCGCGCTCACCGCGGCGTTGCTGGCCGCCGGCTCCGTCGGCGACGTCCTCGCCCGCGTGGTGGCCGCCGCACGGCGGGTCGTTCCCGGTGCGGACCTGGTCAGCGTCACGCTGCGGGACCCCGAGGGCGGGTTCCACACCCCGATCGAGACGGGCCCGGAGGCCTCGTCGATCGACGAGGCGCAGTACCGCAGCGGGCGCGGTCCCTGTGTCGAGTCCGCCCGTCCGGACGGCCCGGCGCTGGCCCTGTCCGACGACCTGCGCAACGACGACGACCGCTGGCCCGAGTTCGCCGCCGAGTCGGTGCGGTACGGCTACCTGTCGATCCTGGCCTGCTCGCTGGTCCCGGACTGCCGGCCGCCGCAGCTGCCCGGCGCGCTGAACGTCTACGCCCGCGCCGCCGGGGCCTTCACCCCCGACGACCGGGACCGGCTCCTGCTGCTGTCCACGCACGCGTCGCTGGCGCTGGCGAACTGCGCCGCGGTGTCGGCAACGCAGCTGCAGGAGACCCAGCTCCGCGAGGCCATCGCCTCCCGGGACGTGATCGGGCAGGCCAAGGGGATCCTGATGGCCCGCCGCGGCCTGTCCGCGGACCAGGCGTTCGACGTGCTGCGCCGCACCTCCCAGGACCTCAACGTCAAGCTCGTCCAGCTGGCCGGGACGGTCACCGCGAACCCCACGGCGCTCGACCGGGAGTAGGCGTCCGGGTGGCGGTCGCACACGCCCCGTGTCCGCCTACGCTCCCCGGACATGACCGACGCCGTCCCCACCGCGCTGCTCGCCGACCGGCTGCGCCGCGCGGGAGAGCACGCGAGCGCGCAGGGCACCGACGTGCTGCTGCTGACCCCGGGCACCGACCTGCGCTACCTGACCGGCTTCACCGGCTCGTCGCACGAGCGGCTGACCTGCCTGGTCGTCCCCGCCGCGGGCCACCGCGCCCCGCCCGCCCTGGTGACGCCCGCACTGGAGGCGCCCGGGTTCACGGGAGTCCCGCTGGACGCCCTGGGCGTCGAGCTCGTCACCTGGACCGATGGCGAGGACCCCTACCTGCTGGTCAGCGACCTGGCCGGCGGACCCACCCGGATCGCGGTCGACGACGACATGGCCGCCCGGCACGTGCTGGGCCTGCGGGCGGCGTTCCCGGACGTCCCGCAGACCCTGGGCGGGGCCGTGCTGCGCGAGCTGCGGATGCGCAAGGACACCGGTGAGATCGACCGGCTGCGCGCCGCCGGCGCGGCGATCGACCGGGTGCACGCCCGGATGGGCGAGTTCCTCCGCCCGGGCCGCACCGAGGCCGAGGCCGGCGCGGACATCACCGCGGCGATCCTCGCGGAGGGCCACACCGAGGCCGCGTTCGTGATCGTCGGCTCGGGCCCGAACGGGGCCAGCCCGCACCACAGCGTCTCCGACCGGGTGATCGAGCCGGGCGACGTCGTCGTCGTCGACATCGGCGGGCCGATGCCCGGCGGGTACAACTCGGACTGCACCCGGACCTACGCCGTCGGCGGCGAGCCCGGACCCGAGGTGAAGGAGACCTACGCCGCGCTGCAGGAGGCGCAGGACCGCGCCGTCGCCGCCGTCCGGCCGGGTGCGACCGCGGCCGAGATCGACCGGACCGCGCGGGCGCACATCGCCGCCGCCGGGCACGGGGAGCACTTCATCCACCGCACCGGGCACGGCATCGGGCTCGACGTGCATGAGGAGCCCTACATCGTCGACGGCAACGACCTGGTGCTCGAGCCGGGCATGGCGTTCAGCGTCGAGCCGGGCATCTACCAGGCCGGCAGGTGGGGCGCCCGGATCGAGGACATCGTCGTCGTCACCGACGACGGCGTGGAGCGGCTCAACACCAACCCGCGCGACCTCGTCGTCCTCTAGGGGGACCCTCCGGGGTGTCCCGGAGGACACCGAGCCGCCGGAGGCGCCAGGATGGGCACATGACTACTCCGCAGTCCCGTTCCCTCGTCCGCCCGCGCAACGGGGGAGTGATCGCCGGGGTGTGCGCCGGGATCGGGGACCGGTTCGGCATGAGCCGCAACCTGGTCCGGTTCCTCTTCCTGCTGTCCTGCCTGCTGCCCGGCCCGCAGTTCGTGGCCTACCTCGTGCTGTGGTTCATCATGCCGAAGGCCGACTACTGACCGTCCGACACGCCGTCGCGGGGCCGGTCGAGCCCCGCGACGGCCGGTCTGCCATCATGTGCCGCGTGATCGCCCCGACGACCGCCGCCGCCCTCGTGGCCGGGTGTTGCTGTCGTCCGGGTCCGTGCCCGCGCGGCTGACCGCCCCTTCGATTCCGCGCAGGGCACCGACCCGTTCCGGTGTCCCCGTTCCTCCCCGCGGAAGCGATCGCACACGTGCACACCCCCGACCTGTCCGGCGAGACCGTCCTCGCCCTGCACGCCCACCCCGACGACGAGTCGATCTTCACCGGCGTGACCCTGCGCCGGCTCGCCGATGCCGGCGCCCGCGTCGTGCTCGTCCTGGCCACCGGCGGTGACCTCGGCGGCTCCCGCCTCCCGCTGGCACCCGGCGAGCGGGTCCCGGACCGGCGCCGGCGCGAGCTCGAGGAGGCCGCCGGGCTGCTGGGCGTGTCCCGTCTGGTGCTGCTCGGCCACCGCGACTCCGGGCTCCCGGGCGGGCCCGGCACCACCCATCCCCGCGCGCTGGCCGCCGCCGACCCGCTGGCCCTGGGCCGCGCGGTCGCCGGGATCGTCGACGACGAGGGCGCCGGCACCGTGATCCACGACGACGACGCCGGCATCTACGGCCACCCCGACCACCGCGCCGCGCACGCCGCCGGCGCGCTCGCCTGCGACCTGACCGGCGCCACCGGCTACCGGATGACCGTCGACCGCGAGCACCTCGCGCTCAGTGCCCGCGACCGGCACCTGGTGCACGGCGCCGCCCGCGCCGCGGGGGTGGCCTACGGGCGGGTCACCGCCGAGATCGCGGTCGCCGTCACCGGCTCGGACGACGACCTCGCCGTCAAGCGGGCCGCGATGTTGGCACACGCGAGCCAGATCGACCCGGCCGCGGTGCCCGCCGACGGGTTCGCCGCCGCCTACGGCCACGAGTGGTTCCTGCGCGACCCCCGCGACGGGCGGGGGGCGCCCGGCGTCATCGATGCGCTGGGCAACGCTCACCTGCTCGCCGGCGCCCGCTGATCGCGGGTCCCGCGCCGTTCACCACCGACGGTGACGGCCCGTCCCCGCGCTGTGTCCGGTGGGGACGCAGCCGATCCGGGCAGCCGACTAGGCTGTCCGGGGCGTCCCTTCCGCGTGCGACGGGCGCCGGAAGTAGGGTCGTCCGGTCGAGCTGCACGGGCCGGGGCGCGAAGCCTGCGGAGCCGCGCATCGGTAGGGAAGGACGAGAATGGCGCAACCACCGGGGCCGGTCCTGGTCGTCGTCCCGACGTACGACGAGCGGGAGAACCTCGGCCCGGCGATCGCGCGGCTGCACGCCGCCGTCGCCGACGCCGACGTCCTGGTGGTCGACGACGCCAGCCCGGACGGCACCGGTGAGCTGGCCGACGAGCTCGCCGCGGGCGACGAGCGCATCCGGGTGCTGCACCGTCCCGGCAAGGACGGGCTCGGCGCGGCCTACCTGGACGGTTTCCGGCACGCGCTGACCGGCGAGCACCAGGTCGTCGTCGAGATGGACGCCGATGGCTCACACGCCCCCGAGGACCTTCCCGCGCTGCTCGCCGCCCTGGCCGACGCCGACGTGGTGCTCGGTTCCCGCTACGTCCCGGGCGGCCGGGTGGTGAACTGGCCGTGGCACCGCGAGATGCTCTCCCGCGGCGGCAACCTCTACTCCCGGCTCGCGCTGGGCGTCCCGATCCGGGACATCACCGGCGGGTACCGCGTCTTCCGCCGGTCGGTCCTCGAGCACCTGCAGCTCGACACCGTGGCCTCGCAGGGCTACTGCTTCCAGGTCGACATGGCCTGGCGCGCGGTCCGCGCCGGGTTCCGGGTCCGTGAGGTGCCGATCACCTTCACCGAGCGTGAGCACGGCGACTCGAAGATGAGCGGGCGGATCGTCGCCGAGGCGCTGTGGCGGGTGTCCTGCTGGGGGATGGCCCACCGCGTGGGCCGCGGCGTCCCGGCGCCCGGCCGCGTCGTCGCACGGAACGTGGAGCCCGCGGAGAACGCCGGGAACGCCGGGAACGCCGGGCAGGCGCACCCCTAGAGGGCGGCCAGCTCACCGACCAGGTCGTCGAGCCCGAGCGAGCCCTGGGCGAGCGCGGCGGCGTGCCAGGCGGCGAGGTCGAACTCCCGGCCCTGCGCGACGTGCGCGGCGCGGGCCCGTTCCCGGCCGTCCAGCCAGGCCCGCTGGCCGAGCTTGTAGCCGATGGCCTGGCCCGGACCACCGAGGTAGCGCAGGAGCTCCGAGTCGGCCATCGCGTCGCCCCCGCCGACGTGGCGTCCGAAGAACTCGCGGCCGAGCTCGGGCGTCCAGCGCCCGCCGGCTCCGACCGGGGAGTCGGCGGGGATCGGCAGCGACAGGTGCATCCCGATGTCGATCACCACGCGGACCGCGCGCAGCATCTGCCCGTTGAGGTAGCCCAGCCGCGAGCCCGGGTCGGGGAAGTGACCGAGCTCGTCCATGAGCTGCTCGGCGTAGAGCGCCCAGCCCTCGATGTTCGCGCTGACGCCGCCGACCACCGTCGCCTGGTACGTCGACAGCTCCTCGGCGCGCAGCGCCCAGGAGGCCAGCTGCAGGTGGTGGCCCGGGACGCCCTCGTGGTACCAGGTGCTGATCAGGCTCCACATCGGATAGCGGTCGTCCGGGGTGGCGGGCAGCCAGGTCCGGCCCGGCCGGCTGAAGTCGAGCGAGGGCACCGTGTAGTAGGGCGCGGCCGCGCTGCCGGCCGGGGCCAGCATCGATTCCACCTCGCGGATCGGCCCAGAGAGGTCGAACTGGGTGCCGTCCAGCGCGCCGATCGCCCCGTCCATGATCTTCTGGAGGTGCTCGCGGGCCGCCTCGCCGCCCTCGACCACACCGGACTCCCCGCCGTCGGCGTCCAGGAAGGCCATCGCCTCGGCGATCGTGGCCCCGGGCCGGACCCGGTCCGCCTCGGCGGTCATCTCGGCGTGCAGCCGGCGGAACTCCGACCAGCCCCACTCGTAGGCCTCGCCGGGGTCGATCTCGGTCCCGTTCCAGTAGCGGGCCGCGATCCGGTAGCGGTCGGCCCCGACACCGTCCGGGGTGCCGTGGGCGGCGGGCAGGTACTCGTCGCGCAGCCAGTCCCGCAGCCCGGCCAGTGCCCCGGCCGCGGCGGCGGCGCCGTTGTCGAGGTCGGCCCGCAGCGCCGGGCCGACCTGCGCGGGCGCGGTGAAGGCGGCGAACCAGCCGCGCCCGCCGGCGTCGGCGAGCCAGGTGTCGAGCTGCCGGACGACGCCCTCGACCTGGCGGGGTGCGGCGTGCATCCCGCGCCGGGCGCCCTCGGCCAGGCTCGCGCGGTAGCCGTCGAGGGCGGCCGGGAGCCGGCCGGCACGGGCGGCGACGGTGGCCCAGTCCGCCTCGTCGGCGACCGGCATGAGGGTGAAGGCGGTGCGCATCGCGGCGACCGGGCTGAACAGCTCCTGCACCGTGCGCAGCGGCTCGCCGGCCTCGGAGTGTGCGAGCTCGGCGCCGAGGCGCTCGCGGAGCAGCCGTGCGCAGCGGCGCTCGTCGGGATCAGCGGGTTCGCCGGCGGCGGTGAGCGCGGCCAGCTGCTCCAGGGTGTCGCGGTGCACGGCGTCGCCGGCGGCGATGCCGTCGGGGGAGAGGTCGGGGAGCTGGTCCTGCCGGGCGGTCCAGCCGAGACTCCCGGCGAGGATCGGGTCGAGCTCGGCGAGGCGGCGGACGTGGTCGTCGGCGAGGTCGCGGACGGCGCGGGCGGTGGGATCGGCGTTCATCGCCGATCATCATGCCCCGCACACACGACGGAGCCCGGACCCATCTCGGGTCCGGGCTCCGTGGCACCGGTGTCCGCGCCGGTCAGGCGATCTCGGCCCGCCGCTCGCGCAGCATCTCGAGGCGCTCGTTGAGCAGCTCCTCGAGCTCGGCGATCGAACGCCGCTCGAGCAGCATGTCCCAGTGCGTACGCGGGGGCTTCTGCTTCTTCTGGTCCGGCTCGGTCCCGTCGACCCGGCGGCCGAGGCCGCCCTGTGGCGACTCCCAGGTCGCCGGCGGCTCGGCGTCGTTCGCGAACGGCACCTGGAACTCGTGACCGGAGTCGGACACATAACGGACCATCTGCCGCGGCGCCAGGTCGTGGTTGCGGTCGGTCTCGTAGCTGACAGCCCCGAGCCGGCTGCCACGCAGAACGCGGTCGGCCATGCGTCGTCACCCTCCTTGCGATCTGTCGAGGCCGTGGCCTCGACGGTTACGTCGCCGCCACCGGGTGTAACGTTCGTGGAGCTACGCTATTCCGGCTGCGACCGGGCGCGATCACCTTCGGTTCATCTACCCGGAGGTAACTCACCTTGCGCCCGATTGGCCAGTGTTCCCTATCGCCCGCCGTTACACACGCCGATGTGACGTGTCAGCCATGTGTGACGCTACTCACTGCAATTGCGACCAGAGTTCACATTGCCGTCGCCGTTCACGGTGCTGCCGCCGAGTCCGCAGGAGCCGGCCGGGCGGGGGAGCGGACCGGCAGCAGCGCCGCCAGTCCCGCGACCAGCACCAGCACGATCCCGATGGTGCCGGCCCGGTCCGAGCCGAACAGGTAGGTGAACAGGCCGATGAGACCGGGCGCCAGGAACGAGACCGCGCGACCGGTCGTCGCGTAGAGGCCGAAGAGCTGGCCCTCCTGGCCGGCCGGGCACAGCCGCAGCAGGTAGGACCGCGACGACGCCTGCGCCGGCCCCACGAACACGCCCAGCACCAGGCCGAAGATCCAGAACATGGTCGGGCCGGAGACGAACAGCAGCACCGTCCCCACGAGGACCAGCCCGATCAGCGAACCCACCACGACGGCCTTGGGCCCGAACCGGTCGTCGAGCCGGCCACCGGCGAAGGCACCCAGCGCCGCCACGATGTTGATCGCCACGCCGAAGATCAGCACGTCACCCGGCGCGAGCCCGTAGACCGTCACCGCGAGCACCCCGCCGAACGCGAAGATCGCGTTCAGGCCGTCCCGGTAGAGCGCGCTGGCGCCGAGCAGGTAGACGGTGTGCGGGCTGGAGCGGTAGAGCGCCCGCAGGTCGGTCAGCAGCTTGCGGTAGGAGCCGAGGACGCCGAGCCGGTCCCGCCCGCCCGCCGCGGGCGGCGTCTCGGGCAGCAGGAAGAACATCGGGGCGGCGAACACCGCGAACCAGACGGCCGCGACCAGCACCGAGATCCGCACGTCGAAGCCGTCCGCGGTGGAGACCCCGAACAGGCCGCCGTCGCCGGACAGGAAGCCGACGTAGCAGACCAGCAGCAGGACGATCCCGCCCACGTAGCCCAGCGCCCAGCCGAACCCGGAGACCCGGCCGATGGTCGCCGGCGTCGACACCTGGGCCATCAGCGCGTAGTAGGACACCGACGCGAGCTCGGCGAAGATCGACGCCAGCGCCAGCAGCAGCAGGCCGAGCCACAGGTAGGTCCAGTCGTCGCGGACCCAGAACATGCCGACCATGCAGACGACGACGAGCGCGGTCCAGACCCCGGTCGCGCGCAGCCGCCGGCCCGCGCGGTCGGCGTTCTGGCCGATCACCGGCGCCATCAGGGCGACGAGGATCCCGGCGGCCGCCGTGGACCAGGCGAGCCAGCTGTTGGCGCTGATCGTGCCGGGCAGGTCACCGCCGACCGCGTCGGTCAGGTAGACGGAGAAGACGAAGGTCAGGGCGATGTGCTGGAAGCCCGAGGAGCCCCAGTCCCACATGCCCCAGGCCCAGACGCGGGAGCGGCGGGGCGGCGCGTCGGACGCGGTCACGGCGGTCACGCGCAGAGCGTATCGGCGGGTACCGACACCGGACTCCGCATGATCACGCAGATCCCGCCCGCTCACCGATCACGTCGAGCAGCAGGTCCGGCCGGTCGGAGAGCAGGCCGTCGACACCCAGGTCGAGCAGCCGGTGCATCGCGGCGGGCTCGTCGACCGTCCAGACGTGCACCTCCCGGCCCGCGGCGTGCGCGGCGTCGAGGAACCGGCGGTCGTCGGCGACCGGGATCGGGCCGAACCGGGGCGGCACCTGGGCGAGCACGCCGGCGGGGCGCGGCAGGAGGAACCCCGGGACCCCGCAGGCGCGGGCCCGCAACGCGGTGACGTCCGCCTGCCCCATCGAGGTGCACAGCCGGGGTCCGGCGGCGGCGCGGGCGCGTCCGAGCCGCCGGTCGGAGAACGAGCCGAGGCAGACCCGGTCCCAGGCGTCCGCGGCGTCCAGCACGGCCAGGACCGGTGCGACGACGGCGTCGGACTTCAGCTCGATCGTGCACCGGATCCCGGGCAGGGCGTCCAGCACGTCGGCCAGCCGTGGGAGCGGTTCGCGACCCCGCACCCGCACCCCGTCGAGCTCGGCGGCCGGGCGGGCGTCGATCCGGCCGGTCGCATCGGTGGTCCGGTCCAGGTCCGGGTCGTGGTGCACGAACGGGACGCCGTCGGCGCTGGCGTGGGTGTCCATCTCGATGTAGGCCAGGCCGTGGTCGGCCGCGGCGACGAACGCGGCGAGGGTGTTCTCGCACCCGGCGAGCTCGCCGAGGTGCCAGCCGCGGTGCGCGTAGGCACGGGGATGCGGGCCGGCCAGGTAGGGGTGGGGCACGGGGCTCAGCGTGGCAGGTCGGCCACGGCGCCGGAACGCGGCAGGCGGAAACCCCCGGTGTCGAGCAGCGGTCGCATGAGGTCGCCGTGGGTGTCCAGCCTGGCCGGCAGGTCGGCGCAGGTGAACACGAGGTCCTCGGGGTCCCGGCAGGCGTCGACCTCGTCCCAGGTGACCGGGGTGGCGACCGTCGGACGTTCCCGCCCCCGCAGCGAGTAGGACGCGATGGTGGTCTTCGCCGTGTTGTTCTGGCTCCAGTCGACGAATACCTTCCCGCGCCGGCGGGCCTTCGTCATCACCGCGACGACCTCGCGCGGGTGCTCGGCCGCGAGCCGCTCGGCGACCTCCCGCGCGAACTCCGAGGTCCGCTCCGGCTCGGTGACCCGCACCGGCAGGTAGAGCTGCATCCCCTTCCCGCCCGAGGTGCTCGGGTACACCGGCAGGCCGAGCCCGTCGAGCAGGTCGGCCAGCCACCGCGCGACCCGGCAGCAGTCCACGACGGACGTGCCCTCCCCGGGGTCGAGATCGAACACCACGCGGTCCGGTGGGTGCCTCCCGTCCCTGCGACCCAGCCGCCATTGCGGGACGTGCAGCTCCAGCGCGGCGAGGTTGGCCGCCCAGGCCAGGCCCTCGACGTCGGTCAGCACCGCGAAGTCGGCGGACTCGGACCGCCCGCCCGGTGTGCCGACCCGCGCCGTCCGGATCCACGGTGGCGCGTGCCGGGACACGTTCTTCTCGAAGAACGACGGGCCCTCGACGCCGTCCGGCCACCGCTTGAGCGTCGCGGGCCGGCTCTCGACGTGCGGGAGCATCGCCTCGGCGACGGCCAGGTAGTGGGCGAGCACGTCGGCCTTCGTGGTGCCGGTCGCCGGGTAGAGCACCTTGTCCGGGTTGGACAGTGCGGCGCGGCGGTACCCGTCGTGGCCGGATCTGCCCGTCCCGCTGCCGCTGCGGCGGGTGGCGCTCCCGGCTGCACCACGGCCGGTGGTGCTCCTCGTCACGTCGTGACGGGTGGTCCGGGCTGCGTCGTCGCGCGTCGTCCCGGACTCGTGCCGTGCCCGTCCGAGCCGGACCTCCCGCCAGTCGCCGGACGCGTCGTCCGGCCCCGGGTACGCCGAACCCTCCCGGACGGCGAGCAGGCCGGGCAGCCCCTGCGAGCTCACCGCCTCGAGCAGCCCGGGCGCGTTCGGGTAGAGCGGCGCGGCACGCCGGTGCGGCCCCTCGAGCGGGAGCGCCTCGAGCAGGACGCGGCGCTCACCGAGTGGTCGCGTGCGGACGTCGCGACCCCCGGTGTGCAGCACGTCGGCCACCCACAGCTCGCCGCGCTCGGTCAGTTCGGCGTCGAGCAGGTGGCCGCCCGCGCCCAGCGCGGGGCCGAGATCGCGGAGACCGGCCGGGGTGTCGATCGGGTCGCCCGGCACGCCGTCGGCGTCGACCGGCCGCAGGGTGAGCCGGCCGCCGTCGACGCGGACCAGGACCCGGCGCCCGCCGAAGACCGGGCGGACCCGCCAGCCGTCGCCGGTCGGGAGGGATCCGGCGGGGGTGGGCACGGCGAGCACCGGGTCGCGGGGGAGCGGGTCGCCCGCCTCGTCCCCGGGATCGGGCTGCTCCCTTGTGCGGCGCAGCAGCCACCGGTTCTCGCGCTCGCCCGGCCGGTGCAGCAGCACGTAGCGTCCGCGGGCCCGGTCGCCGTGCAGCACGAAGGCGACCTCGCGCTCGGTCCACTTCTCGGTGTCATAACGTCCGGCGTCCCAGACGGTCATCCGGCCGCCGCCGTACTCGCCGCGGGGGATCTCGCCGTGGAAGTCGAGGTACTCCAGTGGATGGTCCTCGGTGCGGACGGCCATCCGGACGGTCTCGGAATCGGTGGGCAGGCCCTTGGGGACCGCCCAGGACGCGAGCACGCCGTCGCGTTCCAGCCGGAGGTCCCAGTGCAGCGCGGTGGCGTGGTGCTCCTGGACGACGAACCGGTCGCCCGGGCCGTCCGGCCCGGCCGTGTCGTCGGGCACCGGCTCCGGGGTACGCCGCGCGTCGCGCTTGCGGCGGTACTCGTCCAGGGGCACGGCGTCTAGCGTAGTGCCGGGACCCGGCACCGGACGCGACGGACATTATGACAGGTTCTCGTGTGACCGGACCGGTTCGGCGTGCGGGGAGCGCAGATCGAAGATACGTTCGAGCCATGACGAACGACCACAGCACCGACGCCGTCGACCCGGGCACCGCCGAGAAGGACCCGGCGGACTGGACGACCGGCGACGAGCCGATGACCGGACCGCAGCGCTCGTACCTGGAGACGTTGCTGCAGCAGGCCGGCCAGGAGGCGCCCGAGGATCTGGACACGCTGTCGAAGGCCGAGGCGTCCCGGCGGATCGACGCACTGCAGGACGCCGCCGGCCGCGGGTGACGCCGATGATCGACGGTCCCGGAGTGCGGCGTTCGCGGGACGAACGATCTGCTCCGGAGCCGTCGATCATTCCCCGTCCGCTTGGTCGTCCGTTGAGCCGATAATGCATGTTATGACAGATCGAGCGGGAGAACCCCTCCGGCTAGGGTGTCCACCGTGGTCATCAGCTCGCCCGCCGCCGGGCCCGCACCCGAGGGCCGCTCACGGGTCCGTGACGACTTCCCCGCGATGCCGTCGGTGGTGCACTTCCGGTGGCACGGCGACCAGCACGGCTGGTTCGTGGTCGTCGACCCCGATACCCGGCACCGGATCCTCGACGACGGTTCCGTCCAGACCGGTCCCGGTCTGGTGTCCACCGTCGTCGCCGCGTTCGTCGGGTCGGCCGATCGTCGGGCCCGGCTGTCCCGGACGGTCCACCCCCACGACGAGCGTGCCTGGCGGCTCTGTGACCTCGCCGCGCAGATCGCGATCTGTCCGACCTGGAACGACGGCACGGTCGACGTCAACCGGCAGCTCCCGGCCATCCTCTGGTCGGCGGTCGGTCGCGCGCTCGCCGTCGAGCAGCGGCGCGCGGATGGCGAGCAGGCCCTCGAGCACGAGAGCCTCCGGGACGCCGCGCACGAGACGATGACCCGGGTCCGGGACGAGGAGCGCTCGCTCGACGAGGTGGAACGCAGCCTGCGCGAGGTCCTCACCGCCGCGACGGCCATCCGGCAGCGACGCGAGGACGCCGCCCGCGCCGAGGCGGCCGAGCAGGCGCGGTCGGCCGAGGAGCTGGAGCTGCGCCGGCGGCTCGACATCGCCGCCGTCGACGACACGAGCGAGTCGGACCGGCAGGCGGATCGGACGGCCGGTCTCGCCGCCGAGGTGACCGCTGTGTCGACGCTGCTGGCCGATGCGGACCGGATGCTCCGGGACATCGAGCCCGGCCGCTGACTGCGCCGTACGGCCCATCTCTGGCCCGTCGCCCACTCGTGCTCATCCGGACGGTAGTTACTGCTCTGTGTACGTCCACCGGTGTGGTGGGCGCGATCCTGCTCCCCTCCTGCTCCTCAGGACGCTGCTCGCCCCGCCGCGTCGGCCGCTCCCCCCGGGCGTCGGCGGCGCGCACCCAGCTGAACGGGCTCACCGTCGGCTCGCACGGCTCGATGTCGGGCCACTCCCGTGACCGGTTCGCGCACTGGAGCAACGTCTCCGGCAACTTCGACGCCCGGGAGACGGTGCACCGGGTGCTGGTCGCCGTCCTGCACCGCGACCCGCTGTAGGGCCGGGTACCGCCTCGGTCTGATCATCGGTGGTGGAGCGCAGCGTGCGGGAGGCGCATGCGGCGCTCCACCACCGTCGATCATCTGCGGCCGCGGGTGCGCTCGCGGGCGTCGGCGAGCGCCGCGTCGAGGATCGCGGCAGGCGGCCCGTGGGACCGTCCTCCGATGGACGCGCACCGCCAGTCGCCGTACTCGCTGCGGACGGACTGGGGCTCGGCCGGGGCGGACGCGATCTGCGCGGGGTGCGACGTGGCCGTCGTCGTCGACGTCCTGAGCTTCAGCACCACACTGACCGTGGCCGCCGACCGCGGTGTCGCCGTACTGCCCTTCCCGTGGCGGGACGAGCGGGCCGTGGACCACGCTGCCGAGCGGGGAGCGACCCTCGCCGTCGGCCGGTCCGAGGCCGGTCCGGGACAGGTGAGCCTGTCCCCCGGCACCGTCCGGGCGGCGCCGGAGCTGAGCCGGCTGGTGCTGCCCTCCCCCAACGGGTCGACGCTGGCGTTCCGGCTGCGGGCCGTGGCGCAGACCGTGATCGGCGTCGGGCTGCGCAACCGCCGGGCGGCGGCGGACCACCTGCTCGAGCGGCGGGCGAGCTTCCCCGGCCTGCGGGTCGCCGTCGTCGCCGCCGGGGAACGGTGGCCGGACGGGAGCCTGCGTCCGGCCGTCGAGGACCTCTGGGGCGCCGGCGCGCTGATCGACGCGCTCGGTGCTGCCGGGTGGCCGGACGTCTCGCCCGAGGCTCGCGCGGCCGCCGCCGCGTTCCGGGAGATCGCCGACGATCCCGCCGCGGCACTGCGCGACTGCGCGAGCGGGCGGGAGCTCGCCGCGATCGGGTTCGCCGACGACGTCCGGGTGGCGTCCGAACTGGACCGGAGCCCGTCCGTCCCCCGGCTCGTGGGCGATATGTTCGAGCCATGACGAGTACCGAGTCCCCCCGCCACCGCTTCGCCGTAAGGATGGACGTCGCGCTGCCCCCGGACATGGACCCCGCCTTTCGCGACGACCTGCTCACCCGGGAGAAGGCCTACGCGCAGGAGTGGCAGCGCTCCGGGCACTGGGTGAGCCTGTGGCGCATCGTCGGCGAGCGCGCCAACCTGTCGATCTTCGAGGTCGCCGACCACGACGAGCTGCACGCCATCCTCTGGGGGCTGCCGCTGTTCCCGTACATGACCATGCAGGTCACCCCGCTCGCGGCTCACCCGTCCGACATCCGAGCGGGTGACTGAGCCGGGAGTCGCGGTCCGCTAGCGTTCGCCGGCATGGCTCACGAACCGTACGTCCTGCCCTTCGTCGACGTGGCGCAGGAGTGGGTGGTGCGGTGCGACTGCGGCTGCGGCCTGCTCGAGCGCTACCAGCAGAAGGACGACGCCGACGAGGCCGCGAAGGCGGCCGCGGAGGTCCAGCTCCCCTGATCGGGCGGCCCGGCGCCCCGCGCGCGTCCCGGCACGCCTAGGTTGGTGGCGTGAAGGCTCTGTTGCTCGAGAACATCCATCCGGGCGCGGCGGAGGCGCTCCGCCGCGCGGGCTTCGAGGTCGACGTGCGGCCGGGCTCGCTCAGCGGTGAGGAGCTCGCCGAGGCCGTCGCGGGCGTCCACCTGCTCGGCATCCGCTCGAACACCACGGTGACCGCCGAGGTCCTCGACGCCGGCAAGGACCTGCTCGCGGTCGGCTGCTTCTGCATCGGCACCAACCAGGTCGACCTGACCGCCGCCGCCGAGCGCGGGGTCGCGGTGTTCAACGCGCCGTTCTCCAACACCCGCAGCGTGGTCGAGCTGGTGCTGGGCGAGATCGTGGTGCTGGCCCGCCGGCTGACCGAGAAGACCCAGCGGATGCACGAGGGCGTCTGGGACAAGTCCGCGAAGGGCGCGCACGAGTTCCGCGGCCGCACCCTGGGCATCGTCGGCTACGGCAACATCGGCACCCAGCTGTCGAACATGGCCGAGGCCGTCGGGCTGCGGGTGATCTTCTACGACACCGCCGACCGGCTCGCGCACGGCAACGCCCGCCGGGTCCCGACCCTGGACGCGCTGCTCGCCGAGGCGGACGTGGTCTCCATCCACGTCGACGGCCGACCCGGCAACGCCGGTCTGTTCGGCGCCGCGCAGTTCGAGAAGATGAAGCCGCGCTCGATGTTCATCAACGCCTCCCGCGGGATGGTCATCGACGAGCACGCGCTGCGCGAGAACATCCTGTCCGGGCACATCTCGGGCGCGGCGGTCGACGTCTTCCCGGCCGAGCCCAAGGCGCAGGGCGACCCGTTCGACTCCCCGCTGCGGGGGCTGGACAACGTGATCCTCACCCCGCACATCGGCGGCTCCACCCAGGAGGCGCAGGAGGAGATCGGCTGGTTCGTCTCGAACAAGCTGCGCGACTTCGTCTCCGGTGGGGCGACCGCGCTGTCGGTGAACCTGCCCAACGTGGCCCCGCCGCGGCCGGCCGGCCGGTTCCGGATGGCCTACCTGCACGTCAACGCCCCCGGCGTGCTCGCCGACATCAACCGCCTGCTCGCCGACACCGGGACCAACGTGACCGGCCAGTCGCTGTCCACCAGCGGCGATCTCGGCTACGTCCTCACCGACACCGACGAGGTGCTGCCCGACGACGTGCTGTCGGCGCTGCGGAAGTCCTCGCAGAACGTGTGGTTGCGTTCCTGGGCGCTCGACTAGCTAGGCGCAGGCGCCCGGCGCCGTCGCGGCGGGCACGTCCGAGGGGTGCATCGGACCGTGCTCGCCGTGGAACACCACATAGGACCCGCTCGTGTCGGCGGCCGGCCGGCGGAACCATCCCCGGCCGGCTCCGCCGCGGCGGTAGACCAGCGGGGCGGCGCGGTACCCGAACACCGCGCGGGCCCAGCCGTCGGCCTCGCCCTTCGGCAGCGGGCCGGCCGCGCAGCGGACGCTCAGCTCCCAGATCCCGACGCCCGCGGCGGGCCCGGCGTCGCTCGGCTCCGTCCACGCGGCCAGGACGAGGTCGGCCACTCCGGACACCGCTCGGACGGCGGCGCGGGCCTCCCGCGGTTCCCGAAGCGGCTCGTCGTACGGCCAGACGAGCAGGGCGGCGCGCAGCGTGGTCACCTCGGCGCCGTAGCGCTCGTGGATGCGTTGCGCGAGGTCCACCGACCGCTTCCGTCGCAGATCCGCGTTGACCAGGCCGGTCCCCACCGTCATTCGCGTGGCCCCATCCGTACTTTCCACCGGCGCCGCGTCGCACCGGCGCCGTCCACCCTAGATCAGGCCCGTGGGACCGGCGAGACCGCCATCACAGCGGGCGGCGTCGCCGCCCGTCACCGGCGCACGACGGACGGGCCCCTCCTCCCCTTGCGTGGGACACCCGAAAGGTGGTCATTACTACGTAATGTCCGCTTCGGACGTCCCATGTGAGGAGTATTCAGCCGTGACCCGCACGAAGAACCAGCGCCGGACCGTCCGCGCTGCCGTCGCCCTCGCCGGTGCCGCGTTGCTCGCGCTCCCGTCCGCGGCGGTCGCCTCGGCAGGCACCCCGTCCACCGAGCAGGCCGGCCCGGCCGCGAAGAACGTGATCCTGGTGATCGGGGACGGCATGTCCGACACCCAGATCCTCGCCTCGCGCTACCTCGACCGCGGCCGCGACGAGCCGCTGGCGATGGAGACCGTCCCGCACCGCGCCCGGGCCGCCACCTTCTCCGCCGACGACCTGGTGACCGACTCCGCGGCCGCCGCGTCGTCGATGGGGTCGGGCTCGCTGGTCGAGAACGGCTCGCTCAACATCACCCCCGAGGGCACGAACGCGATGGGCGACACCCTCGGTGTGCTGGCCAAGGACGCCGGCAAGAGCGTCGGGCTGATCAGCACCCGGGACATCGCGAACGCTACGCCGGCCGGGTTCGGCTCGGCCGTGCCGGACCGCGGGCAGCAGAGCGAGATCGCCGGGCAGTACCTGGACAACGAGCTCGACGTACTGCTCGGCGGCGGGGAGATGTTCTTCCTGCCCGAGGGCACGTCCGGCACTCACTGCGACGCCGGCGAGGCCGACCGCGGCGACGGCCGGGACCTGTTCGCCGACTACGAGGCCGCCGGGTACACGGTCGCGCGGGACCGCGACGAGATGCAGGCCGCCGACGGCGACAAGCTCCTCGGGATCTTCGAGTGCAAGGACATGAGCTTCGACCGCGAGCGTGCCGAGTCCGAACCCTCCATCGCGGAGATGACCGACGCCGCGCTGGCGGCGCTGCAGGGCAACGAGCAGGGCTTCTTCCTCATGGTCGAGGGCGGCATGATCGACCCCGCGGCCGAGCGCAACGACGGCGCCAACGCGATGGGCGACACGATCGCCCTGGACGCGGCCGTCGAGCGGGCCCTGGCCTTCGCACAGGGCCGCGACGACACCCTCGTCGTCGTGACCGCCGACCACGAGGCCGGCGGGATGGCGCTGGTTTTCGAGGACCGGGCCGAGGAGACCTTCGAGACCGCGGACGGCCGGACCATGTCGATCGCCTGGGCCACCAGCCCGGGCCACACCGGCGCCCCGGTCCCGGTCCGTGCGACCGGTCCCGGCTCCGAGCAGCTCGACGGCTGGGTCGGCACCGAGCACCTGCGGGATCTCTACGGGGTCCTGCGCACCGCTCAGTTCGGTTCCTGAGCCGCCGGTCCCGCGGTCCGCATCGCGACCCAGTCCCCGCGCCGGCCGAGGCCGTGCAGGGCGAGGTCCGCGGTGCGGACCGGCTGGTCGGGCCGTCCGGTGCCGCCGGCGCGCAGGTTGGGCAGCGACCCGACGAGGGAAGAACGGATCGACGGCACCAGGTCCCCCTGCCACGGGACCTTGTCGGTGTCGGCGATGTTGAGCCGGAGCCGGGTGCCGCGGGCCAGCACCGCGGTGGTTTCGGCCGTGTTCCTGTCGTGTGACGGACATGCCGGGACGGCCCTCCCGCCGGGTCGGGCTCCACCCACGTCGTCGTTATGCTCGCAACTACGCCTTATCCGGTCGGATGGGACGAGAGGAGACGCAGTGGCGAAGCTCGAGCAGGTCCGGCTCGTCGACGACATCACCGGCGAGGAGGCCGACGAGACGGTCGAGTTCGGGCTGGACGGTCGCACGTTCCGGATCGATCTGACCGCCGGCAACGCCCGACGGCTGCGCGACGAGCTCGCCCCCTTCCTCGCCGCGGCGCGTCCCGCCGACGCCGCGGACTCCCCCGGGGCCCGCCGGGCCCGCGCCCGCGCCCGGGTCGCCCCGCCGCCGGAGACCACGCCGGGCGACGCCGTGACCCGCGAGACCAACCGCGCGGTCCGCGTCTGGGCGCGGGAGCAGGGCTGGACCGTCTCCGAACGGGGCCGCATCCCGACCGAGATCCTCGAGGCCTACCGGCGGGACGCAGCCGGGGGCCACTCCCCCGCGGCGTCCGACGGCGGCGCCGCGCCCGCTCGGCCCGGGGCCGACGGCAACACCGGCACCAGCAGCACCGGCACCGGCACCGGCCTCGCCGACACGGCCGGCACCGACAGCCGCAGCACCGGCACCGGCGCCGCCGAGACGGGCAGCCTCGACACCGACACCGACACCGACACCGGCGACGCGACGGCGTCGGCCCGGAATCAGGCCGGCCCCGGGCCGATGTCGGTCCGCTTCAGCGGCTGAGCCGGGCCGGCCGGCCGGCGGGTGATCGGAGTCGGTGACGTCGATCCGGCCACGGTGGCCCGCCGGGCAGCGACCCTCGGTTCGGGTCCACGGTCCTTGATCGCTGACGGGGTTCCGGTCGGTGCCACGGTCGGCACCGACCGGAACCGGCGACGATCACCAGCCCGACCTCACCCCCGCCGGGCCCGGCTCGAAGGGACCCGGCACCGGTCACGCGGTCGGCGAGCAGGAGCCCGGTCACGCGTGAGGCCGGGCCTCAGCGCTCCGGCGACGGGACGCCCGGTGGTGGCGCCGGCAGCGGCCCGCTGCTGTACAGCCCCGAGCGCAGCACGTCGGTCCGCTCCCGGGTGGGCGCGACCGCGTTCGGCCGGTACGGCTGGATCGCCTGCACCTTGCCCCAGTCCCGGCCGGGGTCGCCCTCCAGGTATGTCGGCAGCTCGTTCTGCTTGCCGATCACCGTGATCCAGCCCAGCGGGCCGCCGGCCTGCGGCGTCGACCAGCCCTCGCCGTCGGAGCGCATCCGGCTGCCGTCGGCCTGCAGCCGGTAGGCGGGGATCTCGGCGATGCCCCCGGACGAGGTGAACGGGCGCAGGCACGGGCTGGCCAGCGACACCGGGTACTCCAGGAACATCGGCTGGTTCCCGACGATCGTCGACAGCGGCGCGAGCTGCGGGGCGCGCAGCGGTGCGACGGCGAGCCAGCCGTCCGCGCCGAGCGAGTTGTCCTGCGCGACCAGCCGCACCTCGGTGGCGCCGCGCGCGTCGTCGGGGAGGTCGAAGCGCAGCTCGCGCCAGGGCATCTCCTCACCGCGGCCGTCGTCCAGGGTGGCCTGGTCGACGATCCGGACGCGGCCGTCGTCGAGCCGGGTCGCGTACTGGACGGTCAGCTTGTTGCCGCCGCCGAGCCGGCCCGCGGCCGTCACCACCAGTGGTGTCGTCCCGGCCCGCTGCTCCTCGGTGAGCAGCGACCAGGGGGTCCGCAGCGTGCCGGTGTTGCGTCCGGACGGGTCGAAGCTGCCGAACGCCGGGGCGGCGTCGGAGCCGAGCCCACCGGAGAGCACGTACTCGAACCCGGACACCCCGGTCCCGCCGCCGGTCGGGGGGACGCCGTCGCGCCGGAACCCGGACCCGCCGCTGGCCGGGTCCCGGAGCTGGGCGTCCGGGCTGTTCGCCGGGACGGTGCCCTGCGGCAGCGGCGCGGGCGTGCCGTTCGGCTCGTCGGGGGCCGGGGCCGGCGCGACCGTCGGCAGCAGGTCGGCCCGGGCCGGCGCCGCCATCCCGGTGGGCTCCGGGGCGGGCGCGAGCACCCCGTCCACCGGGCGTCGCTCGGCGTAGACCTGGCTGGACAGCCCGCAGGACCCGCCGAACGGGTTCGAGAGCGCGTCGGCGCCCATCGACCACGACCCGGAGCGGTTCGCGATCGCCGTCGTCATCGACGACAGGTTGAAGACCACGAGCAGCCCGCACAGCAGGGCCAGCGGGGCGGAGGTCACCCGCAGCCGGCGGGTCGCCTGCCGGGCCGCCGAGACGTCGGAACGCCAGTCCCGGGCCCGCCACCAGGTCCCGATCACCGGGAGCCGGCCGATCGCCTGCTGCAGCCCGGCGAGCTCGTCGGGGTGGCGCTCCTCGCGGATCCCGCGCAGGTGCTCGACCCCGGCCCCGACGGCCAGCAGCACCGCGACCAGCAGCAGCACCGACGACGCCTCCCAGCCGCCGATCACCACCTGCTGGTCGGCCCACGGGACGCCCCAGTTGTTCGTGTACCACCAGGTGTTCGGGCCGGCCGCGCTGAGCGCGCCGACCAGGAACACCGCGGACAGGAACGCGAGCCGGTTGCGCAACGACCGCAGGGCGTCGGACCCGGTGGCGATCGCCGCGAGCGCGACGATGCCCGCCCCCAGCCCGACCAGGTCGCCGAAGTGGTGGGTCCACTTGGTCGGGGTCAGCCCGAAGATCAGGAAGGAGATGATCGTGGCACTGATCAGGCGCTGGGCCGGCCCGAGCGCGGCGCCCGGGATCTTGGACCGGCGGATCAGCACGACCACGCAGGCGATCGTGCAGAGGATGACCAGCAGGATCGGGAAGCGGCGCGCGATGGAGCCGTCCGCGGTCTCGGAGAACAGGGGCGTGTAGCGGTTGGCGATCTCGGTGTACCAGGGCCAGTCCGGCCCGATCTCCGAGCGCAGCCGGGTCGACTCCATCACCGCCGCCCAGCTCTGGTCGGCCCAGGCGATCATCAGGATCGCGGTGCCGGCCGCGAGCAGCGGCGCCAGCACCGGCAGCGCCCCCAGCGTCCGGACCCGGGCGGCGAGCAGCCGCCAGAGCGGGCGCACCGCGGCCAGGAACGGCGCGACGGCGATCAGGCCGGCCGGGTTCGCGCCGACCGCCATCGAGGCGGCGAACAGGCCCAGCGCCAGCGGGAGCACCCGCTGCAGGGCCACCGCCCGCTCGACGCAGACCAGCGCCAGCAGCGAGCACACGACGACGACCGGCTCGGGGCGCAGCCCGGAGTTGTAGGCCATCCAGAACGCCAGGAACACCGCCGCCGCGGCCCAGGTGGCGGCGTGCGAGCGGCGGGCCTGCCGGCCCAGGCGGGGCAGCAGGCCGCGCGAGACCAGCCACCACGCGGTGATCCCCATCAGCACCGAGGGCAGCCGCAGCCACAGCAGCGAGTCGGAGACCTGCACCCACAGCGCGTAGAGGTCGTAGAACCAGCCGAAGGGGGCCTCGGCGGCGTCGTACCAGCGGTAGTAGTTGCCGACGTAGCCCGAGGTGGGGACGTCGCGGACGATGCCGAGGGTGAACCCGTCGTCGGAGGTCTGGCCGCCGATGGCCATCCACGCCACCAGCACGGCGCCGACGACGCCGTCCACCGGGCGCGGCCGGGCGCGCGACCACCAGCGGCGCAGCCGGGGCGGCCAGCGCCCGGCGAGCCGGCCGACGCCGTTCTCGCGACCGGCCCGGTGCGGGCGGCGGCCGAGCCGCCGGTCGACCCCGGCCAGCGCCCACAGCGACCCGATCCCGGCCACCGCGGCGATGGCGGTGGCCAGCGACTTCCACACCGACGGGGTGGTGTCGAACCGGGTGTCCGGGGTGATCCGCACGCCGGTGCCGCCGACCGGGTCGAGCGCGCCGTCGAGGTCGGAGTAGATGCCGACGGACTGCGGGCGGATGTCCCCGTCGAAGGTCTGCGCGCCGGAGCCGAGGTCGACCGTGGTGGACGTGCCGTCCGCGGTGATCGCGAGCGCGCCCGGGCCGTCACGCAGCGGGGCCGCAGCGAGCTGCTGACCCCGGTTGACCAGGGTGAGCTGCCCGTCGTCGACGGTGAGCGCCATGCCGAACAGGGCGCCCTCGGGCGACTCCGGCGGGACCGTGGACAGCACCGTGGCCGGGCCGCCGGTGCGCGCGTCCAGGCTGCGCGCGGCCTCCGCCGGGACGGTGATCGTCATCGTCTCCGGGCGCAGGGCCACCAGCGGGGCGTTGACGTCGGCCGTGCCGGTGGTCGGCGACGGCCAGACGATCGTGGTGACGTGCTGGACCACCGGGAGGAACGGCACCGCCACGGCGAGCAGGAACCCAACCAGGCCGAGCGCACCCGCCGTACGGAGGCGGACACGATCACGGTTCGTGCCGGTGAGTTCCCGCTCCGCGACGGGCGGATCGGTGGTGAGCACGCCTCAGACGGTATCGACCCGGTACGACGTTCCCGGCGCGCCCCCGTGCGCGTGGCGCCGAAGTGGATCACGTATTGCGACCCGCTCAACCTGCCGTTCTGCGGTTGCGATCGGCGAACCTCTTGCCCTGCAACCACCATCCGAGCGCCCCGGTGATCCAGGGCAGCAGCAGGTAGGTCATCAGCGGGGTGAGGACGATCGTGGTGACCGCGACCCGGGCGACGACCGGCCAGTCGGCGATCAGCGCACCGAGGGTGAGGGTGACGAGCAGGTTCAGCGGGAAGAAGACCAGCCAGATCGTGGTCGCCTGCTTCCAGCGGGGCGGGGTGGCCGGCGCTGCGGGTCCGACCGTCTCGACGGTCTCCGGGGCGTCGAACCAGCCCTCGATTCCGGTGCGCCGTTCCGCCCGGGTCATCTCGGCCAGCCCCTGGGCCGAGCCGAGCCACCAGTGGCGCTCCGGGCTGGCCTCCCAGCGGGTGAGTGCGCCGGGCGAGGCGAACCGGGCGAGCATGTGCCACTCGTCGGACCCGTCGCGGGGGCGGACCCAGCCGCCGCCGAGGAAGCCGGGGAACCCCTCGGCCAGGGTCAGCCCGGAGCGGATCCAGGCGGTCATCTCGGGGGCGTGCGCGGGGTCGGCGCGGCGGGTGAAGGAGACGGTGACGGGACGGTCGCCGTGCCCGGGGGTGTCCGGGAGCACGGCGGTGCGGGGTCCGGCGGGGGTGGTGCCGGTCGTCCGGTCGCCGGTGTGGGTGTCAGCGGCCATACCTCATGGTGGCGGGCCCGGTCACCGGCCGCAGCGTGATCCGGGCGACGTCACTCCGGGCCCGTCGTCACTCCGGGCTGGTCGTCGCCGCGGGGTCGGCTACGGCGTCCGGCGCGGGCGGCCCGGTGGTCGCGGCCAGGGTCAGGACGGCGGCCGCCGCCAGCACCAGGGCACCACGCACGATCCGCATCCGCTCTCCACCGTCTCCCGGGGTCCTCGTGACCCGCGCCCGGGACGGATCCCCGCCGGGCGGGACAGCCAAACGGATCGTGCTCGATGATCACCCGGCTGTGCTGCGGCGTGACCGGGCGATCGTCTCCGGCTGTCGGGGCGCGATGGCAGGGTGTCCGGTGTGACTGCAGCCGAGGATCTCCGCACCGCCGCACGGGCCGGTGAGGCGGTGTCCGAGCCCCAGCTCGCCGAGGCGGACCTGCGTGACGCCGACCTGGCCGGCCTCCGGCTGCGCGGTGGCACGCTGGCCGGCGCCGACCTGCGCGGTGCCCGGCTGGACCGGGCCCGGATCGACGGTGCGGCGCTCGCCGGGGCCGACCTGCGCGAGGCGGACCTGACCGACGCCGTGCTGACCGGGGTCGACCTGTCCGGGGCCCGGTTCGCGGGCGCGCTGCTGGGCGACACCCATTTCGACGGCTGCCGCATGATCGGCACGACGCTGCGCGGGATGCGGGGGCTCACCGCGTCGTTCCGGCTGTCCGGCTGCAACCTGCAGGTCGCCGACCTCGGTGACCTCGCGCTACGCGGCCTGCGGATCTCCGAGTGCGACCTGTCCGAGGCCGACCTGTCGGGTGCCGACCTGCGCACGGTCGAGTTCGTGAAGTGCCGGCTGCGGGGCACCGTGCTGCGCGCCGCCCGGCTCGAGGACACCGACCTGCGCAGCTGCGACCTGGGCGAGATCACCCCGGACACCCCGCGGGAGCTGCGCGGCGCGATCGTCTCCCCCGGTCAGGCCGCCGCGATCTGCGGTGCGCTCGGCCTGACCGTGCTGGACTGAGGCGCGCCGCTCAGCGGTCGCGCTCGTTCGCCAGCTGGTCGGCGATCCACGGGTCCAGCGCGCAGTCCGGGTCGTCGGGCCCGGCCACGGCCAGCGGGCCCAGTCGCAGCAGCTCGGACGAGTCACAGGACGCCCCGGGATCGGCCACCGCGTCGGCGGGCCGTTGCGGAGCGATCATCACCGGGCGGGACGGCCGCTCGGCCTGACGCTCCGCCTCGGCCTCGTGGTACGCGGCGAGCGCGGCGTCGCCGGCCGCGCGGGCGTCCTCGGCTCGCTGCTCGGCCTGTGCGCGGAGCTCGTCGGCCACGGTGCCGACCTGTGCCGCCGCCCGGTCGTCCGCGGCGCTGTGGGCCTCCGCCGCGTCCCGGGCGCCGGCGACGACCTCCATGGCCGACTCGCCGTGCCCGGGCAGCCCGCGGAGCACCGGGGTGGCGGGTGGCTCGACAGCCGGGGTCTCCGTCTCCGGGACGGCACCCTGCGCCACGGCGGCCGAGCCGGACGACACCCCGGCGGAACCCTGCGGCGCAGCCGCTGCGCCGAGCGGGGTCGCGGCCGACCCGCGCGGCTGCGCGCCTCCGGTCCCGGCGGCCGGACCCTGCGTCCCGGTCCCCTGCTCCAGCAGCTCGGCATCGCTCGCCGCCGTCACCTCGGACGACGCGGCGGTCCCGGCGGCGACCGGCAGCTCGGGGATCGGGGTCTCAGGCGGATCATCACCCGGAACGGCTCCGCCCAGCACGCCGGCGGCGGCCACCCCGGCCCCGCCCAGCAGCGGGACCGTGCCGAGGAGCGCCCGTCGCGCGGGCGAGAACTGTGTGCGTCGATGGCGTCCGGTCATCCTCATCGCCTCCCGTCCCGATCTTCTTAACCGGAACGGAAGGTGATGAAACACCGGACGGGAGATCATCCTCCCTGCGCGGCGAGGAGCTGGTCGTCGATCCACGGGTCGTGCGAGCGCAGCCGCCCCTGGTCGTCGACCGTCCCGCAGTCACGGTTGGTGATCCGGTCCGGGTTCCCGGGATCGTCGAAGCGGGGCGGCTCGGCGAGGTCGCAGACGCCCGTCGCCGCCGACCGGGCCTTCACCGCCGCCGCCGCGTCGGTCACCGCCTCGGCCGGCGCGCCGGTGACCGGGACCGCCAGCAGCGGGGCGGTCCGCGCGGGCGGCGGCGTGCCGGGAGCGCCGTGGCCGGTCTGGCCGGCCGACGGCGCCGGACCGGGCGCCGCGCCCGGGACGAGCAGCACGGTGACCGCGGCGAGCACGGCACACACGCCGCACGCGGCCAGGAGCACCGTGCCCGGCCTGTGCCGCGGGAACCGTCCCGCCGTCCGCCCGTCCTCGTGCCCGCTCATCGGATCCTCCCCCCGGAGCCGGCCGCCCTCGCGACCGGGAGTCGCGATGATGCACGTGGGTCCCGGGGCGTGCGACGACGTCGGAGCGTGCCCACCCGAAGCGGTGAGCACATCCGCCCGGGCGAGGTCATCCGGCTCGGCCGGCCGGTGTCAGCGCACGTCACAGCGGGCCGGGTGACCACCGGCGCACTCGGTCGTCGCGACCGCCGGGGTGGGCTCGGGCCCGATCAGGATCCGGACGTCCGGCGCGTCGCCCGGCGGCGGCGTGGGCACCGTCGTGGTGTCGGGGGCCTCCGGCGGACCGGGGACGTGGCCCGGCGGACTCTGCCGGTCCGGCTCGGGAGTCGGCGGCACATCGGCGGCCCGGCGGGCGCGCTCGTCCGCAGCCCGCCGCTCCTCCGCAGCCCGCCGCTCCTCCGCCGCCCGCCGCTCCTCGGTCGCACGTCGTGCTGCGGCGGCACGTTCCTGCTCGGCCGCGCGGCGGTCCTCCGCGGCACGCACCGCGGCGGCCCGGATCGCGTCACCGGCGGCACCGGCCGCGGCTCCCTCCCGCGGTGTCGCCCGCACGGTCGGTTCCGCACCGGCCGACGGCCCCGCGGCGAAGGTCGGGACCGGCACCGCCCCGTCCTGCCGTGCGTCGGCGCCGGCCGCGCCGCCCAGCACACCCCCGCCGAAGGCGACGGCCGTGGCAGCCGATGCCGCGGCCAGCATCGGGATCGCGGTGGCGAGCGCGGCACGCAACCGAGCCCGGCCGCGCGACGACGACCGGTGCCGCCCGGCCATCAGCTGCGCCTCGTTGGACCGTTCGGCGTATTCATGGACAAGATCATGACCATCGGACGGCAGTCGGAGCCATGATCCGAACGGGCGGTCTCCGGTTCCGGACGGCGACGGCCCGCGGCCGTACGGGTCAGCCGCCGAGTTCGCGAACGGCTCCGGCGACGCCCCCTCCGCGCACTGATCCGGAGTCCGCGGGTCGATTCCGGATGCGTGCGCGGCAGGACGCGCGCGTTCTGCCGACCTGCGCGCGTCCGCCCGAACCGTGTGCGTCCACCGCACGCCCGCACGTCCGGGCGCGCAGCGGGGAGCGGGTCTCAGCCGCCGATGAGGGTCAGCGCCGGGCCGCCGGACACGGTCGTCTCGGCCGCCGGTGACTCCTCCAGGCGCAGCCGCAGCGACGCCAGCGCGTCCTCACGGGCCTCGCGTCCGTCCTCCCGGGCCTCACGCGCGGTCTCCTGGGCCTCGTCCCGGATCTCACGGGCCATCTCCCGGGCCTCGCTCCCCGGCTCGGCCGGAGCCGCATCGACCGGCGCCGGGTCCACCGGAGCCGGGTCGGGCTCGCGGGTCACCGCGGACGGCGGCGACGGCACGACCGTGGTCACCGACGGAGCCGGTTCCCGCGGAAGGTTCTCCTGCGGCGCCGGGGCACGCTGCGGTGGCACGACGGGTGGTGCGGCGGGGCGCGAGGACCCGGCCCGCTCCTGTTCGCGAGGGCCCGCACCCTGCCCCGAGCGACTCGTCCCGCCGCTGTGCGACGAGTTCCGTCCGGCCGTGGCGGCGTTCCGCGCGTCGGCGACCGCGGCTCCGGGCTCCGGCGGAGCGGCCAGGACCGGGCCGGACGCATCCGGCCGGGCGGCCGGCGGTGGGGGCGGGACCGGCGCGACGTGCGGGCGGTCGGTGACCGCGGCGTCCCTCGACGTATCGCCCGAGGCGCCGGTCCGCTCCGGGGCGGCGGTGTTGTGACCGTCCACGCGGTCCGCGCCCGCAGCGCCACCGACCAGTACGGCGGCGGCCAGCGCGGCGAGCCCCAGCGACGGGATGACGACCGCCAGCACCTTCCTGACCAGTCCCGCGCGCGCCATCCTCCGGTGCCTGCCGGCCATCGGTGAACCGCCTCCTGCTGTCGTGTGCGGTGGTGACGATCGTCGAGTGTGGACCAAATGGTCGCCTCGGGCTACCCCACGCGCACGATCAGTGACCACGTTCCGCTCACGCCCCCGTCGACAGCAGTCTTGACCTGAAGTCAGCTGCAGCTCCTACCGTCCCCACCCGGCGGTCGGAACGGCCGTCCGCCGTCCGAGAGGAGTACACCGTGACCAGCACCGACGCCACCCATGACACCCGTACGGGCACCGTGGAGCGACCCGGCACCCTGCACGTCGCAGTGATCATCGGGAGCGTCCGCAGTGGACGCTTCGGGCCGACCGCCGCACGCTGGTTCGCGGGTGAGCTCGCGGGCCGTGACGAGGTCGACGTCGACCTCGTGGACCTGGCCGAGCACGACGTCTCCCCCGCCCTCGACGGCGCCGGGCCCGGCCCGCTCCGGCAGCGGCTCGACCGGGCCGACGCGTTCGTCGTCGTCACCCCGGAGTACAACCACTCGTACCCGGCCGGGCTGAAGGCCGTCATCGACACCTTCGGGCGCGAGTGGGCGGCCAAGCCGGTCGGCTTCGTCAGCTACGGCGGGGTCTCCGGCGGCCTTCGCGCCGTGGAGCACCTGCGCGGGGTGTTCGTCGAGCTGCACGGCGCCCCGGTCCGCGACGGGGTCAGCCTGCACGAGTTCTGGAACTTGTTCGACGACGACGGCCGGCTCGTCGACGACGGGTCGGCCGCCCGCGCGGCGGGGGTCCTGACCGACCAGCTCGTGTGGTGGGCCCGCGCCCTGCGCGACGCCCGGACCGTGCAGGGCTACCCCGGGTGAGGGTCAGCGCCCGGTGACCGTGCCGACCGTCGCCTGCGGGACGTCCGGCTCACCCGAGCACACCGCGCCCGGACGGGGCACGAACAGGCCACCGGACCCGCCGGGCGGCGCGACCCGCATCCCGCGCACCTCCTGCGCCCGGCACCCGGCCTCCGGATAGTCCGCGGCGTCGGCCACCCGCAGCGGCGCGGTGGCGGCGCGCCCGGGCTCGAGCAGCAGCTCGGCCCGGGGGCCGGTGGCGGCGGCCCGGGGCCCGATCCGGGTGCCCTCGTTCCCGGCGACGAACCCGACCCCGGGATAGCCGCGCATCAGGCACGGCAGCTCGCCGGTGTTGCGGAACACCAGCTCCTGGACGGCCGCGCCGCCCTCGTCGCGGCGCGGTGCGGTCGCCGAGATGTCCAGCGTCGACCCGGTGCACGGCTGCGCGGGGCCGTCGGCCGCGACCACGTCCGACGGCGGTGGTGCGGCCTGCGGGACCGCGACCGGGATCGGGGACGATGGCGGGGCCGCGGCCGACGTCGAGGTCACCACGCCGCACCCCGCCCCCAGCGCCGTCAGGACCAGCAGCGCGGCGACCGGTCCGGCGGTGCGCAGTCCCATGATCGGAGTCATCCCCGTCCCCCGCCGGCGTGCGCGGCGGTTCGCGGGTGAGTGTCGCGGAGCGGCCGAGACCGGCGTCACCCGGCCGGGGGCTGTGGTGTCGCTCGCGGGGACCGGACGGGCGAACGGCGTGCTCGGTAGGCTCACCGGCATCCTCCCCCCTCGCGCGCTCCCGCTCGTCCCCCGGTGACCGCCGCCCAGCTCCTGCTGCTGTTCGTGGCCGGTATCGCTGCGGGTCTGAGCGGTGCCGTGGCCGGTCTGGCCTCGCTGTTCTCCTACCCCGCGCTGCTGGCCGTCGGGCTGCCGGCGACGACGGCGAACGTCACCAACACCGTCTCCCTGCTCTTCCAGGGCGTCGGGGCGGTCGCCGGGTCGCGTCCCGAACTGGTGGGGGCGGGCCCGCAGGTCCGTCGCCTGGTCGGCCCGGCCCTGCTCGGCGGCGCGTGCGGCGCCGGGTTGCTGCTGCTGACCCCGGAGGGCGGCTTCGAACGGATCGTGCCGTTCCTCGTCGGCGCCGCGGCCGTCCTGCTGCTGCGCCCGCCACGGCCGACCGACACCGCGGGGCCGGGACGCCTGGTGCCGCTCGGGGTGTTCGGGGTCGGTGTCTACGGCGGCTACTTCGGCGCCGCGGCCGGGGTCGTCATGCTGGCGCTGCTCGCGTCCCTGCCCGGATCGACGCTGCTGCGCGCCAACGGACTGAAGAACGTCTTGACCTGGGCCGCGAACGCGGTCGCGGCACTCGGGTTCGCACTGTTCGGCGACGTCGTCTGGGTCGCGGTCCCGGCGCTGGCGCTCGGTCTGCTGATCGGCGGGCTGCTCGGCCCGGCGGTGGCCCGGCGGCTGCCCACCCGGGTCCTCCGCCTGGGCATCGCGCTGGCCGGCCTCGGCCTGGCGGTGCACCTGTTCGTCGACGCCTGGTTCTGACGCCTGGTCCTACGGACCCGGCCCGGGCGAGGAACGCGGTCAGCGGGTGTCGAGCATCGCGGTGACCGGCCCGTCGGCCCGGTAGCCCTGCCGCTGCAGCCAGGTGTCCAGCTTGGCCTGGATCGTGGCGAGCTCGGGGCGCTTGTGCGGCTCGGTGCGCATCGCCTGCTTGAGCAGCGACAGGTGCGCGGTCCGGGCGGGCAGGTGGGTCAGCTTCGCACCCGAGGCCGCCGCCCGGAGCCCGGCGACGGCGTCGCTCGCCTCACCGCGCGGCGGGTGCCCGCTGAGCGCGAACGACACCGCGGCCGCGAGCTGCCAGCCGTCCGACGCGGGGGACGCCGGCTTCCCCGCCGCCGCCTCCGGCGCGAGGTAGTCGGGGGTGCCGAGCACGTAGCCGGTCTGGGTCAGCGTCGAGTCGCCCTGCTTGCGGGCGATCCCGAAGTCGATCAGGTGCGGGTGCCCCTGCGGGTCGACGACGATGTTGCCCGGCTTGATGTCGCGGTGCAGCACCCCGCCGCGGTGCGCGGTGTCCAGCGCGCCCGCGATGCCGGTCCAGATGCGGGCGGCCGAGACGTCGTCGACGGTGCCGCGCTCGGCCACGAGCTGGCCCAGGGACATGCCGTCGACGTACTGCATGACGATGACCAGGCCGTCCATCCCCTGCAGCCCGGGGTCCGACGAGGCGTGCAGCAGGTCGTAGATCTCCACGCAGCACGGGTGCCGCATCGACCCGAGCGCGGCGGCCTCCCGCCGGATCCGCTCCTCGGTCTCGGGGTCCGCGGCGTGCGCGGACTTCACCGCGACGGTGTGTCCCAGCTTCGCGTCGTGCGCCAGCCAGACGCCGCCGAACCCACCGGCGCCGAGGCGTTTGAGCAGGCGGAACCGCGGCGCACGGCCGGGCACCGGGCCGCCGGGGACCGGGGCGATCGTCGTCGGGCGGCGGGGTGGACCGCCCGGCGGCGGGAGCGGCGGCGCGCCCGCGCGCATCGGGCCGGCGGCCGGGTGCGCGGCGGGGCCGGTCGGCGGCCGGCCGGGAGGTCCGGGTGGCCGTGCGCCCGAGGGCGGGCCACCGGCGTAGCCGGACGGCCCGGGCCCGAACCCGGCGTAGGGCGGGCCGCCGGTGCCCGGGGGCTGCTGCGGGTGGAACGTCGCGTAGGGCGCCACCGGCGCGCCCGCCCCGGACTGCGCGGCGGAGCGCTGCTCCTGCTCGTGCGGTGTCTCCCGGCGGGCGAACCGGTCGGCCAGCCGCTCGGCGACGCTCGGGGTCGCGGTGACGGCACTCGGCCGGGCCGCTCCGGCGCCGGTGCGACCGGCACGCGAGGACGACGACCCGTCGCCGGGCGACGACGGCGTGGACCGCGACGGCGGTGTGTCCCGCCCGGCCCGGATCCGTTCGATCGTCCGCTGGGAGGGCGGCGGCACCATCGGTACCAGGATCACGCCGAACAGACCGGCCGCGAGGATGCCGACCCACAGGTGCTCGGCGGTCCCGGACGGTACCGAGGCGGTCAGCACGATCAGCGCGAACAGCGGGAGCCAGAAGAACTTGGCGGGCCAGCGCGGCCCGCGACGGAGGGCGGTCCGCGCCTGCACCGCGACCAGCATGACGGCCAGCAGCGGCACCACGCCGAGCAGCACGATCGCGGTCACCGACCGGACGAGATCCCCCGAACCGATCGAGCCGCCGACGCTGCCGAGCCCGAGGTAGCTGCTCTGGGTACCGACCACCGAGCAGGTCGTGACCCGGATCGAGGCCGAGGTCTCGGCCGAGAGCCCGGGCACGGTCTCCCCCGCCGTGGCGACGGCGAAGACGCCGCCGGCGCCGTGGAACACGGCCAGCGGGAGCAGTCCCGCCGCGAGCAGGCCGATCCCGGCCAGGAGAACCGACTCGGCCGGGCCGTACCCGGACGCCGAGCCCGACCCGATGCGCCGCCGCAGCAGCGAGACCGTCACGGCACCGGCCGTCGGGATCAGACCCGTCAGGACACCGAGCGCGGTGACCGACCAGGCCCAGTCCCCGGGACACACGTCCGGGACGCCGAGGCCGCGGATGCGGTCCAGCATCCCGGCGACGAGCGCCACCCACGCCTCCACGGCCGTCCCACCCCCCATGCCGGTCCGTGTCCCGGGGCCGTGACCCCGGGCGTCCCCCCACTATCGCATCACCGGGGTGGCGGACCGTGCGGCCACCGTCCGTGCGCGCGGTGGCGGGGAGGCAGATCTTCTAGCGCAGGAACAGGTCGAGGTCGGTGTTGAACCGGTCGAGCAGCCCGGCGAGGGCGTCGCGGTCCGACTCCGGCCAGTGCGCGATCACCTCGCGGAGCGGGGTGAGCCGGGCGGCGCGGACCTGCTCGCGGGCGGCCATGCCGGCGGGGGTGAGCTCGACGCTGACCGAGCGCGGGTCACGCTCGTGCGGGGAGACGTCGACCAGTCCGGCGCGGGACAGCCGGGACACCTGGCGGCTGGCGGTGGGCTTGCTGACCCCGAGCTTCCCGGTGAGCGCGGTGAGCGAGAGCGCACCCTCCTCGTCGAGCAGCATCAGCACCGGGTAGGTGTAGCGGTCCACGGCGTCGTTCGTGCCGTAGCCGTGCGACCACACCGACTCCATCGTCCGGCGGACGAGCAGCGTCATCTGCTTCTCGAGCGACTGCAGTGAGTCCTCGTCGCTGCGGGGTCCGGCCGCGGCGGTCCCGTGGGGAGTGTCACCGGGGGAGTCGCGTTCGGCCGTGGCGACACCGCCACCGGCGGCCGAAGTCGCCTCGTCGTCAATCGGGCCAATCGGACGTTCCGTCATGTTTCGCATGCTACACGCGTTGCGCATCGCAACATTGGGGATCGCAATCACGTAAGCGGATCGAAAGATTGAGATCGACACGATCGACACCGCTGGGCCGTTCGGAGGCTCGACGCTCGGCCGATCGCCTCGCGCTGTTGCGCGGCGCACTCGTTAGCGTTGCAATCGAACAGGGAGGGCATCGAGCGGGACCGGAGGACCGAACCGTGTGCGGCATCTGCGGCTGGATCGACTTCCGTCACGACCTGGGGGCCGACGAGCACGCCGGCACCCTGGCCGCGATGAACCGGACGATGGCCTGCCGGGGCCCGGACCAGGAGGGCATCTGGGCCGCCGGGCCGGTGGCCCTGTGCCACCGGCGCCTCGCCGTCATCGACATCGAGGGCGGGCGGCAGCCGATGCATCTCGACGACGACGGTGCACCGCCGCTGCACCTGGTCTACTCCGGCGAGACCTACGACTTCCGCGAGCTGCGCGACGAGCTGACGGCCGCCGGGCACCGCTTCCGGACGGCCAGCGACACCGAGGTCGTCCTGCGGGCGCACCGCGAGTGGGGCCGGCGCGACCCGCGGGGGGTCCCCCGCCGGCTGAACGGCATGTTCGCCTATGCGCTCTGGGACACCGCGGCCGAGGAGCTCGTCCTGGTCCGGGACCGGCTCGGGATCAAGCCGCTCTACTACTCCCCCACCCCGGACGGCGTGCTGTTCGGCTCCGAGCCGAAGGCGATCCTCGCCCACCCGCTGGCCGACCGGACCGTCGACGGCGACGGGCTGCGCCGGCTGCTGTCGTTCGTCGCCGACCCGGCGCACGTGGTATTCCGCGGGATGCGCGAGGTCCCCCCGGGGCATGTGGTGCGGGTCGGCCGGCACGGCTGCCGGGAGGAGCGCTACTGGCGGCTCACCGAGACCGCGCACACCGACGACCTGGACAGCACCGTCGCGCACGTCCGCGCGCTGCTGGAGGACACCACCCGGCGTCAGCTCTACGCCGACGTCCCGCTCTGCACCCTGCTCTCCGGCGGGCTGGACTCCTCGGCGCTGACTGCGCTGGCCGCGAAGAACATCGGGACCGACGGCGGTACGGCGACCGGGCCGGTCCGCTCGTTCGCGGTCGACTTCGCCGGCTACACCGACCACTTCACCGCCGACGACGTGCGCGGCACGCCGGACGCGCCGTACGTGCACGAGGTGGCGCGGTGGGTGGGTACCGAGCACCGCGACGTCGTGCTGCGGACCGAGGACATGATGGACCCCGCGGTGCGCCGGGCCACCCTGCACGCCCGGGACCTCCCGACCGGGATCGGCGACCTGGACACCTCGCTGTACCTGCTGTTCCGGGCCCTGCGGTCCGAGTCGACGGTGGCGCTCTCCGGGGAGTCGGCGGACGAGGTGTTCGGCGGGTACCGCGACTTCCACGACGCCGGCACCGTCGCCGCGGACACGTTCCCGTGGCTGGCGGGACGGATGCTGAACCGCGACCCGCACGACCCCGGCCTGCTGCGGCGGTCGGTCTGGGAGTCCCTGGACGTGCCCGGCCACGTCGACGACCTGTACCGGGCCGCGCTCGCCGAGGTGCCCGAGCTCACCGGGCCGGCCGCCGACGACCCGCACGAGCGGCGGATGCGCGAGATCTGCTTCCTCTACCTGACCCGGTTCCTGCCGAACCTCCTCGACCGCAAGGACCGGATGAGCATGGCCGTCGGGCTCGAGGTGCGGGTGCCGTTCTGCGACCACCGCCTGGTCTCCTACGTCTTCGGGACGCCATGGGCGTTCAAGACGTCCGACGGGCGGGAGAAGTCGCTGCTGCGGGCCGCGACGCGCGACCTGCTGCCGGATTCGGTGGTGCAGCGGGTGAAGAGCCCCTACCCGTCGACCCAGGACGCCGGCTACGAGAAGGCGCTGCGCGAGCAGGTGGCCGGCATCCTCGACGAGGGCGACGACGCGCCGGTCGCGCCGCTGGTCGACCGCGCCGCGATCAGTGCCCGCCTGGACGCCGGCGACTCCGGGATCGACCCGGCGCCGGCCGGGATGGCACGGCGGATGGAGCTGGAACGCATCGTCGACCTGGACACCTGGATCCGGGACTACGACGTCGCACTCTCCGTGTAGAGCTCTCCGTGTAGAACGGGAGGGGTAGACCGGAGGGGGTCACGATGGGTCTCACCCGCGCCGACGGGCCGCTGTCGCCGTACGCACCGAAGACGGTCAACTACGCGATCGACGGTCCCGCGCACAAGCTGTTGCTGCAGCCGTTCCCGCGCCGGGTCCGGGCCGAGTTCGCCGGCCGGACGGTGCTCGACACCCGGCGGGGGATGCTGCTGCACGAGTCGAACCTGCTGCCCGTGCTCTACGTCCCCGAGGAGGATCTCGACGCCTCGGTGCTGGTCCCGACCGGGCACAGCACGCACTGCCCGTTCAAGGGCGACGCCGCCTACCGCTCGCTGCGGGTCGCGGACCGGACCGCGGAGAACGCCGTCTGGCACTACCCCGAGCCGATCGGGACCGCGGACTGGCTGCGCGGGCTCGCGTCGGTCTACTGGGGCGCCGCCGACGCCTGGTACGACGAGGACGAGCAGGTCTTCGCCCACCTCACCGACCCCTACACCCGGGTCGACGTCCGGCCGACGCACCGGCACGTCGTCGTCACCCACACCGCCCCGGACGGCACCGCGACGGTGCTCGCCGAGTCCCGCGAGCCGTGGGTGCTGTCCGAGACCGGGCTGCCGAACCGCTGGTACCTGCCGGCGGCCGACGTGGCCGTCGCGCTGTCGCCGTCGGACACCCGGACGCGCTGCCCCTACAAGGGCGAGGCGTCCTACTCGCACGCCGACCTGCCGGACGGGACCCGGCTGGCGGACGCGTTCTGGCACTACCCGGACCCGCTCCCGGAGTCGACCCGGGTCGCGGGCCTGCACTGCACGGCGGGCGGGACGGGCGACGACGGGTCCGCGATCACCGTCACGGTGGACGGCGAACCGGCCTGACCCGCGGCCGGGTGGTTCCGTCGCCCTGGTCCAGCTCCGGTCCGGTCCTAGTCCTCGTCCGGGACGAGGAGCGCCTCGAGCGCCGGCAGCGCGGCGACCAGCGCGGTGCGCTGCTCCCCGGTCAGCCGGTCGAGCCGCCGCGCCACGAGCGCGGTGCGCTCGTTGCGGACCTCGCGCAGCTTGTCCCGGCCCGCGGCGGAGACGCTGACGAGCACGCCGCGGGCGTCGCCCGGGTCGGGCGCGCGCTCCACCATGCCCTGGTCGTCCAGCGCGGACAGCACGCGGGACATCGTCGGGGCGGTGACACCCTCCCGCCGGGCCAGGTCGGAGAGCCGCAGCGGACCGTGCTGCTCCACGGTCACCAGGGTCGAGAGTTGCAGCGGCGGCAGCGACTCGCTCCCGTCGATCCGGATGCGGCGGTTGAGCCGCCCGACCGCGAGCCGCAGCCGTGCCGCGACGTCGTCGTCCACCGTCTCGACCCGACCGGCCACGGCCTGCCCGTTCCCGGGAGAGCCGCCGGAGTTCCCGCTCATCTCCACATCCTGCCAAACGATCGGCGACCATCGGCACCGCCCGGGGTGCGTGTCACTCCGGACACCCGAGACGAAGGAGACATCCGTGACCGATCCCGTGCAGCTGGCCGGCCGCCTGGTCGCGTGCGACACCCGCGGCGGGGGTGAGCGGGCCGCCGCCGACCTGCTCGCCGACCTGCTCGACGACGCCGGTTTCGCGGTGACCCTGACCGAGCCGGAGCAGGGCCGCGCGAACCTGGTCGCCCGTCGCGGCCCCGGACGCGCACCCACGACGCTGACCGGCCACCTCGACACGGTGCCCGCCGACCCGGCCGGCTGGTCGTTCGACCCGCACGCCGGGGACGTGGTCGACGGGCGGCTGCGCGGACGCGGGTCCACCGACATGAAGGCCGGGGTCGCCGCGCTGACGGTGGCCGCGCTGCGCAGCGACCCCGGCGTCGACCTGCAGCTGGTGTTCACCGCCGGCGAGGAGACCGGCTGCGAGGGTGCCCGGGTGCTGTCCGGGCTGGAGCCCTCACCGCTGCTGCTGGTCGCGGAGCCGACCGCGAACCGGGTGCTGCACGGGCACAAGGGCGTGCTGTGGCTGAGGCTGGTGCAGGCCGGGACGAGCGCGCACGGCTCGCGACCGGACCTGGGCGACAACGCCCTCGTCGCGCTCGGCCGGGTCGCCGCCGCGCTGCACGACCACCCCGGCTGGCCGGTGACCGCCACGCACGGACCCGCCACCTGCAACCCCGGGGTGCTGCGCGCCGGGACGCAGCCGAACCTGGTGCCCGACCGGGCCGAGCTCGAGCTGGACCTGCGCCTGGTGCCCGGGTTCGACGCGGCCGCGGCCCGCGCCGAGGTCGAACGCGTCGCCGGGGAGGTGCTGGCCGGGCACCGGTCGGTCCCCGAGATCGGGACGCTGATCGACCTCCCGGCCGTGCACACCGACCCTGCAGACCCGCGGGCGTCGCGGGTCGCGGCGGCGCTCGGCCACACCGGGGACCCCGCGTTCGCGTCCTACTTCACCGACGCGTCGGTGCTCGCGCGGATGCTGGGTGACTGCGCGGTCCTGGTCTACGGCCCCGGGGACCCGGAGCTCGCCCACGTCACCGACGAGACCTGCTCGGCGGCCCGCATCTCCGAGTGCGCCGACCGGGTCACCGAGGCGCTCAGAGCTTCCGCAGCCGCACCCGCGTGACGTTGTGGTCGCTGCCCTTGGTCAGCACCAGGCTCGCCCGGGACCGGGTGGGCAGGATGTTCTGCTCCAGGTTCGGCGCGTTGATCGAGGCCCAGATCGTCTCCGCTCGGGCGACGGCGGCGTCGTGGTCGAGCTCGGCGTAGCGCCGGAAGTAGGACTTCGGGTCCCGGAACGCGGTCTCGCGCAGCCGCAGGAACCGCTCGACGTACCAGCGCCGGACGTCGGCGGTCGCGGCGTCGACGTAGACCGAGAAGTCGATGAAGTCGGACACGGTCAGCGCCCCGGCGACCGCGGGCTGCAGCACGTTCAGCCCCTCGACGATCAGGATGTCCGGGCTGCGGACCACCAGCTGCTCGTCGGGGACGATGTCGTAGACCAGGTGCGAGTAGACCGGCGCGGTCACCTCCGGCCGCCCGCCCTTGATCTCGGAGACGAAGCGCAGCAGCTTGCGCCGGTCGTAGGCCTCCGGGAAGCCCTTGCGCTCCATCAGCCCCCGCCGCGCCAGCTCGGCGTTCGGGTACAGGAACCCGTCGGTGGTGACGAGCTGGACGTTCGGGTGCTCCGGCGAGCGGGCCAGCAGCAGCCTCAGCAGCCGCGCGGTGGTCGACTTGCCGACCGACACCGACCCGGCGATCCCGATCACGAACGGGGTCCGGGCGCTGGCGGCGCCGAGGAAGCGCCGGTAGGCGCGGTAGAGCCGGCCACCCTCCTCGACGTGCAGGTTCAGCAGACGGGACAGCGGCAGGTACACCTCGCGAACCTCGTCGAGGTCCACGAAGTCGCCGAAGGACCGCAGCTGGTCGAGCTCCTGCGCGGTCAGCGGCACCCGGGTCGAGGACGCCAGCTGGGACCACGACCGCCGGTCGAAGTCGACGAACGGCGACGCGCTGCCCCGGGCCAGCGCCGACGGCCCCCGGCTGCCGTACGGCGGCACCCCGGGCAGCGGTGCCGCGCTCACTGCTCCACCGAGGTCACGGCGTACTCCACGACCTGCGCCGGCGAGCCCATGACGTGCAGCACCGCGTCGGCGACGACGGCCGGGTCCAGCCCGACCGTCTCCAGCCGCTCGGTGTAGCGCTCCCGCAGCTCGCCGTCGGGCCAGCCGTCGACGATCCCGGTCCGCACGAAACCGGGTGCGACCGTCGTGACCCGCACCCCGTCGGGCGCCAGCTCCATCCGCAGCCCGTCGGAGACCGCGTGCACCGCGTGCTTGCTGGCCGCGTACACCGCCCCGGCCGCGCCGGGCACCCGTCGGCCCGACATCGAGGACACGTTCACCACGGCCGGGTCCCGGTCCGAGGCACGCAGGTGCGGTGCCGCGGCGCGGGTCACCACCAGCAGCGCGACGACGTTGAGCGCGAACATGTCCCGCCACTGGGCGGGGGTGGTCGGCTCCTCCCCCACGACCGGGCCGCCGTGGAACACCCCGGCCGCGTTCACCAGGGCGTCGAGCCCGCCGAGCGCCGCGGCGGCCCGCTCGACGGCCGCGCCGGCGGCGTCGTCGTCGGTGATGTCGGCGGGTACGGCCACCGCACCCGGCAGCTCGGCGGCCAGCTCGGCGAGCCGGTCGGCGCGGCGGGCCAGCAGCGCCACCCGGGCGCCGCGGGCGGCCAGGGCACGCGCCGTCGACTCGCCGATGCCGGCCGATGCGCCCGTCACGAGGACCCGGCGGCCGGCCAGCGGCTCGGCGTCCGGTTCGCGGCCCGGGGTCGCGGACGGGGGCGTCGTCGCCGTGGTCATGGCTCGCAACCTAGTCCCCGACCGGGCCGCACACCCCGTGAGATCTCTCGCAGCGGCCGTTCCCGGCGGGCGGGATCCCGGCCGCGGCGTATCGTCGTGCAGCGTTGCGAGCTGCACCTGACCTGCCCGTACCGCCGCCGGGAGTGACCACCGCGTGACCGTCCTGCTGTCCGTGCTCGGCCTGCTCGCGGTCGTCGCGCTGACCCTGGGCACGGCCGTGTCGGTGGCGTCCGAGTTCTCGCTGACCGCGCTGGAGCGCAGCCGGATCGACGCCGCGGTGGCGCACCGCGACGACCGCCGCACCCGCGCGGTGCAGCGGGCGCACGGCACGCTGTCGTTCCAGCTCTCGGGCTGCCAGCTCGGCATCACCGTCACCACGCTGGCCACCGGCTACATCGCCGAGCCGGCGATCGCCGCGCTGATCCGTCCCGTCCTCGAGACGGTCGGCCTGCCCGGCGGCTGGGCGTCCGGGACGGCGACGGTGCTCTCGCTGGTCGTCGCGACCGCGCTGTCGATGGTGTTCGGCGAGCTCGTGCCCAAGAACCTCGCGATCACGCACCCGCTCGGGACCGCGCGGGCGGTGGTGTGGCTGCAGGCGGGGTTCGCGTCGGTCTTCCGGTTCCTGATCCACGCGCTGAACGGTTCGGCGAACGCGATCGTGCGCCGGCTCGGCGTCGAACCGGCCGAGGAGCTGCGTTCGGCCCGGTCGCCGCACGAGCTGAGCTCACTGGTCCGGGCGAGCGCCGAGAGCGGCAGCCTCGACGCCGGCACCGCGGCCCTGCTGGAGCGGTCGCTGCGGTTCACCGACCGGGTCGCCGAGGACCTGATGACCCCGCGGGTGCGGGTCGCGACGATCGACGCCGCCGACTCGGTGGCCGACCTCGTCGCGCTCGCGCGGTCCACCGGGCTGTCCCGGTTCCCGGTCGTCGACGGGGACCCGGACGTGCCGCTGGGCATCGCGCACGTCAAGCAGGCGTTCTCGGTCCCGGCGGCGGAGCGTCGCCGTACCCGGGTGCGGGAGCTGGCCCGGCCGGTGGAGACCGTGCCGTCCTCACTGGACGGTGACGCCCTCATGGTCCGGCTGCGGGCGGCCGGGCTGCAGACCGCCGTCGTCGTCGACGAGTACGGCGGCACCGCCGGCCTGGTGACGATGGAGGACCTGATCGAGGAGATCGTCGGAGACGTCCGCGACGAGCACGACCGCGGCGAGCCCGACCCGGTCCGCCCGCTCGGCCAGGGAGTGTGGGCGCTGTCCGGGCTGATGCGCACCGACGAGGTCGCCGAGGCGACCGGCTTCCGGATGCCCCGCGGGGAGTACGAGACGCTCGCCGGCCTGGTGGTCGCGGAGCTGGGCCGGATCCCGGACGTCGGTGACGACCTGGCCGTCGACGGCTGGGCGCTGACCGTGCTGCGCCGGGACCGGAACCGGGTCGCCGAGGTGCGCCTGGCCCGGGCGCGGGAGGTGTCCACGTGACCGGGGACCTGCTCGCGCTGCTCGCCGCCGTGGCGCTGCTCGGCGCGAACGCGTTCTTCGTCGGGGCCGAGTTCGCGCTGATCTCGGCGCGCAAGGACCGGCTGGAGGCGATGGCCGACGCCGGGTCGGCCGGCGCCCGGACGGTGCTGGGCGCCTCGCACGACCTGTCCCGGATGCTCGCGGCCTCCCAGCTGGGCATCACGATCGCCTCGCTGCTGCTGGGCCGGCTCGGCGAGCCCGCCGTCGCGCACCTGATCGACGGCCCGCTCACCGCGGTCGGGATCCCCGAGGCGCTGGCCTACCCGATCGCGTTCGCCGTCTCGCTGGCGCTGGTGGTCGTCGCGCACATGCTGCTCGGCGAGATGGTGCCGAAGAACATCGCGATCGCCGGGCCGGAACGCGCCGCGATCCTGCTGGTCCCGCCGTTCCTGGTGTGGACGGCGGTGGCCCGACCGTTCATCGACCTGTTCAACCTGATGGCCAACGCGACACTGCGGCTGGCCGGTGTGACCCCGCGCGACGAGCTGGAGACCGCCTTCACCTCCGGCGAGCTGTCCGAGATGATCGACGACTCGCGCCGCGAGGGCCTGCTCGACGACGACGAGTCCTCCCGGATCGCGCGCACCCTGACCTCGGCCGAGTCCACGGTCGCCGACGTGATGGTGGCCCTCGACGACCTGGTGTGCCTGAACCCGGCGCCGACGGTGGGGGCGTTGACCGCCGCCGTCGAGAGCACCGGCTACTCCCGTTTCCCGGTCCGTGGCGACGGCGGCCGGCTGACCGGCTACCTGCACCTCAAGGACGTGCTCGACCTCGCCGACGCCGGGTCGGCCCCGATCCCGCCGCAGCGGATCCGCGGCCTGCCGGCCGTGCCGGTCGCAGCCCGGCTCGACGAGGCGATGTCGGCGTTGCGTGAGGCGCGGGCGCACCTGGGGCGGGCGGTGGACCGTACGGGGACGACGGTCGGGGTGGTGACCCTGGAGGACCTGACCGAGGCGTTCGTCGGGACCGTGCGGGACATCACCCACGCACCGGACGCTCCGGACTGACCCGCCATCGTCACCTCGCAGACCTCCTCCCGAGGTCACAGCCGGCACGGCACCTGCGAGGTCCCGTCCTCCCCTGCGAGGACCTCTCTGCGAGGTCACGGATCGACGTCACGCCGGCTCCGGCGCGAGGGCCTGGCCGGCTCCGCGCGGCGGCGACGTACGGTCGGGGCGTGACCGTCGCGACCCTCGTCGTCCTGGACCCCGGTGCTCGCCGGGCGCGGGCGGCGACGCACCTGGAGCGGGTGCGGGCGTGGACCGGGCCGCACCGCGAGCGTCGCCGGCATGGTGAGCCGCATCCCGTGTGGGACTTCCTGTTCACCTACTACTCGCACCGCCCGGCGCAGCTGGAGCGCTGGGACCCGGGCCCCGGGGTGCTGATGCCCGGGGCCGAGGAGTTCCTCGACCGCCCCGGGTACCGGCAGGGCGACGGCGGCGTGCGTCTCGAGCCGGCCGCGCTGCCCGAGCGGTTCCGGACGACTGCGGGGTTCGTGCACCGCCTGCTCACCGCCACCCGGGGCCGGGCCCCGCGGCTGGGCTGTTTCGGCCTGCACGAGTGGGCGATGGTCTACCGGACCGAGCAGCCCCGGCACGCCGCGGTGCCGTTGCGGCTGGGGACGACCGGCACCGACGCCGTCGTGGAGTCGATGCGGATCACCTGCACCCACCACGACGCCTACCGGTTCTTCACCGACGCCGCCGCGCCCCGCAACACGGTCTCCCCCACCCGGGAGACGCAGCTCGACCTGGAGCAGCCGGGCTGCCTGCACGCGACGATGGACCTCTACAAGTGGGCCTACAAGCTGGCCCCGGCCGTGCCGTCGGAGCTGGTGGCGGACTGCTTCGCCCTCGCCGCCGACGTCCGCGAGCTGGACATGCGGGCGAGCCCCTACGACCTGTCCGGGCACGGGTTCGCGCCGGTGCGGATCGAGACCCCGGATGGCCGCGCCGAGTACGTCCGCGCCCAAGCGGCCTTCGCCGCGCGCGCCACCCCGCTCCGGGACCGCCTGATCGACCTCGCCGCCCAGCTGCGCGACGCCGGCCGCTGACCCGCACCCCCCGCGTCGGCCCGCACCCCGGCGACCTCGCACCCCGGCACCGTTCCCGCACCCCTCCAGTGTTCCCGCACCGACTCGAGTCCGTGCGCGGTCGCCACGCAGGGTGCGAGGTACGAGGTGCGAGGCCGTGCCGGGGCGACGGCCACGGGTCGCCGCGCCCTCTCGGAGCGCGGCGTGTCCGGCGCCGCACTGTCCGGGCCCCTCAGCTCCCGACGAGCTCGTCCAGCACGCCGTTGCGGGCGGAGGCGACCAGGTCGGCGAACTGGTCGGTGCTCATCTGCACCCGCTGCCCGAAGTCGTCGGTGATCACGATGCGCTTCTCCGGCGCGGCGCTGTCGTCGACGTAGAGCTCGGGGCAGCCGCAGTTGCAGCTGCCGCAGAAGGTGGCGATGTGACGCACGCGGAGACTCCTGAGTTCGGGCGAGGTGCGGGCGGACGCCGGCACTGCCGAGACAGTCGCCCCGCCGGCCCGGCGGGTTCCCGCGATCACCCGATCGACACCGTCCAGGGCCCACACACCGCCCGGCCCGCGGCGGCGGTGCAGATGTACGCGCGTCGATCGTGAGTCCGCGCGTGTCAGGACGCGCGTTCCCCTGACCGCCGCGCGCCTGCCGGATCAGCGCGCGGTCGCGTGATCACCGGGTCAGGAGGGCCGTGGCCCCGGTCCGAGTCACCTGATCGAGCGAGCGATGGTACGCACCGTAGTCGGACATACGCGGCGGAGTAAGGCATACGCACCCGTCGGGGTGATCGACGCACACGGGTCCACCTGCGTGAGCGGATCGGTGCCCGTCCGGCCGACGACGCGTCCCGGCGACCACCGGAGACGGCGCGGCACGAGTCGCCGGCAGCCGGGCGGGCGGAGCCCACGCCGGCGACCGGCGGAATCAGGCGCCGCCGGCGGTCGGGCGGAATGGGGCTCCGGCGGCCGGCCGGGATCACACGTTGCCGGCGGCCGGACCGGAGTTCCCGGCGTCCGTGCCCGGCGTCGCCTGCGGGGCGCGGTGCCCCGTCACCCGGGCGGCGCGCAACCGGTTCAGCGCCGCCGCGACCTCGTGCCGGCGCGGGACGGCGAAGTCGGACAGCGACCCGTGCGCGATCGCCGCCGCTCCCCCGCGCTCCAGCTCGGCGTCGAGCCGGTCGAGGGCTTCGGCGAGCGTCAGGCCCTCCAGCGCGCCGGTCCGGGCCAGGTGCGCCAGCGCGAGGCCGACGCCGGTGGTCTGTGCGGGGTCCGCCAGCTGGGCGACGGCGGAGAGGTCGATGTCGTCGCCGCCGAAGGTGAGCCGCGACCGGCCGCGGGCGGTGACCTTCCGGCGTCCGCGCACCTCCGGGTCGACGCTGCGCGGGTCGAACACCCGGTGCCCGAACTCCGGGAACCCGGAGTCCGCCGGGCCTGCCTGATCCGGTGTGCGCGAGGCGATCTCGTGCGCCCGCGCGGTGATCTCGGAGACCCGGTAGTCCTGCAGCAGGATCACCGTGTCCGCACGGCCCAGGTAGTCCCCCGACCCGCCCATCACCAGCACCGTCGACACCCCGCGCTGCGCGTGCAGCGGCCGGACCCGGTCGACGAAGGGCACCAGCGGCTCGGCCTCGATCAGCTCCCGCATCCGCGCGTCGCGGATCATCACGTTCGTCGCCGAGGTGTCCTCGTCGATGAGCAGCACGTCCGCACCGGACTCGAGCGCCTCCACGGTGGACGCGGCCTGCGAGGTCGAGCCGGACGCCGACTCGGTCGAGAAGTCGCCGGTCGGCCTGCCCGAGGGCAGGTCCGAGACGAAGGCGCGCACGTCCACCCGCTGCACCCCGCGCTCGTCCTCGGCCCGGATCGACACCGCGTCCCGCCGGGCCACGACGAGCTCGCGGCCATCGCCGGGCACGTGGTCGTGCACGCCGGTCTCCAGCGCGCGGAGCAGGGTGGACTTGCCGTGGTAACCACCACCGACGATCAGCGTGACACCCTCCGGGACGCCCATCCCCGTCACCTCGCCCCGGTTCGGCACCGGCAGCGTGACCCGCAGCGACTCCGGTGCCGCGAAGGGGACGGCGTCGCGCAGCGGCCTGTCGTCCACTCCGGACGCGCGGGGCAGCACGGCGCCGTCCGGGACGAACGCGACCAGGCCGCGGTCACGCAGGCCGTCGCGCAGTGCGCCGGCGTCCTCGACGGTCCGGACGAACTCGTCCGCGGCCACGACGTCGGCGACCGCCCAGCGCAACGACTCGCGGACCGCGGCCGGGAGCGCCTCGGTCAGGGTGTGCGCGGCCGCCGCGCCGGCGATCCGGCGGCCGTGCCCGGGAAAGGGCGCGGCCAGCTCCACGACGACCGCCCCGGCGTCGTCACCCTCCCGCACGATCCGGATCGCGCTGCGCTCCAGCACCTCCTGGCCGCCGGCGTCCACCTGCACGGGGGTGTCGCGCAACGCCCGGCGCAGCGCGCGCAGCAGGAACCCGCCGAGCGCCCGGGCCCGGACCGGGGTGCGGTACAGCTCGGCCGGCAGACCGGCCGTGCCGTCGGGAACGGTCACCCGCACCCGCGACGGCGGCGCGAACGGGTCCGACTGCACCTTCCGGATCTCGAGCTCGAACCCCTCCATCGCCCAGCGCCCGGCGAGGCTCTTGTAGCGGCCGTAGCTCGCGCCGTCCATCCCGCGCAGGCGGGACTCCAGCTCGCGGGCGTCGCCCTGGATCCCGGACGGCGGCGGCCCCTCGTCGCGGCGCGGTCCCGTACCGCGACGGGGCGGACCGCCGGAGCGGCTGCCGGGGCGGGAACGGTGCGGGCGGGTCATGCAGGAACCTTCCGGTGGGGAGTCGTCCACCGTAGGTACCCGCGCCGGCGCCACCGACGCATCCTCGGGCCCGGCGTCGCGTTCTCCGGCCGGCATCGGCGCCGGGATCACCCGAGCGGTGGGTTCCCCGACGTCGCTCGGTAGGCTCCCGGGTCGTGTTGTCGCGAATGTCGGGAGTGAACGTCGCGCGCGGCGCGGCCATCGGCGTCGTCGAGACCATCCCCGGTGTCAGCGGCGGGACGATGGCGCTCGTCGTCGGGATCTACGAGCGGCTGATCGCCCAGGGCGGTCACCTGGTCGGGGCGGTCCGCGCGCTGCTGCCCGGCAAGGGCGACGCCCGCCCGCGCGAGGAGCTCCGGCGCCTGGACTGGGGGCTGCTGGCGCCGGTGGCCATCGGCATGGTGCTCGCGGTCGGCCTGGCCTCCCGCGTCCTGCCGGACCTCATCGAGAACCACCCGGTCGGCTCGCGCGCGGTGTTCTTCGGGATGGTGGCGGCCTCGGTCATCGTCCCGCTGCGGGTGACCGGGATGCTGCGCGGTGTCCGTGAGTGGGCGCTCGTGGTGGGCGGCTTCGCCCTGACCTACTTCGTCTCGAGCCTCCCGCCGGCCGCCGGCGACGGTCGCCCGCCGCTCTGGCTGGTCGGCATCGCGGCCGCGATCGCGATCTGCGCCCTGGTGCTGCCCGGCTTCTCCGGCTCGTTCCTGCTGCTGGTGTTCGGGCTCTACGAGCCGACCCTGCGCGCGGTCGCCGAGTTCGACCTCGCCTACATCGCGGTGTTCGGGCTCGGAGCGGTGATCGGCCTCGGCTCGTTCGTCTCGCTGCTGCAGTGGCTGCTCGAGCACCACCGCCGCACCCTCATGGTGCTCATGGCCGGGGTGCTGCTCGGTGCGCTGCGCGCGCTCTGGCCCTGGCAGGACGACGCCCGCGGTGTCCTCGCACCCGACCCCGGCTGGGCGATGATGCTGATCCCCGCACTGCTGGGTGCCGGCCTGGTGATCGGGATCGCGCTGCTGGAGCGCCGGCTGGTGGCCGACGGAGGCAATGACAGCGGCAACGGCGGTGACGACGACCGGGGGGCTCCCGCGGCTCCCGGCGCCGCGGACGTCGAGATGACCCGTCCGTTCACCGGCCCGGCCCCCTCGGCCGCTCCGATGCTGAGCGCCGACAACGACATGACCCGCCCCCTGCCGCGGGTACAGCCCGGCCCGCCCCCGGCCCACGGGCACCAGCCGCCGCCGCGCCGTCCGGACGGCCGCTGATCCGGGAACGACCCCTGCGACGACGGGGCCGGTGCGCGATCGCGCACCGGCCCCGTTCGCGTCTGCGGGTACGTCCGGTCAGAGTGGCGGGATCGCGTGGCTCGGTTCCGCCGACCCGCCGGACGTGGTCGCCACCCAGTTCGCGAGCAGGGCGATCGCGTCGTGCGACGGGGTGCCCGGCGCGGGGCTGTAGGCGGTGAGCACCAGGCCGTCGTCGGCCGCGAGCTCCATCGTCTCGAACTCGAGTTCGAGGTCACCGACCACGGGGTGGTGGAAGGTCTTGATCCCGGTCCGGTGCAGGCGGACGTCGTGGCGTGCCCAGCGGGTGCGGAACGCCTCGCTGCGGGTGGACAGCTCGCCGACGAGATCGGACAGGTCCCGGTCGAACGGGTCGCGACCGGCCTCGGTACGCAGGAGCGCGACCGAGGTGTCCGCGGCCGCCTCCCACGCCGGGTAGAGATCGACGGCCCGGGGATCGAGGAAGCAGAACCGGGCGAGGTTCGCGGGCTTCGACAGATCGGGGTGCAGCGGATCGGGGAAGAGCGGGGCGTACAGGGCGTAGCCGAGGGGGTTGGCGACGAGGACGTCGAGCCGGCGGTTGCGCACCAGCGCGGGGACGTCGGTGATCGCCTCGACGATCCGCCTGGTCACCGGCCGGACGGCACGGACGGCGCGGCGCCGGGGCCGGGCCGGGGTGTTCGCGGCGCGGCAGAGGTCGAACAGGTGTGCCCGCTCGGCGTCGTCGAGCTGCAGCGCACGCGCGATCGCGTCGAGAACGCCCTCGGAGACGCCGCTGAGCCGGCCCCGTTCGAGCTGCGTGTAGTAGTCGATGCTCACCCCGGCCAGGGTGGCGACCTCCTGGCGGCGCAGGCCCGGAACCCGCCGCCGGCCGGGGTCGTGAACCGGCAGGCCGGCCCGCTCCGGGCTGATCTTGGCGCGGCGCGAGGTCAGGAACCGGCTGACGTCGTCGCGGTTGTCCATGCCCGGCGACGCTACGCGACCGGGGCAGGCCGAGGGGGGTGCCGACAGCCCCTGGGTCAGCGGCCACTGCCGGCGGACCGCGTGCCGATGTTGCATGGGGCGCAGATCGACGAGGAAGGGAGTCTGCGTGCACACCAGAACGCTCGGTCAGGGGTTGGACGTCTCGGCGGTCGGCCTGGGCGCCATGGGCATGTCCCAGAGCTACGGCCCCAACCCCGGCAGCCGCACCGACATGATCGGGGTCCTGCGGGCCGCGGTCGAACGCGGAGTCACGTTCGTCGACACGGCCGAGGTGTACGGCCCCTACGTCAACGAGGAACTGGTCGGTGAGGCGCTGCGCCCGGTCCGCGAGCAGGTCGTGATCGCGACCAAGTTCGGCTGGGACATCCGCGACGGGGCCATGGCCGGCCTCGACAGCAGCCCCGAACAGATCCGCCGGGTCGCCGACGGCTCGCTGCAACGCCTCGGGATCGAGACGATCGATCTGTTCTACCAGCACCGCGTCGACCCCGACGTGCCGATCGAGGAGGTCGCGGGCGCCGTCGGCGAGCTGGTCGCGGCGGGGAAGGTCCGTCATTTGGGCCTCTCCGAAGCCGGCGCGGCGACCATCCGGCGCGCCCACGCCGCCTTCCCCGTCACCGCGGTGCAGAGCGAGTACTCGATCTGGACGCGCGATCCGGAACCCGAGGTCCTCCCCACCTGCGCCGAGCTCGGCATCGGATTCGTGCCGTTCAGCCCGCTCGGCAAGGGGTTCCTCACCGGCACGGTCGGATCGGACACGACCTTCTCGGAGGGCGACATCCGCACGAGGATCCCGCGGTTCAGCGAGGACAACCGCACGGCCAACCAGGTGCTGGTCGACCACGTCCGCGCGCTCGCCGACGAGCGCGGAGCGACCCCGGGCCAGATCGCACTGGCCTGGCTGCTCGGCCGCCACCCGTGGATCGTGCCCATCCCCGGAACGCGCCGGCTCGAGCGGGTCGAGGAGAACATCGGCGCCACCCGCGTCGCGCTCTCCGCCGACGACGTCGCCGGTCTCGACGCCGTCGTCGACCGGGCCGGCGTCGCCGGGAACCGGTACAACGACGCCGGGATGAGCATGGTCGGCCGCTAGCCGTCGATCGTTCTTCGGAGAGTGACGCCCCCGTGGCCCTGCTCCACACCGTCCGCCTCGTCGACGACCTCACCGGGGAGGAGGCCGACGAGACCGTGTCCTTCGCCCTCGACGGCCGACACTTCGAGATCGACCTCAGTCGCAATCATGCTGCGCGACTGCGCGACTCACTCGCTCCGTTCGTCGGCTCGGCGCGACGCGGCGCGCCCCGCGGGACCGCCGCGCCGTCGTCGAGCCGCCGGCACGATCACGGTGTCCGGGCCTGGGCCCGCCGCAACGGCTTCGTCGTCTCGGACCGCGGACGCATTCCCGCCGAGGTCGTCACCGCCTACCGGAACAGCCCTCGCGCACCGTGATCCCGGACCGCGAGAGACACGTCCTAGGCCCCGGCCCGTACGGTCCTCGGCTCCCGGTCCTGCACGACCTCGATCTCCTCCAGGGTCAGGTGCGCGGTCTCCCGGGCGCTGTAGGCCGACGCCGCGGCGACCGCGCAGATCACCGCACCGAAGACCGCCACCGGCAGCCAGCCCGCGGCGGAGTCCCCGGCCAGCGCGGTGGCGATGGTGGGCGCGAAGCCGCCGAGCGCGAACCCGATCTGGGTCCCGACGGCCATTCCGGTCAGCCGCACCTTCGCCGGGAACATCTCGCCGTAGAGGGACGGCCAGACACCGTTGGCGGCGCTGTAGACCACCCCGGAGAGCAGGATGCCGGTGGCGAAGATCAGCACCAGGTCCCCGGTCGAGACCGCCCAGAGGTAGGCGGCCAGCGCGACCGCGCTGCCCAGCGCGCCGGAGATGAACACCGGGCGGCGGCCGATCCGGTCGGCCAGCGTCGCGAAGGCCGGGATCGCCGCGAGCGCGACGACGTTGGCGCAGACGACCACCCACAGCATCGTCGAGCGCTCCAGGCCGACGGTGTTCACCGCGAACGACAGCGCGAACACGGTCATCAGGGTGCTCACCGATGCGACCGTCGCGGCGAGGGTGACCCGCAGCAGGTTCGGCCAGTGCCCGCGCAGCAGTGCGGCGAGGGGCAGTTGGTCGCGCTTCGAGGGCGTGGGCCCGGCGGGCTCGGCGATCTCGGCCTCGAACACCGGGGTCTCGTGCAGCGTGCGGCGGATGACGACGCCTGCGATCAGCACGAGCACGCTGGCCCAGAACGGCACTCGCCAGCCCCAGCTCAGCAGCGCCTCCTCGGGCAGCAGCGCGACCGGCAGGAACACCGCGGTGGCCAGGATCTGACCGCCCTGGGTGCCGGACAGCGTGAAGCTGGTGAAGAACGCCCGCCGGTGCTGCGGCGAGTGCTCCAGCGTCATCGAGTTCGCCCCGGCCTGCTCACCGCCCGCGGACAGCCCCTGCAGAAGCCGGCACGTCACCAGCAGCGCCGGCGCCAGCGCCCCGACCTGGTCGTAGGTGGGGAGGAAGCCGATGGCCAGGGTGGCGAAGCCCATCAGCAGCAGGGTCGCGACCAGGACCTTCTTGCGGCCGAGGCGGTCCCCGATGTGCCCGAACAACACCGCGCCCAGCGGCCGGGCCACGTACCCGAAGCCGAACGTGGCCAGCGCGAGCAGGGTGCCGGCGACCGGGCTGGAGTCCGGGAAGAACACCCGGTTGAACACCAGGGCCGCCGCCGTGCCGTAGATGAAGAAGTCGTAGTACTCCAGGGCGCTGCCGACCCAGGCGGCCGCGGCGGCCCGTGTCGGCTGGGCCGTCGGAGGGAGTTCGCCCGCCGCGGGGGCGGGTGACGGAGTGGGACTCACCGGGTCCTCCAGGCGTGTGCGTCGTTGCAGGCACGGCGCGCAGGCCTACGCGCTTTGTACCGTCTGGTTACGTACCGGATGGTGAGTTGTTGCGCGCAGCGTTGTCAAGAGGAGGGGTCAGACCCGGCCCACGTGCGCGGTGAGGTACTCGACGACCAGGTCGCCGACCATCCGCCGGTAGTGCGCGCGGCGCCCGGGGTCGAGCAGGTCGCGGCCGAAGATCGCCGAGAAGGTGTGCCGGTTGGACAGCCGGAACACACAGAACGAACTGATCAGCATGTGCACGTCGAGGGCGTCGACGTCGTCGCGGAACAGTCCGCAGCGCCGGCCGCGGTCGAGGATCCCCCCGAGCACGTCGACCGCGGGGCCGGCCAGCCCGGGCAGCACCGGCGAGGTCCGCAGGTGCTCGGCCTCGTGGATGTTCTCGATCGCGACCAGCCGCAGGAACTCCGGGTGCGCCTCGTGATGGTCGAAGGTCAGCTCCGCGAGGGCACGCACGGCGCGCGCGGGGTCGAGGTGGGACACCTCGAGGTCCCGCTCCAGGGCCCGGATCCCGACGTAGGCACGTTCCAGCACGGCCAGGTACAGACCCTGCTTGGAGCCGAAGTAGTAGTAGAGCATCCGCTTGGTGGTGCGGGTCCGCGCGGCGATCTCGTCGACCCGGGCCCCGGCCAGCCCGCGGGCGGCGAACTCCGCGGTCGCGGTGTCGAGGATCTCCGCCTTCGTCCGCTCCGGGTCGCGCTGCCGCTCCGGGTCGCGCTGGCCCGTCTCCTCCGGAACCGCCGTCACTCCGCCGACCTCCTCGTACCCGGGTACCTCCCGAACCTACTGCCGCGGGTGACCCGACCCCTGGTGCCGCGCCCGAACTGTCCGGTACAACTAACCGTACGGTACAAACACTGAGGAGGAATGGTGCAGAGCAGCATCGAGACCGCCGTCCTGCGGACGGGGTTGATCGGGGCCGGGATCGGTCCGTCCCTGTCCCCCGCCCTGCACGAGCGGGAGGCCGTCGCGCTCGGGATGGCGCTGCGCTACCTGCGCTGGGACCTCGCCGAGCTCGGCGCCGGGCCCGCCGACGTCGGCGACCTGCTCGCCCGCGCCCGCGTCGAGGGCTACCTCGGCCTCAACGTCACCCATCCCTGCAAACAGCTGGTCCTCGGCCACCTCGACACGCTCGCGCCCGACGCCGCGGCGATCGGCGCCGTCAACACCGTCGTGATCGGACCGGACGGCACGCTGACCGGCCACAACACCGACTGGACCGGGTTCGGCGACGGCCTGCGCGAGGGCCTCCCGGGCGCGTCACTGGAGAACGTCGTGCTGCTCGGCGCGGGCGGGGCGGGGGCGGCCGCCGGGTACGCGCTGGCCCGGAGGGGCGTGCGGGAGCTGCACGTGGTCGACGTCGACGCCGCCCGTGCCACCGCGCTGGCGACGACCCTGACCCCGCACCTGGCCCCCGGCGCGACTGCCACCGGGCATCCCCGCCCGGCGCTCGACGGGCTGGTCACGCGCGCCGGCGGGCTGGTCCACGCCACCCCGGTCGGCATGGCCGAGCACCCCGGCATGCCGTTCGACGCCGGCCTGCTGGCGGGCCGGCCCTGGGTCGCCGAGATCGTCTACCGGCCGCTGGACACCGCGTTGCTGCAGGCCGCCCGCGCGGCGGGGTGCCGGACCGTCGACGGCGGCCGGATGGCCGTGCACCAGGCCGCCGAGGCGTTCCGGCTGTTCACCGGCCGCGTCCCGGACACCGCACGTATGCTCGCGCACCTGGCGGAGATGATCACCGCCGAGGAGGGAACCGGTCGTGTCGCCTGAGCTGCCGCGCCTGTCGCTGGCCACCGTCTGCGTGTCCGGCACGCTGGAGGACAAGCTGGAGGCGATCGCGACCGCCGGCTTCGACGGCGTCGAGATCTTCGCCCCGGATCTCGTCGCCGACCCGCTGTCACCGGCCGGGATCGGCGATCGTTGCCGCGACCTGGGCCTGTCGGTCGACCTCTACCAGCCGCTGCGCGACATCGACTCGACCGACCCGGAGCGGTTCGCGGCCAACCTGCGCCGCGCGGACGCCGCGTTCGAGGTGATGGCCGGGCTCGGCGCGGACACCGTGCTCGTCTGCTCGTCGGTCTCCCCCGACGCCGTCGGCGACCCCGACCGGCTCGCCGGGCAGCTGCACACCCTGGCCGGCCGGGCACACGAGCGCGGCATGCGGATCGCCTACGAGGCGCTCGCCTGGGGCCGGCACGTCGACACCTGGGACGCGTCCTGGCGCGCGGTGCGCGACGCCGACCACCCGGCGCTGGGCCTGTGCCTGGACTCGTTCCACGTGCTGGCCCGCGGCTCCGACCCGGCCCCGATCGCCACCGAGGTGCCCGGCGAGAAGCTGTTCTTCCTCCAGCTCGCCGACGCCCGCGAGCTGTCCATGGACGTGCTGAGCTGGAGCCGCCACCACCGGCTGTTCCCCGGCCAGGGCGGGTTCGACCTGCCGGCGTTCCTCGCCCCGGTGCTCGCCGCCGGCTACACCGGGCCGTTGTCGCTCGAGGTGTTCAACGACGTCTTCCGGCAGGCCGACCCGATCCGGACCGCCGTCGACGCCCGCCGGTCGCTGCTCGCGCTCGCCGAGGAGGCCGCCGCCCGCGGCGCCGGCACCGACCCGGTCGGCACCACGCCGCCCGCGCCGACCGGCACCGCGTTCGTCGAGCTGGCGGCCGGGCCCGAGCTCGGCCGGGTGCTGCGCGCGCTCGGGTTCAGCCGGACCGGGGTGCATCGGACCAAGCAGGTCGAACGCTACGAGCAGGGCGACGCCCGGGTGCTGGTCAACGCGGCCGGCGCGGACGGCAGCGCGATCGCCGCGATCGCCGTCGAGTCCCCGGATCCGGCCGCCTCGGCGCGGCGGGCGGCCCGGCTCTGCGCCCCACCGCTGCCCCGCACGACCGGCCCCGGCGAGGCCGACCTCGCCGAGATCGCCGCCCCGGACGGGACCTCGGTGTTCTTCTGCCGCACCGACGGCGGCACCGGGACCGACGGCTCCGGCCCGGTCTGGTCGCACGACTTCGTCGCCACCGACGAGCCGCGCGCGGCCGGCACCGGGATCACCGGGATCGACCACCTCGGTCTCACCCAGCCCTACGACGCCTTCGACGAGGCCGTCCTGTTCCACCACTCGGTGCTCGGCCTGGCCCCGATCGCCGACGGCGAGTTCGCCGCGCCGTTCGGCCTGGTCCGCAGCCGCGCCGTGGCCGACGAGGCCCGGCGGGTCCGGATCGCGCTGACGGTCTCCCTGTTGCGCCGAGGTGAGTGGAGCCCCGCGGTGGCCGACCCGCAGTACGTCGCGCTCGCCACCGACGACGTCCTGGCCACCGCCGCCGCCGCCCGGGACGCCGGGGTGCCTCTGCTGCCGGTCCCGGCGAACTACCACGACGACCTGGCCGCCCGCCTCGAGCTGCCCGCCGAGCTGATCGCGACCTACCGCGAGCTGGGCGTGCTGCACGAGCGCGACGAGCACGGTGAGTTCCTGCAGGTCTGCACCGAGCTGCTCGGCGGACGGCTGTTCCTGAGCCTGGTGCAGCGCACCGGCGGACACGACGGTCACGGCTGGGCCGACGCCCCGGTCCGGATGGCCGCCCACCGCCGTTCCCGGATCGGCCGCGCGGCGGTCCCGGTCTGATCACGGATCCGGAGCGGATCCGGTCAGGGACGGCCGCAATCGCGCCGAGATCGTGTTCACCGGTGGACCCGGCGGCCCCCTGACCGGGGGAAACGGTCCCGGTCCGGTCGCCGCTCCCCCATCGCCGCGTTACGTTGCGGCCCGGCCGGTCGTCACCGGTACCGGCCGGGACCGGGGGTTCGGGTGTTGCGGCGCTGGGTGTGGCTGGTCGTGCTGGTGGTCGGGGTCGGCCTGTTCGAGATGGTCCGGCAGGCGCTGCTGGTCACCCGGAACCCCAACCTGGTGCCGTCGCTGATCCTGCTCGGCGCGGCGGTGGCCCCGGCCGCGTTCGTCACCTTCGTGCTGGGCCGCCGGCTCGACTACTCGCTGCGGTCCGGGACGATCGGCCTGATCGCGTTCCTCGGCGGCGTCGTCGGCGTGGTCACGGCCGGGGTGCTGGAGTACGACGCGCAGGCCGAGCTCGGTGCGCTGCCGATGGTCGGCGTGGCGCTGATCGAGGAGTCGGCGAAGCTGCTCGCGCCGCTGGCGGTCCTGCTGTTCACCCTCCGCCACACCCACCCCGCGGACGGCCTGCTGGTCGGGGTCGCCTCCGGCGCGGGCTTCGCGGCCCTGGAGACGATGGGCTACGGCTTCGTCGTCACCCTCCGCTCCGGTGGCGACCTCTCCGAGATCGGTGAGGTCCTGCTGCTGCGCGGACTGCTCAGCCCGGCCGCGCACATGGCCTGGACCGGGCTCACCGCCGCGGCACTCTGGCACGCCGTCCGGCACCGCACCGGCAGCGCCGCCGCCGGGGCGGTCGTGGTGTTCATCGTGGCGGTCACGCTGCACACCGTCTGGGACGGCCTCGGCGGACTCGTCGTCTACGGCATCCTCGCCGTGATCAGCCTCGGCCTGCTGACCTGGACCGCGCACCGGCTGGTCCGCCGGCCGGACGCCACCGTCTCGCTGAGCCCGTCGGGTTTGTGAGTGCTCGTCCTGAGCGCAGACACGTGGTCGGGACCACGACGAGCACTCACGAACCGCTAGGCGAAGGCGTCCGGCGGCGGGCAGGAGCAGACCAGGTTCCGGTCCCCGTGCGCCCCGTCGATCCGCCGCACCGGCGGCCACACCTTGCGGTCGTGCACCCCCGGCGTCCCGCCGGTCGGGTAGGCGGCCAGCTCCCGCGGGTACGGGTGGTCCCACTTGTCGTCGGCCAGGCAGGCCGCGGTGTGCGGGGCGTTGCGCAGCGGGTTGTCGTCGGCCGGCCACTCCCCCGCGGCGACCCGGTCGATCTCGCCCTTGATCGAGATCATCGCCTGGACGAAGCGCTCGATCTCGGGCAGGTCCTCGGACTCGGTGGGCTCCACCATCAGGGTCCCGGCGACCGGGAACGACATGGTCGGCGCGTGGATGCCGTGGTCGATGAGCCGCTTGGCGACGTCGTCCACGGTCACACCGGTGTCCTTGGTGATCGTCCGAAGGTCGAGGATGCATTCGTGGGCGACGGAGCCGTCCACACCGGAGTACAGCACCGGGTAGTGCCCCTCGAGGCGCCTGGCGACGTAGTTCGCGGCGGCGACCGCGGTGAGCGTCGCCCGGCGCATCCCGTCGAGACCCATCATCCGGACGTAGGCCCAGGAGATCGGCAGCACGCCGGGGCTGCCGTACCGCGCGGCCGACACCGGGCCCACCTCTCCGGCACCGGGCAGGAACGGGGCCAGGTGCTCGGCCACCGCGACCGGGCCGACGCCCGGGCCACCCCCGCCGTGCGGGATGCAGAACGTCTTGTGCAGGTTCAGGTGGCTGACGTCGCCGCCGAAGGCACCCGGGCGGGCCACCCCGACCAGCGCGTTGAGGTTGGCGCCGTCCACGTAGACCTGTCCCCCGGCCTCGTGCACCGCGCCGCAGACCTCGCGGACCTGCGCCTCGTAGACCCCGTGGGTGGACGGGTAGGTGATCATCAGGGCGGACAGCCGGTCGCCGTGCTCGGCGACCTTGGCGCGCAGGTCGTCGAGGTCGACGTTCCCCTGCGCGTCGGTGCCGACCACGACCACCCGCATCCCGGCCATGATCGCCGAGGCGGCGTTGGTGCCGTGCGCCGACGCCGGGATCAGGCAGACGTCGCGCTCGGTCTGGCCGCGGGAGCGGTGGTAGGCCGCGATCGCCAGCAGCCCGGCGAACTCGCCCTGGCTGCCCGCGTTCGGCTGCAGCGACACCGCCGCGTAGCCGGTCAGGTCGGCCAGCCAGGTCTCCAGCTGGGTGATCATCTCCCGGGTGCCCGCGGTGTCGGCCTCGGGTGCGAACGGGTGCAGGTCGCAGAACTGCGGCCAGGTCACCGCCTCCATCTCGGCGGCGGCGTTGAGCTTCATCGTGCACGACCCCAGCGGGATCATCGTGCGGTCCAGCGCCAGGTCGGCGTCGGCCAGCCGGCGCAGCCAGCGCATCAGCGCGGTCTCCGACCGGAACTCGTGGAACGTCGGGTGGGTCAGGTACTCGCTGGTGCGCCGCAGCGGCTCGGGCAGGGCGTCGGCGGTCGCGGCGTCGAGCTCGTCGACCGCCGGCTCGCCGACGCCGAACGCCGACCAGACCGCCTGCAGGTGCGCGACGGTGGTGAGCTCGGAGGTGGACACGCCCACCTCGTCGGCGGAGACCTTCCGCAGCGCGATGCCGGCGTCGTGCGCGGCGTCGACGACGGCGGAGGCGCGACCCGGCACCCGGGCCAGGACGGTGTCGAAGAAGTGCTCGTGCGCGATCTCGACCCCGCCGGAACGCAGACCGGCGGCCAGCACCGCGGACATCCGGTGTGTCCGCTGCGCGATCGACCGCAGCCCGTCGGGCCCGTGGTAGACGGCGTAGCAGGCGGCCATCACGGCCAGCAGCACCTGCGCCGTGCAGATGTTCGAGGTGGCCTTCTCGCGGCGGATGTGCTGCTCACGGGTCTGCAACGCCAGCCGCAGCGCGTAGTGGCCGTCGGCGTCCCGGGAGACCCCGACCAGGCGGCCGGGCAGCTGGCGGGCCTGCTTCTGGCCCACCGCCAGGTAGGCGGCGTGCGGGCCGCCGAAGCCGAGCGGCACGCCGAAGCGCTGGGTGGAGCCGACGGCGGCGTCCGCGCCGAGCTCGCCGGGCGGGGTCAGCACGGTCAGTGCCAGCAGGTCCGCGGCCACCGCGACCAGCGCACCACGGTCGTGCGCCGCCTCGATCAGCCCGGCCGGGTCGGTGATCCGCCCGGAGGCGCCCGGGTAGGACAACAGCAGCCCGAAGAACTCGCCCTCGGGCAGCGTGTCACCGGACAGGTCGGCGATCTCCAGCTCGATGCCCAGCGGCTCGGCCCGGGTGCGCAGCACGTCGAGGGTCTGCGGGAGCGTGTCGGCGTCGACGACGAACCGGGGGCTCCTCGACCGGCCGGCCCGGCGCAGCAGGGTCATCGCCTCGGCGGCGGCGGTGGCCTCGTCGAGCAGCGAGGCGCCGGCGACCGGCAGCCCCGTGAGGTCGGAGACCATCGTCTGGAACGCCAGCAGCGCCTCCAGCCGGCCCTGGCTGATCTCCGGCTGGTACGGCGTGTAGGCGGTGTACCAGGCCGGGTTCTCCAGCACGTTGCGGCGGATCACCGGCGGGGTGCGGGTGCCGTGGTAGCCCAGCCCGATCATCGGGACGGTGACGGTGTTCCGCGCGGCCAGCTCGCCCAGCTCGGCGAGCATCTCCTCCTCGCCGGCGGGCGCGGGCAGCGAGGCGCCGACGGGCTCCGGGTCGCGGATCGCGTCCGGCAGCGCGCGGGCGGCCAGCGCGTCGAGGTCGGCGACGCCGAGGGTCTCGAGCATCTGCGCGAGCTCGTCCGGGCGGGGCCCCACGTGCCGGTCGGCGAAGGGCTGTCCCCGCTCGAGATCGGCGAGGGTCGGTCGGTCCTGCTGCGGGCTGGAACTCACGGCGCCTCCGTAAGCGGGCTGGGCATGACAGTCACGCCCTCCCCCTCTGTCCGTACCCGCGGCCCGGGCGCCTGAGAGATTCACCGGAGGCTTCCGGCTTTCCCCGTCGGCGGACGGACGTGGTGCGCTGTCCGTCGCTTTCCAGAGGCGTCTCTGCCACGCGGTCCTGGGTGCCTGAGAGGTTCCGGGAAGGGGTTGCTCCTTCGGCGCCCGGCCACCTGCGCCGGGTCTCTCCCGCGTGTCGTCAACGACTACCGGGCAGAGGATACCCGCCGTTTCCGTAATTCCACGGCGTCGGGGGCGATTCCACCCCGGCAGGCTCTGCGGCATGTCGAACAGCAGCAACTCGAACCTCGCGCCCGCCACGACCAGCGCGTTCCACCTGCAGGCGGTCCTGTCCTTCGGCGTCTCGCTGGCCGCCGTCGTGGTCGGCACGCTCTACCTGCCGGTCGACGGCTGGGTGAAGGCATTCCTGGGCATCGCGGTCCTGTACGCGATCACCTCGGCCTTCACGCTGGCCAAGTGCGTGCGGGACCGGCAGGAGAGCCTGACCGTGGTCAACCGGGTCGACCAGGCGCGGATGGAGAAGCTGCTCGCCGAGCACGACCCGTTCCGGGCGGTCGCGTAGGCCTGCCGGAGCGGCCCATCGATACCGTCGCGTAGGCGGAGCCCTCAGGAGATGGCCCGCCGGGCGCGACGGCGGGCCAGCTCGTCCTCGGGGGACTCGTCGACGGTGCCCCCGTCGGCGCGCTCGAACGGGAAGTCCTTGATCACGCCGCTGATCTCGCGCATCGCACCGGACACGGCGATCCCGAAGACCCCCTGACCGCCCTGCAGCAGGTCCACGACCTCCTCCGGCGACGTGCACTCGTACACCGTGGTGCCGTCGGAGAACAGCGTGATGCCGGCCAGATCCCTGATCCCGCGCCGGCGCAGGTGCTCGACGGCGATCCGGATGTTCTGCAGCGAGACCCCGGCGTCCAGCAACCGCTTCACGATCTTGAGGACGAGCACGTCCTTGAAGGAGTAGAGCCGCTGGCTCCCGGACCCGGCCGCGCCCCGTATCGACGGGACGACCAGTCCGGTGCGGGCCCAGTAGTCGAGCTGCCGGTAGGTGATCCCGACGACCTGGCAGGCGGTGGGCCCGCGGAAGCCGACCAGGCTGTCGGACACCCCGTCCAGCCCCTCACCGACGAGCGGGTCCGGGAACAGCTCTCCCTGACCCGGCCCCTCGGGTGGTGGCGTCTGCACCGCGTGGTCTCCCTCGCTCGGCCCCTCCGTGGAACCCGGCCCCCCGGCACTGCACGCTGGGTGACCGGCGAGTTCCATGGATGTCATCACTGCAGATGACGGTAGGCCTGGCGGACGGGGCGGTCAACGCGGCTCGCCGACACGGGCGTACCGGACAGCGCCGTGGATCACTCGACAGGGGTACCAAGATCACGACGAGCGGTCCGGATCGACGCCGAACGGCTCGATCCGTGCGCGCACCGTGACGGGAGCCCGCTCAGCCGGGCTGCGCGCCGCGGAAATCCTCCGGCGAGACCGAGTCCAGGAACTCCTTGAACTTCTCGACCTCGTCCTCCTGCTCGTCGGGAATGACGAGCCCGGCCTCGGCGAGCACGCTCTCGTCGGCGTGCACCGGGACCCCGGTCCGCAGCGCCAGCGCGATCGAGTCGCTCGGCCGCGCGGAGACCGTGACACCACCGTCGAAGATCAGCTCCGCGTAGAAGGTGCCCTCCTGCAGGTCGGTGACCCGGACCTGCTCCAGGCGGCGGCCGAGTGCCCCGATGACGTCCTTGAGGAGGTCGTGGGTCAGCGGCCGCGCCGGCTTGACGCCCTGCTGCTCGAGCGCGATCGCCGTGGCCTCCACCGACCCGATCCAGATCGGCAGGTAACGCTCCCCGTCGGTCTCCCGGAGCAACAGGATCGGCTGGTTCGCCGGAAGTTCGACCCGGACGCCCACGACGCGCATCTCGCTCATCAGCCCGCCTCCCCGGCCCTCTCGGGCCTGTCGGCCGGCCCGGATGGCACCGCCACCCCGGCCGCCGTGATCATCTTGCTCGCCCTGAGTCCGTGTCCGGAGAGCATGGCTCCCGCCACCGACACGCTCCGACGCTACACGTGCACGGGCCCCTACGCGCGCCTCCGGACGGGGTGTGACGGCGTCCTTTCGACGATCGTCACACGCCCGTCGTCCACGGCGTGTCGGCTCGACTCCGGGACGCCGATCAGGCGCGGTCGCCGGGCTCCCGGGGCCCGGTGAGGAACACCAGGCGGAACTTGCCGATCTGGACCTCGTCGCCGTTCGCGAGGACGGCGGTGTCCACCGGCTCGCGGTTGACGTAGGTGCCGTTCAGGCTGCCCACGTCGACGACGACGAACTCACCGGCGTCGCGGCGGAACTCCGCGTGCCGCCGGGAGACGGTGACGTCGTCCAGGAAGATGTCGCTGTCGGGGTGCCGGCCGGCGCTCGTGGTGGGCACGTCGAGCAGGAAGCGGGAGCCGGCGTTCGGACCGCGCCGGACGACCAGCAGCGCCGACCCGGCGGGCAGCCCGTCGACACCGGATACGGCCGGCTCCGCGCTCGGCTGTTCCACGTCGGCGAGGAAGTCTGCCCGGAAGACCGACGTGGTCTCCGGTGCGCGCTCCGGCGGCACGTCGCGCGGGTCGTTCGTGGTCACCTCGGGGTCTCCTCCTCCGGGAAAGCGGGAATCCCGGACACACGGTCCGGGTGAAGCACGCGGTGCCGGGGTCGGTCGTGACCCGCACCACGGTCGACGGTCAGGGGCACCGAACCTACCGTTCCGCCCCGCGCGGCGATACGCGGTACCGCCGTACGGCGGGCGTGCACGGCGACCAGGTGCTCAGGAGCCGTCGGCGAGCTGGCGGTAGGCGTCCGCGTCGAGCAGGCCGGACAGCGCCGCCGGGTCGCCGAGCCGGACGTCGACGATCCAGCCGTCCGCGTACGGCGCCGAGTTGACCAGCTCCGGGCTGCCGTCGAGGGACTCGTTGACGGCGACCACCTCGCCGCCCACCGGCGCGTAGATGTCCGAGACCGACTTCGTCGACTCGACCTCACCCATGGCGTCGCCGGCCGTGACGGTGTCGCCGACGGTCGGCAGCTGGACGAACACGACGTCGCCGAGCTGGCCCTGGGCGTGGTCGGTGATACCGATCCGGACCACCCCGTCCCCGGTCTCGCGCACCCACTCGTGTGCCTCTGTGTAGGCCAGGTCCGACGGAATCTCCGAGCTCACGCGACGACCCTATCCCCCGTCGCCCGGATGATCGAACCGGGGACCGGGACGGCCCGATGGGGCCGGGAGCGGCCGGCGCAGCGCCAGCACGAACTGCGCCAGGTACAGCACCCCGGACCACATGTATAGCGCCACGCCCCAGATCGCGAACGCGTGCGCGACGACCCGGACCACGGCCTCGGCGGTCGAGGGCCCGTCGCCGAGCAACAGCAGCGGGAAGGCGTAGAGCAGCACGAACGTCGCGGCCTTGCCCAGGTAGACGACCTCGAACGGGCCGTAGCCGCGGTGGCGCAGCACGAACACGCAGACCGCCAGCACGACGTCGCGGGCGACCAGCGCGATCACCGCCCACCAGGGGACGATGTCGCGCGCGGCCAGGCCGACCAGCGCGGCGAGGATGTAGAGCCGGTCCACCGCCGGGTCGAGCATCGCGCCGAACCGGCTGAACTGGTCCAGCACCCGGGCGAGCTTGCCGTCGAGCCAGTCGGTGAACCCGCCGATCGCGAGCACCGCGACCGCCCAGCCGTCGGCCTCCGGGCCGAGCATCAGCCACAGGAACAGCGGGACGCCGAGCAGCCGCAGCACGCTCAGCGCGTTGGGCACGGTCCAGATCCGGTCGTCGCCGGTCGGCGGGCCCACGGTCTCGTGCACCGAGTCCCGCACCGTGTCCCGGACGGTGTCGCGCACCGTGTCCCGGGCCCCGCGAACGGTCTCCCGGGCCCCGCGGACGCCCCGGCCGACGTCGGCCGTCACGCGCCCTCGCTCCCCGTCCCCGGCCACCCGGCCAGCCTAGCCGCGCGTCCCTGCTGCACGGTCGGGCACGGTCGGGTGAGGATAGGAGCGTGACGGACACGAACACTTCATCGCTGAAGGACATCCAGGCTCCGCTCAAGCAGCAGTACCGCGACGACCCGGGTTCCGCCGTCGTCACGCTGAGCGCGGACGGGCAGCTCGACGGCAGCGGGGTCGCCTGCAAGGTCACCACCGGGCAGGCGCTCGCCGAGGCGGGACTGCACCCGGCGACCGGCGGCGACGGGACCCAGCTCTGCTCCGGCGACATGCTGCTGGAGGCGCTCGTCGCCTGCGCCGGGGTCACCCTGCGCGCGGTCGCCACGGCGCTCGAGCTCGGAGTCTCCGGGACGGTGCGCGCCGAGGGCGACCTCGACTTCCGCGGGACGCTGGGCGTCGCGAAGGACGCCCCGGTCGGGTTCCGCGACATCCGGCTGACCTTCGACCTCGACGCCGGCGGGGCGGACGAGGAGCAGATCGCCACCCTGATCAGGCTGACCGAGCGCTACTGCGTGGTGCTGCAGACCCTCAACGGCAGTGCCACCACCTCCGTCGAGGTCACCACCCGTTCCTGATCACCCGTTCGGTCGTCCCACCAGTCGATCACCGCCCGCTCGTCGCGCGTCACCGTCTGTTCGGCGCGCCGGCCGGGCGCTACCACGCGACACGGTGTCCGGACGTCCGTACGGTGATCAGGTCCTTCGACGTCGTGACACGACGTGCCCGCCGAGCCGGCGGGAGCGTCGCGGCAGGTGACACGTGACCAAGCTTGCGGACGATCTCTCGTCCGGTGATCACGTGTGCGCGATCCCGGCCAGCACCGAGCACCTCGGCGAGATCGCCGCCGGCTTCGTCGCCGGGGGGCTCTCCCGCGGGGAGAAGGTCCTCTACTTCGACGACGACGGTGCCGCCGACACGATGCTGCGCCGGCTCTCCGAGGACGGCGTCGACGTCGACGAGCCGCTGCGCCTCGGACAGCTGGAGATCCTGCCCGAGGAGAACACCCGGCAGACCTTCAAGACCCCGTTGCCCGACATCCACGCCGGCATCACCGGTGAGGTCGTCCGCGCGCTCGACGACGGCTGGAAGGGCACCCGGCTGACCGGCCAGATGCACGCCGCGCTCGCCCCCGGCGCGTCCGGCACGCTGCCCGAGTACGACGGCCTGCTCGCCCGGCTCATCCGGGAGAACGACACCGCGCTCACCGCGCTGTGCACGTTCGACCACGACCACTTCCCGGCCGAGTCGATCGACATCATGCGGGCGCTGCACCGCGACCACCTCGCGGTCCCGGCCGCCTACGACGACGGCCTGCTGCGGATCGTGCGCCTCGGCGTCGGCCGGGCCCGGCTCGCCGGGGAGATCGACCACAGCAACCGCCCGAAGATCACCTCGCTGCTCCACCAGACCTTGGACACCGTCCTGCGCTCCGCGGACGCGCCGACCGACATCGGCCTGGACATGGCCTCGGTGCGGTTCGTGGACGTGGCCTCGGCGACCGCGCTGGTGCAGGCCGCGGAGGGGTTCCCGGCGACCCACCGCCTGGTCCTGCACCGGGTGCGTCCCCGGGTGGCGCGGCTGCTCGACCGGTGCGGTGCTGCGTTCTCCGCCCAGCTCGCGTTCGACGACCGCCCCCCGGCAGCCGAGTAGGAGCCCGCCGATGCAGGTCAACGCCTCCCCGCGCACCCGCGGTTTCGCGCACGCCCTGGTGCACGCCGACTCCCCCGCCGAGCTCGTCGAGCGGGTGGCGCCGGCCGTCGCGGTCGCCGTCCGGGACACCGGGGCGCAGGTGGCACTCGCCGTGCCCGACCCGGTCGAGGAGATGCTGCGCGCCGAGCTCGAGGGCGACGGCACCGGTGTCGGGCGGCTCACCTCGCTGACCCGGTCGGCGCGCGAGTCCGGGCAGACGGTCGCGGCGTGGCGGGCCCGCGAGCTGCGGGCGCTGGCCTCGGCCGGCCGGCCGGTGGTCGTCGTCGCCGCGCACGACGCCGAGCTCGACGGGGTCGACGGCGGCTTCTGGATCGAGCTCGAGGCCGCGCTGAACATCTCGCTGGCCGGGCTGCCGGTGACCCAGCTGTGCGTGTACCCGAGGCTGCCGCTGCACGGCGCGGTCGGGGACGCCGCCGTCGCCAACCACCCGCTGCAGCTGCGCGGCGGCGAGCTGGTGCCCAACCCCGGCCACCGCACACCGGCCGAGGTCCTCGAGGCGTGGGCCTTCGCGCCGCCGCACCTGCTCGGGCCGCCGGACGAGCGGTTCACCTACAACACCTTCGAGCTCGCCCGGGTCCGGGACACCGTCGAGGACGCCACCCGGGCCTGCGGTTTCGACCCGATCCGCGCCGAGGACATGGTGCAGGCGGTCAACGAGATCGCGACCAACGCGGTCGAGCACGGGTCGTCCGAGGCCGGTTTCGCGGTGTGGACACGGGGAGGTGAGCTGGTCTGCGAGGTGCACGACCGCGGCACCATCGAGCTTCCGCTGATCGGGCTGGCCCCGCCGCACCCGTCACAGGCGCGCGGACGCGGGACCTGGATCGCCCGCCAGCTCTGCGACAGCCTGCACGTCTGGCGGGCCGAGGACGGCACCCACGTGCGGCTGCTCGCCCGCGCCTGAACCCGGGCCGGAACTCCCGGTGGTCACCCGCGGTGCGCACACAGCCGAGCGGATCCCTCACCCGGAGCACACATCGGGCGCCCACCTCGGCTATCCTCGCACCGACACCGGCGCGGAGACGAAGCCCGCCGTCCGCGCTGGTGCGGTTCCGTCGTGTCCGCATTCGACGCGAAGGTCCGTTGCGCAGGCGCTTCTCCCGCACACGCGCTCGGGCCGACCCGCGCACCACCGGCCGCGACGTCCGACCGCTCGCGGGCCGTACGCCACGATCGATCCGGGGAAACGGCATGTCCGACGTTCACTGTCGACCCAGTGATGCAGACCAGCGCAGGACCGACCAGCGCGAGTCCCACCCGTCCGGCGCGCCCGCCGACGAGGCCGCGCCACAGATCCGCGTCCTGGGGGCGTTCGGCCTGCGGGTGGACGGCCACCCGGTGCCGCTCCCGGTCGACTCCCGCCGGCTGGTCGCCTACCTGGCCGTGCACCCGCGGCCGCAGCCGTCGTCGTCACTGGCGGCCGACCTGTGGCCGGGTGTCGGACCGGTACCCGCGGCCCGGCTGCTCGACGAGGCCGTCGCCGGGATCGACGTCCCCGGCCTGCTGAGCGCCGACGACCGCGGCCGGCTGCACCTGGCCGACGACGTCACCGTCGACCTGGCCGAGGCCCTGCTGCTCGTCCGCGGGGTGTCCGCCCCGAGCACGCTGCGCACCGTGCGGGAGATCGGGTCCCCGGAGACCCGGCTGCTCGAGGCCGACATCCTGCCGTCGTGGACGGCGCCGTGGATCGCGGTCGAGCGGGAGCGGTTCCGGCAGCTGCGGCTCGCCGCCCTGGAGGGACTGTCCGGCACGCTCACCGCCGCCGACCGGCACGACGACGCCGTGGCCGTCGCCCGCCGGGCGGTCGCGACCGCCCCCAGCCGCGAGCGCTCGCGCCGCGCGCTGGTCGAGGCGCTGCTCGCCGGCGGGCAGGTCGCCGACGCGCTCGCCGAGTACGACGAGTTCCAGCGGCTGCTGCGCAACAGCGTCGGCGCCACACCGGACTCGGAGCTGGACCGGCTCCTCGCCCCGCTGGACTCCGGCTGGCCGCTCGGCCCGGGCCTGCACCGGCCGGTGCAGCGCTGGGGCGTCGGTATGCCCGGCACCACCCGCCCCGGCCCCCGCGGCCGCCGGCTCGCCGCGGGCAGCCCTGCCAGCGGCCGCTGACCACCCGTCCCACCCCGCCATCCCCCACCCGGAACTCCGACCGGGGATGGGTGCGGCAGGCATTCCTCAGGCGTAGAAGCGGGGGCTCCGCTTCTCGCTGAAGGCGGCCAGGCCCTCGGTGCCCTCCGGGCCGGCGGCACAGGCGCCGATCGACTTGGCCTCGGCGTCGAGCTGGTCGTCCAGCGTGCTGTCCCAGGTCCGGGCCAGCAGCCCGCGGATCCGGCCGAGCGCGGCCGTCGGGCCGCGCGCCAGCCCGCGGGCCAGGGTCTCGGCGCGGCCGGCCACGTCGGCGTCGTCGACGACCTCGGTGAGCAGCCCCAGGTCGATCAGGGTGTCGGCGTCGAGGACCTCGTCGGTGAGCAGGATCCGCCGGGCCCGGGCCGCGCCGACCAGCCGCGGCAGGGTCCAGGTCATGCCGCCGTCCGGGGAGAAGCCGATGCCCGGGTAGGCCGGGCGCATCCGGGTGGAGCGCCCGCCGACCCCGAGATCGCAGGCCAGGGCAATGCTCATCCCCGCCCCGGCGGCCCAGCCCGGCACCGCGGCGACGGTCGGCACCGGCGAGGCCGCGAGCGGGCGCAGCAGCGCGTGGAAGGTCTCGGCGAGCCCCTGCACGTAGCCGCGCCGGTCGTCCGCCGCGGCGAAGTCGCGCACGTTGCCGCCGGTGCAGAAGTTCTCACCGTCGCCGTGCAGCAGCACCGCGCCGACCGCGTCGGGCGACGACGGGTCCTGACCGGCCAGCTTCAGCAGGGCGTCGGTGACCTCGGCCATGAGGCCGGCGTCCAGGGTGCCGTGCCGGCCGTTGGAGATCCGGCAGCGCAGCACCCGGCCGTCCCGCGACAGTGTGCTCATCCCAGCTTCCGCAGCTTCGGCAGCACGTCGGAGGCGAACTGGGTGAGGAACCGGTTCTGGTCGTCGCCCGGCCCGTGCACGACGAGGTGGTTGAGCCCGGCGTCGACGTAGGGCCGGATCTGCTCGACGGCCTCGTCCGGGTCGGAGGCGACGATCCACCGCTTCGTGACCTGGTCCAGCGGCAGCTCGTCGGCGAGCCGCTCCATCTCCTGCGAGGAGTCGACCGAGTTCTTCTGGTCCGCGGTCAGTGACAGCGGCGCCCAGAACCGGCAGTTCTCGCGCGCGGCCTCGGCGTCCCGGTCGTAGCTGATCTTGATCTCGATCATCCGGTCGATCGCGCCGGCGTCCCGGTCGGCCTTCTCCGCGCCCTCCTGCAGGCCGGGGATCAGCTTCTCGGTGTAGAGGTCCATGCCCTTGCCGGAGGTGCAGATGAAGCCGTCGCCGAAGCGGCCGGCGAACCGGGCGACCATCGGCCCACCCGCGGCGACGTAGATCGGCACCGGCTGCTCGGGCCGGTCGTAGATCATCGCGTCGACGAACGTGTAGTACTCGCCCTCGGTGCTGACCGACTCCTCGGTCCACAGTGCGCGGATCATCTTCACGGCCTCGCGCAGCCGCGCGAAGCGCTCCTTGAACTCCGGCCACTCGCGCCCGGACACGGCGATCTCGTTGAGCGCCTCACCGGTCCCGACGCCGAGTGCCACCCGGTTGCCGGTCAGCAGCGCCATCGTCGCGAACTCCTGGGCCAGCACCGCCGGGTTGTAGCGGAACGTCGGCGTCAGCACCGAGGTGCCGATCTGCACCCGGTTCGTCCGCTCCCCCACCGCCGCCATCCAGGGCAGCGCCGCCGGGGCGTGCCCGCCGGTGTGCCGCCAGGGCAGGAAGTGGTCCGACGCCCACACGCTGTCCAGCCCGAGGTCCTCGGCCAGTACGGCGTACTCGACGAGGTCACGCGGGCCGAACTGCTCGGCCGACGCCTTGTACCCGATCTTCAGATCCACCAGTGAGTCCTTCGCACGAGCGGGCCCGCCGCTCCCGGCGCGCCACGGTGTCCTCGTGCCTTGCTACACCCCCACGCGCCGCGGCGCACGTGATCACCCACCGGCACCCCGGCGCGCCGCGGCGTGACGTGGGCCACGGCGCGCACCCCGCCGCGGCCCGCGGTGCCGGACCGGGACCGGGCGGCGGGGCGGTGGGCCCGGGCCTCGTACGATCGCAGGCGTGGCTGCCCCGGAGGAGATCCCGCTCCCGCCCGAGCCGGAGGACGAGGGCTGGGAGCCCCCGCCGGACGACGCCTGGGGCACCGTCCACGACGAGGCCGAGCCCGCCGTCCCGTTCCGGTCCTCCGACCCGGCGGAGATCCTGCGCCGGGTCTTCGGCTACGACAGCTTCCGCGGCGACCAGCAGGAGATCGTCTCCCACGTCACCGGCGGCGGGGACGCGCTGGTCCTCATGCCGACCGGTGGCGGCAAGTCGCTGTGCTACCAGGTCCCGGCGCTGGCCCGGGACGGCGTCGGCGTCGTCATCTCCCCGCTGATCGCGCTGATGCAGGACCAGGTCGACGCCATGCGGGCGCTCGGCGTGCGGGCCGGGTTCCTCAACTCGACCCAGGACGCCGACGAGCGCCGGCTCACCGAGCAGCAGTTCCTCGCCGGCGAGCTGGACCTGCTCTACCTCGCCCCCGAGCGGCTGCGGGTGGAGTCCACGGTGCGGCTGCTCGAGCGCGGCACGATCGCGCTGTTCGCGATCGACGAGGCGCACTGCGTCGCCCAGTGGGGCCACGACTTCCGGCCCGACTACCTGCTGCTCTCCGAGCTGCACACCCGCTGGCCGCAGGTGCCGCGGATCGCGCTCACCGCGACGGCCACCGAGGCCACCCGGGCCGAGATCGCCCAGCGCCTCGAGCTGGAGCAGGCCCGGCACTTCGTCGCCAGCTTCGACCGGCCGAACATCCGGTACCGGATCGCGCCGAAGAACGAGCCCCGCAAGCAGCTGCTGGAGATCCTGCGCACCGAGCACGCCGGGGACGCGGGCGTCGTCTACTGCCTGTCCCGCAAGTCGGTGGAGCAGACCGCGGAGTTCCTCACCGGGCAGGGCATCCGGGCGCTGCCCTACCACGCGGGACTCGACGCCGCGGTGCGCCGGGACAACCAGGCCCGGTTCCTGCGCGAGGACGGCGTCGTGATGGTCGCGACGATCGCGTTCGGCATGGGCATCGACAAGCCCGACGTCCGGTTCGTCGCCCATCTCGACCTGCCGAAGTCGGTCGAGGGCTACTACCAGGAGACCGGCCGCGCCGGCCGGGACGGGGACCCGTCGACGGCGTGGCTGGCCTACGGGCTGGCCGACGTCGTCCAGCAGCGCAAGATGATCGACGACTCCGAGGGCGACACCGCGCACAAGCGCCGGCTCGGCATGCACCTCGACGCGATGCTGGCGCTGTGCGAGACGACCGAGTGCCGGCGCGCCCAGCTGCTGCGCTACTTCGGGCAGAAGCCGGACGCGGAGAACTGCGGGAACTGCGACACGTGCCTGAACCCGGTGTCGTCCTGGGACGGGACGGTCCCCGCGCAGAAGGTGCTCTCGACGGTCTGGCGGCTCAAGAACGAGCGCCGGCAGAGCTTCGGCGCCGTGCACGTGATCGACATCCTGCTCGGGAGGCGGACCGCGAAGATCGAGCAGTTCTCGCACGACGAGCTGAAGGTGTTCGGCGTCGGCGCCGACCTGAGCGAACCGCAGTGGCGCAGCGTGATCCGCCAGCTCGTCGCGCGCCGGCTGCTGGCCGTCGGCGGGCCGCACTCGACGCTGGTGTTCACCGACGACTCCCCCGCCGTGATGCGCGGCGAGACGCCGCTGACGCTGCGGACCGAGCCGGAACGGGCGGCCCGGGCTCCGCGCTCGCGGTCGGGCGGCGGCTCGAAGCCGGCCGTCGAGCTGTCCGCGGACGCCGCCCCCGTGTTCGAACGGCTGCGGGCCTGGCGGGCCGGTGCCGCGAAGGAGCAGGGCGTGCCCGCCTACGTGATCTTCCACGACGCGACGCTGCGGGAGATCGCCTCCCGGGCACCCGGCGACCGCGCCGCGCTGGGCACGATCTCCGGTATCGGCGAGGGCAAGCTCGCCCGCTACGGCGACGACGTGCTCGCCGTCGTCCGCGGGGGCGACGAGTGACCCGGCCGCTGATCGGGCTGACCGCCTACGTCGAGCGCGCCTCGTACTGGGTGGTGTCCGACGAGGAGTCGGTGCTGCTCCCCCGCGGCTACCTCGACATGGTCTCCGCGGCCGGCGGGGTCCCGCTGCTGCTGCCGCCGACCGCCGACGCCCCGGACGCGCTCGCCGCCTGCGACGGCCTGCTGATCACCGGTGGCCCGGACGTCGGCGCCGCGCACTACGGGCAGAGCCCGGGCACGCAGGTCGACGACCCGCGGATCGAGCGGGACGCCTCCGACCTCGCCGTCACCCGCCGCGCGCTCGAGCTGGGGCTCCCGGTGCTCGGGGTGTGCCGGGGCCACCAGGTCCTCAACGTCGCGCTGGGCGGGAGCCTGCACCAGCACCTGCCCGAGGTCGTCGGCGCCGAGACCGCCGCGGCGCACTCCGCGGGCGAGGGCGTGTACGCGCCGGTCGAGATCGCCCCGGAGCCGGGCTCGCGGATCGCCGCGGTGCTCGGCACCGATCCGGTGACGGTGCGCTGCCACCACCACCAGGCGATCGACCGGCTCGGGAGCGGGCTGCGGGTCACCGCCCGGGCGGCGAACGGGGTCGTCGAGGCCGTCGAGTACGACGGCGACGCCTGGGTGCTCGGGGTCCAGTCCCATCCGGAGCGGAGCCCGGACGACCTCCGGCTGGCGATGGCGCTGGTCGCCGCCGCCCGGGGATCGAGGACGGCGGTCGTCCGCGAGGCGTCCTAGGCTCCGCGCCCATGACCGCCAGCACCGATCTCGACTGGAACCGGCAGCTCCGCGAGCAGCTCACCTGGCACTGGGAGGCCCTGCTCCGTCCCCGCCTGGAGGGCCTCACCGACGACGAGTACCTCTGGGAGCCCGCGCCGGGCGCCTGGAGCGTCCGCCGCCGCGGCGAGTCGGTCACCCCGCCCGGCTGGGGCGACGGCGACCGGGTCATCGACTTCGCGTTCCCCGAGCCCTCCCCGCCGCCGGTGACCACGATCGCCTGGCGGCTGGCGCACGTGATCATCGGCGTGTTCGGCATGCGGGTGCATGCGCACTTCGGGGGCCCGGCGATGGACTACGGGACCTTCCCCTACGCCGGCACCGCCGACGGGGCGCTGGCCCAGCTCGACGAGGGCTACCGCCGGTGGGTCGACGGCGTCGCCGCGCTGGGCACCGACGGGCTCGCCCGGCCGTGCGGGCCGGCCGAGGGGCCCTACGCCGAGCAGCCGTTGGCGATGCTGGTGCTGCACATCCACCGGGAGGTCATCCACCACGGTGCCGAGATCGCGCTGCTGCGCGACCTCTACCGGGCCCGGGTTCAGTCCCCGGTGTAGCGCCCGCCGGTCAGGTCGAACACGTGGCCGGTGGTGTAGCTGCACTCCGGGGACAGCGCCCACGCCGCGAGCGCCGCGAACTCCGGCGGCTGCCCGATCCGGCCCATCGGGACCTTGCTCAGCAGCATGGCGTTCCGCTCCGGGCTCAGGTCGCCGGTCAGCGGGGTCTGGAACATCGCCGGGGCGACGGTGTTGATCATGACGTCGTGCCGGGCGACGTCCTTGGCCGCCGACTTCGCCAGCGCGATCACCCCGGCCTTGGCCACCGAGTAGGCGGCCATCGCCTCGTTGCCGTCCCGCCCGGCGATCGAGGACAGCACCAGCACCCGCCCGTGCCCCTGCTCACGCATCACCGGCACGACCGCGCGCAGACCGAGGAAGCAGGAGTCCAGGTTGATCCGCATGGTGCGGGCCCAGCCGTCGACGGGCACCTCGTCGATCGGGCACTCCGGGCCCTGGGAGCCGTGGCTCATCAGCAGCGCGTCGATCCGGCCGTAGCGCCCGGTCACCGCCTCGACGACGGTGCGCCACGCGTCCGGGTCGGTGACGTCGAGGGCCAGCTCGCCGCCGGTGTCGGTCAGCGCGCCGTCCGGGGCCTTCAGGTCGGTCGCGACGACGACGGCGCCCTCGGCGGCCAACCGTGCGCACGCCGCCGAGCCGAGCCCGCCCCTCGCGCCGGTGACCAGGACGATCCGTCCGGCGTGCCGCCCCTCAGAGACGTACCGCTCTGCTGCCGTACCCGTGCTCATACTGCGATCTCCTCGTCGATGTGGATCGTGGTGCCGGTCTGCTGGGCCTGCTCGACGGCGTGCGCGACGGCGAGCGTGCGCGTCCCGTCGTGGGCGTCGATCAACGGCGGGCAACGGCGCAGGGCGACGTCGGCGAAGTGCCGCAGCTGCTCGGTGTAGGCGTCCGCCTCGACCCGCTCGACGACCCGGGTGCGCATCGGGCTGCGCCAGTCCGCGTCGCCGTCGTGGGTGAACAGCGTCAGCGACGGCAGCGACAGCGCAGCGCGGGTGCCGGAGAGGAAGTAGACGTCGCCGGGCGGGGGCGGCGGGGGCGGGAAGTAGGCGCCGTAGCCCGAGGTCAGGTCCCAGTTCCACGGTGCCGCGCTCGCGTCGGAGACCAGCGCGGTGCCGAGCGCGCCCCCGACGAACCGCAGCACCGCGCCCACGGTGTCGGCGACCTCGAACCCGCGGGTGTGCCCGCCCAGCGCGACGACGCTGTCGATCTCACCGACCAGGTGGCGGATCGCGTCGAGGTCGTGGATCAGGTTAATCAGCACCGGGCCGCCGCCCGCGGTGCGGCGCCAGTCGACGTCGAAGTAGGAGTCGTGCTTGCGCCAGGTGGACAGGATCCCGACCGACACGATCTCGCCGAGCGCCCCGGAGTCCAGCAGCGCCTTCGCCGCCACCACGTCGGGGGCGTAGCGGCGCTGGTGGCCGACCAGCACGGGCACACCCGTCCGGTCCGCCGCCTCGGTGATCCAGCGGGCCTCGTCCAGGGTCCCGGCGATCGGCTTCTCCACCAGCACCGCGACACCGTGCTCGATCGCGGCGACCGCGGCATCGGCGTGCATCCGGTTGGGCAGCGCGGCGACCACGCCGTCGACGCCACCGGCCGCCAGCAGCGCCCGGTAGTCGTCGTGGTGGGCGACACCCAGCTCGGCGGCCAGCGCCCGGCCGGCGTCCGAGGGATCGGCGACCGCGACCAGCTCGGTCTCGTCGATGCGGGCCAGGGTGCGGGCGTGCTCGGTGCCGATGAGACCGGCTCCGAGCAGGCCGATGCGCGCGGGGCGGGGCATGGATCTCCTTCCGTCGACCATGACGGACGCGGTGCAGGTATGTGACGTGGACCACGTGATCACCCGGTATCGCGATCACTGTGCGCTGTTATATACCTTTGGAACGCTGTTCCAAAAGTGATGGAGGTCCCATGGTGCTCGGAGTCGCGCCACTCAGCGCGATCCGTCTACCGGCCGTGGAGTTCGTGCGGGCCGCTGCGGATGCCGGGTTCGGCCAGGTCGGACTGCGCCCGCTGACGGTGCAGGAGACCGACGGCTACTGCCCGACCGGGGTGGACGCGCCGGACTTCGACACGCTACGTGGCGTGCTCGCCGAGACCGGCATGAAGGTCCTCGACATCGAGGTGTGCTCGGCCACCCCCGCGTTGCGCCGCGAGGACTGGCTCGGCGCGCTGGGGCTCGGGCAGGCGCTCGGCGCCCGGTTCCTCAACATCGTCGGCGACGACCCGGACCCCGACTCGCTGGTCCGTACGGTGAACGCGATCTGCGCCGACGCCCGCGAGCACGGCATCGTCCCGATCCTGGAGCCGGTCGCCTTCCGCCCGCTGAACGACTTCGACCGGGCGGTGCGGATCGCCCGGGACGCCGGCTGCCGGGTGGAGCTCGACGTCCTGCACTTCCAGCGGACCGGTGCCTCGCTGCAGACGGTCCGCGACGACCCCGCGATGTTCCCGGTCGTCCAGCTCTGCGACGGCCCGGCCCGGCTCGACCCGGCCGACCCCGAGCTGCGGGAGCTGGCCGGCAGCGACGACCCGCACGACGTCGCGATCGCCGAGGTCCGGGACCGGCGGCTGCTCCCCGGCGAGGGCGGGATCCCGATCCCCGAGCTCCTCGCCGCGCTCCCCGACAGCGAGATCAGCGTGGAGATCCCGCACGGGCCCCGCCAGGCGGCCCGCGGCGACCACGCCCACCTCGCCGACCTGTACCGCTCTGCATCCGCGTACCTGAGTTCCCTCACCCCGGCCCACTGAGACCCCGACCCGCTCACGCACCCCGCGCGGCTGCTCCGCAGACGTAGCACCGAGAGGCTCCCCGCATGTCCGCACCCGACGCGGCCCCCGAACCGCCGCTGCCACCGCCCAGCGAACCGCGCGTGCTGCGCGTGCTCGGCACCATCGAGATCGCGCTCGCCACGATCCTGCTCGGCGGGATGCTGACCGGTGTCCTGATCCAGGTGCTGGGCCGCTACCTGCCCGCCGCGAACTGGGAGGGTGCCGGGGAGATCGCCCGCTACTCGCTGGCCGGACTCACCTTCGTCATGATCGGTTACCTGGTCGGGCGCAACGGTCACATCACCGTCTCGGTGATCGACAACCTGATCCGTGGACAGCGCAGCGCGGCGGCCCTGAAGCTGGTCTCGTCCCTGCTGCTGTTCGTGATCATGGTGGCGCTGCTGGTCGAGGCGGTGGCGCTGTTCGGCGACGGCATCGGACGGAGCACGACGGTCATCTCGCTGCCGCTGCCGGTGGTCTACAGCCTGCTCGTGCTCGCCTTCGCCTCCGGCACCGTCCGGGCCGCCGTCAAGATCCTGCGCGCCCGCTCCTGGGAGCGCGACGCCGTGACCGTCGCCGACGCGGAGGGCTGAGGCATGGAACTGCTGCTCGTCCTGCTGGGCATCCTCGCCCTCATCCTGCTCCGGGTCCCGGTCGCGTTCGCGATCATCGGACCCTGCCTGGCCTACTACGCCATCCACGGCCGCGCCACCGGGTCCGGGCTCAAGGCGGTGTTCGACTCCGTCAACAGCTTCCCGCTGCTGGCCGTCCCGTTGTTCATCTTCGTCGGCGTGGTCGCCAACCGGCTCGGTGTGGCGGACCGGATCTTCGAGTTCTGCCTGGCCGCGATGTCGAAGGTCCGCGGCAACCTCGCCTACGTCAACGTCGCCTCCAGCGTCGGCTTCGCCTGGATGAGCGGCTCCGCACTGGCCGACGCCGCCGGGCTGGGCAAGGTGCAGGTCCCGGCGATGCTCAAGGCCGGGTACCCGGCCCGGTTCTCGATGGGGCTCACCGCGGCCTCGACGCTGGTCAGCCCGGTGATGCCGCCGAGCATCCCGGCCGTGCTGTTCGCCGCCACCGCCAGCATCTCCACCGGCGCACTGTTCGCCGCCTCGATCCTGCCGGCGCTCCTCATCGCGCTCGGCCTGCTCGTCTACGTGTTCATCTGGCTGCGCCGCAACCCGGACATCCAGAGCGTCCCGTTCGACGGCGCCCGCCTGCTCACCGCGACGCGGCGGGTGCTGCTCCCGATGGGCGCCCCGGTGATCATCCTGGGCGGGATCATCGGCGGGTTCTTCACGCCGACCGAGGCCGCCGGCATCGCGGCCCTCTACATGCTGCTGTTGGGCCTGATCTTCCGGAGCCTGACGGTGCGGGTGCTCTGGGAGGCGGCGAAGGAGACCGTCTTCCTGGCCGGCGGCATCATGATCATCATCGGGGCGGCCGGGATCCTCGGCCAGGTGCTGGCCCGTGAGCGGGTCGCGCCGATGCTGGCCGACGCGATGACCGCGCTGACCGACAACCCGCTGGTCTTCCTGATCATCGTGAACCTGCTGCTGATCGCGCTCGGCGCGTTCATCGACGCCAGCGCGGTGATCATCGTGACCGTCCCGGTGCTGCTGCCCCTGGCCGTCAGCTACGGGGTCGACCCGGTCCACTTCGGCGTCGTCATGATCGTCAACCTGATGATCGGCCTGCTCACCCCGCCGGTCGGCGCCGTGCTCTACGTGATGAGCTCGGTGACCGGGCGCCCGGTCGAGGCGGTGTTCCGCGGCGTCCTGCCGTTCCTCGTCCCGCTGGTCTGCGTGCTGGTCCTGCTCACCTTCTTCCCTGCGATCGTGACCGTGGTCCCGACGTTGCTCGGCTTCCAGTGACCCCCCACTCCCCCGTATCAATGACCGATCGGAGAGTCATGTCCACCACCCGACGCACCGGCCGGCGCGCGAGCCTCGCCGCCGCCGCCGTCTCCTCCGCCCTGCTGCTCGCCGCCTGCGGTGGCGGCGCGGGCGCCGAGCCCGGGGGCGACATCACGCTCTCGTTCTCCAGTAGCCAGCCCGAGACCGCGCCCAACGTCGTCTGCGGGACGCAGCTGTTCAAGGACAAGATCGAGGCGGCCGGCCTCGGCATCACGGTGGACCTGTTCCCCGGCAGCCAGCTCGGCCCGGACACCGAGCGGGTCACCCAGATCCAGGCCGGCGACCTGGACATGGACCTGCAGGAGGCCGGCATCTCCGCCGAGTTCCCCAAGCTGGGTGTGCTCGGCGCGGCCTACGTCTTCGACGACGTCGACCACGCCTTCGACTGGCTGGACAACGACTCCGCCGAGGTGTTCGCCGAGTTCAACGAGGCGACCGACATGACGATCGTCGACGCCTGGTACTACGGCTCGCGCACGTTCAGCTCGAACGACCCGATCCGCAGCCCCGAGGACCTCGCCGGCATGGCCGTCCGGTTCCCGGACACCCCGCAGTACCTCGCCAACGCCGCCGCGATGGGGGCCAACCCGGTCGCCGTCGCCTACGAGGAGATCTACGTCGCGCTCCAGCAGGGCATCGCGCAGGCCCAGGAGAACCCGGTGGTGGGGACGAAGGCCGGCAGCTACGACGAGGTGCAGAACTACGTCTCGCTGAACGAGCACCAGGTCAGCCTGCACTACGTGACCATGTCCGACGCGACCCTCGAGCGGCTCGACGACGCCCAGCGCCAGGCGGTGATCGACACGGTCAAGGAGGTGCGCGCGGAGAACCGCGAGTGCGTCGAGCGGGAGACCGAGGAGGTCCTCGAGGACTGGCGCCAGAACGGCCCGCTGCAGGTCATCGACCGCGACGAGGTCGACCGCCAGGCGTTCATGGACCGCTCCGAGGCGTACTTCGCCGACTACTACACCGGCGAGGACCTGGAGTTCTACAACTCGGTCCGCGCGACCGCCGGGAACGCGTCGTGAAGCCGGTGGCGGTCCTCAACGGACCCAACCTCAACCTGCTCGGGCTGCGCGAGCCCGCGATCTACGGCCACGACACTCTCGACGACGCCGAGGCGCTGACCCGCGGCGCGGCGGCCGAGGTCGGTCTGGAGATCGAGTTCCACCAGTCCAACCACGAGGGTGTGCTGGTCGACCTGATCCAGGCGGCCCGGACCGGGGCGTCCGGGATCATCATCAACCCGGCCGGGTTCACCACGACCTCGGTCGCGATCCTGGACTCGCTGCTCGCCTCCGAGCTGCCGGTGATCGAGGTGCACGTCACCAACATCCATCGGCGGGAGGAGTTCCGGCAGCACTCGTTCGTCTCCAAGGCGGCTCAGGCCGTCATCGCCGGTGCCGGCATCCAGGGCTACGACCTGGCCGTGCGCCGGATGGCGACCATCGCCCTCCGTGACAGGTGAGACACCCGGCGGCAAGGTGGACCCATGAGTAGCGCCGTGCCGCGCTCGTTCGCGGTGCTCGACCTGCTGGTCGGCGAGATCGCCGGGCTCCCGCTCGGCGAGATCGCGACCCGGCTCGACCTGCCCAAGAGCGCGGCACACCGGGTGCTCACCGAGCTGGTGCAGCTCGGCTACCTCATCCAGGACCGGGCGACCGGGCACTACGTGCTCGGGCTGCGGCTGGTCTCCCAGGCGCTGCGGCACCTGGCGAGCATCCCGGTCGTCGACCTGGCCAAGCCGCTGCTCGACCGGATCGCCCACCGGTCCGGGGAGCTGGTCCGGCTCGGACTGCAGGACGGCGACGACTCCCTGGTGTGGGTGGCCAAGGCCCAGGGGGCCCGGTCCGGTCTGCGGTTCGACCCCGACGACGGCCGGGAGATCAAGCTGGCCCGTTCGTCGAGCGGGCTGGCCTGGCTCTCGACCCTGCCGCCGGGGCGCGCCGAGGCGCTGGTCCGGCGACAGGGATTCGACGACATCGACCGGTACGGGCCGGACGGTGCCCGCGACGTCGCCGAGGCCATGGAGGAGGTCCGGCGCGCCCGTGAGCAGGGCTACGCCTGGACCGAGTCCACCTTCGAGCTCGGCGGTGCGGTGCTGGCCGTCCCGATCGGGACGGCGGGCCGGCCGGCGGTGGGCACCCTGAGCATCGCCGGGCCGCAGATCCGGTGGACCCGCGAACGGGCCCAGGAGATCCTGCCGGACCTGCGGGCCGCATCGGACGAGCTGGTCGCCCTGCTCGAGGTCGGGCCGTAGGCACCAGCGCGGGTGGAGGCCCGGATCGGGGCCTCCACCCGACCTAACCGGCCAGCTGCTGCTCCAGCTCGTCGACCGCCTTGCGGAACTCCGGCGCCAACGGGACCAGCCGGTCGGGGTACTGGTCGACCAGGCCGTCGGTGTGCGTGCCGCCCTCGACCCGGTGGTAGGTGTGCAGCGAGCCCCGTCCGGCGTCGCGGACGAGCTCGGCGTACACGTCGGAGGTCTCGCGGATCGGCAGCAGCGTGTCCAGCGTCCCGTGCACGGTGATCAACGGCTTGCCGATGTCGCCGGTCAGCTCGACCTTCCGCACCGCGTCGCGCACCTCGTCCGGGCGGGCGGCGTAGTCGTAGGAGGTGTCGGGGCCGTCGTAGGCCGGGTCGAACACCTCGCGGTAGATCTGCTGGGTCAGCTGCCAGTAGACCTCGTGGTGGAACGGCCAGAGGAACTCCGAGCCGGGCTCGAACCCGGCCTCCCGGATCCGGTCCGCGGCGGCCTCGTCGCCCGCGAGGAAGCCCGGATAGGCCTCCAGCGCCGGCGGCAGGAAGGTCAGCAGGTTCGGGCCGTCGGCCCGCCACAGCACGCCCTCCCAGTCGACGCCGCCGTCGTAGAGCTCGGGGTGGTTCTCCAGCTGCCAGCGCACCAGGTACCCGCCGTTGGACAGCCCCGCCATCAGGGTCCGCGACGGCGGCATGCCGTAGTGCCGCCGCGCGGTCTCCGACGCGGCGCGGGTCAGTTCGGTGACCCGGATGTTCCACTCGGCGACGGCGTCGCCGGGCGCCCCGGCGCCGACGTGGAACTCCGTGCCGGTGTTGCCCTTGTCGGTGGCGGCGAAGGCGTAGCCGCGGGCCAGGACGTCGTCGGCGATCGCCCGGTCTCCTGCGTACTGGGCGCGGTTGCCGGGCGAGCCGGAGACGACCATGCCGCCGTTCCAGTGCTCCGGCAGCCGCAGCACGAACTGGGAGTCGGTGTCCCAGCCGTGGTGGGTGTTGGTCGAGGAGTCGTCGGCGAAGTGCCCGTCGACCTGCACGCCGGGCACCGGGTGCTCGGGTCGCGACAGCGACTCGCTGGTCAGCCCGGCCCAGTCCGCCTCGACGGTGTGTCCGGACGCGACGGTGCCGGTGGTGGTCAGGTCGTCCACACAGGACACGACCTGACGTTCGGCGCCCGGCACGGCGAGCCCGGGGTCGCATCCCGCCGGTGCCGGGGGCGACGCCGCGGCGGGCAGGGCGGTGACGACCAGTGCGGTCGCGGCCAGGGCTGCGGTGACCAGGCCGGTACGGATCCTCATGATTCGTACCGTATCGCCGGAGTTCACCCGATCGGGATGGTCGCCGGCCCCACTACCCGAGCGCGTGCGGTGTGCGCCCGATCCGTTTGAGCACCGGCGGGAGGTCCCCGGTGTGCAGCACCCCGAGGCGCTGGGTGGCCCGGGTCAGCGCCACGTAGAGGTCGTTGAGGCCGCGCGGCGACTCGTCGAGCAGCTCCTGCGGCTCCACGACCACGACGGCGTCGAACTCCAGACCCTTCGCCGCGGCCACCGGCAGCACCACCACCCGCTCGTCGAGGTCCTCGGCGTCGGCATCGGTGGTGACCAGCCCCGCGCCGGCCAGCACCGCCCGCAGCTCCTCCACCCGGGCCTCGGGTGCGAGCACCGCGGTGCGGCCGTCGCCGACCGCGTCCCGTTCGGCGGTGACCCGCTCGACCAGCGCACCGTCTCGCTCCGGCCCGGCCGGCAGGACGGCCGCCCACGGCGGGGCGCCCGTCGAGCGGACCGACGACGGCGGCTCCAGCGACGCGTCGATCTCGGCCAGCACGTCGTCGGCGACGTCGGCGATCTCCGACGGCGTCCGGTAGTTCACCGTCAGCTGCTCCAGCCGCCAGCGCCGCGCGACGAACGGGGACAGCACCTGGTCCCACGACCCGGCCCCGCCCCGATCACCGGTCTGCGCGATGTCCCCGACCAGGGTCATCGACCGCGCAGGGGCCCGGCGCATGACCATCCGCCACGCCATCGCCGACAGCTCCTGCGCCTCGTCGATGATCACGTGGCCGTAGGTCCACTCGCGGTCCGCGGCGGCGCGCTCGGCGGTGGAGTCGTAGCGCGACACCTGCATCCGCTCGGCCAGCCGGTCGGCGTCGATGATGTCGGTGGCGCGCAGCAGCTCCGGGTCGAGGTCCTCCTCCAGGTCGAGCACGTCGAGCACGCCCTGGGCGTACTCGACCTCCTCGCGCAGCGCCGCGGCCTCCGCCGCGGCCTGCGCCGCGCCGTCGTCGCCGAGGAGCTCGGCCGCCTCGTCGAGCAGCGCGACGTCGGCGGCGGTCCAGCGACGGTCGTAGGGCGTGTCCGCGGCCGGCGCGTCCCGCTCGAGCAGGGCGCGCTCGCCGGCCGGGATCCGCCGGGCCACCGAGTTGAGCCGCCTGCGGTCGGCGAACAGGTCGGTGAGCAGCTGCTCGGGCGACAGCGTCGGCCAGAACTCCTCCAGCTGCTGCTGGATCACCGGGGCGGAGGACAGCTCGTCGCGGATGTCGTCGACGTCGCGGCGGTCCAGGAGGCCCTGCCCGACCCGGCGGGCGACCTGCTCGGCGAGCAGCCGCAGCAGCTCCTTGCGGAAGATCCGCCGTCCCTCGTTGTGCGGCTTGCGGGAGCGGCGGGCGCGGGTGCGGGCCTGGGCGACGGTGTCCCGGTCCAGCACCACGAGCTGCTGCTCGACCTCCAGCTCGATCGGCCGGCGCGGCAGCTGCTGACGGTCCCGCACCGCGGCGGCGATCACCGGCGCCATCTCCGCGCGGCCCTTCAGCTCGGCGGTCGCCGGAGGCTCCGGGCGGGTAGCGTCCAGTCCCGGGTAGAGCTGCGCGACCGTGCCGAGCACCACCGAGGTCTCCCCCAGCGACGGCAGCACCTGTCCGATGTAGCGCAGGAACGTCGGGTTCGGACCGACGACGAGGACGCCGCGCCGGGCCAACCGGTCCCGGTGGGTGTAGAGGAGATAGGCCGCGCGGTGCAGCGCGACCGCCGTCTTGCCGGTGCCGGGCCCGCCCTGCACGACCAGCACCCCGGACGGCTTCGAGCGGATGATCCGGTCCTGCTCGCCCTGGATGGTGGCGACGATGTCGCCCATCCGGCCGGTGCGTGCCTCGGACACCGCGGCCAGCAGCGCCGCTTCGCTGGTCAGCCCGGAGCCCGAGCGGGCGGCCTCCTCGTCGGTCATCTCGGCCAGGTTCAGCGGTTCGTCGTCGATCGCGACGACCTCGCGCAGCCGGGTCCGCAGGTGCCGGCGCCGGCGCATCTCCTCCGGGTTCGCCGCGGTCGCGGTGTAGAACGGCCGCGCCGCCGGGGCCCGCCAGTCCATGAGCAGCGGCTCGTACTCGTTCTGCTCGTCGAGCAGCCCGATCCGGCCGACGTAGCGGATCTCGCCGGAGTCGGCGTCGAGCCGGCCGAACGCCAGCCCGTGCTCGGCGGCGCGCAGCGCGGCGAGCCGGCCGGTGAGCATCTCCGCGGCGGCGTCGCGCTGGGTCAGCGCCTGCGGGGTGCCGACGGTCTCCTCGCGCAGGGTGTCGGCCAGCCGCCTCGCGGTGTCGCGGCGGCGGTCCTCGAGCAGCTCGTAGAGCATGCCGACGTAGGAGCGCTCACGGGCGAGCTCGGGGTCCGCAGCGGGATCGATTTCGGGCACGGCGCGGGGATCCTCCACCGAGGGGACGTTCACGGCGGCGTCGGCCCGGCGGCGGGAGAGCCCCCTGCTGTCGAGCGGCGCGACGTACCAAACTACCAGTGGTGCGCGATCTTTCTCGCGTGCGCCGGGAGACCCGGTACGCCCGGTACGATCCGGCGTATGAAGGAGCGTATGACGTTCAGTGTCGACGCCCGGACGGCCGAGCGGGTCCGTCGCTGCGGCGCCGAGCGCGGCGGCGCGTCGGCCTACATCGAGTCGCTGGTGCAGCAGGACGCCCTGCGCGAGTCCGTGGCCTCGCACGCCCGCTGGTTCGCCGACCGCCCGGCGTTCCTGGACGACGCCGAGGCCGAGCGCGCGGCCGCCGACGGTTCCGTGTGATCCGTCGCGGCGAGGTCTGGGCCTACCGGCCCGCGTTGGAACGTCCCGGGCAGTCGCTCGCACGGCTGATCGTCTCCGCGAGCGGGATCAACGACGACGAGGGCCTGCCGACCGTCGTCGGGCTGAAGGTGCTCGACAGCGATCCCGGTGGCCTGCTGGCGGTCCGGGTCGATCCGCACGGCTGGGCGTCCGCGCTGACGATCGAGCCCGTGCTGCGCCCGCGGCTGACCGAGCGTCTCGGCGAGGCGCCCGGCGAGTCCATGGAGCAGGTGGAGCGGGCCCTGACCGCCATGCTGGACCTGTGACGCCGGACCGGTGACCGCGCCTACCGTCCGCCCGGCCTGACCAGCCCCGTCTCGTACCCGAGCACGACCGCCTGGACCCGGTCGCGCAGCCCGAGCTTCTGCAGGACCCGGCTGACGTGGGTCTTCGTGGTCTGCTCCGCGATGAACAGCGTCGCCGCGATCTCGGCGTTCGACATGCCCAGGGCGATCAGCCGGAGCACCTCGCGCTCCCGGTCGGTCAGCCCGTTGAGCACGGTGGCCGCGGCGCCCTGCACCGGTCGGGCGGCCACGAAGTTCTCGATCAGCCGGGTGGTGACGCTCGGCGAGAGCAACGCCTCGCCACCCGCGACCACCCGGACCGCGCGCAGCAGCTCGTCCGGGGCGCTGTCCTTCAGCAGGAACCCGCTCGCGTCGGCCCGCAGCGCCGCGTAGATGTAGTCGTCCAGGTCGAACGTGGTCAGCATCAGCACCCGCGGCCGGTGCCCCTCGACCCGGTCCGGGCCGAGCACCGCCTCGGCGGCGGCCAGACCGTCCAGGACCGGCATCCGGACGTCCATCAGGACCAGGTCCGGCACCGTCCGCCGGTAGAGCGCCACCCCGTCCCGGCCGTTCCCGGCCTCGCCGACGACCGTCATGTCCTGTTCGGACTCCAGGATGGCGCGGATGCCGACCCGGATCATCGGCTGGTCGTCCACCACCAGGATCCGGATCACGAGCCGTCTCCCGGTAGCCGGGCGAGCACCCGGAAGCCCCCGTCGCCGGTCGGTCCGGTGTCCAGCGTCCCGTCCAGCAGGCGCACCCGCTCGCGCATCCCGTGCAGGCCGTGCCCCGCGGGTGCGGCGGGCGGCGCCGGCCCGTCCGGCGCCGCGTTCTCCACGTCGATCACGACCTCCTCGGGCGTCACGTCCAGCCGCACCCGGGTGGGTGCCCCGTGCGCGTGCCGGATGACGTTGCTCAGCGACTCCTGGACGATCCGGTACGCCGCCGTGCTCACGGTGTCCGGCAGCTCCGGCTCCGGGGGCGCCGTGAGCTCGACCGTCACCCCGGCCTGCCGGGTCGAGTCGACCAGCTCCGCGAGCCGGTCCAGGCCCGGGACCGGGGCCAGCGACGGGTCGGCGTGCTCGTCCCGGAGCACGCTCAGCAGCTGGCGCATCTCGCGGATGGCGGTCCGGGCGCCCGCGCTGATCCGGGCGAACTCGGCCCGCGACCCCGGATCCATGTCCGTGATCCGATACGGCGCCGAACCGGCCTGCATGTGGATCACCGACATGCTGTGCGCCACCACGTCGTGCAGCTCCCGGGCGATCCGGTTGCGCTCCTCCACCATCGCCCGCCGGCTCTGCTCGACCGCGACGTCGCGCCGCGCGTCGGCCAGCTGCCGGCGGATGCCGGACCGGTGCCGCAGCACCAGCGTCGCGATCGCCAGGAGCACCGAGGCGTTGGTGTAGACGATCAGCTCGGCGGCGGCGTCCTCGATGGTCCGGCCACCCGGGTCCAGCAGCACCAGGACGATCAGCAGCAGCACGCTCGCCCACCAGGCGGCCACCGCGTGGCGCCACGGGTACCGGACCGCGAGCAGCCCCATGAACAACACCAGCGCGATCAGCCCCGGGATCGGCAGCGGCCACGTCGGGCCCTGCGCGACCGGGATGGTCAGTGCGAACACGGCCACCGCCCCGAACTGCAGCGCGGTGGCCTCGACCGGGCGGGCCAGGGCCAGCGGGAACGCGGCGGCCTGTGCCGAGGCGGCCACGAAGGCCAGCAGGACCGGCACCTCGTACACGGCCGCGGTGACGGGGAAGGAGACCACCAGCAGGAGGGCGGCCAGGGTGCCCGTGCCGAACCACCACAGCAGGGTCGGCGACGCATGTCGCGCTCGGATGGCCGGCACGATCCGACCATACCCAGGGGTTTCCCGGGGTCACGTCGTTCCGCGGAGGTATCCCGACCGGTACCGGAGAGGTACGGAGATCGACTCCGGGGACCGATGCCCGGGGTGCGACCGGGCCCGCACCGTCGTCGCATGCGCATCCTGATCGGAGCCGACACCTATCCCCCGGACGTCAACGGCGCCGCCTCCTTCGGCAGGCGGCTGGCGACCGGACTGACGGCCGCGCACGAGGTGCACGTCGCCGCGCCGGCTCCGTCACCGGCCAGCCGGACGGCCCGCCGTGGCGGGATCGTCGAGCACCGGGTCCGGTCGCTGCCGGTGCTGCTGCGCCGTGGTTTCCGGGTCTGCCCGCCGGTGGGGCTCGACCGGATCGCCGGCCGGATCCTGGACACGGTCCGCCCCGATCTCGTGCACGTGCAGAGCCACGTCCTGCTCGGCCGGGCGCTGCTCACCGCGGCGCGCGGGCACGGCATCCCGGTCGTCGCGACCCATCACGTCATGCCGGAGAACGTGTCCCACCACCTGCCGGTGCGCGGCGTGCTCCGGGACCGGCTGCACCGCCGGGCCTGGGCCACGGCCGCCCGGACGCTGTCCGGTGCCGACCTGGTGACCGCGCCGACCCCCTGGGCCGCCGAGCTTGTCGAGGCGGCCGGGGTCCGCGCCCCGGTGCGCCCGATCTCCTGCGGTACGGACCTGTCCCGCTTCCGCGCCGGGACGGACACGGCCGCCTTCCGGGCGAGGTACGGGGTGGCGCACCGGCCGACGATCACCTACGTCGGCCGGCTCGACGCGGAGAAGAACCTCGACGTGCTGGTGCACGCGCTGCCCGCCGTGCGTCGCCGGATCCCCGGTGCACAGCTGATGCTGGTCGGGGACGGTGACCGGCGACGCCGGCTGGCGGCCCTGGCCCGCAGCCACGGTGTGGCGGGCGCGGTGCTGCTCACCGGGTACGTCGACGACGCGGACCTGCCCGCCGCGTACGCGGCGGCGGACGTCTTCGTCAACCCGGGCACCGCCGAGCTGCAGAGTCTCGTGATGCTGGAGGCGATGGCGTCCGGGCTGCCGGTCCTGGGCGCGGACAGCTCGGCCCTGCACCACCTGGTCCGCGAGGACCACAACGGCCACCTGTTCCCGCCTGCGGACCCGGCCCTGCTGGCCGAGCGGCTGGTCGCCGTCCTCGCCGATCCGGAACGGGCCGCGCTGATGGGCAAGCGCTCCCGGGCCCTGGCCGAGCGGCACGACACCGCCGACACGGTCGCCGCGTACGACGCGGTCTACCACGAGCTCGTCGCGAGCCCCCGGTGCTGACCCCGGCCGTGCTGTTCCCGGTCATGCTGGTGGAGGGACCGGTCGCCACCCTGGTGGCCGGCTCGCTGGTCGGGGCCGGTGCGCTGGGCTGGTGGCCGGTCTGGCTGGCGGCGACGGCGGCGGACCTGATCGCGGACAGCCTGTTGTTCCTGCTGGGGCGCTACGGGACCGGGCGGCGGACCGAGCGCCTGCTGGGCCGGCTCGGCCTCACCGCGGCCCGGTGGCAGGAGCTGCGTACCGCGGTCCGGTCCCAGCTCCCCCGGGTCGTGATCGGCGCGAAGCTGGTGGACGTCGGCGCGGTACCGGCGTTCCTGGCGACCGGGATGGCCGGGGTGCCCTACCGCCGGTTCCTCGCCTGGAACGCCCCGCTCACCGCGGCCCGCGCGGCGGTGCTGACCGGGCTCGGGGCGCTCCTGGGCGGGCAGCTCGCCGACCGCGTCGTGGCGCAGCCCTGGCTCGCCGTCGTCGCCGGTCTGGCGCTGGGCCTGGCGCTGCTCGCCGTCCACACCGTGATCGCCCGGATCACCCGCCGGACGGCGGCCCACCGTTGATCGGGACGCTGACCGACCTGGCGCGACCGGACATGGCCACGGTCGTCGTGGCCGCCGCGGCGGGCGCCCTGGTCGGCGACCACGTCTCCTACCTGATCGGCAGGACCGGCGGCAGCCGGATCCTGGCCCGGCTGCCCGCCGGATCGGCCGGGCCCCGGCTCGTGGAGCGCGCCACACGGGGCTTCGCCGCGCGCGGGGTCCTGCTGCTGGTGGTCTGCCGCTACCTCCCGGGGATGCGCACCGCGACGACGATCACGGCGGGCACGATCGGCTACCCACCGCGCCGGTTCACCGCGGCCGAGCTCGTGGCCTCGGTGACCTGGGCGCTGTACTGCGCGGCGATCACCGTCCTCGCGGGGGCCGTGTTCGCCGGGGACCCGATCCTGGCCGCGCCGGCCGGATCGGGTCTGGCGCTGTTGCTCACCGGTATCGCGGAGGGCGTCCGGTACCTGGTCAGGCGCGCTGGCGCGGCGCCCGGCCGTAGGGCTGCTCGACCGGCTCGACCCACTTCGGCGTCGGGGTCGGCACGGTGACCGGCTCCTCGCCGTCCAGCGCGATCGGCTCGCCGTGGTGCCGCAGCCGCATCGGGGCACCGTCGAGCAGCTGGTACTCGACCTCCTCGGGCGTGATCGTCACGCGGATCCGGCGGCCCTGCCACTTCAGCCCGAACGAGATCCGGGACAGCGACGGCGGCAGCACCGGGTCGAACGACAGCCCGTCGGACTCGCAGCGCATCCCGCCGAAACCGAGCGTGACCGCGGACCAGGTGCCGGCCATCGAGGCGATGTGCATGCCGTGGTCGGTGTTGCCCGCCAGGTCCTGCAGGTCGACCAGCGCCGCCTCGGCGAGGTACTGGTGGGCGAGCTCGAGGTGCCCGGTGCGGGCGGCCAGCACCGACTGGGTGCACGCCGACAGCGAGGAGTCCCGCACCGTGATCGCCTCGTAGTAGGCGAAGTTGCGGCGCTTCTGCTCCTCGGTGAAGGAGTCCGGGAAGATCTGCATGGCCAGCACGAGGTCGGCCTGCTTGACGACCTGCTTGCGGTAGAGGTCGAAGTACGGGTAGTTCAGCAGCAGCGGGTAACGCTCGGCCGGGGTGTCCTCGAAGTTCCACCGCTGGTGGTCGGTGAAGCCCTCGGACTGCGGGTGGACCTGCAGCCGCTCGTCGTAGGGGATGAGCATCGCGGTGGCCGCGTCCCGCCAGGAGGCGATCTCCTCGGAGTCGACGCCGAGCCGGGCCGCCGAGCGCGGGTGCTTGGCCGCCACCTCCGCGGCGTAGCGCAGGTTCTGCTGGGCCATCAGGTTGGTGTAGACGTTGTTGTCCGCGATCGAGGAGTACTCGTCGGGCCCGGTGACGCCGTCGATCCGGAAGTTGCCCGCCGAGTCGTGGTGGCCCAGCGAGCGCCACAGCCGCGCCGTCGCGACCAGGATGTCGAGGCCGACCTCGAGCTCGAACTTGGTGTCGCCGGTCGCGTTGACGTGCCGCTTCACGGCGTCGGCGATGTCGGCGTTGATGTGGAACGCCGCGGTGCCGGCCGGCCAGTAGCCCGAGCACTCGTGGCCGCGGATGGTCCGCCACGGGAACGCGGCGCCCTTGAGGCCGAGGGTCTCGGCCCGCTCGAAGGCCAGCGGCAGGATCGACTTGCGCCAGGCCAGCGCGTCGGCGGCGGCGTCCGGCGCGACGAACGAGAGCACCTGCAGGCAGAAGGTCTCGGTGTCCCAGAAGGTGTGGCCGTCGTAACCGTCGGCGGTCAGGCCCTTGGCCGGGATGCAGCGGCGCTCGGCGCGGGCACCGGCCTGCAGGATGTGGAAGGTCGCCAGCCGGACGGCCTGCTGCAGCTCGGCGTCGCCGTCGATCTCGACGTCGGCGGTGGCCCAGAAGTCGTCCAGGTAGTCGCGCTGCTCGCGGACCAGCCCCTCCCACCCGGTGTAGCGGGCGGCCGCGATCGCGGCCCGGACCTGGTCGTAGACCGCGGGCAGGCTGCGCCGCGAGGACCAGCCGTAGGACAGGTACTTGACCACGCGCAGCGTCTCGCCGGGCTTGACCCGGGCGATGATGGTGGTGCGGGCCAGGTCCTCGTTGGCGTCGGTGCTGACCTGGATGCCCTCCGGGCCGGTGACCTCGTGCTCCATCGCGGCGCCGCAGCGCAGCCCGGACTTGCGGGTCGAGTGGACCAGGGTGGCGCCGGAGTCGCCGGCCCGGGACTGCTCGGGCTCGAGCACGTTGTCCAGCGCGGTGTCCAGGCGCGGGTCGTCGGCGTCGCGGCCGGGCAGCTGCTCGTTGGCGACCAGCTCGGACTGCAGGACGAGCAGCGCGCCCTCGCCGTTGTCGTCGTCGCCGTTGCCGGTGCTCACGAGCTCGACCTCGTAGCTGATCGCGGCGACGGCGCGCTGGGTCAGCGAGACCATCCGGACCGAGCGCACCCGGACCCGGCGCCCGGCCGGGGACTCCCACTCGACCTCGCGGTTCAGCGTCCCGGCGCGCATGTCGAGCACCCGCTCGTGCCGGTGCAGGGTGCCGTAGCGCAGGTCGAACGGCTCGTCGTCGACCAGCAGCCGGATCAGCTTGCCGTTGGTCGTGTTGATGATCGTCTGCCCGGACTCGGGGTAGCCGTAGCCGCCCTCGGCGTAGGGCAGCGGGCGGACCTCGTAGAACGAGTTGAGGTAGGTGCCGGGCAGCACGTGCGGCTCGCCCTCGTCGAGGTTGCCGCGCAGGCCGATGTGCCCGTTGGACAGCGCGAACACCGACTCCGTCTGGCCCATGGCGTCCAGGTCGAGGCGGGGTTCACGGATCACCCACGGCTCGACGGTGAAGGTGGGCAGGTGGTCGGGCTTCACGAACGCTCCAGCAGGTCTGCGAGATCGGTGACGACGACGTCCGCGCCGTGGGAGCGGAGCGCGTCGGACTGGTCGAGGCGGTCGACGCCGATCACGGCGCCGAACCCGCCGGCGCGGCCGGCCTGCACACCGGCCAGCGCGTCCTCGAACACCACGGCGGCGGACTTCGCCACGTCCAGGTCGGCCGCGGCGGCGAGGAAGGTGTCGGGCGCGGGCTTGCCGGGCAGGCCCCGCTCGCGGGCGGTGACGCCGTCGACCCGGTGGTCGATGAACGTCTCGAGCCCGGTGACCCGCAGGATCTGCTCGGCGTTCGCGCTCGAGGAGACGACGGCGGTGGCCAGCCCGGCGTCGCGGACCGCCTCCAGGTAGCGGCGCGAGCCCGGGTAGACGTCGACGCCCTTGGTCCGGATGTTGACCTGCACGAGGTCGTTCTTGCGGGTCGACAGACCCCAGAGGGTCTCGGTGTCGGCGTCGTCGTCCGGGCTGCCCTCGGGCAGGTCGATCCCGCGCGAGGCGAGGAAGCTGCGGGTGCCGTCGAGCCGCGGTTTGCCGTCGACGTAGGGCCCGTAGTCGCCCGCCACGTCGAACGGCCGGAAACCCGGCCCGTCCCGGTGCTCCAGGTACTCGTCGAACATCTGCTTCCAGGCCGCGGCGTGCACGCTCGCGGTGTCGGTGAGCACGCCGTCGAGGTCGAACAGACAGGCGCGTGCGCCGTCGGGGAGCCCCAGCATGGCGCGCACGCTATCCGGATCGGTGCAGTTCCGTCGCCCCGGGGCACTCCGTTGTGGATCACTCGGGGACGGGCGCGACCAGCGGCACGCGGAACAGGACGAACGGGCCATCAGCGGTGTCCGGGGAGTCGCCGGCGACCCGTACCTCGACCCGGCACGACGGCCGGCCGTCCTCGATCCCGAACCGGACGGCGACGGCGCCGCCGCGGGGCTCCGGCTCGATCCGTTCCTGGACCGCGCGCCGGACCGCGGCGAGCAGGGACAGCGGCAGGACGGGCGCGGCGGGGTCGATGCCGGCGGCGGCCGGGTCGTCGACCTCGGTGTCGAGCCGGGCACCGAACCGGGTCCGCTCGATCTGCAGGTAGGCGCGGACCGCGGCGAGCTCCTCGTCGAGCCGGCTCTCGGGCGCATCGGCGCGGTCGGCCGCGCGGGACAGGTCGGCGAAGCCGAGCAGCAGCTCCCGGGCGCGCGGCGGGTCGGTGCGGACCAGGGAGGCGATGGTGTTGAGGGTGTTGTAGACGAAGTGCTGTTCCAGCCGGCGGGAGAGCGGGCCGTGCCAGGCCGCGACGCCGTCCCCGGAACCGACGCCGGCAGCCCCGTCACCGGTGGCCCCCTGACCGGCGGCCCCCTCGGAGGACGGAGCATCACTCCGAGCGGAGTCGCCACCGGCCCCCGTGCCGCCACCGGCACCGAGCCGGGGGTCACGCGCCACCGACCCCCCGGCAGTCGCCCGACTCACGGAGCTCTGGTCCGGTATTCCCGAACCAGTGCTCCATGAGTCGGCACCGGAACGGGCGCCGGGGCCGGGGGTCAGTTCGGGGTCCTGGTCCTCGGGGGGCACGAGGCCGCGGTAGGCCGGCAGGGCCAGCCGGCCCGCCGCCGTCCACCCCCGGTGCTCGACGGCGGCGACCAGGCCCGGCACGACCCACCGCGCCTCCCCGGCGATCTCGGCCGGGACGTCGGCCGGCGCCCTCGTGCCCGCTCCGCCGCGCGCCCCCGCGATCGTGCCGGCGTCGGCGTCGGCGGCGCCCATCCCGACCCGCCCGACGTACCGGGGGCCGTCCGGCCCGGGCAGCGCGAGCAGCACCGCCGCGATCCGCTCCCGGCGGTCCCAGCCCGCCCGGCCCGCGGGCACCCACCCCGCGACGAGCACCTGCCGTCGCCGGCGCAGCGGCACCCGCAGCCAGTTCCGGGTGCGCCGGCCGGGCTGGTAGGCGACGTCGAGCCGCTTGAGGTGCAGCCCGTCCAGGCCGTAGTGCTCGGCGGTGCGGGCCACCAGGTCCGCCTCGTCCAGCCCGAACGACGGCGGCACCAGGATCGACGGCCCGCCCAGCCCCAGCTCCTCCAGCGCGGCCCGGCGCCGGCGGTAGGGCAGTTCCAGCACCCGTCGGCCGTCGGCCCACAGCAGGTCGGTGACCACGTAGCCGACCGGTACCTCGGCGCGCAGCGCGGCCTCCGGTGCGACGGTCGCGGTGCGGCGCAGCAGCGGCCCGCGCGACGGGCGGCCGGCCTCGTCGAGGGCGACGACGGTGCCGTCGAGCACCATGCCGCCGGGCGGACCCTGCGCCGCGAGCGCACCGAGCTCCGGGAACGACCCGGTCACGCTGCGCGCGGTCGAGGAGAGCAGCCGCACCCGGTCGGGGCGCACGTAGGCCACACAGCGGTGGCCCTCCCAGCCGAACTCGACGGCCCACCGGGAGGCGTCGGTGGCGTCGGCGAGCTCCCCGGTCGCGGGCAGCATCGGCGGGACGAGATCGGGCATGGCCGAGGGGCTCCCGCCCGACGCACCGGCCCGCACCACGGGCTCCACCGTAGTCGGGAGCGGACTTGCGACAATGGGGCCATCATGACGCTCACCGACCGGCTCCCCCGTACGCCCGACTTCGATCCCGCCGACCTGGTGGAGACCTTCGCCGACTGGGCGTTCGACGAGCGTGGCCTGTCGCTGTACCCCGCGCAGGAGGAGGCGCTGCTGGAACTGGTGACCGGCGCGAACGTCATCCTGTCGACGCCGACCGGGTCCGGGAAGTCGCTCGTCGCGATCGGCGCGCACGCGGCGTCGCTGGCCCGGGGCGAGCGGACCTTCTACACCGCGCCGATCAAGGCGCTGGTCAGCGAGAAGTTCTTCGCACTGGTCGAGGTGTTCGGCGCGGACAAGGTCGGCATGCTGACCGGCGACGCCGCGGTGAACGAGAAGGCGCCGATCATCTGCTGCACCGCGGAGATCCTGGCGAACCTGGCGCTGCGCACCGGGTCCGGGGCCGACGTCGGGTCGGTGGTGATGGACGAGTTCCACTTCTACGCCGAACCGTCCCGCGGCTGGGCCTGGCAGGTGCCGCTGGTCGAGCTGCCGCAGGCGCAGTTCCTGCTGATGAGCGCCACGCTCGGCGACACGGCGTTCTTCCGCGACGACCTCACCCGGCGCACCGGCCGGGAGACCGCCGAGATCACCTCGGTGGAGCGCCCGGTACCGCTGCACTTCCGCTACGTCGTCGAGCCGCTGCACGAGACGATCACCGAGCTGCTGGGCACGAAGGAGGCGCCGGTCTACATCGTGCACTTCACCCAGCAGGCCGCCGTCGAGCGGGCGCAGGCGCTGATGAGCGTCAACGTCACCTCCAAGGAGGACAAGGCGGCGATCGCCGAGACGATCGGGAGCTTCCGGTTCACCTCCGGGTTCGGGCGCACGCTGTCCCGGCTGGTCCGGCACGGCATCGGCGTGCACCACGCCGGGATGCTCCCCCGCTACCGGCGACTGGTGGAGACCCTCGCCCAGGCCGGCCTCCTCAAGATCATCTGTGGGACGGACACGCTCGGCGTCGGGATCAACGTCCCGATCCGGACGGTGCTGTTCACCGCACTGTCCAAGTACGACGGCCGCCGGGTCCGCCCGCTCAAGGCGCGCGAGTTCCACCAGATCGCCGGACGGGCCGGGCGGGCCGGGTACGACACCGTCGGCACCGTCGTCGCGCAGGCCCCCGAGCACGACATCGAGAACGCCAAGGCACTGGCCAAGGCCGGTGACGACCCGAAGAAGCGCCGCAAGGTGCAGCGCAAGCAGCCGCCGGAGGGCTTCGTCGGCTGGTCGCAGACCTCGTTCGAGAAGCTGCAGCAGGCCCGTCCCGAGCCACTGACCAGCCAGTTCGAGGTCACCCACGCGCTGCTGCTGAACGTGATCTCCCGCGGCGGCGACACCTACGCGGCGATGCTCCACCTGCTCACCGACAACCACGAGCCCCGCAAGCGCCAGCTGGCCCACATGCGGCGGGCGATCGCGATCTACCGGGCGCTGCGGACCGCGGGCGTGGTCGAGGAGTACGTCGTGGAGGGGGCCGCCCGCCCGCGGGTTCGCATCGTCGACGAGCTGCAGCTGGACTTCGCGCTCAACCAGCCGCTGTCGCCGTTCGCACTCGCCGCGATCGGGCTGCTCGACGCCGAGTCACCGGCCTACGCGCTCGACGTGCTCTCGGTCATCGAGTCCACCCTCGACGACCCGCGGCAGGTGCTGGCCGCGCAGCAGAACAAGGCGCGCGGCGAGGCCGTGGCCGCGATGAAGGCCGAGGGGCTGGAGTACGAGGAGCGGATGGCGCGCCTCGAGGAGGTCACCCACCCCAAGCCGCTCGACGAGCTGCTGCACGCCGCGCTGGAGACCTACCGGCGCGGCGCGCCCTGGATCGCCGACGCGGTGCTCTCCCCCAAGTCCGTCGTCCGGGACATGAGCGAGCGGGCGATGACCTTCACCGAGTACGTCTCGCACTACCAGCTCGCCCGTTCGGAGGGCCTGGTGCTGCGCTACCTGGCGGACGCCTACCGGGCGCTGCGGCAGACGGTGCCCGAGCACGCCCGCACCGAGGAGCTCACCGACCTCATCGAGTGGCTGGGCGAGCTCGTCCGGCAGACCGACTCGTCGCTGCTCGACGAGTGGGAGAAGCTCGCCGCAGGAGTGGACGAGAGCGGCGAGGTCACCCCGCCCGGCGCCGAGGTCGCGGTCTCCCCCGCCGGCGTCACCGGGAACCCGCGCGCGTTCCGGGTGATGGTCCGCAACGCCCTGTTCCGCCGGGTGGAGCTGGCCGCGCTCGGCCGCTACGACCAGCTCGGCGAGCTCGATGCCGATGCCGGCTGGACCGCGCAGCGCTGGCGGGAGGCCTTCGACCCGTACTTCGAGGTCCACGACCGGATCGGGTTCGGTCCGGAGGCCCGTGGCCCCGCGCTGTTCGACCTCACCGAGGAGGCCGACCGCTGGCTGGTCCGGCAGGTCCTCGACGACCCGGCCGGGGACCGGGACTGGGCGATCACCGCCGAGATCGACCTCGCCGCCTCGGACGAGGCCGGGGAGGCCGTCCTCTGGGTGACGGCGGTGACCGACGGCGTATCCGACCCGGCCGGCGCCGTCCTTTCGGGACCGTGATGTAACCCGGTCGGGCCCACTGTGGGCACAGGATCGGTTACGGTAGCTACCGATCGAGAGGGAAGTCCCTCCACCGGGATGAACGGGGGTCGGTGGATGCGGCAGGCCGACGCCGCTCCGGTGCGGGCCGCACACGGTGAGGCTCTCGACGCCGACCTGCTGCCGGGGCCGGACAGGCTCACCGACCAGTGGACGACCGGGCTCACCCGGCGTTCCGTCCTCTCGCCGACCGAGCTCCGTCCGCTGCTCGACCGGCTCGTCGAACGGCTCCGCGGGGCCTCGCTCACCGGCGGGTTCGACCCGGCCGTCGCCGCCGACGCGGCCCGCGACCTCGTCCGGGCCCGGGTGAACGACCCGGCCCTGCTGGAGGTCAGCCTGCAGGCGATCGGCGACCACCTGGAGGCCGCCGCCGACACCCCGGCGCGGTTGCGCCGGGTCTCCGCCCTGCTGGCCGGGTTCTCCCGCGGGTTCGCCGAGGCGATGCGCCTGCAGGTGCTGGCCGACCACGAGGAGGTCACCCGCGCCGCGCTGGACGCCCGCCGGGTCGCCGAGGAGGCCCGCTGGACCTCCGAGGCCCGCTTCACCGCCCTGTTCGAGTCCTCCGCCGTCGGGATCGTCGTGTTCGACCGGCTCGGCCGCTGCGTCGAGGCGAACGAGGCGACCGCCGCCATGCTCGGGTACGGCCGGCACGAGCTGACCGGGATGAGCGTGGACGACTTCGTCCCCCGCGCGGACGCCCCCGAGCTCTGGGGGCAGCGGACCCGGCTGTTCGACGGGTCCCTGGACCGGCTGCGCATCGTGCGGGCGGTGCGCCGCGCCGACGACGCCGAGGTCTGGATCGACGCGGTCGTGACGGCCATGCGGGAGGCCGACGGCCCGCCCACGATGCTGGTCGCGGTGCTCAGCGACGTCACCGAGCAGGTCCAGCTCCAGCAGCGGCTCGAGCACCAGGCCTCGCACGACCCGCTGACCGGGCTGCCGAACCGGTCGCTGTTCTTCGACCGGCTCGGCACCGCGATCGCCGACTCGGAGTCCGAGCCCGGCCGGCCGGGTGTCTGCTACCTCGACCTGGACGGTTTCAAGGTCGTCAACGACACCCTCGGCCACCAGGCCGGCGACCGGTTGCTGCAGGCGCTGGCGAACCGGCTGCGCGACGCCCTGGAACCGGACGGGCACCTGGTCGCCCGGACCGGCGGCGACGAGTTCGTCGTCCTGGTCGAGCGGACCCCGGACCGGACCGCGCTCGAGGTCGTCGCCACCCGCGCGCTGGGCACCGTCCGCCGGCCCGTGCGGGTCGGCGGACGGGACATCGTGATCTCGGCCAGCGTCGGCGTCGTGCGGCACGACGGCGACCTCGACCCGGACGAGCTGATGCGGGCCGCCGACACCACGCTCTACTCCGCGAAACGTGCCGGGCGCGGCCGCTACGCGCTCTACGACAGCGAGCGCCACCGGTCCGACGTCCGCCGCTTCGAGCTCTCCTCCCAGATGCCCGAGGCCCTGCGCCGCGACGACTTCGTGGTCGTCTACCAGCCGCTGGTGCGGCTCGCGGACGAGCGCACCATCGGGGTCGAGGCACTGGTCCGCTGGCAGCGGCCGGACGGGGAGCTGCTCGGGCCGGACCGCTTCATCCCGCTCGCCGAGGAGACCGGGCTGGTGGTGCCGCTCGGCCGCCGGGTGCTGGACGAGGCGTTGCGGCAGGGCCGGATCTGGGCCGACTCGCACCCGGACGACCCGCTGCTGATCAGCGTGAACGTGGCCGCCCGCCAGATCAGCGAGTCCGACCTGGTCGCCGACGTCACCGCGGCCCTGGAACGCCACGACTGGCCGGCCGAGCGGCTGCAGATCGAGCTGACCGAGAGCGACCTGATGGGCTCGCCCGGACGGCCGTCGGCGACCCTGCGCGAGCTCGACCGGATGGGCGTGCGGATCGCGATCGACGACTTCGGCACCGGCTACTCGAACCTGGCCTACCTGCGGCACCTCCCGGTGCACGTCCTCAAGCTGGCCGGGCACTTCGTCGCCGGGACCGCCGAACGCGACGACGTCATCCTGCGCACCCTGGTCTCGCTGGCCTCCGCGCTGGACCTGGAGGTCACCGCCGAGGCGGTCGAGACGGCGGAGCAGGCCGAACGGCTGCGCGACTACGGGTGCGCGAACGCGCAGGGCTGGTACTACGCCCCCGCGGTGCCGGCGGAACGGATCCCGGACCTCATCCGGGACCCGTTCCTGCGGGCGATCTGAGGCGGAGGGCGACGGTCAGGCGTTGCGCTCGTCCCGCCAGGCGATCCAGTCCTTCAGCCGGCCGAGGTCGTAGCCACCCTGCCCGTCCTGCCCGGTGGTGAACAGCCGGATCCCGGTGTCGTACAGGGCCTCGCCGACCTCGTCCGGGGACTTCTCGACGGCGACCGAGCGCTCGATCTCCGCGGGGTCGCGGCCGATGTCGCGGCAGTGGCCGTCGAGCACCGCGCACTTGTGCGCGGCCGTCTCCGGGTCCCCGAAGCCGTGCCAGATCGTGGCGTGCTCGGCGGTGTAGCGCAGCGTCTTCCGCTCTCCTCCCCCGCCGACCAGCAGCGGGATGTCGCGGGTCGGTGCGGGGTTCAGCTCCTGCCAGCGGGACCGGATCCGGGGCAGCGCCTCGGACAGGGCGTCGAGCCGGCTGCCTGCGGTGCCGAAGTCGTAGCCGTAGGAGTCGTAGTCGCGCTGGAACCAGCCCGCGCCGATGCCGAGGATCAGCCGCCCGTCGGAGATGTGGTCGACGGTGCGGGCCATGTCGGCCAGCAGCTCGGGGTTGCGGTAGCTGTTGCAGGTCACCAGGGCGCCGATCTCGATGCGCGAGGTCGCCTCGGCCCAGGCGCCGAGCATCGTCCAGCACTCGAAGTGCTTCCCGTCGGGCTCGCCGTAGAGCGGGAAGAAGTGGTCCCAGTTGAAGACGACGTCGGCGCCGGCCTCCTCGACGGCGGCGACGGTGCGGCGGATCTCGGCGTAGTCGGCGTGCTGGGGCTGCAGCTGCAGCCCGACGCGGACGGGACGCGGGTCGGTCATGGATCCATCGTCGACCCCCGGCCCGCTCCCCGCTCGTTACAGGTTGCGCAGCCCCGACAGCACGCGGTCCATCAGCGCCATGCTCGGGCCGTCCTCGGCCGACGACACGCCGTGCACCCGCACCCGTCCCTCGGTGGCCAGATCGTCGATGAGGACCCGGGCGACGCCGAGCGGGACCCGGGCCAGCGCGGCGACCTCCGAGACCGATCGGGCCTGCTCGCACAGGCTCAGTACGACGGCCTTCTCGCCGGACTCGACGCGCCCCGGACCCGGGACGGCCGAGACCAGGGTCTCCAGCCGCAGCTCCATCCGGACCCGGGTCCGGCCGCCGGTGATGACGTAAGGGCGGACCGGGGCGAACGCGGCCTGCGGGGCGGGCTCGGGCGCCGCGGCGACGACCGGCAAGGGAGCCGTGTCCCAGTCCCCGTCCGGGTCCGGCGCGGCCGGTTCGGTGCCCCGGGCGGCCTCGGCATCGGCCTGCTCCCGCGCGGCCTGGTCGGCGGCACGTTCCTTGCGGGACTTGCGCTTGCGCTTCGTCGAGTGACCACCGAAGCGGGCGCCGGTGAGGCCGACGAGGTTCTCCTCGGCCTCCGGCACAGCCGGTTCGGGGGTGGACGGCGTCGCGTCCGCCGGCCCCGGGGACGCGGCGCCCCCGAATCTGGCGCCCGTACGTCCCGTCTCCGACCCAGCCATCCACCCTCCGTCGCTTCGCCGTCCGATTCGCCCCAGCGTGCTCGATTGGTCACGATCGGCGATCGCAGGGACGGCCAGGTTGAACCAGGTCTGCTACCGAGTCGTGTACACGATGTCACAGCCGTGTGACACGGTGTAGATCAAGAGTTGGGGACGGGGCGTTTCACCCGCACGGACCATCCCCGGGTGCGCGCTCACCCTCCGTGATCATGTTTCCTGGGGTACCCGGTCGACGATACGGAGGTGCCGCAGGTGTCCGGAGCAGATGTGAGCTGGTCGAGGACGCTGGTCTCCCGTCGTCTCCTCGGCGCGGGGCTCGTCGCGCTCGGGATCGCCGCGGGCCTGGTCCTGCTGCCGAACGAGGGATCGCCGTGGGTCGCCGGCCTCCTGGCGGTGCTCGGCGGCTGGTTGCTGCTGCAGTCCCGCACCCGCGTCGTCGTCGACGACCGCGGGATCCGTGTCGAGCAGCCGTTGCTGCGCCGGAGACTGACCGGCGCGCCGATCGACGAGATCGAGGACGCCCGCTCGACCGTCCTGGACCCGACGACGCTCGCGGTGAACGGCTTCGGCGTGCTGCGGTCCGGCACGACCACCGCGTTCCGGGCGACGCGCTCGGGCGAGGCCCTCGAGGCCGGCCTGACCGGCGGCCGCCGGTTCCTGGTGACAGTGACCGACAGCGCCGCCGCGGCCGAGCTGCTGAACGACGTGGTGGCCCGGAACCGGACCCGGGGCGGGAATCCGGTCGACCCGGACTGATCGGCCCCTCCCACGCCCGGCCGACCACCCGATCGGCACTGGTGCGCATCCGCGCATGCTGTGCCACGGTCGGGAGTCCGGCGACGCGGCCGGACTCGGGTGGACACGGGGAGGCACGGCACCGGGCGCGCGTCGGCGGGCCCGTGTCCGCGGGCTCGCACCGGCACCGAGGGGAGCGAGACACCATGCCCGACAACCGCGTCGTCGTCTACAAGGGACCGGGCGAGGTCGCCGTCGAGTCGATCGAGTACCCGAAGCTGGAGCTGCCGACCGACGTCGTCACCGGACTGAAGATCAAGCAGAAGGCCCCGCACGCGGCCATCCTCAAGATCGTCACCACCAACATCTGCGGCTCCGACCAGCACATGGTCCGCGGCCGCACCACGGCCCCGGTCGGGCAGACGCTCGGCCACGAGATCACCGGGGAGGTGGTGGAGACCGGCGACGACGTGCTGTTCGTCAACACCGGCGACATCTGCTCGGTACCGTTCAACATCGCCTGCGGGCGGTGCCGGATGTGCAACGAGGGCAAGACCGGGGTCTGCCTGAACGTCAACCCGGCGCGGCCGGGCGCCGCCTACGGCTACGTCGACATGGGCGGCTGGATCGGCGGGCAGGCCGAGTACGTGATGGTGCCCTACGCCGACTTCAACCTGCTGAGGTTCCCGGACCGGGAGCAGGCGATGGAGAAGATCCTCGACCTGACGATGCTGTCCGACATCTTCCCGACCGGCTACCACGGCGCGGTCACCGCGGGCGTCACCACCGGGTCGTCGGTCTACATCGCCGGGGCCGGCCCGGTCGGGCTCGCCGCGGCACACGCGGCGCAGGTGCTCGGCGCCGGTGCGGTGGTCGTCGGCGACATGATCCCGGAGCGGCTGGAGCAGGCCCGCAGCTTCGGCTGCGAGACGATCGACCTGCGCCTGGACGGCACGCTGCCCGAGATGATCGAGCAGCTGCTCGGCGAGCCCGAGGTGGACGCGGCCGTCGACGCCGTCGGGTTCGAGGCCCGCGGGCACGGCAAGGAGGGCGACGAGGCCCCCGCGACCGTGCTGAACTCGGTGATGGAGGTGACCCGGGTCGGCGGCGGGCTGGGCATCCCCGGGCTCTACGTCACCGGTGATCCCGGTGCGGTCGACGAGGGCGCCAAGCACGGCACGCTCGGCGTCCGGATCGGTCTGGGCTGGGCGAAGTCGCACAGCTTCACCACCGGTCAGTGCCCGGTGAAGCGCTACAACCGGCAGCTGATGAACGCGATCCTGTCCGGCAAGGCGCAGATCGCCAAGGCCGTCAACGCCACGACGATCCCGCTGGACGAGGCACCCCGGGGCTACCGGGACTTCGACGGCGGCGCGTCCCGCAAGTTCGTGATCGATCCGCACGGGATGGTCGCGGCCTGACACCCCAGCAGCACCCCGCCCCTCACTCATGACGCTTCAGTCCGGCCATGCCGAACTGAAGCGTCATGAGTCGGGCCCGGGCGGGAGGGCGCGGTCAGGTGGCGGCGCGGCGGTAGAGCTCGGCGGCGGCGCGGGAGAAGCCGTCGGGGACGCCGATCGCGGCCAGCGCGTCGGCGGCCTCGTCCATCTCCCCGGCCCACCGCCAGGCCTTGCCGTCCATCTTCGTGCGGATCGCGGCCAGCGCTCCCGCGTGGTCGACGCCGTTCCGGTCGAGCTCGGCGTGCAGTGCGTCGGTGACGCCGAACCGGGCCGCGGCCTCCTCCAGCGCCAGCCAGAGGGTGGGCATCGCCTTGCTCTGCAGCGCGAAGCAGGCCTTCAGCCCGCTGGCCGCGCCGACGTCGCCGGGGTCGGTGCCGAGCACCCGGGCGTCGAACGGGCCGGGTTCGAACAGCTCCGCGACGACGGCGGCGCACGGCCCGGACAGCCACAGCGTGGTCGTGCCACGCTCCCAGGCGGGCGGGCCGATGACCGCGCCGTCGCACACCCGGTCCGGGCCGAGCAGCGCCGCGATCCCGCGCACGGTGTCCGGCGCGACGGCGTTCGCGTCCACGTAGACGGCGCTCTCCCGCATGCTCCCGGCGACCTGCTCGGCGATCTCCCGGGCGGCGTGCGGCGGGCAGATCGAGACGATCACGTCGGCCCGGGCGGCCAGCTCGGCGACGTCCGGTACGGCGATCAGGTCGGCCAGCTCGGCCCGCTTCGCGGTGGCGTGCGTGCGGCCGGCGTCGGCCCAGATCACCGCGCCGGCGCGGGCCTTGAGCGCCGAACCCAGGGCGGCGCCCATCGCGCCCGGGTGCAGGATCCCGATCACCGGGCGGGGCGGGAGAGAACTCATGTGCCGATGATGCCGCCCCTGGCGCGCGGCCGCGGGAACGGGCACGGTCATGACCATGAACGCAGAGATCGACGAGGATCCGATGTTCACCGGCGACGCGGTCGGCGGCTGGCTGCAGCTGCCGTCCTCCGCCGTCGCCGAGGTGATGGGCGGGGTCGGGTTCGACAGCGTGTGCATCGACACCCAGCACGGCCTGATCGGCGACGACGCCGTGCTCGGGATGCTGCAGGCGCTGACCGCCACCGGTACCCGGTCACTGGTCCGGGTCCCCGGGCACGGTGCCGAGGCGATCGGGCGGGCGCTGGACCGGGGTGCCGACGGCGTGATCGTCCCGCTGGTCGACACGGCCGAACAAGCCGCCGCGGTGGCCGGTGCCTGCCGCTACCCGCCGCAGGGCGGGCACCGCAGCTTCGGCCCGCTGCGCCCGTCCTGGCTGGGCCGCGAACCGCTCACCCCCGGCAGGTGCGTGGTGATGATCGAGACGCGCGCCGCCGTCGAGAACCTGGAGTCGATCCTCGCCGTCGAGGGCCTGGACGCGGTCTTCATCGGACCCTCGGACCTCGCACTGGCGTACGACATGCCGCTCACCGCGCAGAACGCCGACGGCCCCCGGTCCGACGAGTACGCCGACCTGATCCGGACGATCACCGGCGCCTGCGCGGCGGCGGGCATGCCGGTCGGGATCTACTGCGACTCCCCCGCCCACGCCCGCCGGTTCCGCGAGCTCGGCTGCACGTTCACGATGGGGCCGGGCGAGCACGCGATCCTGCGCCAGGCGGCGACGGCGATGCTGGAGCAGGCCCGCGGCGATTGATCACCACTGCCGCAGATGTCCGGTTCTGTGCTATTCACTCCCCGCGGACGACGGCGTCCGCGGGGAGGGGGCAATCATGAGCGAGGCGACCCCGGTGTCGGAGAAGGCCCGTCTACGACGGGTGGCGGCGGCCAGCTGCACCGGCACCACCATCGAGTTCTACGACTTCTTCATCTACGGCACGGCCGCGGCCCTGGTGTTCCCCACGGTCTTCTTCCCGGCGCTGGGCGCCGCCGCGGGCACCGTCGCCTCGTTCGCGACGTTCGCGGTGGCGTTCTTCGCCCGCCCGGTCGGTGCCATCGTGTTCGGCCACTTCGGGGACCGGATCGGCCGCAAGCGGACGCTGATCTCGACGCTGCTGCTGATGGGCGTCGCGACCGTCCTGATCGGACTGCTGCCGGGCGCGGACACGCTCGGGGTGCTGGCCCCGCTGCTGCTGGTCACGCTGCGGTTCGCGCAGGGCTTCGCGGTCGGCGGGGAGTGGGCCGGCGCGACGCTGCTCGCCGCGGAGTACGCCCCGCCCGGGCAGCGCGGGCGCTACGCGCTGTTCCCGCAGCTCGGCCCGGCGCTGGCGTTCTTCCTGTCCAGCGGCACGTTCCTGGTCAGCGGCCTGGTGCTCGGGTTCGACGACGAGGCGTTCCTGACCTACGGCTGGCGGGTCCCGTTCATCGCCTCGATCCTGCTGATCGCGGTCGGGCTCTACGTCCGGCTGAAGATCGAGGAGACGCCGGTGTTCCGGGCCGCCCAGCAGCAGCGCTCCGCGGCGCCGGCACCGGCCGGCGAGCGGACGCCGTTCGTCGGTGTGCTGCGCGAGCAGTACCGGGAGATCCTGCTCGGGGCCGGGGCGGCGACGCTGTTCTTCGCCTTCTTCTACATGGGCACCGCGTACCTGACGAACTACGGCACCTCGGAGAGCGGCGCCGGACTGGACCGCACGCTGGTGCTCGGGATGGGCATGATCGCGTCGGTGTTCTTCGCCGCGGCCACGGTCGCGGCCGCGATCCTGTCCGACCGCTACGGCCGCCGGCGGATGATCATGCTGGCCAACGCGCTGGCGATCCCGTGGGCGCTGGTGCTGTTCCCGGTGCTCGACATCGGGACGGCGTGGGCGTTCGGGCTGGGGCTGACGGTCACGCTGACGATCTTCGCGATCGCCTACGGGCCGATGGGGGCGTTCCTGCCCGAGCTGTTCGAGACCCGGCACCGCTACACCGGCGCCGGCCTGGCCTACAACCTCGCCGGGGTGCTCGGTGGCGGGATCCCGCCACTGATCGCCAGCGGGCTGGCCGCGTCGTACGGCGGGTTCGCGATCGGGATCATGCTGGCGGGCATCGCGATCGGCAGCCTGGTCTGCACCCGGGTGCTGACCGAGACGATGGACCGCGACCTCACCGGGGCCGGGAACCGCGGCTAGAGGCGGACGACGGCCGCGGTCCCGCGGCGACCGGGGTCGAGGCGGAAGCGCAGCGGCCGGGCCGGCGTGCCGGCACCCGGCGGCACGTCGTCGACGAGCAGGCGTCGCTCGAACAACGTCACCTCGAGGTCGAGGGCCGAGCCCTCGACCCGGGTGAACGTGACACCCGCGAATCCCTCCCGGTCCTGGGGCAGGCGCTTCTCGAACCGGGCACGGGCATCCGGAAGGGGCGACCTCCGCGCCCGCGGCCCGTCCGCGATCTCGGAGAGCCGGAGGTCCTCCCGACGGCCCCCGAACAGCCCGGCCAGCCGGCGCCACGTGCTCAGGACCCCGCCGCCCCAGACCAGTGACATGGGCGAGGAGACGATCTCGAGCAGGCCGATCTCCGGGACGGTCGCGACGTGGCTCCGGTGGATGTCACCGCCGAGGACGACGGTCGGCCGGCCCTCCCGGGCATCGATCAGTCCGTCCCAGAGCCGCTGCCACTGGTACCAGTAGTCCTGCACGTCGGTCTCGGATCCGAACAGCCTGAGCCGCTCCGCCGTGTTCTTCTGCGTGTGGTGACCCGCCCGCACCAGCAGCGGTTGCGGTGTGGCGAGGACGAACACCGCCGCGGCCCGCGCGCGGCGGAGCATCTCGTCGAGGAACACCGGGTCGACGAACGCCGAGTGCACCGGATGACGCAGACGCCGGGTGCGCCGGGTGCGGGTGTCGAGGAGGCAGAACGTGAGCGGGTCGATGTGGATGGTCTGGAGGATCTCGTTGCGCGGGGCGTGGATCCCGGGCGGTCCGGCCCGTCGGGGCGCCCGCGCGGCGACCCCCTCGTCGTCGACGCCGAGCGACGGGCCCTGCCCTGCCCGGTCGGCGACGCTCCGCGTCTGGAAGGACCCGAACAGCTCGAAGGACGCCAGGCTCCACCCCTCCCATTCGGCGGGATGGACCGGGAAGTAGCTCTGCAGGAACGGATCGGTGGGCGCCCCGGCGTCCGGCGACGGCGGCACCGGGGAGACCTCGTCGTCCGGGACGACCGCCCGGACCCGCTCCCGATGGTTGCGCCGGGCCTCGGAGATCTTGCCGATCGAATGCTTCGCGGTCACCGAGCGGTTCGGCCAGCCGTTCCAGAACTCGTGGTCGTCCGGGAGGAAGTAGTTCGGTCCACCGGACAGGATCCGCTTCAGCCCGGTCCGGTCCGAGCTCGTCGACATCCCCCAGGTGGTCCAGTACTTGAGCAGGAGGCCGGAGCGGGGACGGCGACGGGACCGGAAGGCGTAGTGCGTGAACGGCGCGTCGGCGTAGACCTGATCCCCGAGGAGGAAGGTGAGGTCGGTTCCGCTGGGGAAGGCCCGCGCGTGCGCCTTCCCGATCTCGTCGTGCGAGTCGGTTCCCGCGTCGTAGCAGGACCCCACCATCAGCCGGAGCTCGTCCCCCGGCTCCGCCATGCGCGGCAGGGTCCGGACCCGGGCCACCGCGCGGGACCGTCCGGGGATCGCGAGCTGCGGCACCTCGACCGAGACGTCGTAGGCACCCGGCGGGACGGCGTCGACGGTGAGATGGCCGTGGAAGAAGCGGGGTTCCCGGGACGACCCGCCCTCCCCCGGCCGGTACCACCGCAGCACCACCGGGTACTCCCGGGTCAGGGCCTGCCCGGCCATCGTCACGGTGAGCGGCAGCGGGTCCGGGACGGCGTCCGGCCGGGGGCCCAGCACGACCCCGATCCAGAGGTCGAACCCCTCGGGCCGGGCGTTCTTCTGCACCAGCGCGACGCCGTCGTCGAGACTCGTCGTCCGCGGCCGCCACCCGCGCAGCCACGACGGGAGGGCCGGCACACGTGACCCGCGCGGCGTCGCTGCCATGTCGCGTCCTCGTCCCCGGCCCCGCCGCCGTTACCGGCCGCCGGAGTCCAGCGCGTCGAGCAGGGCCTGCGCGGCCAGCGTCGGGGTCAGCTCCCCGCTGCGCACCTCGGTGGTCAGCGAGGGCAGGCTCTCCCGCACCCCAGGGTCGAGCAGCACGCGGTCCATCAGCCGGTCGCGCACCATCTGCCACATCCAGTCGACCTGCTGGTCGGCGCGGCGGGTGGCCAGCTCGCCGGCCTTCTCCAGCGCGGTGTGGTGGTCGGTGACCTTCTCCCACACGGAGTCCAGGCCCATCCCGGTCTGCGCCGAGCAGGACAGCACCGGCGTCCGCCAGTGCGCCGAGGCCGGGACCATCATGTGCAGCGCGCCGGCGAGCTCGCGGGCTGCGGCGCGGGCGGCGCGCTCGTGGTCGCCGTCGGCCTTGTTGACCGCGACCACGTCGGCCAGCTCGAGGATCCCCTTCTTGATCCCCTGCAGCGAGTCGCCGGTGCGGGCGATCGTCAGGAACAGGAAGGTGTCGACCATCCCGGCGACGGTGGTCTCGGACTGCCCGACCCCGACCGTCTCGACCAGCACGACGTCGAACCCGGCGGCCTCCATCACCACCATCGTCTCCCGGGTGCGCCGGGCCACCCCGCCGAGCGTCCCGGCCGAGGGCGAGGGCCGGACGAAGGCGTCCGGGTCGACGGCCAGGCGCGGCATCCGGGTCTTGTCGCCCAGGATCGACCCGCGGGTCCGGGTCGACGACGGGTCGACGGCCAGCACCGCGACCCGGTGCCCCCGGCCGGTGAGCCGGGTCCCCATCGCCTCGATGAAGGTCGACTTCCCGACGCCGGGCACCCCGGAGATCCCGACCCGGAACGCGTTGCCGGCCTTCGGGGTCAGCTCGAGCAGCAGCTCCTGGGCGGCGCGCTGGTGGTCCGCACGGCTGGACTCGACCAGGGTGATCGCCCGGGCGAGCAGGGTGCGGTCGCCGGCGAGGACGCCGCGGGCGAGCTCGGCCGGGTCGGGGTTGCGCGGGCCCATCAGTCGGCGAACACGCTCCCGGGTTCGGTGACGGTGTCGTCGTCGTGCCCCAGCGCCACCGCCAGCTTCTCCAGCAGGTCGCACGCCGCCTCGGCGATCACGGTGCCGGGCGGGAACACCGCGGCCGCGCCCATCTCGAGGAGCTCCGGGACGTCCGCGGGCGGGATGACCCCGCCGACCACGACCATGATGTCCTCGCGGCCCAGCGCGGCCAGCTCCGCGCGCAGCTCCGGGACCAGCGTCAGGTGCCCGGCGGCCAGCGAGCTGGCGCCGATCACGTGCACGTCGGACTCGGCGGCCTGCTTCGCGACCTCGGCCGGGGTCTGGAACAGCGGCCCGACGTCGACGTCGAAGCCGATGTCGGCGAACGCCGTGGCGATCACCTTCTGGCCGCGGTCGTGGCCGTCCTGGCCCATCTTGGCGACCAGGATGCGCGGCTGGCGGCCCTCGGCGTCGGCGAACCCGCCGACCAGCTCACGGGCCCGGTCGATCGCCGGGTTCTGCCCGGCCTCGGCGGAGTACACACCGGAGATGATCCGGATCTGGCCGGCGTGCCGCCCGAAGACCTTCTCCAGCGCGTCGGAGATCTCGCCGACGGTGGCCTTGTTGCGGGCCGCGTTCACCGCCAGGTGCAGCAGGTTCTCCTCGTCCGGGCGCCGCGCCCCCTCGGCGATCTTCTCGGCGGCGCCGGTGAGGGCGCGCAGCGACTCGTCGAGGGCGCGGTCGTCGCGCTCGGCCCGGAGCTTCTGCAGCTTCTCCAGCTGCTCGCGGCGCACCCCGGCGTTGTCGACCTTGAGCACGTCGATCTGCTCGTCGGTGTCGACGACGTACTTGTTGACGCCGATCACCGGCTGGCGGCCGGAGTCGATCCGGGCCTGGGTGCGGGCCGCGGCCTCCTCGACGCGCATCTTCGGGATGCCGGCGTCGATGGCCTGCGCCATGCCGCCGGCCCGCTCGACCTCGTCGATGTGCGCCCAGGCCCGCTTGGCCAGGTCGTAGGTGAGGCGCTCCACGTAGTAGGAGCCACCCCACGGGTCGACGACGTTCGTCGTCCCCGACTCCTGCTGCAGCAGCAGCTGGGTGTTGCGCGCGATCCGCGCGGAGAAGTCGGTGGGCAGCGCGAGGGCCTCGTCGAGGGCGTTGGTGTGCAGCGACTGGGTGTGCCCCTGGGTCGCGGCCATCGCCTCGACGCACGTGCGGACGACGTTGTTGTAGACGTCCTGTGCGGTCAGCGACCAGCCGGAGGTCTGCGAGTGCGTCCGCAGGCTCAGCGACTTCGCGTTCTGCGGGTCGAACCGGTGCACCAGCTTCGACCAGAGCAGGCGCGCGGCCCGCATCTTGGCGACCTCCATGAAGAAGTTCATGCCGATCGCCCAGAAGAAGCTCAGCCGGGGCGCGAACCGGTCGACGTCCAGCCCGGCACCGACCCCTGCCCGCAGGTACTCCACGCCGTCGGCGAGGGTGTAGGCCAGCTCCAGGTCGTTCGTCGCCCCGGCCTCCTGGATGTGGTATCCGGAGATCGAGATCGAGTTGAACTTCGGCATGTGGGAGCTGGTGTAGCCGAAGATGTCGGAGATGATCTGCATCGACGGCTGCGGCGGGTAGATGTAGGTGTTGCGGACCATGAACTCCTTCAGGATGTCGTTCTGAATGGTTCCGGTCAGCTTGTCCGGGCTGACGCCCTGCTCCTCGGCCGCGACGATGTAGAGCGCGAGCACGGGCAGCACCGCGCCGTTCATGGTCATCGACACCGACATCCTGTCCAGCGGGATGCCGTCGAAGAGCTGGCGCATGTCCAGGATGGAGTCGATCGCGACCCCGGCCATGCCGACGTCGCCGCCCACGCGGGGGTGGTCGGAGTCGTAGCCACGGTGGGTGGCCAGGTCGAACGCGATCGACAGGCCCTTCTGGCCGGCGGCGAGGTTGCGCCGGTAGAACGCGTTGGACTCGGCCGCGGTGGAGAACCCGGCGTACTGGCGGACCGTCCACGGCTGGTTGGTGTACATCGTCGGGTACGGGCCGCGCAGGTACGGCGTGATCCCCGGGTAGGTGCCCAGGAAGTCGAGCCCGTCGAGGTCGGCCGCGGTGTAGAGCGGCTTGACGCCGATGCCCTCCGGCGCGTCCCAGGTCGGGGCCTGCCCCGGCCACGCGGTCGAGGGCGCCCGGTCCGAGGCCAGCGGCACGCTCGTGAAGTCCGGAATGCTCACTTCGCACCCTCCAGCGCGGTGTGGACGTCGTCGAGGACGGCCAGGGCGTCGCACCCGGCGTAGAGGTACCCGTCCACTGTGTTGTCGAGCCCGCCCACCCGATCCTCGTCCTTCGGCCGCCCCGCCAGCAGGATGCGGGTCGCCCCGGCGTTGCGCAGCGCAGCGGCCGCCGCCTCGGCCCGCTCGGCGTAGAGCGCGTCCGAGGAGCACAGCACCGCCACACCCGTGCCGGAGCCGGCGAACGCGTCGGCGACCTCGTCGGCGGTGCCGGTCGGGCCGGCGTCGGTGGTGTCGATCCCGCCCGCGCCGAGCAGGTTGCGGGTGAACCCGGCCCGCGTGGTGTAGTCGGCCAGCGCGCCGATCGTCGCGAGGAACACCGTCGGGCGGGTCCCGGTCTCGGCCAGCACGGCGTCGGACCGGTCGCGGTAGCCCTCGTAGGCCTCGGCCGGGCGCCACAGCGGCAGCCCGCCCCGCTCGACGGCCGGCGGCAGCGGGGTCCGCTCGACCGGCTTCTCCGCCAGGTCGGGGAACTCCGAGACACCGGTCAGCGGGGCCTTGCGGCGGGCGACGTCGGTCTCCCGACGGGCCCGGACCTCGCCGACCCGCTCGGCGACGAACCCGGAGTCCAGCGCGGCCTCGGCACCCCCGGCGGCCTCGACCTGCTGGAAGAACGCCCAGCCGGCCGCGGCCAGGTCGTCGGTGAGGTGCTCGACGTACCAGGACCCGCCGGCCGGGTCGATCACCCGGGCCAGGTGGGACTCCTCGACGAGCAGGGTCTGGGTGTTGCGGGCGATCCGGCGGGAGAACGGTTCGGAGACCCCGATCGCGGCGTCGAACGGCGGCACCGTGACCGCGTCCGCCCCGCCGACGCCGGCGGCGAACCCGGCGACGGTCCCGCGCAGCATGTTCACCCACGGGTCCCGGCGGGAGAACAGCACCTCGGCGACGGCGGCGTGCTGGCGCTGCGGGACGTCGGTGACGCCGCACTCCTCCAGCACCCGCGACCACAGCCGCCGCGCCGCGCGCAGCAGGGCGATGGTCGGGAACTGCTCGGGGGTGGCGGCGTAACGGAACTCGAGCAGCCGGGCCGCCGTGGCGATGTCGAGACCGGCCGCGGTCAGCGCGCGCAGGTAGGCGACCCCCGCGGCGAGCGACCAGCCGAGCTCCTGGGCGCCGGACCCGCCGGCCTCGCGGATCACGGTGGCGTCCACGGTGATCGCGGTGACCTGCCCGAAGCCGTCCGCGGCCCGCCGGGCCACCTCGACCGCGTCCGCCGCGGTGCCGGCGTCGCCCCCGGCCCGGGCCCGCAGCCCGATCGGGTCGACGCCCAGCGAACCGAGCAGGCTGGCGTCCTCGATGCCGTTGCGGGCGGCCAGGTCCAGGTAGGCGTGCGCGGCGGCGACGGCGTCCGGACCGGCGTCCAGGGCGATCGGGGCGAGGTCGAGGTAGACGCCGTCCAGCACGCCGGCGAGGTCGGCGACCGGGACGCCGCCGGTACCGACCCGCAGCCAGATCGAGTTCACCCCGCTCTGCAGGTCGGCGAGCACCGCCTCGTGCACCGCGGCCGGGTCGGTGCCGGTGTGCCGCTGGCGGACGTCCCAGCCGTCCTGGACCGGGCCGTCGGCCGTCGCCCCGCGGGTGAACGGCCACGCGCCGGGCACGCCGGTGCCGGGCAGGTCGGTGGTGTCCTCGGCGGCGTAGAGCGGTGCGACGCGGATGCCGTCCGGGCTGGTGCAGGTCAGGGTCTCGACGCCGGCGCCGAGCTCCGCGTCCTCGCCGATCCGTCCGGAGCGGCGCACCACGGCGTCCACGGCCCGGAGCCACTGCTCGCGGTCGACCGGGTCGAACCCGGCGGCGAGCTCGAGCTCGTCCGGTTCGACCGGGGCACCGGCTCCGTCGCTGCTCGTCATGCCACAGATCTCCTCACCGGCCCGCGAACGGCACCGTCGCCGACGTGCTGGGGAGTCTAGTGAGCCGGTGGCACAGAAGGCAGGCCCTGTGGCGAGCCGCGCACCGCGTGTGACGCATCCGACCGGGCACACTGGGCCCGTGGCACGAGATCTCTCCGCACCCGCCGCCCCGCGCGTCACCCGGGGTTTCGTGGGCCGCCGCGCCCGCGACCCCCGCCTGCCCCCCGGCCAGTACGACGCCGGCGACCAGTGGCCGGTGCTGACGGCCGAACGCGCCCCGCACCTGGACACCCGGCGCTGGAGCTTCCGCATCGACGGTCTGGTCGAGCGGGAGACCGAGTGGAGCTGGGACGAGATCCGAGCGCTCCCGCGGGACCGGTGGGAGGGCGACATCCACTGCGTCACCACCTGGTCGAAGTTCGGGATGCGGTTCGACGGCATCGGCGTCGACACCCTGCTCGAGGCGGCCGGGCCGCTGCCCGCGGCGCGTTACGTCGTCGCCTACTCGCACTCCGGCTACACCACGAACCTGCCGCTGGCCGACGTCACCGGCGGGCGGGCGTGGGTGGTGTTCGACGTCGCCACCCCGGGCTCGGGCTTCGCACCGCTGACCCGCGAGCACGGCGGACCGGCCCGGATGATCGTCCCGCACCTCTACTTCTGGAAGAGCGTGAAGTGGGTGGCCGGGCTCCGGCTGCTCGCCGAGGACGAGCCGGGGTTCTGGGAACGCAACGGCTACCACGACCGCGGCGACCCGTGGTCCGAGCAGCGCTTCCAGGGGGACTGAGCATGACCACCACGACGCCCCGCCGTACCCTGCGCTGGCAGGCCGCGACCGTCACCGAGATCCGGGACGAGGCGCCGAAGGTCAAGACCATCCGGCTCGGCCTGGAGGAACCCGCCCGGCACCTGCCGGGCCAGTACTACGTCCTGCGGCTGACCGCCGAGGACGGCTACACCGCCCAGCGGTCCTACTCGGTCGCCTCCGCGCCGGACGGCCGCCCGGAGATCGAGCTGACCGTGGAACGGCTCGACGACGGCGAGGTGTCCGAGTTCCTGCACGACGTCGTGATCCCCGGCGACGTGCTGGAGGTCCGCGGGCCGGTCGGCGGCTGGTTCGCCTGGGACGGCGAGAGCCCCGCGCTGCTGATCGGCGGCGGCTCCGGGCAGGTGCCGCTCGCCGCGATGCTGCGGCACGCCCGCGCGATCGGCCGGCCGGACCTGATCCGGATGCTGGTCTCGGCCCGCACCCCGCGCGGGATCTACTACGGCGACGAGCTGCGCACGCCGGACGTGACCCACGTGTTCACCAAGGTCGTGCCGGAGGGGTCCGCGCGGCCTGCGGGCCGGCTGACCCTGGACGACGTCGCCCCGCTGGTCCGCGGCGGGGAGACCGCGTTCGTGTGCGGCTCCCCCGCCTTCGCCGACGCCGCGGCGGGCCTGCTCGCCGAGGCGGGCGTGCCCGACCACGCGATCCGGATCGAGCAGTTCGGGCCGACCGGCGCCTGATCGGGGCGTGTCAGGCCCCACGGGGTTGGGAACCCGATCATGTGTCGTCCCGTCTCGTCGCTCCCCTGGTCGCCCTCGCCCTCCTGGGTGGCTGCGCCGCCGCGGCCCCGGCCCCGGCCGCGCCCGCCGCGCCGGACCCGGATCGGCCGGTCGTCTCGGCCACCCTGGACCTCGCCGACGACCTCGGCACGGCCACGGGTACCCACTCGGTCCGGTTCACCCCGGACCGTGAGGTGTGCGAGGTCGTGCTGCGGTTGTGGACCAACCGTCCGACGACGGTCCGCAACGGCAACTCCACCGAGCTCACCTCCGCGCGGGTCGACGGTGCACCGGTCGATCCGCAGGTCGAGCAGGCGGGCGCCCCGGACGGCGCGCCGGGGACGCTGGTGACCCTGCCGATGCCGTCCTGCGTACCCGCCGGGACCCCCGTCACCGCCGAGACCGGGTTCGAGACCACGCTCGGCGACGGGTCGACCGAACGGATCGGCCGCAGCGGAGCGGACACCGCGTGGCTCGGCTCGCCGCTGCCGGTGCTCCCGTGGGTGCGTGGCGAGGGCTGGATCCGCGATCCCGCGGTCGGGATGTCCGGCGAACAGGTGGTCGCCGAGGACTTCCGTCTGGAGTCGCTCGAGGTCACGGCCGGCGACGGGCAGGCGGTCGTGGGTGTCGGCGATCCGGCCGGCACCGGACCGGCCGGCCCCGGGCGCACCGCTCACCGGTTCACCGCCGACGCGATCCGGGACGTCGCGGTCGCCGTCGGCGACTACGAGATGACCGAGGCCGAGGTGAACGGTGTCGCGGTGCGCGTCGGCGTGCCCGACGGGGCCGATCACGACGGCGACGCTGCGGTCGAGCAGGTCCGCACGGAGCTCGGGAAGCTGGAGGAGCTGCTCGGCCCGCACCCGTACCGGAACCTCTGGGTGACGATCGTGCCCGGCCAGTCCGACGGCATCGAGTTCCCGACCCACCTGCAGTTCGGCAGTACCGGGTCGGCGTCCCTGGTGGCGCACGAGCTCGCCCACTCCTGGTTCTACTCGCTGGTCGGCAACGACCAGGGGCGGGACCCCTGGCTGGACGAGACCTTCGCGACCTGGGCGCAGGCGATCGTCTCGGACCAGTTCGACTACTACCGCCTGGACCGCTTCTCCCCCGACGACGACGGCCCGATCGGCGCTCCCATGTCCTACTGGGACGACCGGGGTGGCTTCTCCGGCTACGTCACCGGTGTCTACGACCAGGGCGCGGCCGCGCTGCTCGAAGGACGCGAGCGGGTCGGCGAGGAGCGGTTCGACGCGGCGATGCGCGGCTATCTCGACGCGAACGCGCACCGGGTGGCCGGTCCCGCCGATGTCGAGACCGCGTTCGCCGACCTTCCCGAGGTGCTGGAGGTGCTCCGCGAACACGGCGCGTTCGACTCCCCCTGACGCGTCACCCGGGTGCGCGGTAGTCCCGCAGCGGACGGTTCCGTGCACCGATCACCCCGATGACGGCGGCCGCGGCCAGCCCGCCGGTGACGAGTGCGACCGGGGCCGAGGTCAGCGACGCCACGAGGCCACCGCGGACGTTCCCGAGCTCCGGTCCGGCGATGCCGGCGACGAGCTCGGTGGACGACACCCGCCCGCGGTAGGCGTCCGGGGTCTCGGCCTGCACCAGTGCGGCGCGCACGATCACCGAGATGGAGTCCGCCGCTCCGGCGACGAGCAGGCAGACCAGCGCTGCACCGAGATGACCGGCCAGCCCGAACCCGGCCACGGCGAGCCCCCAGCTGAGCGCCGCGGTCAGCTGGACGGCACCTGATCTCCGGATCCCGGTGACCGCACCGGAGAACAGGGCGGCGAGCAGCCCGCCGACCGCCAGGGCGGACAGGAAGGCACCGGTGATGCGCGGGTCTCCGCCGAAGCGGACCTCGTTGACCATCGGGAACAGCGCGACCGGGAAGGCGAGCAGGCACGCCGCGAGGTCGACGCCGAGGGCGCCGACGGCGTCGGCCAGCGCCACCACCCAGACCGAACACGATCATGGGTACGGCGGTGGCGATGCCGATCGCCCCGGTCCACAGGGGACTGCGGGTCAGGTCCCAGGTCTGCTGCAGGACGGCCAGCGTCGCGATCGTGTGGCCCAGTCCCGCGCACGCGGTACCCGCCCAGGCGTCGCGGAACGGGACCGTCCGCAACGGTGAGAGGTCGAGCAGCACGCACCGAACCTATCTGGGCGGTGCGTTCGGGTAGGTGTGCCCGGTGGGTGTCGTGGTCTGGACGCCGTCGGGTGTGTGTTCGACTTTCCAGCCGGGTTGTTCGCGGAGGTAGTTGTGGAATTCGCAGGTTCCGCGGCCTTGGTCGAGGGTGGTGGTTCCGTGGTCGGCGGCGCGGGTGATGTGGTCGATGTGGCGGATGGGGGCGTCGCAGTAGGCCTCGGTGCAGCGGTTGCGGGTTCGGGCGCGGATGAGTTCGTCGAGGAAGCGGGTGAAGCGGCGTTGGCGGGTGTCTCCGCCGATGACGACGCCCTGGCGGGTGATGAGCCGGCGTAGCGTCGTGCGGCCCTTGTTGGTGGCGAGCAGGTCGGCCGGGACGGGTCCGTAGCCGGGGATCTCGGCGGGAAGCGGGGACTCGGGGTCGATCAGTGCCTCGACCGGGATCATGACCTGGACGTGCAGGTCGATGTCGGTGGCGTGGGTCTTGCCGGTGAGGCGTTCGACGAGGGTGTCGGCCATAACCTGCCCCCGGGTGCGGGTCAGCGGCTCGGGGCTGGCCGAGAGGTCGCGGTGGGCCTTGTCCAAGGCGGCCAGGCAGCCGACGGCCTGCTCGACGGGCAGGTGGGCGGTCAGGAACGCCATCCCGTCCGCGGCGGGGCGCACGGTGACCCGGCGCGTCTTCTTCGCCGCCTCGCACCGCTTCGCGAAGTCGGCGGGGGCGATCTCGGCGACCAGCCGCCGGGTCAGATCCCGCAGGCGTCCGATCCCGAGGCGGGTGAGGTCGTGTTCGGCCAGGCGCCGGTCGAGTTCGGCGCGCTGGTCGGGGGTCAGGGTGTCGGCGGCGGTGACGATGGCTGTGATCTTGTCGGCGTCGAGCTCGCCGGCGAGGAACAGGGCGCGCAGGTGGTCGAACCCGTTGTGCAGGTCGCGGGCGACGCGGATCCGGGTGCGGCCGTGGTGGGGTGAGGTGCGGCAGGCCAGCGCGATCTGCGCGGCGATGCTGCGTTCGAGCTTCTCGGGGTCGATGGTCTCGGCGGCCTGGGCGCCGGCGGCATCGATCCTCGCGGCGACGTGGGCGCGGGCGAAGTCGTGGGCGGTGTCGTGCAGCGCGGCGTCGAGCCGGTTGAGCTGGGTCTTCAGTCGGCGGATCCGGTCGATCCGCTCCGGATCGGTGCGCCCGGCGCCGGCCGAGGCCAGCAGCCGGTCCACGGCTGCTTCGACGAACACCAGGTCGAGCTCGGCGTCGGAGAACGCGGGCAGCTCCTCGTCGTCCAGGTCGTAGCCCGGGATCGGGGGTTCGAGGAGCGCGGTCATGCACTCCACTCTACTCGAACGCCAGTTCGATTGCGACACCTTGTCCACACGCGGCGACGCGTCCCACGTGTCGACCACCACCCCACCCCGGACCCCGCCGATCTTCTACTTCCGGTAGAACTACTACTGGACGTAGAATTTCGCGGAGGGCGGGACCGGGATGGACGCGCTGGACCTGGCACGCTGGCAGTTCGGGATCACGACCGTCTACCACTTCCTGTTCGTGCCGCTGACGATCGGCCTCTCGGTCATCGTCGCCTCGCTGCAGACCGCGTGGTTCCGCACCGGCCGCACCGAGTACCTGCGCGCCACCAAGTTCTTCGGGAAGCTCTTCCTGATCAACTTCGCGATGGGCGTGGTCACCGGGATCGTCCAGGAGTTCCAGTTCGGGATGAACTGGAGCACCTACTCCACCTTCGTCGGCGACGTCTTCGGCGCCCCGCTGGCGATGGAGGCGCTGATCGCGTTCTTCCTGGAGTCGACCTTCATCGGGCTCTGGATCTTCGGGTGGGACCGGCTGCGCAAGGGCGTCCACCTGGCCTGCATCTGGGCCGCGGCGATCGGGTCGAACCTGTCGGCGTACTTCATCCTCGCCGCGAACGCGTGGATGCGGAACCCGGTCGGCTACGAGGTCGACCCGGTCACCGGCCGGGCCCGGCTCACCGACATCGGTGCGGTGCTGATGAACCCGCAGGCCTGGTCGACCTACTTCCACGTGATCGCGGCGTCGTTCGTGATCGCCGGGCTGTTCGTGGCCGCGGTCAGCGCCTGGAAGCTGATGAAGGAGCGGTGGCCGAGCGACGGCGCACCCACTCCGCACGCCTCCGAGCACGAGCTGTTCCGCAAGAGCATGCGCGCCGGGTTCGTCGTCACCGCGATCGCCGGGATGCTCGTCGTCGCCTCCGGGGACCACCAGGCCAAGCTCGCCACCCAGTACGAGCCGATGAAGCTCGCCGCCGCCGAGGCGCTGTGGCAGACCGAGGAGTCGGCCGGGTTCTCGCTGTTCGCCGTCGGTGACATCCAGGGCAGCCGCAACCACATCAACGTCCAGATCCCGGGCGTGCTGAGCTTCCTGGCCACCGGCAGCCCGTGGGGCGAGGTGCAGGGCATCGAGAACGTCCAGGCCTCCTACGAGCAGCTCTACGGGCCCGGGGACTACACGCCCAACATCGCCGTCCTGTACTGGTCGTTCCGGCTGATGATGGGACTCGGCCTGGCCGGCGTCGCCGTCTCGGTGGCCGGGCTGTGGCTGACCCGCCGCGGACGGCTGCCCGGCTTCACCCGCGACGGCGCACCCGCCCCGGCGGGACGCGCGCACCGCTGGATGTACCGGGCCGTCGTCGCGGCACTGCCCGCGGCACTAGCGGGCAACATCTTCGGCTGGATCCTCACCGAGATGGGCCGCCAGCCCTGGACGGTGCACGGCGAGCTGCTGACCGCCGCCAGCGTCTCCCCCGGCGTGAGCCTGGGCCAGGTCGCGTTCTCCCTGGCGGCCTTCACCGCGCTCTACGGCGTGCTCGCCGTCGTCGAGGCCGGCCTGCTGTTCCGCTACGTGAAGGCCGGCCCGGGCGCGGCGATGCCCTACCCCGACGAGACGACCCCCGAGCCCGAGCGCCGCGCCCCGGCGTTCTCCTACTAGGAGCACGATCATGGACCTGCCCACCGCCTGGTTCCTCGCCGTCGCCGTGCTCTGGACCGGCTACCTGGTCCTGGAGGGCTTCGACTTCGGCGTCGGGATGCTGCTGCGCGCCTTCGGCCGCGACGAGGACGACCGCGAGGTCACCCTCGGCGCGATCGGCCCGGTCTGGGACGGCAACGAGGTCTGGCTGATCGCCGCCGTCGGCGCGATGTTCGCCGCCTTCCCCGCCTGGTACGCCGCCACCTTCTCCGGCTTCTACCTGCCGGTGCTGTTCGTGCTGCTGGCGCTGATCGTGCGCGGGGTCGGGCTGGAGTACCGGGTCAAGCGCGACGACGCCGCCTGGAAGTTCCGGTGGGACCTCTGCATCGGGCTCGGTTCGCTGGTGCCCGCGTTCGTCTGGGGCATGGTCCTGGCCAATCTGGTCCGCGGTCTCCCGACGACGGCCACCGCTCCGGGACCGGGTGCCAACACCGTCGTGACGGCCTCGCTCGCGGATCTCTTCAACGGCTACGCACTGCTCGGCGGGCTGGTGACGACGACGCTGTTCCTGTTGCACGGTGCGGTGTTCCTGTCCCTGAAGACCGACGGCCCGGTCCGCTACCGGGCGCGGCGGTTCGCCGTCGTCACCGTGGTGCCGGTGCTGCTGCTGACGATCGCGTTCCTGACCGCGACCCTGGCGCTGCGGCTGCCGTCCTGGACCACGCCGGTGGCGTGGGCGGCCGGGCTGGCACTGGTCCTGGCCGGGATCGCGCTGCTGCTCGGCCGGGAGGGCTGGGCCTTCACCGCGACGGCGACGGCGATCGGCGGGCTGTCGGTGGTCCTGTTCGGCCAGCTGTACCCCGAGCTGCTGGTGAGCACCACCGACCCGGCGCACACCCTGACGGTGGCGAACGCCGCGAGCGCGCCCTACACGCTGACCGTGATGAGCTGGGTCGCGGTGGTGTTCCTGCCGCTGGTGCTGGGCTACCAGGCGTGGAGCTACTGGGTCTTCCGCAAGCGCCTGGGCGGCGCGCGGGTCGAACCGGCCGTGCAGTGAGCAGTCCGACGACGACGAGCGCCCCGCCCGTCGACCCGCGGCTGCTCCGCACCGCGACGGCGGTCCGCACCCACCTGCTCGTCGCCGCGGCCTGCGGGGTCGCGGTCACCGGGCTGATCCTGGCCCAGGCCTGGCTGCTGTCCCGCGCGATCGCCGGCGCCACCACCGGCACCCCGTTCGGCGCGCTGGTGCCGCTCGTCGTCGGCGTGGCGGTCATCGCGCTGGCCCGCGCGGTGCTGTCCTACGGCGCCGAGGCCACCGCGCTGCGCAGCGCGGCCCGCGCGAAGTCCCAGTTGCGGATGCGGCTGGTGCACCGGCTCGCCGTCGCCCCACCGGACCCGTCGCGTTCCACCGGCGAGCTCGTCACCCTCGCGACCCGCGGCCTCGACGCGCTCGACGACTACTTCGCCCGCTACCTGCCCCAGCTCGTCCTGGCGGTGCTGGTGCCGGTCGCGGTGCTGGTCGTCGTCGCCGAGGCGGACTGGATCTCCGCGATCGTCATCGGGATCACCCTGCCGCTGATCCCGGTCTTCATGGCGCTGATCGGGCTCTACACACGGGCCCGCACCGACCGGCAGTGGCGGATGCTGTCCCGGCTCGGCGGGCACTTCCTCGACGTCGTCCAGGGCCTGCCGACGCTCGCGCTGTTCCGGCGCGCGGGCGTGGTGGCCGAGAAGGTCCGGGACACCACCGAGGAGCACCGCCGGGCCACCATGGGCACCCTGCGGGTCGCCTTCCTGTCCGCGTTCGTGCTGGAGCTGGTGGCGACGCTGTCGGTGGCGCTGGTCGCCGTCGAGGTCGGGCTGCGGTTGCTCTACGGCAACCTGGACTACGCCACCGCGCTGTTCGTGCTGATCCTCGCGCCCGAGGCCTACCTGCCGCTGCGGGAGGTCGGGGCGCGGTTCCACGCCAGCATGGAGGGCGTCGCGGCGGCCCGGCAGGTGTTCGACGAGCTGGACCGGCCCGGCACCACGCGGGGAACGGGCACCGCGCCGCCGCAGGCCCCCGCCCCCGCCGGACGCAGGCTGGTCGTCCGGGACCTGCGGGTGCGCTACCCCGGAACCCCCGGCGACGCCCTGCACGGACTGGACCTCGACGTCCGGCCCGGTGAGACCGTGCTGCTGCGCGGACCGTCGGGCGCGGGCAAGTCGACGCTGCTCGGTGTGCTGCTCGGGTTCGTCGCGCCGAGCGGCGGGCAGGTGCGCGCCGACGGGGCCGACCTCGCGGAACTGGACCTCGACGCCTGGCGCCGCACCGTCGCCTGGGTCCCGCAGCACCCGCACCTGTTCGCCGGGTCGGTCGCCGACAACGTCCGGCTCGGCGAGCCGGACGCCTCCGACGACGCGGTGCGCGACGCGGCCCGGCGCGCCGGGCTGCACGCCGTCGTCGCGCGGCTGCCGCAGGGCTGGGACACCCCGCTCGGCGAGGGCGGTGCCCGGCTGTCGTCGGGCGAGCGTCAGCGGGTGGCCCTGGCGCGGGCGTTCCTGCGCGACGCCCCGCTGGTGCTGCTCGACGAACCCACCGCGCACCTCGACCCCGACTCGGCCACGGTCGTCCGCGCCGCCGCGGCGGACCTGCTCGCCGGCCGGACCGCGATCGTCGTCGCGCACGACGACGGCTGGGACGCCGTCGCCGACCGCACCACACACCTGGACCCCCGGTGAGCGCGCGCACCCTCACCGGGCCCTGGTCGCTCGCTGCGACCGTGTTGCGGCCCCGCGCCCGCGGCGTGCTCGGCGGGGCGCTGCTCGGCGCGCTCGCCACCGCCTGCGGGGCGGGGCTGCTGTCCCTGGCGGCTTGGCTGCTCGCCACCGCCGCCCAGCACCCGCCGGTGACCGCGCTGAGCGTCGCCGTGGTGCTCACCCGGGCGCTCGGCGTCGGCCGCGGGGTCGCCCGCTACGCCGAGCGGCTGGTCGGACACGACGCCGCCCTGCGCGCGCTGTCCGACCTGCGCGGCCGGGTCTACGCCCGGCTCGCCGCCACCGAGCCGATCCACCGGTTCCGCTCCGGGGACCTGGTCTCCCGGCTGGTGTCGGACACCGACTCGGTGCAGGACCTCGTCGTGCGCGGGGTGCTGCCCCCGGTGGCCGCCGCGCTGGCCGGGTCCGGGGCCGTCCTGCTGGCGACGGCGCTGTGGGCGCCGGGTGGTGCGCTGCTGGCCGCGGGGCTGCTCCTGGCCGGCGTCGCAGTCCCGGCCCTGGCCGCGGCGCTGTCCCGCCGACCCGCCGAGCGTGCTGCCCGCGCCCGGGCGCGGCTGTCGACCGGGCTGGTCGACGTCCTCGACGGGGCACCGGACCTGATCGCCTACGGCGCGACCGGACGGGCCGTGGCCGCCGTCGAGCACGCCGACGCCGAGCTCACCCGCACCGCCCGCCGCGATGCCGCGCTGCTCGGTCTGGGTGCCGGGTCGGGCGCCCTGGTCGCCGGGCTCACCCTGGCCGGGACACTGCTGCTCGGGGTCGCGGCCGTCGACGCGGGCACGCTCGGCGCCGTCCCGATGGCCGTGCTGGTGCTGACCGCGCTGGCCGCCTTCGAGATCGTCGCCCCGCTCCCGGCCGCCGCGGCCCGGCTGGCGTCGGTCCGGGCCGGGCTGGCCCGGCTGGTGCCGGTGCTGGACGCCGAACCGGCGACGCTGCCCCGCGAGCCGGGGCTCACGCCGCTCCCCCGCCGCGGCACCCTGCGGGTCCGCGGGCTGGTCGCCGCGTGGGAGCCCGCGGAGCCCGGCTCCCGCACCGTGCTCGACGGGCTCGACCTCGAGGTCGCCCCCGGGCAGCGGGTGGCGCTGGTCGGGGCCAGCGGGTCGGGGAAGTCGACGCTGGCCGCGGTGCTGTTCCGGTTCCTGGACCCGGTCGCGGGGTCGGTCACCCTCGGCGGGCAGGAGATGACCACGCGCCCGCCCGAGGAGGTCCGCACCGTCGTCTCCGGGGTCCCCGCCGACCCGCACGTGTTCGACTCGACGGTGCGGGAGAACCTGCGGCTCGCCGCGCCGCGCGCCACCGATCACGAGCTCGCGGCGGTGCTCCGCCGGGTCGGGCTGACCGGCCTCGCCCCCGACGACGAGGTCGGCGCGCACGGGGCCCGGCTCTCCGGCGGGATGCGCCGCCGGCTGGCGCTGGCCCGTGCGCTGCTCGCCGACCCCGCCGTCCTCGTGCTCGACGAGCCGACCGCGCACCTCGACCCGGACACCCGCGACGCCGTGCTCGACGACCTGCTCACCGCGGCCGGTGACCGCGCGGTGCTGATGATCACCCACGACCCGGTCGTCGCGGATCACGCCGACGCCGTTCTCACGCTGCGCGACAAGACGCTTCATATCCGTGACCGGGCTGGCCGCACTGCCGCCGAACCGCCGCTCTACCCTGCTCCGAAAGCCTGAACGTGGGCGGCGGCCGAGGTCGAGTCCCTCTCAGGCCCGTCACAGGACCCCCCTGCCACTGTGGAAACCGTGCCCGTGACCGTGACAGAACGTGAGGACCCCACCGTGCGAGCGCACCGCCGTCCACACTCGATCGCCCTCGCCGGGCTTCTCGCCGGCATGCTCGTGCTGGCGTCCTGCACCACCGGTGACGGGACCGACGGCGACCCGGTCACCGGCACCGCCCCGGCGTCCGAGCTCGAGGCCTCGGCACGTGCGGTGGACCTGCAGAACGGCTGGAACTGGACCCAGCAGCCCGGCCCGCTGGAGCTCGGCGTCACCCACACCCAGAACAGCCTGGACGCCACCGAGCCCGCCGAGGCCCGCCAGCGCGGCATCGACATCCTCTCCGCCCTGGGCGAGGAGTACCAGAACCACCACCTCATGGGCTTCGGCACGCTCAACCCCGAGCCGGCCCCCGGCCAGTACGACTGGGGCTCGCTGGACCGCCGGATGCAGCTGACCGAGGAGACCGGCGGCAAGGCGATGCTGACGCTGTGCTGCTCCCCGGACTGGATGAAGGGCGGCCCGCCCGGCGTCACCTCCTGGGACCGCCTGGAGATGGCCCCGCTGCCGGAGCACTTCCGCGACTACGCGAACCTCGCCGCGGAGGCCGTGCAGCGCTACCCGCAGGTCGACCGGGTGCTGGTCTGGAACGAGCTCAAGGGCTTCTACCACGAGGACCAGAACCGCTGGGACTACGAGGGCTACACCGAGCTGTACAACGAGGTCTACCGGGCGGTGAAGGAGGTCCGGCCGGACGTCCAGATCGGCGGGCCGTACGTGGTCATGAGCAGCGTCTCCCCCGACTCCGGTGACGCCTCGGACATCCGCGGCGCCTGGGGCGCACTCGACCAGCGCCCGCTGGACGTGATCGAGTACTGGCTGGAGAACAACGTCGGCGCCGACTTCATGGTCGTCGACGGCGCCACCACCAACCGCGGCCAGCAGGACGCGATCTCACCGGTCGACGTCGGCGCCCAGAAGTTCTCGGTGATCGACGACTGGATCCAGCAGCGCACCGACCTGCCGATCTGGTGGGCCGAGTTCTACGCCAACGTCCCGGCCGAGGCCGAGGCCGGCTTCGACACCCCGGCCAGCGCCGTCTCGACGCTGGCCGCGGTGCAGGCGATGGCCCGCTCCGGTACCGAGGGCGCGCTGCTGTGGGGCCCGGAGGGCGCCGACCACCTCGCCTACTCGTCGCTGTGGACGCCGGCGACCGAGGAGACCGGCGGTCAGCCGACCCCGCTCACCGACGCCTGGGGCTGGCTGGTCCCGCGGCTGCGGTCCGGCGACGTCGAGCTGGGCCGGGCGGAGAACTCGTCGCTGGGCGCCTTCCGGGCCTCCGACGGCTCGGTGCTGATGATGAACCTCAGCGCCGACCCGGTCCCGGTCGAGGGCCAGGACGACATCCCCGGCTGGGCGGTCGTCCCGATGGACGGCAGCAGCTCCTAGGTGACACCTAGGTGCGTGGCCCGCCCGCCACGTAGACGACCTGGCCGTTGACGAACGACGAGCGCTCGTCGACGAAGAACGAGACCGTGTGCGCGATGTCCTCGGGGGTCCCGGCCCGCTGGACCGGGATCTCCGAGGCACGCGCCGCCCGGAACGCCTCCCAGTCCTGACCGAGCCGCTCCGCGGTCGCCTTCGTCATCTCCGAGGCGATGAACCCCGGCGCGATGCAGTTCGCCGTGACGCCGAACTTGCCCAGCTCGATCGCCAGGGTCTTGGTGAAGCCCTGCAGCCCGGCCTTCGCGGTGGCGTAGTTCGCCTGCCCCCGGTTGCCCAGCGCCGAGACCGACGACAGGTTCACCACCCGGCCCCAGCCGGCCTCGACCATCGACTTCTGGATCCCCCGGGTCATCAGGAACGCGCCCTTGAGGTGCACGCCCATCACCGCGTCCCAGTCGTCGTCGGACATCTTGAACAGCAGGTTGTCCTTGGTGATGCCGGCGTTGTTGACCAGGATCGTCGGCGGGCCCAGCCGCTCGGTGACCGCCCCGACCGCCGCCTCGACCGCGGCCCGGTCCGACACGTCGGCGCCGAACGCCGCGGCGGTGCCGCCCGCGCCCTCGATCGCCTCGACGGTCGCCTTCGCCGCCCTCTCCTCGAGGTCCAGCACCGCGACCCGGTGCCCGTCGGCCGCCAGCCGGAGTGCGGTCGCGGCCCCGATCCCCCGGGCTGCTCCGGTGACGACGGCGGTCCTCTGCTGCGGGGTCATGGGCTCTCCTCGGGTCTCGGCGGCGGTGCCGCAGTCGATCGTGTCACGGGTGCGGAGCGGACGGCGTGGTGTCCCTCACCACGAACGGGGCACCGCATATTCCACTAGCGTCGTGTGGGCCCGTTCCCGACCAGGAAGGTTTTTCATGGTTGAGCGTTCTGGACCCCCTTACCGGCTGGCCCTGCCCGAACCCGGCCAGACCTACGAGCAGGACGTCGAGTACTGCGTTCTCGACACCGGCTCCGGATGGGAGGAGTACCGCTTCCACGACTACGACCGGCTCTACCGGGTCCCCGGCCTCTACGAGAAGCTGTTCTACGACATCCTGCAGTGCCAGTCGCCGCCGGTGGTGTGCGACCTGCTCGCCGCGCACCTCGGGGAGCCCGCCGGGCTCGCGCTGTCCGATGTCCGAGTCCTCGACGTCGGCGCCGGCAACGGCATCGTCGCCGAGGAGCTGCGCTCGCGCGGCGTCGGCGCGGTGGTCGGCATCGACATCATCCCGGAGGCCCGCGCGGCCGCCGAGCGCGACCGCCCGGGCGTCTACGCCGACTACCACGTCGTCGACCTCACCGCACTGGACGACGACAAGGCGGAGACCATCGCCGCCGGCGGTTTCGACGCGATGACCTGCGTGGCCGCGCTGGGCTTCGGCGACATCCCGCCCGAGGCGTTCCGCGTCGCCTTCGACATGGTCGCGGTGGACGGCATCGTCGCCTTCACCCTGCGCGACGATTTCCTGACCGACGGCGACACCACCGGCTTCGCCGGTCTGATCGGCTCCATGCTGGGGTCCGGCGAGCTCGAGCAGCTCGGCTCCACGGTCTACCAGCACCGGCTCGCGACCTCCCGCGACCCGCTGCACTACCGGGCCGTCGTGGCCCGCAAGCGCTCCGCGCGCGTGTAGTACCGGCGCGCCCGCGTCGGGGAGCACTGCCGCGCCCGACGCGGGCGCCTTCATTCCGCCGGTAAGGAAAGCCTGGCTAATGTATGCCCGTGTTGAGACAGCTTCTCCCCTTCGTCGCGCTCTGCGGCCTGCTCGCCGGGTGCGCCTCCGCGCCGTCCGACGACGATGCCGCCGGCGCCGCCGACCCCGCGGGCGCCGGTTTCCCCGTCTCCGTCGAGCACGCCTTCGGGACCACCGAGATCCCGGCCGAGCCCACCCGGGTCGTCGCGCTCGGTGTGACCGACGCCGACCCGCTGCTGGCGCTGGGCGTCACGCCGGTCGCGACCGCGGCCTACACCTTCTACGAGGACGACGGCGGGCTCGGCCCGTGGGCGCGGGACCTCGTCGAGGGCGAGCCGCCGCAGGTGCTCACCGGCGACCCGAACCCGGAGCAGCTGGCCGCGCTGGCCCCGGACCTGATCGTCGCGGTGACCGCCGGCATCGACCAGCAGACCTACGACGTGCTCTCCGCGATCGCCCCGGTCCTCGCCCGCCCGGCCGACACCATCGACTTCGGGGTGCCGCGCGACGCGCAGACCCGCGCCGTCGCCGCCGCGCTCGGCCGGACCGAGCAGGGCGAGGAGCTGATCGACGCGGCCGAGCAGGCGTTCACCGACGCGGTGAACGCGCACCCGGAGTTCGAGGGGCGGACCGCGAGCACCGTGCTGCCCTTCGACGGGACCTACGGCGCCTACACCCCGGTCGACACGCGCGGCCGGTTCACCGCCGACCTCGGCTTCACCCTGCCGCAGACCATCGCGGACCTCGACGACGGCGACAGCTTCTACGTCGAGGTCTCCCCGGAGCGGGTCGGCCTGCTCGACGGCGACGTCCTGGTGATGCTCGCCGACGAGGGACCGGCCCAGGAGCAGGTCGACAACGACCAGGTCCTGGCGCAGGTCCCGGTGGTCGCCGACGGCCGGATGATCGTCCCGGACACCGACACCCGCGGCGCGATGACCTACAACAGCGTGCTGTCGGCGCCCTTCGCGCTGGAGCGGCTCGTCCCGCAGATCGCCGACGCGATCGGTCGTTCCTGACCCGGACGTTCCTGACCTAGGGTCACCCGGGTGAGCCTCATGGAGCGATTCCGACTGGACGGCAGGGTCGCCGTCGTCACCGGTGCGTCCTCCGGCCTGGGGGTGACCTTCGCGCAAGGTCTCGCCGAGGCCGGCGCGGACCTGGTGCTCGGCGCCCGGCGTACCGACAAGCTGGCCGACACCGTCGCCCTGGTCGAGAAGGCCGGGCGGCGGGCGGTCGCCGTCGCCACCGACGTGGCGAGACCCGAGGACTGCCGGGCGCTGGCCCAGGCCGCGGTCGACGAGTTCGGCCGGCTCGACGTGCTGGTGAACAACGCCGGCATCGGCACCGCCGTACCGGCGCTGAAGGAGACGCCCGAGCAGTTCACCCGGGTCGTCGACATCAACCTCAACGGCAGCTACTGGATGGCCCAGGCCTGCGCCGCCCACATGGGACCGGGCTCGAGCATCATCAACATCTCCAGCATCCTCGGCCTGACCACCGCCGGGCTGCCGCAGGCCGCCTACTCGGCCTCGAAGGCGGGGATCATCGGGCTGACCCGGGACCTGGCCCAGCAGTGGGCCACCCGCAAGGGGATCCGGGTCAACGCACTCGCGCCCGGGTTCTTCGAGTCCGAGATGACCGACTCCTACCAGCCCGGCTACCTGGAGAAGGTGACCGACCGGGTCCCGATGAGCCGGATCGGCGACCCGGCGGAGCTGACCGCGGCCGTCGTCTTCCTCGCCTCCGACGCGGGGGGCTACGTGACCGGCCAGACCATCCCGGTCGACGGCGGGCTGACCATCACCTGAGCGCGGGCCGCCGGGCGGCCCTAGGCTGCGCCGGATGGCGGACATCACGACCCTCATCCTGGACGACCACGCCTGGTTCCGGCGGCAGTTCGCGGCGCTCGACGAGCTCCAGGCCCGTCCCGGCAGCGACCCGCGCGAGCTGACCCGGATCTGGGACCCGCTCGCCGCCCGGCTCGACGTGCACGCGATCGCCGAGGAGGAGATCTTCTACCCGCAGCTGCTCCAGCATGGTGAGGACCCCGAGGACGAGACCCGCGACGCGATCGGGGACCACAACGAGATCCGCGACGGTGTCGCGAAGGCCGGCGCCGCCGCGGTCGGCTCGCAGGAATGGTGGGACGGTGTGTGGGACGCCCGCCGGGCCAACGACGAGCACATGGGCGAGGAGGAGAACGAGGGGCTGGCCAACTTCCGGCTGAACGCCACCATGGATCTGCGGGAGTCGCTGGGCCGCCGGTTCGCCGAGTTCATGGCGGCGCACCCGACGCCGGAGGACCTGGACAACTCCGACAAGGATCCCGAGGCCTATGTGGAGGCCGTCGAGGAGGAGATCGACCCGTCCACCTCCGGCTGAGACTGCGGGTCCCCTCCCTGTGGAGTCACCGGAGTTGCACGGGCAGCTCCGCCAGCCTGCTGCCGCCCGGTCCTGCCGGGTAGACCTCGACCAGCTCCTCCGACCCGCCGGCCGCGAGCCGGGCGTGCGGGAAGGCGTCGCGCAGCACCCGCAGCACGGTGCGCAGCTCCAGCCGGGCGAGGTGCGCGCCGACACAGAAGTGCGGCCCGTACCCGAACGACAGGTGCGGCCCAGCGAGGTCCCCGGCGTTGATGTCGCGCACGTCGACCAGTACCGGGGACCCGGCGGGCAGGCTGTGCCCGGCGAGCTCGGTCGCGGCGGTGGTGAAGCGCCACAGCGTGAACGGAGCCGGCGGGACGGCCCGCAGGACGTCGTCGACCAGCTCGTCGATCCCGTCGTCGGACACCCCGGTGAGGCCGGTGCCCAGAGCACGGGCCAGCAGCGAGCCCAGGGCGGCGTCGGTGGTGAGCTGCCCGGCGAAGACGAGTCCGAAGACCAGGTAACCGACCTGGTCGTCGGTGACCGGGTCGCCGTCGTCGGCCCGCAGCCGCTCCCGCAGCTCGGTCGCCAGGCCCGGACGCCCCACCGCGGCGGTGCAGGTGGCCTGCAGCCGGCCGAACGCGACGCCGCTCTCGGCCGGGTCGGGACTCCAGATCGCGCGGCAGGCCGCGGCCGCGTCGTCCAGCAGCTCCGGGGGCATGCCGACCAGCTCGGCGACCACGGTCAGCGGGTAGCGGGTGGTGAAGCCGGCCATCAGGTCGACCGGTCCGGGTCCCCCGAGGTCGTCCAGCAGGGTGCGGGCGAGCTCCTCGATCCGCCCGGCGTGCTCCGCGACCCGGCGGTGCCCCAGCAGCGGCGCGTGCGCCCGCCGCAGCCGGGTGTGCACCGGGCCGTCGGCGGTGGTGAGCGACAGCCGCTCGGCGGCGGGGGGCTCGAGGTCGGGCGTCCCGGCCGGGGCGAGTGCGGGGTCCTTGGTCAGCAGCGGGTCGGTGAGCACCCGGCGGGCGAGCTCCTCGTCGGTCACCACCCACACGGTGCCGCCGTCGGGGAGCGGGACCGGTACTACCGGGCCGTCTTTGCGCAGCACGGCGGTCCCGGGGTCGGGGGCGCCGACGGGGTGCGAGCGGGGAGCGAACGGGCCGGTCATGACCACCACGATGGCAGCCGTTGCGGACGGTCGCCGTCCTAGTCGAGGAGCACCGAGCGCAGGTCCAGCCGGTGCAGCACCCGGTCGGCGGCGTGCGGGTCGACGCCGGGCTCCCGGCGGGCCGCCAGCACCTCGGCGCGAGCCGCCGCGAGCGCGGAGGCCTGCGCCGCGTTGGCCTGCTCCCGCACCGCGCGCATGCCGGCGAACCGCTGCCGCTCGTCCTCCGACGGGCTCTCCCCCGACATCACCGCCTCGATGCGCTCCAGACGTTCCCGCAGCCGGGCGCCGACGTCGTCGGGCAGGCCCCGCACCTCCCGCTCGAAGTCGAGCGTGGCCATCGCCGCGCGCCGGGCCCGCAGCACGATCTCGCGCTCGGCGCGCTGCTCGGCCTCCGCCTCGTCGTCGATGCCGAGCGCGTGGACCAGGCCCGGCAGCGTGAACCCCGGCAGCAGCAGTGTCACCACCAGCACCGACACCGCGATCAGCACGAGCTCGGTGCGGCCCGGGAACGGCTCGCCGGCCGCGGTCGTGACCGGCAGGGACAGCGCCAGCGCGAGGGTGGCCAGCCCGCGCATCCCGCACCAGGACAGCAGCACCGCCTCCCGCCCGGTGAGCGGCGCGGCACCGGCGTCGTGGGCACGGCGCAGGAACCGCCACGCCGCGACCATCCACAGTGTCCGGACGGCGATCACCACGACACAGACGACCGCGGCGTGCCCGAGCATCCGCGGCAGCTCGTCGCCGGCCGCGGTGACCACCTGGCGCAGGTCCAGCCCGATCAGGCCGAACGCGATACCGGTGACGAGCACCTCGACGACGTCCCACAGCGACCGCTGGGTGAGCCGCTCGGTCGCGGCGTCGGCGTCCGCGGCGGCGCGCAGCTGCAGGGCCAGCACGACGACCGCGATCACCCCGGACGCCCCCACCTCCTCGGCGGCCAGGTAGGTCGCGAACGGCAGCACCAGGGTCAGCGCGCTGCGCCCGGTCGTGTCGGTGAGCCGTCCCAGCACGGTGCGGGCGAGCCAGGCGATGCCGAGCCCGATGACGACCGCGCCCGCCGCACCGGCGACGAAGCGCACCCCCAGCCCGAGCGGGCTCAGCTCGTCGCCGGAGACGGTCGCGAGCACCGCCGCCTGGAAGATCACCAGGGCGGTGGCGTCGTTGAACAGGCCCTCGCTCTGCAGCACGGAGACCAGCCGGCGCGGGATCGGGACCCGTCCGGCGACGGCCTCCACCGCGACCGGGTCCGGTGGCGCGACCATCGCCCCGAGCGCGATGGCGGCGGTGACCGCGAGCCCCGGCACCAGCAGCCAGGCCGTCGCGGCGACGGCCGTGGCGGTGACCAGCACCAGCGCGACGGCCAGCAGTGCGATGGTCCGCCACCGCGCACGGAACAGTGCCCACGACGTCCGCTGCGCCGTCGCGAACAGCAGCGGCGGCAGGAACAGCGGCAGGATCAGCTCCGGGTCGACGCCGAACCCGTCGGGCAGGCCGGGCACCACCGCGACGGCCGCGCCGAACACCACCATCAGCGCCGGCCACGGCAGCCGCAGCCGCTCCCCCACGCCCACCAGGACGACGGCGGCCAGCATCAACCCGACGACGACCAGCAGCATCTGCACGCCGACACGATGCCGTGTCGCGATCGCCGCGCAACGCACCGGGGCATGCCAGGATCGGGTGTCGCACGTATCCGCTCCAGACGAGGAGGTCCCCGACCGTGCCCCGTAACCCCTACGACGAGCTCCCCCCGGTCCCGTCGTTCACCGTGACCAGTGACGACGTCGCCGACGGCACCGCGCTCGGCACCCCGCAGCTGTCCGGCATCTTCGGCGCCGGCGGCGAGGACGCCTCGCCGCAGCTGTCCTGGTCCGGCGCGCCCGAGGGCACGCAGTCCTACGTGGTCACCTGCTACGACCCGGACGCCCCGACCGGCTCCGGGTTCTGGCACTGGGCGGTGCTGAACATCCCCGCGTCGACGACCTCGCTGCCCGGCGGCGCGGGTGACGACACGGGGTCGGGCCTGCCCGGGGGCGCGGTGCAGCTGCCCAACGACGCCGGCCTCACCCGATTCCTCGGCGCCGCCCCGCCGCCCGGGCACGGCCCGCACCGCTACTTCTTCGCGGTGCACGCGCTCGACGTCCCGTCGCTGGACATCCCCGCGACCTCGACACCGGCGTTCCTGGCCTTCAACCTGTTCGGCCACACGATCGGCCGTGCGGTGCTGGTCGGGACGCACGCCAACCTGAGCTGAGATGCCCTCCTCCGGCCCCGACCCGGACGCGGTCGCCGCGGTGCTCTACCGGGTCGCGCCGGAGGACTTCGTCGCCGAGCGGGACGCCCGCGTCGCCGAGGCCCGGGAGGCCGGCGACCGGTCCGCCGCCAAGGCGATCGGTGCGTTCCGCCGCCCGACCCGGGCGGCCTGGCTGACCAACCTGCTGGTCGCCGACTCGCCCGGTGAGGTCGACGGCCTGCTGGGCCTCGCCGGCCCGCTGGCCGAGGCCCAGCGCGCCCTGGACGGTGCCGCGCTGCGCCGGGTGTCCGCCCAGCGGAGCGCGCTCGTCGGAGCCCTGGTCCGCCGGGCGGCCCAGCTGGGCCGCGACGCCGGGCACCGGGTCGACGGCGGGCTGGAGCGCGAGGTGCGCGCGATCCTGGATGCCGCACTCGCCGACGACGAGCTCGCCGGACGGGTGCGGTCCGGGCAGCTCGTGCGAGCCGAGCGGTACAGCGGGTTCGGGTTCGGCACCGAGGACGACGGCGGGGACGACGAGGGCGGCACGGGGCCGACGGAGGCCGGTGCCGGTGGCCGAGGCGGCCCACGTCGCGCGGGCGTCACGGACGCGAGCGGCGGGCGGGGTGGGGCCGGCTCAGGAGAAGCCGGTCGTCGCCGTGACCGCACCGCGGCCGGGCCCACGCAGGACCGGGACCGCGAACGGCGCGAGCAGCGTGAGCGGGCGCTCGCCGAGGCCCGCGAACAGCTCGAGCGCGCCCGCCTCGCCGCCGCGGACGCGACCCGTGAGCACGCCGACGCCCGCGAGCACGCGGAGGCCACCACCGAGCACCGGACCGCGGCCCACCGCCGAGTCGACGAGCTGCGCACCGAGCTCGACCGCGCCCGCGACGAGGCCGCCGAGGCCGACCGCGCGGCGAAGGTCGCCGAGCGCGACGCCGCCGCGGCCGACCGCCGGGCCCGTACGGCCGAGGCCGACGTCAGCCGTGCCGAGCAGACGGTCGCGAACGCGGAACAGGGCTGACCGGCGCCCGTCGCCGGACCGTCTCCGCCCGCGCGAGATAGCCGAGGTCGACCGCGATCCGGAGTGCCACTCCGGCCGACGGTCGGGCAGCCGGTCGGCCTTCGGGTCGGCACCGACGTCGTCGGCATGGTGCCGGTCATCCCCCGACGGAACGCGTGATCTTCCGAAACGCAGTGGCGTGCGGTCGCCGGTCGGGCGCACGATCCACTTCGTGATCTTCCTCGCCTCCGGTGCGAGCGGTACCGGCAAGTCGACCGTGCGGGAGCTCCTCGCGCCGCGACTCGGCGCGACGTTCGAGGCGGTCGAGCTCGCCGATCTCGCCCCGACGGACGCGGTCAGCATGCGATGGCGTCAGGAGACCGCGGAGATCGCCGCCGCCCGTGCCGCCGAGCTACGGCCACTGGGCCGCCACCTGCTGCTGAGCGGCGATCCCGTCGCGCCGGCGGAGCTCGTCGCGGCGCCGTCCGCCGTGCGGGCCGGTGGGATCGCGGCGTGCCTGCTCGACGCCGACGCGCGGGCCCAGACGACCCGGCTGACCGGCCGGGGTGAGGATCCGGCGCTGCTCGAGGCACACCTCGGGTTCGCCCGGTGGATGCGCGAGCACGCCGCCGATCCGCTGCCCCGGCTGGACGTGCTGACCGGGGACCCGGCGCCGGGCGCGCGGTGGGACCGGGTCGCGCGCCTGGTCGAGCGCGACGCGTGGCGGGTGACCGTCGTCGACACCTCCGGGCGGTCCCCGGGGGAGGTCGCCGACGCCGTCGAGGGGTGGATCACCGCGGCGGGAGTCGACGAACGCCTGGTCATGCACCCGTCCGACGAGCCCGGTTCCACGGCGTGACCCACCCCAAGTAGTTGCCACCCGGCAACGATCGTGGCCGGTCTCACCCCGCCACCGGCGGGTCGGGCAGCCGGCCGCGACCTAGGATCGTTACGTGATCGCACGGTGACGGTACTGGCACGCCTGAAGGCGTTCCCCTGGTGGCGGTGGCTCCTGCTCGCCGCCCTCACCGCCCTCGCCACCGTCGCCCTCGACGCCTTCGCCGTCCCCTCGCCCGCCCTGTTCGCCGGGCTCGTCGTCGCCACCGTCCTCGCCCTGTGCGGGCTCGGCCCGAAGCGGGTGGCGCGGCCGCTGACGTCGTCGGCGCAGGCCGTCCTCGGCGTCGTGATCGGCCTGCTGGCGAGCCCGGAGACGCTCGCCGCGGTCGGGAGTCAGTGGCTGCCCGTCGTCCTGATCAGTGTCGCGACGCTGCTGGTCAGCATGGCCGCCGGCCTGCTGATGGGCCTGCAGCGCGGGGTCAGCCCGCTCACCGGGATGCTCGCCCAGACCGCGGGCGGCGCCTCCGGACTGGTCGCGATCAGCCGCGAGCTCGGTGGCGACGAGCGCATGGTCGCCGTCATCCAGTACCTGCGGGTCGGCCTGGTCACCATCTCGATGCCGGTCGTCGCCGGGCTCGCCTACGGCGCCCAGCAGGGCGGGGACGCGGTGCCGCAGGCATCGGGCCCGGGGGCGCCGTGGTGGGTCGGGCTGGCGGTGACCGCGGTGTGCGTCGCCGTCGGGCTCCCGCTCGGGCGGCTCAGCCGCATCCCGGCGGGCTCGCTGCTCGTCACGATGACCGTGGCGCTGATCGTGAGCCTGACCGGGCTGTCGTTCGGCGCGGAGGTGCCCGCCCCGCTGGTCGTGGTGACCTACGCGATCATCGCCTGGCAGGCCGGACTGCGCTTCACCCGCGAGGCGCTGGGCACCGTGGTCCGGGTGCTGCCACTGGCCACGGCGCTGATCCTGGCCGTCGTCGCGGCCTGCGCCGGACTGGGTCTGCTGCTGTCGCACTTCACCGGCGCGACGCTGCTGGAGGGGTACCTCGCCACCACGCCCGGCGGGGTGTACGCGGTCCTCGCCGTGGCCGCGTCGTCCGGGGTGGACGTCGCGTTCGTCGTCGCGGTGCAGGTGTTCCGGGTGATCCTGATGCTGATGGTGGCGCCGCTGCTCGCCCGGCTGGTCAGTCGCCTGCTGGGGGCGGGGACGCGGGCCTGACGCGTGCGATCCGGCCCGGCGGCGGCTCCGGGACCGTGCCCGGGTGCAGCGCCGCGGCGATCGCCTCGACGCCGTCGACCAGCCGCGGGCCGGCCCGCACCACGTAGGACGCCGAGTCCACCGCCCACACCGGCACCCCCGCCGGGAGGTGCCCGGTGACGGCCCGGGCCTGCGCGACGGCGTCGTCGAGCCCGAACCCGCACGGCGCGACCAGCACGGCGTCCAGCGCCTCGGGCAGGCCGTCCCAGCCCACGGCGACCGACCGGCCGCCCGGGATCGCCCCGACGGCCTCGCCGCCGGCGGCGGTGACCAGGTCCGGCACCCAGTGCCCGGACAGGAACGGCGGGTCGGTCCACTCCAGCACCAGCACCCGGGGCACCGGACGTCCGCGCACGGCCGCCGCGACGGCGTCGAGCCGGGCCGTCAGCTCGCCCACCACCTGCGCGGCGGCGTCCGGGACCCCCGCCGCGTCCCCGACGGCAGTGATCACCTCCAGGACCTCGGTGAGCCGGTGCGGGTCCAGCGACAGGACCCGTGCGTCGGTGCCGATCGACTCCTGGGCCTGCGCCACCGACGAGCCGGGCAGCGCGCACACCGCGCACAGGTCCTGGGTGAGGATGAGCTCCGGGTCGGCCGCGGCGAGCGTCGCGCGGTCCAGCTCGTACATCGGGAGTCCGGCGGACGCCCGGGCCCGGACGACCGCGTCGATCTCGCCCGGCGTCCCACCCGCGGGGAGCGCGGTGTCCACGACCACCGGCACCCGGTCGGAGATCCCGGCCGGGTCGTCGCACTCGAAGGTCACCCCGACCAGGTCCGGGGCCAGCCCGAGCCGGCCGGCGATCTCGGTCCCGGCGGGCAGCAGCGAGGCGATCCGCACGAAGAGCAGCGTAGAGGCTGCCGCACCCCCGGACGATGCGGCAGGGTGTGCGTCGACCCGGTCCGGATCGCCCCCCGCTCCGGTCGCCGCGAAGGAAGGAACGCACACCCATGTCCGTGCACGAGCGCGCCGGCACCCCGGCCCGCCCCGAGGACCTGATCGACGTCCCGGCCCTGCTGGCCGCCTACGCCGACACCCACCCCGACCCGAAGGTCGACGTCCAGCGGGTCGCGTTCGGGACGTCGGGGCACCGCGGGTCGGCGCTCAAGGCCACCTTCAACGACGACCACATCGCCGCCACCAGCCAGGCGATCGTCGAGTACCGCGCGGCGCAGGGCATCGACGGGCCGCTGTTCCTCGGCCGGGACTCGCACGCCCTGTCCGAGCCCGCGCAGCGGACCGCGGCCGAGGTGTTCGCCGCCAACGGCGTCGAGCTGCTCGTCGACTCCCGGGACGGGCTCACCCCCACCCCGGCGATCTCGCACGCGATCCTCGCCGCCAACGCGCGCGGCACCGGGCACCTCGCCGACGGCGTCGTCGTCACCCCGTCGCACAACCCGCCGGCCGACGGCGGCTTCAAGTACAACCCGCCGGACGGCGGACCGGCCGGCACCGACGCGACCACCTGGATCGCGGACCGGGCCAACGAGCTGCTGGAGGCCGGGCTGTCCGGGGTGCGCCGCACGGCGTCCTTCGAGGCTGGCCGCTACGACTTCCTCGGGGAGTACGTCGCGCAGCTCGACCAGGTCCTCGACATGGACGCGATCCGCGACGCCGGCGTCCGGATCGGCGCGGACCCGCTCGGCGGGGCGTCGGTCGAGTACTGGGGCGCCATCGCCGAGCGCTACGGGCTGGATCTGACCGTGGTGAACCCGGCCGTCGACCCGGCCTTCGGATTCATGACGCTGGACTGGGACGGCAAGATCCGGATGGACTGCTCGTCGCCGTACGCGATGGCGTCGCTGCGCGAGCGGATGGATGTCGGCAGTGCCGATGCGCGGTCCGCTGACGCTACCCGCGGTGCCCCCTTCACCATCGCCACCGGGAACGACGCCGACGCCGACCGGCACGGCATCGTCACCGCCGACGGCGGCCTGATGAACCCGAACCACTATCTCGCCGTCGCGATCGGTTACCTGTACGCGCACCGGCCCGGCTGGCCGTCGGGAGCGGGCATCGGCAAGACCGCGGTCAGCTCGTCGATGATCGACCGGGTGGCCGCGGACCTGGGCCGCACGCTGGTCGAGGTGCCGGTCGGGTTCAAGTGGTTCGTGCCCGGCCTGCGGTCCGGCGAGCTGGCGTTCGGCGGAGAGGAGAGCGCCGGGGCGTCGTTCCTGCGCCGGGACGGCTCGCCGTGGAGCACCGACAAGGACGGCCTGATCCTGGCCCTGCTCGCCTCGGAGATCACCGCCGTCACCGGGCGGACCCCGACCGAGCACTACCGGGAGCTCACCGCCCGGTTCGGCGAGCCGGCCTACGCCCGCACCGACGTCGCCTGTACCCGCGAGGAGAAGGCCGCACTGTCCAAGCTGGACGCCGACGCGGTCACCGCGACCGAGCTGGCCGGTGACGCGATCACCGCGCGGCTGACCCGCGCGCCGGGCAACGACGCGCCGATCGGCGGGCTCAAGGTCACGACCGACTCGGGCTGGTTCGCCGCGCGCCCGTCGGGCACCGAGGACGTCTACAAGGTCTACGCCGAGAGCTTCCGCGGCCCGGACCACCTGGAACTCATCCAGTCGGAGGCCCGTGAGGTGGTCTCCGCAGCCCTCGGTTCCTGAGAGGATGTGACCTCGTGAGCAAGAAGCACGAGCACGGGTTCGGCATCGACATCGGCGGCTCGGGGATCAAGGGCGCCCCGGTCGACCTGCACAAGGGCACACTCGCCGACGAGCGGATCCGGATCCCGACGCCGCAGCCGTCCACCCCGGAGGCCGTCGCCGAGGTCGTCCGGGAGGTCCTCGACGGGTTCGGCTGGAAGGGCGAGTTCGGCTGCACGTTCCCCGCCGTCGTCCAGCACGGGGTGACCCGCACCGCGGCGAACGTCGACGCCTCCTGGATCGACTGCGACGCGGCGTCGGTGCTGCGCAAGGTCACCGGCCGGGACGCGCTGCTGGTCAACGACGCCGACGCCGCCGGCGTCGCCGAGGTGGAGTTCGGCGCCGCGGCCGCCAACAGTGGCGTCGTGCTGGTGACGACGCTGGGCACCGGGATCGGGACGGCCCTGGTCGTGGACGGCACACTGGTGCCGAACACCGAGCTCGGGCACATCGAGGTCGACGGGTTCGACGCCGAGACCCGCGCCGCGGACTCCGCGCGCGAGCGCGAGGACCTGGACTGGGAGCAGTGGGGCGCGCGGCTGACCCGCTACTTCACCACGCTGGAGAACCTGGTCTGGCCGGACCTGATCGTCGTCGGCGGCGGGGTCAGCAAGAAGTTCGCCAAGTGGTCGCCGCACGTGTCCACCCGGACCCCGATGGTCCCGGCGACGCTGCTCAACGAGGCCGGGATCATCGGCGCGGCGTTACTGGCGCACAGGTGAGGCCACCGCGGTGACGCTCGAGGCGACCGGCATCCGGGTGCTCCCGCTCTGGATGCTGGTCGCCTTCGTGGTCACCTTCGTCGCGACCCGGGTGGTCACGCGGATGATCCGGGAGGGCCGCGGGCCGTTCCGGGACACCAGCGTCGGCGGGGTGCACCTGCACCACGAGGTCTACGGGATCTTCCTGATCCTGCTGGCCGGGACCGCCCAGTTCACCTGGCAGCCCGGTCCGCCGTGGGACACCGTGCTCGCCGTGCTGTTCGGGATCGGCGCCGCGCTCACCCTCGACGAGTTCGCGCTCTGGCTGCACCTCGACGACGTCTACTGGGGGCCGGAGGGACGACGCTCGGTGGACGCCGTGCTGGTCGCCGCGGTGCTCGGGCTCCTGCTCGTGCTGGGTGCGGACCCGTTCGACGACGACCCGGGCTCCCCGGCGTGGGCCGTCGCGGTCTCGGTGGTGGTCGGGCTGGCGATCGCGGTGCTGGCGATCCTCAAGGGACGCCCGGTGCTCGGCCTGACCGGGGTGCTGTTCTGGCCGCTGGCGGTCGTCGGGGCGCTGCGGCTGGCCCGGCCGGGCTCGCCCTGGGCGCGCCGGTTCTACCGCGCGGGATCACGACGGGCGCGGAGGGCGGAGCGGCGCTTCCCGCCCGGGCGCCGGACCCGCTGGGACCGGGTCGTCGACCTGTTCGCCGTCGTACCGGCCCGCGATCCCGGCGCCGCGCCCCGATCGACCCCGTGATCACCGGCTGGGTCCCGCCCGGCGCCACCACGGCACCGACCCGCACCCAGGCGACGATCACCGGCGGAGGGTCACGACGCCGCCGGCCGCATGGAACCCCACCCCGGCGCGTGACCGTCGTCCGGGTTCCGACCGGTGCCACGGATGACACCTACCGGAACCGGGGCGACGATCACCGCCCTCCGAGCCGGGCCGAGCAGGAGCCGCCGAGGCGCCGGGGCCGGCACAGCGCCGTAACACTCGGCGGTCGCTCAGGTCAGGTTGCGCACCGTCTCCGCGGCGCCACGCTCGTAGAGCGACTCCAGTGCCGAGCGGAACGCGCCCGCGAACCGCTCGTCGTCGGCCAGGTCGCCGAACACCGGACGGTAGCGCAGGAAGCTCAGCGGCTCGGTGCGCTCCTGCCGCGCGAGCGGGGTGAGCTCGTCGGCGAGCCGGTCCTGCTGCTCGATCGACTCGCCCTGCTCGTCGGTCCCCTCGGCATAGCGGCACCACCCGGCGACGACGGCCGCCGCGAGATCCACCGGGCCGCCCGCCTGCAGCTGCTCCCGCACCACCGGCAGCAGGAAGATCGAGATCCGGTCCGAGCTGCCGTAGTTGATCCGCTTGAGCGTGTCGGCGACGCCGGGGTTGGCGAACCGCTCGATCAACGTGTCCTTGTACTCGTCCAGGTCGATTCCCGGGACCGGACGCAGGGTGGGGGTGGCCTCGGCGTCCATGTAGCCGCGCAGGAACGGTACGAACGTCTCGTCCTGGGCGACCTCGTGCACGTAGCGGTGCCCGGCCAGGTAGCCGAGGTAGCCCAGCGCCTGGTGGGTGGCGTTGAGCAGCCGCAGCTTCATGAACTCGTAGGGCACGACGTCGTCGACGACCTGCACCCCGACCCGCTCGAACTCCGGGCGGCCGGCGGCGAAGTCGTCCTCCAGCACCCACTGGGTGAACGGCTCGCACACGACCGGCCAGCCGTCGCGCAGCCCGAAGCGCTCCGCCAGGGCCTCGCGGTCGGAGTCGGCGGTCGCCGGGGTGATCCGGTCCACCATCGAGTTCGGGAACGTGACCTGCTCGGCGACCCACTTCCCGAGCTCGGCGTCGCGCTGCTGGGCGACCCCGGTGAACACCCGCCGCGCGGTGTCCCCGTTGCCCTGCATGTTGTCGCAGCTCATGATCGTCAGCGGGCCGGTGCCGCGCTCCCTGCGGCGGGCCAGCGCCTCGACGACCAGGCCGAACGCCGTCGACGGCGGCTTGCCCGAGGCCATGGCCTCCAGGTCCGCGCGGATGCCGGGGAACTCCGGGTCGAACTCGCCGGTCTTCTGGTCGATCGCGTAGCCGCCCTCGGTGATCGTCAGCGAGACGATCTTCGTGTCCGGGCTCGCGATCTTCTCGATCACCGCCTCGGGGTCGCCCGGGGCGTAGAGGTACTCGACCAGCGACCCGACGACGCGGGGGGCGAGCGAGCCGTCCGCCTCCTTGCGGACCAGGGTGTAGAGCCCGTTCTGCGCGTGCAGCACGTCGCGCATCCGGTCGTCGGCGTCGAGCACGCCGACGCCGCAGATGCCCCAGTCCCGGGCCTCACCCGCGGTCAGCAGCGCGTCGACGTACATCGCCAGGTGTGCCCGGTGGAAGCCACCGACTCCGATGTGGACGATGCCCGCCCGGATGCCGTCCCGGTCGTAGCCGGGGACGTCCACCCCTTCGATTCCCTCGCTCCAGATGTCGGTCTCGTCCAGCGAGCGCATCGGCTCCCCTCCCCCGGTTCGGCGTCGTCGGCGCGCCCGACCCTACCGTCGTCGGGCGAGGTCGCGCGGTACCTGGCCGCGATCTGAACAGCGCGCCGGTCGGGAACCGATACGGGTTCGTAACCTGGGTTTCTGCAGGTGAGCGTTTGCGCTCATCGCAAGTCGACGGTTAGCGTTGCTCGCCGTGACCGACTCCCGGACTTCGCCGGCCGACGCGCCGTCACCCGCGTCGCGGGTCCGGGAGCTGCTGGTACGCGACGGGTGGACGCAACGCCGGTTCGCCGACACCATCGGCCTCGACGAGACCAAGCTGTCGAAGTCGCTGGCCGGACGTCGACAGTTCAGTGCCACCGAGCTGGTCGCGATCGCCGACGCCACCGGGGTTACGGTCGCCCGCCTGCTGCACGGCCGGGACGACGCCGGCACGCACACCGCGGCCCCGGCCGGGGCCGCAGTGTCCCCGGCCGAGAACGCGGCCGGTGCGCGCGGCACCGACGGTGGCTCGCGCCGGACCCGGCGCCGGATCCTCGAGGCCGCCTGGAACCTGATCGCCGACCACGGCTACCACCGGGTGCGTACGGCGGACGTCGCGCGCGCCTGCGGCACCAGCCCGGCCGCGATCCACTACCACTTCCCCACCCGCTCCGGGCTGCTCGACGAGGCGCTGCGGCACAACGTCAAGCTCGCGTTCGACCGGCAGGTCGCCGAGCTCGGCGAGGTCCCCGACCCGCACGACCGGCTGCTCCGGCTGATCGACCTGCAGCTGCCCGACGGCGAGCTGCTGCGCCGCGAGTGGTCGATCTGGATCCAGGTGTGGGCCGAGTCGGCGATCGACCCCGCACGCCGCGAGCTCTACTGGGACTCCTACGACCGCTGGTTCCGCAGCGTGCTGATGACGCTGCGGGACGGCGCCGCCTCGGGTGCGTTCGTCGCGGGCCGGGCCGAGCCGCTGGCGAGCCAGCTCACCGCGCTGATCGACGGCCTCGGCATCCAGGTCATGGCGGGCACCCCGGGCACCGGCCCGGAGCAGATGCGCGCCGTGCTGCACGACTTCATCGACCGGGCCGTGCTCGCGGTGCCGGGAACCACAGATCGGACGGAGAACGGATGAACCGTGACGTCATCATCACCTGCGCGGTGACCGGGGCCGGGGACACGGTGGGCCGCAGCCCGCACGTGCCCGTCACCCCTGCGCAGATCGCGTCGGACGCGATCGCCGCGGCCCGGGCCGGCGCCGCCGTGGTGCACATCCACGTGCGCGACCCGGAGACCGGGAGCCCGTCGCGGGCGGTGGAGCTCTACCGCGAGACCGTCACCCTGATCAAGGACTCGGGCGTCGACGTCGTGCTGAACCTGACCGCCGGCATGGGCGGCGACCTGGTGATCGACGCCGAGGACCCGCTCAAGCCGGTCGGCGGCACCGACCTGGTGAACGCGCTGGAGCGGCTCCCGCACGTCGAGGAGCTGCTGCCCGACATCTGCACGCTGGACTGCGGCTCGCTCAACTTCGGCGAGGGCAACCAGCTCTACATCTCCACACCGGACATGCTGCGCACCGGCGCCAAGCGGGTCCAGGAGCTCGGCGTGAAGCCCGAGCTCGAGATCTTCGACACCGGCCAGCTGTGGTTCGCGAACGTGATGGTCGAGGAGGGGCTGATCGACGCCCCGGCGCTGTTCCAGCTGTGCATGGGCATCCCCTACGGCGCGCCGGCCGACCCGGGCGTGCTGGCCGCCGAGGTGAACCTGCTCCCGGAGGGCGCCAACTTCGCGTCGTTCGCGATCGGCCGCGACCAGCTGCCGTGGGTGGCGCAGTCGGTGCTGGCCGGCGGGCACGCCCGCGTCGGGCTGGAGGACAACCTGTACCTCTCGCGCGGGGTGAAGGCGACCAACGAGCAGCTCACCGAGCGCGCGGTCGACATCGTGCAGAACCTCGGCGCTTCGGTGGCGACGCCCGACCGCGCCCGGGAGATCCTCGGTCTGAAGGAGCGCGCCGGTGCCTGAGCTGCGTCCCGTCACCGAGATCAGAACGGTCGCCTGCATCGGGGCGGGGGTGATCGGCGCCGGCTGGGCGGCGTACTTCCTCTCCCGCGGGCTGAGGGTGCGGGCCTGGGACCCGGCCCCGGACGCCGGCGAGAAGCTGCGCCGGGTCGTCGACGCCGCCTGGCCCGCGCTCACCGAGCTGGGGCTGGCCGACGGCGCCGACCCCGGGGCCATCGAGCTTCTCCCGACCGTCGCCGAGGCCGTCGAGGGTGCCGACTTCGTGCAGGAGAGCGCGCCCGAGGACCTGGCGCTGAAGCGCTCGCTGCTGGCCGAGCTGGCTGCCGCGACCGCGGCGGACGTGGTGGTCGCCTCGTCCACCTCGGGTTTCCCGATGACCGACATGGCGACCGACGCGGCGGACCCCGGCCGGCTCGTCGTCGGGCACCCGTTCAACCCGCCGTACCTGATCCCGCTGGTCGAGGTCGTCGGCGGCGAGAAGACCGAGGCCTGGGTGGCGTCGCGCGCCGCGGACTTCTACCGGCACATCGGCAAGTCGGTGATCGAGATGGACCGGGAGCTGCCCGGCTTCATCGCGAACCGGCTGCAGGAGGCGATCTGGCGCGAGGCGCTGCACATGGTCGCCGCCGGCGAGGCCACCCCGGAGGAGATCGACCGCTCGATCACCGACGGCCCCGGGCTGCGCTGGCCGGTGCACGGACCGTGCCTGACCTTCCACCTGGCCGGTGGCCAGGGCGGGATGGCGCACATGCTCGACCACTTCGGACCGTCGCTGAAGGCGCCGTGGACCCGCCTGGAGGCCCCCGAGCTGACCCCGGAGCTGCGCGACGACATGGTCGCCGGTGCCGAGGTCTCCGCCGGGGGACGCCCGATGGCCGAGCTGGTCGCCGAGCGGGACCGGGCCGTGATCGCGGTGCGCCGCGCGGTCGACGCGGCCCGTGCGGCCGGGGGCGCCGGTGCCTGAACCGATCCTCGCTGCGTCACTGGTGCATTCCGACGTCGTCCGTCCTGAGTGGATCGACTACAACGGGCACATGTCCGAGCCGTACTACGTCCTGGTGTTCGGCGACGCGACGACCGCGCTGATGGACCGGACCGGGATGGACGCCGGCTACCGCGAGTCCACCGGCTGCTCGCTGTACACCGTCGAGGCGCACGTGCGGTACCTGCGCGAGGTCGGCCCGGACGCGGCGCTCGAGGTCCGCACCCGGGTGCTCGGCCGGGACGCGAAGCGGCTGCGACTGTGGCACGAGCTGGTCGTGAACGGCCGCACGGCGGCCACCGAGGAACTCATGTGCCTGCACGTCGGCCCGGACGGGACGGCGCCGTTCCCCGGGGGCGTGGCAGCCGAGCTCGACGCGCTGACCGACCTCGACTCCGCTGACCCCGAGCACGCCGGCCGGTCGATCGCCCCCGTCGGTGCCCGCCCGGCGCCGCCGGGCGCGTCCGGCGGCGACCGGAGCTCCGCCGACGGGACGGAGGTGCAGCGGCACCCGAGCTGACCCCCGAACCCGGTCCGGCGCCTCCGCGCGCGGGACCCCTGCGCGAGGAGACACCTTCACATGACGAGCACGAGCTCGCCGCCAGGCCTGCACCGGCTGAACCGACGACGCCTGTTCGGCGGCGCGGCCGGGCTGGCCGCGGCGACGTTCCTGGCCGGCTGCGGCGGTCCCGCCGCCGCCCGCGAGGCCGGACCGCCCCGCCCCGGCGGCGTACTGCGGGTGGGGGTGACCGGTGGCGGTGCCTCGGACACCCTCGACCCGCACAGCCCGGCCGCCAACCCCGACATCGCCCGGACGCTGAACCTCTACGAGCCGCTGCTGCACTGGGACGACGCCTACACCCTGCAGCCCGCCGTCGCCGAGGCCGTCCGCGCCGAGCCCGACGCCCGCGCCTGGACCGCCACGATCCGCGCCGGCATCACGTTCCACGACGGCCGGCCGGTCACCCCCGACGACGTCGTCGCCAGCTTCCGCCGGATGCTCGACCCGGACGACCCCAAGGCCCCCGCCTCCCAGCTGGGCATCGTCGACGACATCGTCGTCGCCGGCGACCGCGAGGTCCGGTTCGTGCTCAGCGAGCCGTCCCCGGTGTTCGACCAGTACCTGGGCGAGTACAACACCGGGATCGTGCCGGCGGACTTCGACGTCGAGAACCCGATCGGGACCGGGGCGTTCAGGTTCGAGTCGTGGAACCCCGGCCAGCAGAGCGCATTCGTCAAGCACGAGGGCTACTGGCGCCCCGACGAGCCCTATGTGGACCGTCTCGAACTGATCAACTTCTCGGAGGACGACGCCCGCATCAACGCGCTGCTGTCCGGCCAGGTCGACGCGATCGACCAGGTCCCGCTGTCGCTGACCGAGGTCGTCGGCTCGTACGAGTCGATCAAGCTGCTCACCTCGGAGACCGGTGCCTGGCTGCCGATCACGATGCGGGTCGACGTCGAGCCGTTCGACGACGTCCGGGTCCGGCAGGCGCTGCGGCTGATCGCCGGCCGCGAGCAGATGGTGAACCAGGTGCTGTCCGGGCTCGGCACCCCGGCGGTCGATCTCTACGCGCGGTTCGACCCCGAGTACCTCGACCCGCGGCGCGAGCAGGAGATCGAGCGGGCCCGCGAGCTGCTGTCGGCCGCCGGGCGCCCGAACCTGTCACTGGAGCTGGTGACCTCGCCGATCCAGGCGGGCACCGTCGAGGCCGCCCAGGTCTACGCCACCCAGGCCCGCGCCGCGGGTGTCGACATCGGACTGCGCCGGGTCGACACCTCGACGTTCTTCTCCGACCAGTACCTGCAGTGGGAGTTCGCGCAGTCGTTCTGGAACACCCGCAACTACATCCCGCAGGCGGCGCAGTCGTCGATGCCCGAGGCGCCGTTCAACGAGACGCACTGGGACGACGCCGAGTACCAGGCGGTCATCCGGCGCGCCCGCTCCGAGGTGGACGCGACCGCACGTGCCGCACTGGTGCGCCAGGCCCAGGAGATCGAGTTCGACCGCGGCGGCTACCTGATCTGGGGCTTCCCGGACCGGGTGGACGCCCACCAGGCCTACGTCGGCGGGCTCACGCCCAACCGCACCGGGCTGTCCCTGTCGGGCTACGAGTTCCGGAAGGCCTGGGTGAACGCATGAGTGCTGTGCAGATGAGTACGCTGACCTCCCCCATGGCCCGCATGATCGGCCGCCGGCTGCTGCTCAGCGTGCTGGTGCTGTTCGTGGTGTCGATCCTGGTCTTCGGCGCGACGCTGCTGCTCCCCGGTGACCCCGCGCGGGCGATCCTCGGCCAGCAGGCCACCCCCGAACGCGTCGCCGCGCTGACCGAGCAGCTCGGGTTGGACCGGCCGGTCTGGGAGCGCTACTTCTCCTGGCTGGGCGGGATCCTCACCGGTGACCTCGGCTTCTCCGCCGCCACCCAGGGCCCGGTCTCCGAGCTGCTCGGCGGCCGGATCGCCGCCTCCGGGCTGCTGCTGGTGCTGACGGCGCTGATCTCGACGCCGATCGCGCTGGCGCTCGGCGCCTGGGCGGCGGTCCGCCGGGGCACCCGCACCGACTCCGTGCTGTCCGGCTCCAGCCTGGTGCTGGCCGCGCTGCCGGAGTTCGTGATCGGTGTGCTGCTGGTGGTCCTGCTGGCCACCTCGGTGCTGCAGATCCTGCCCTCGGTGACCATCGCCCGGCCCGGCGAACCGGTGTGGACCCGGCCCGAGCAGCTGGTGCTGCCCGTGCTGACCCTGGCCCTGGTCGTCATCCCGTACGTGGTGCGGATGACCCGGGCGACGCTGTCCGAGGCGCTCGACGCCGGCTTCGTCGAGATGGCCCGGCTCAAGGGCCTGCCCGAGCGGACGGTGCTGATGCGGCACGCCGTCCCGCACACCATCGGCCCGGTCGCCCAGGTCTTCGCGCTGCAGCTGGCGTGGCTCGCGGGCGGCGTCGTGGTGGTGGAGTTCCTCTTCCGCTACCCGGGCATCGGCGAGGCGTTGATCGACGCGGTCGCCAACCGCGACGTCCAGGTCGTCCAAGCCATCACACTGATCATCGCGGCGTTCTACGTGCTGGTGAACCTGGCCGCCGACGTGGCCGGGATCCTGGCCGACCCGCGGATCCGGACCTCCTCGGGGGTGGACGCATGAGTGCTCCAACGACCGAACCCACGACGACGACCGTCTCCACGAGCCTGATCCGCCGGACCTTCCGCCGTCGCCAGGCCCGCATCGGCGCGGTGCTGACCCTCGTCGTCGTCGCGGTGGCGCTGCTCGGGCCGGTGCTCGGCCCGCTGCTCACCGGCTTCGCGACCGACGACTTCGCCGGCCGCCCGTTCCAGCCCGACGGGGTGCTCGGCACCGACGACCTCGGCCGGGACGTGCTGACCCGGTTCCTCGCCGGCGGCGGCCCGGTGCTGCTCTACGCGGTCGCCGCGACCGCGATCGGCATCGTCGGCGGCGCGATCGCCGGGATGCTCGCCGGGTACTCCGGCGGCCGGCTCGACTCGATCATCATGCGCGGCGGTGACGTGCTGCTGTCGTTCCCGCAGCTGGTGCTGGCGCTGCTCGCGGTCGCCGTGCTCGGGTCCTCGGGCTGGCTGCTGGTGCTGGTCATCGGCGTCACGCACATCCCCCGGGTCGCCCGCGTCGCCCGGCAGGCGACGCTGTCGGTCGCGAGCCAGGACTACGTGCTCGCCGCCCGGATGTACGGCGTGCCACGGCGGCGGATCCTCGCCACCGAGGTGCTGCCGAACATCACCGGTCCGCTGATGGTCGAGCTCGGCCTGCGGCTGACGTACTCGATCGGCTACGTGGCCTCGCTGTCGTTCCTGGGCCTGGGCGTGCAGCCGCCGGCCGCGGACTGGGGCCTGCAGATCAACGAGAACCGGATCGCGCTGATCGTCGCGCCGTGGGGCGTGATCCTTCCGGTGCTCGCGATCGCGGTGCTGACCGTCGGCACCAACATGATCACCGACGCGCTGGCCAAGGAGTCCGCGGACACGACCGGGGAGAACTCATGACGGCCGACACGACCACCGCCACCATCTCCTGCTCAGGCCTGCGGGTCGCGACGACCGGCGGCCGCGAAGTGCTGCACGGCGTCGACTACGCCGTCGCACCCGGCGAGATCCTGGCCCTGGTCGGCGAGTCCGGGTCCGGAAAGACGACGGCGGCGCTGGCCGCCCTCGGCCACTTCCGGACCGGGCTGGGCTGTACCGGCGGGACGATCGCGTTCCACGGGCACACCGAGACCCACGACGACCTGCTCGCGCTGCCGGAGGCGACGATCCGCGGCGTGCGCGGGCGACTGGTCAGCTACGTGCCGCAGGACCCGGCGCTGTCGCTGAACCCGTTGCTGCGCATCGACACCCAGGTCTCCGAGGTGCTCGTGGCGCACGGCTACACCGGCGACGTGGCCGCGCGGGTGCGCGAGGTGCTCGACGACGTCGGGCTGCCCACCGACGACACCTTCCTGTCCCGCTACCCGCACCAGCTCTCCGGCGGGCAGCAGCAGCGGGTCGGGATCGCGGCGGCGTTCGCGAACCGGCCGGACGTCGTCGTGCTCGACGAGCCGACCACCGGTCTCGACGTGACCACCCAGGACCTGGTGCTCGACACCGTCCGGGACCTGGTCACCCGCTCCCGGACCGCCGCGCTCTACATCACCCACGACCTCGCCGTCGTCGCCGGGCTGGCCGACCGGGTCGCGGTGATGCAGGGCGGCGAGGTGGTGGAGACGGGCACGGTGACCCAGGTGCTCACCGCGCCCGAGCATCCCTACACCCGGGACCTGATCGCCGCCGTACCGGACCTGAACCGGGCGGTCGAGCGGGAGAACGCCCCGAGCGGGGACGACGCCGGCGAGCCGCTGCTGCGGGTCACCGGGGCCGGGAAGCGCTACGGCCCGAAGACGGTGCTCGACGGCATCGACCTCGAGCTGTGGCCGGGCGAGTGCCTGATGCTGCTCGGCGAGTCCGGGTCCGGGAAGACCACCCTGGCCCGTGGCCTGGCCGGGCTGCTCGACCTGGACGACGGGTCGCTGACGCTGAACGGGGAGCCGCTGGCCACCCCGCGCAGCTACGCCCAGCTGCGCAGCGTGCAGTACGTGTTCCAGAGTCCGTTCGCCTCGCTCAACCCGCGGCGCACGATCGCGAGCTCGCTGGAGGTGCCGCTGCGGCATCTCACCGATCTCGACGCCGGCGCCCGCGAGGCCCGGGTGCTGGACATGCTGAACCAGGTGCGGCTCGACGAGTCGTTCGCGCACCGCTACCCAGGCGGGCTGTCCGGCGGTGAGCGGCAGCGCGCGGCGATCGCCCGGGCGCTGGTGACGGCGCCCAACGTGCTGGTCTGCGACGAGGTCACCTCGGCGCTGGACGTCTCGGTGCAGGCCCGGATCATCGACCTGCTGGCGACGGTGCGACGTGAGCTGGGCACGGCGATGCTGTTCGTGACGCACAACATCGCGCTGGCCCGCGAGGTCGCGGACCGGATCGCGGTGCTGCAGGGCGGGCGGATCGTCGAGCAGGGCACCGTCGAGGAGGTCCTGGCCGACCCGCAGCACAGCTACACCCGGGAGCTGCTGGAGCACACGCCGTCGATGACGGCGGCGCGGTGAGCACTCCCCCACCGAGATACGCCTCAGCGGGAGTCGTCGATCTCTGCGGCCCGCTCAGGCGTATCTCGGCGGGTGGGACGGCGTGAGCGCAGCACTCGGGGTGCGCGGGAGCGTGGCCCCCGGGTTCGACGCGGTGGCCGACGCGTTCGCCGAGGTCGTCGCCGGGTCGCGGGGTGGGGCGGCGTTCTCGGTGGTGCGGGGCGGTGAGCCGCTGGTGGAGCTGCACGGCGGGCTCGCCGACCCGGACACCGGACGGCCCTGGGACGACGGCACGGTCGCCGTGCTGTTCTCCGGGACCAAGGGGCTGGTCGCGACCGCCTGCGCGGCGGTCGCCGGCCGGCTCGACCCGGACGCGCCGGTGACCCGTTTCTGGCCGGAGTTCGGCGCGGCGGGGAAGGCCGGCATCACCGTCGCGCAGGTGCTCTCGCACACCGCCGGGCTGCCCTACGTCGACCCGGAACCGGACCCGGTGTCCACCCTGGACGACCGGTTCGGGGCGGCGGCGCTGGCCCGGCAGGCGCCGCTGTGGGCACCGGGGACCGGGGTCGCCTACCACGCGCTGACCTGGGGGCATCTCGTCGCCGAGCTGCTGCGCCGGGCCGCCGGTGACGATCCGCGGCGGGTCGTCGAGGACGTCGTCGCGCGGGTTCCGGGGGCGCGGGTGTTCCTCGCGAGCGCTCCCCCGCCGCCGGCCCGGATCGTGCGGGCGCCGGGATACCGGATCTCGACGTTCCTGCAGGATCCCGACCGCCGCCGGACCGTCGAGCGGATGTACCGGGTCCTGCTCGGCGGCAGCGGCGCCGGCGCCGGCACGGTCCCGTCCGGCGGGCCGGGCCGGAAGGACCTCGTCAACACGCCTGCCTGGTACCGCTCTGGCGCGCTGGCCGGGGCCGCGGTGGCCGGGGCGCCGGCGGTGGCCCGGGTCTACGCGGCGCTGGTCGACCCCGCGCGTTCACCGGTCCCGGCCGCGGCGCTGGCCCGCGCGACGCGGGTGCACGCGGAAGGCCTCGACGCGGTCAACGACCGGCCGCTGCGGTTCGGCCTCGGCTACGAGCTCGCCGACCCGATCGGCACCTACGGCCCGGAGCCGGAGGCGTTCGGGCACAGCGGGGCCGGTGGCGGACGGCACGGGGCATGGCCGGAGCGCGGGATCGGGTTCTCGTTCCTCACGAACGAGATGCGCGCCGAGGACGCCGACGACCGGGCGTCGACACTCCTCGGCGCGCTGCACGCGTGCCTGTGAGAGCGGAGCTCAGGTGAACGACAGCACCTGGTCGGCGGCGAGCCGGGGCAGCCGCGGGTGCCACGCGTCGGCGCCCGGGTGGCCGAGGTTCACCACGAGCAGGACGCGATGCCGGCCACCGGGGAAGAACTCCTCGGTGACGGCGTCGGCGTCGAACCCGGCCATCGGCCCGGCCGCCAGGCCGAGCGCGCGGGCCGCCAGCACGACGTAGCCGGCCTGCAGGCTCGCGTTGAACCGGCCCATCGGCTCGCGGCCGTCGAGACCGGCGGCCTCGAGGTCGTCGCGCATCGTCGGCTTGACCGGGAACGTCTCGGGCGCGTGCTCGTGGAAGTCCAGGTCGGCCGCGAGCAACGCGACGACCGGGGCCTGCGCGGACTTGGCCCGGTTGCCCTCGGCGAGCAGCGGGAGCAGGCGCTCCTTGCCCTCGTCGGTGCGGACGAAGGTGACCCGCAGCGGCTGGGTGTTCGCCGCGGTCGGCGCCCACTGCGCGAGCTCCCACACCTCGCGCAGGGTCTCGTCGGAGACCGGCTGGTCGGTGAAGGTGTTCGCGGTGCGTGCCTCGGTGAACAGCAGGGAGCGGCCCGCGTCGTCCAGGAGGGGGAGGCGGACGGGGGAAGCGGTCGTCGTGGTCACGGTGGTGGAACGCTCAACAATCCTGCCGTCTTCCACCGCGCTGCGTGAACGCGATCACTGCTAGTCGGTCGCCGTGACACCCCAGCGCAGCACCTCCGGCTCCCCCGGGGCCAGGACGATCAGGTCGGTGCCCGAGTTCAGTGCGTCGGGCGGGCAGGTCATCGGCTCCACCGCGATCGCCCGGGACGGGGCGACCGCGCCGTCCGGGCCGGAGCGCGGGAAGTCGCCCGGGGTGAAGACCTGCACCCAGCCGAACGAGCGGTCGGCCCACAGCTCGGTGCCGCCGCCGTCCGGGGCGGTGACCCGGTGCCGGACCCGGTCGTCCCGGTCGTCGGGCACGCAGCCGCCGAACGCGTCGTCGAGGTCGAGGCCGGCCAGCGGGGTGCCGGAGAACGGGCGCTGCAACGGCGTCGCGGGGCCCTCCGGGATCCCGGCGCGCAGCGGGAGCGCGGTGCGCGCGGCCAGGGTGAGCTCCAGCTCGTCGGCCGGGACGTCACCGACCCGCAGGTACGGGTGGAACCCGAGCCCGAACGGGACCGGCGCGGCCCCGAGGTTCTCGACCTCGGTGTCGACGGCGAGCCCACCCCCGCCGACGGTGTAGGTGACCGTGACCCGGACCGGCTCCGGCCAGCCGGGCTGCACGGCGGCGACCGCGGTGAGGGTGACCCGGTCCCCGGCCCGGTCGACGAGCCGCCACGGGACGTGCCGGAGCAGGCCGTGGATCGCGTTCCCGGCCGCCGGCTCGGTCAGCGCGAGCTGCCGGACGGTGCCGCGGTCGGACCAGCGGCCGTCGCGCACCCGGTTCGGCCACGGGGCCAGGACCGCGCCGGAACCCTTCGGCGGCCGGATGGTCGGCGGGTGCGGCTCCACCCGGACCCGCCCGCCGACGACGACACCGGCCAGGGCCGCCCCGACCTCGTCGACCTCGGCCCGGGCGTCCCCGGAGACGATCACGAACCGCTCACCGCACGCGTCCATATCGGAGAGTCTCCGTGCCGCGTGCGGGCGCCGCACGGCCGGGGTCACCCCGCCAGCGGGGTCGCCCGGGTGGCGTCGGCGTCGACCACGGTCTCGATGACCGCCGGCGGGCCCAGCTCGGCGACGTGGAAGTCGACACCGGTGTCGCGGGCCAGCCCTACCAGGTGGTCGTGGTGGGTGAACAGCAGCACCTGCGCGGACTCGGCCAGCTCGGCGAGCACCTGGATCGCAGCCGGGGCGCGCCCGTCGTCGAAGGTCATCAGGACGTCGTCGAGGACGACCGGCACCGGCGGCAGCCCGGCCGCCACCCGGTCGGTCTGCAGCTGCTCGATCCCGGCGAGCCGCAGCGCCAGGTGCACCTGGTCCGCGGTGCCCTCCGAGAGCTTCGTCGGTGCCAGCTCCTCACCGTCGCCACGCACGGCGACCAGCGTCCGCGAGCCGCTGCCCGGCTCCGCCGGCGGGCGCAGCGCCACGAACCGACCGCCGGTCAGCCGCTCCAGCAGCGCGCCGGCCCGCACCAGCAGCGGCGAGGCGTGGCTGCGCTCGTAGGCCTCCAGCTCGCGGCGGAGGATCTCGCGCTGCAGGTGCAGCACCAGGTAGCGCTCGGCGGCCTCGGCGACGCCGGCCAGCTCCTCCTGGGCGCGGGCGTGCAGTTCGGCGGCGCCCTCGGCGTCCTCCAGCTCACGGCGCCGGGCCCGCAGCCCGCCCAGCTGCTCGCGCAGCTCGTCCTGTTCGGTTCCCAGCTCGCCCTCCCGGGCCTCGGCGCGGTCGAGGGCCTCGGCGAGCGCGTCCGGCTCGGTGTCCGGGGCGGACGTCACGAGCTCGTCGGCGTCGAGATCGGGTGCGGCGGCGGCCAGCAGACGGGACTGCTCGGCGATGCCGGTGTCGAGCGTCGCGACGGCGGCACCGCGGGCGGCGGCGGCCTCCAGACCGCCCGGCTCCATCGCCTCGGTCAGCGCGAGCTCGACGGCGAGCCGGTCCAGCACCGTGGCGGCGGCGCCGGCCTCGCGCGCCGCGCGAGCGGCGGACTCCTCGGCGGCGAGGATGTCGTCGTCGAGGTGCCCGGCCGAGACGGCGGACTTGGTGACCTCGCGCACCCGGTCGGCCAGCTCGCCGAGCCGGTCCGCGGCCGGGGTCCCGGTGGGGGTCCGGGAGGCGGTCGCGTCGAGGTGCCGTTCCACCAGCGCGACGACGGCGCGGCGGTGCGCGTTGACGGCCCGCTCGAGCCGGCCCGCCTCCGCGTCGTCCTGCCGGGCGGTGGCGCCGGCCTGCTGGGCGTCGGCGACGGTGTCCCGGCGGGTGTCCCATCCGGAGGGCTCGAGGTCGCTCGGGAGCCCGGCGCCGCGCAGTGCGAACCGCCAGCGCTGTCCGGCCAGGTCCCGCTCGTGCCGGGCGGCGTCGGCGGCGCCGCCGGCGCGCTCGGCCTCGCTGCGCAGCCGGTCGAGCAGCACCCGGCGGTCGCGGGCGTGCTCGGCCTCGGTGGCGAGGTCGGCGGCGGCGACGAGCAGCACGTCCAGGGGTGCGCCGTCACGGGGGCGGCCCGCCGCGGCGAGCGCGGCGGCCAGCGCCCGTTCCTGCTCGTCGGCCTGGTCGCGCAACCGGGCGAGCCGCTCGTCGGCGCGGGAGACCTCGTCCTGGGCCTGCGCGGCGTCGGCCAGCGCACCGGCGACCGCGTCGGCGTCGTCCGGCTCCGGGACGGCGACGCCGTGCGCGCGCCACAGCGTCGCCCAGGCGGATCCGGCCCCCTCGGCACGCTCCCGGGCGGCCACGACGGCGGTGTCGGCATCGGCCCGCTCGCCGACGGCGACCTCGAGCTCGGACTCGCGGTGCGCCAGCTCGGCCACCCGGTCGGCCGAGGCGATCATGTCGTCGGCGACCCGGTCGGCCGCGGCGACAGCGGTGGCGACCCGGCCCGCGGCGGACGGATCGCGACCGGCGAGGAGCTGGGCGACGGCGGCGTCCCGCTCGGCCCGGGCGCCGTCGAGCGCGTCCGGCCCGACCGGGCGGCCGGCGGAGGCGACGCCGTCCCGGGCGGAGCGGGCCCGGTGCTCGCGCTCGGCGGCGGCGACGCCCGCGCGCTCGGCGGCCCGCAGGTCCTGCTCGGCGGTGCGCAGCGCGGTGCGCAGCGACCGGACCTCGCGGGCCGGCGGGGCGAGCACGGTCGTGCCCGGATCGGTGCCGTCCCGGCCGGCCGTCTCCTGCACGGACGGTCGCCGGTAGCCGGCGGCGGTCAGCGACCCGGTGCGGCGGGCCAGCGCACCGTCACGTTCGACGACCGCGGCCCGGCACAGTGCGGGCGCCGAGCCCTCGGCCTCGATCGCCCGGCGGACCTCGGCGACCCGGCCGACCCGTTCGGCGTCCAGCCCACCCTGGACGTCGGCGGCCTCCCGGACCTCGGCCAGCGCCTCGGCGTGCAGGCGTTCGGCGCGATCGGCCTCCGCGTCGGCCTCCTGCAGCCGGCGCGCGATCACGTCCAGGTCGCGGGCCCGGTCGGCCGGCAGGTGCACGGCGGCGAGCCGCTCACCGGCACTACGTCCGTCCTCGGCGACCAGGCCGGCGAGCGCGGTCTCGGCGCGCCGGTGCTGCTCGGCGGCGTCGGTGCGCAGCCGCGCGGCGCGCTCGGCGTCGGCGCGGCGGGCCTGGGCGGCGGACTCCAGCTCCCGGATCCGGGTGGCGTCGGCGAGCAGGTCCTCGTCCAGGTCCAGCTCGGCGCGCTGCCCGCGCAGCTCGTCCGCACGCTCGCGGTGGGTGTCCCGCTGCCGTTCGGCGGTCTCCCGGTCGGCGGTCGCCCGGGTGTACTCGGCCAGCGAGGCGGGGTCGAGCGCGGCGCCGTCCGCGCAGAGCCGGTCCCGCTCGGCGCGCAGCGCGGCCAGCTCGCGGGCCGGCGCCAGACCGCGGACGGCCTGACGGGCGCGGTCCGCCTCGTCGGCGGCGGCGCGGCGGCTCCGGCCCAGCTCGACGGCGCGGCGCTCCAGCCGTCCGATCTCGTCGGCCAGCGCGGTGACCTCACCGGCCCGCGACGTCCGGTCGTCGGCGGCCTGTTCGGTGTCGGTGAACCGGGCGAACGCGGCCCGTACCGCGACCGACCGGTTGTTCTTGTGCTCCTTGTAGAGCGTGTCGGCCTCGGCGTCGAGCGCGGCGATCAGGGCGCGGGCGTCCCGGCCGCTGCGTGCGGTGAACACCAGCTCGGCCAGGTCGCCGCCGCCGCCGCAGAGTGCGCGGCCGCCGGCGCGGAGCTCCTCGTGGCCGAGCCCGAAGCCCTCCCGCCACCGGTTCCTGGCCTCGGGCCCGCCCGCGCCCCAGGGGGCGTCGACGGGCTCCGGGTCCCCGTCGCCGCCGACCACGTGCAGGCCCCGGCCGGTGCGACGCAGGGTCCGCTCCCCGCCGGGACCGCCGACGACCGCGGAGACCGCCAGCCGCGGGCGGCTGAACGCATAGGTGTGCGGTGACGAGCGCGGGATGCCCCAGAGCAGGTCGGACAGCGCGTCGAGCAGCGTGGTCTTCCCGGCCTCGTTCGGCCCGGAGACGATGGTCAGACCGGCGCCGAGCTCGAGCGTGCGGTCCTCGTAGGCGCCGTAGCGCTCGAGGACCAGGGTGCGCAGCCGGGAGGTCACGAGCCGGCCCTCCCGCGCAGCCGGGCGGTCACGAGCCCGCCATCCGGGACAGCAGCTGCTGCTCGGCCTGCCGGGCCAGGGCGGCGAGCCGCTCGTCGTCGCGCAGGTCCAGCAGGCCGGCCTCGCGCAGCCGGCGGCCGACCTCGCGCTCCAGCGGCGCGGCCAGCTCCCGGATCCGGTCCGGGTCCCCGGCCAGGCCGGCCGCGGCGGCGGACACGGCGGCGGCCAGCTCCGGATCGACGGTCAGCGCCTCGGCCGGTGGCGAGGTCCGGTTGCGCACCTTCTCCAGCACCGCCCCCGCGGTGTGCGCGGCCAGCTCCAGCTCGGTCCGCACACGTTCGGTCTCGGTCAGCGCGGGCGCGGCGGGCCCGGCCCCGTACAGCGTCACCTGGGCGACGACGGGCCGTGGCGCCGCTCCCACGCACCGCTCCCGCACGGCGTCGGCGACGGCCTCGAACACCTCGTCGGCGTCGGCGAGCCCGGAGATGTCGACCTCGACGAGCTCCCACCGGGCCACGTCGAGCTCGATCGGCTCGATCGTCGCCCACCGCCCGGGGGCGACGTCGACCAGCAACGCCCCCTTGGCGCCGCGTTCCTGCGGGTGCCGGCCCTGCAGGTTCCCGGAGAAGGCCGCCTTGTGCGGGCCGTCGCAGACGATCCGCTGCTCGTGCACGTGCCCGAGCGCGAAGTACTCGTAGCCGCAGCCGGACAGGTCCTCGGGACGGCACGGGGCGTAGGTGTCGTGCCGGTCGTCGCCCTGCACCGAGGTGTGCAGCATCCCGACGTTGACCAGCCCGGGGATCCGGTCCGGGTAGGCCGGCACCAGGTTCTCCAGGACCGCGCGCCGGGCGAAGCCCTGCCCGTGCACGGCCAGGCCGGCGTCGTCGAGCACGACGGTCTCGGGGGCGTCCACCGAGAGCCGGTGGGTGTTCGGCGGCAGCCGCAGCGAGCGGGTGATCTCGGACTCGGCGTCGTGGTTGCCGTTGATCAGGAAGACCGGGATGCCCTCGTCGTGCAGCCGGGACAGCTGCCGCACGAAGAACGCGCCGGTCGCGTAGTCCTTCCAGTCCCCGTCGTAGACGTCACCGGCCAGCAGCAGCGCGTCCGCCCGGGCGTCGACCACGGCGTCGACGAGGTTCTCGCAGGCCCGGCGGGTCGCGGCCCGCAGGGTGCCGGCGAGATCGGAGTCGCCGAGCCGGGACAGGCCGCGCAGCGGGCTGTCGAGGTGCAGGTCGGCGGCATGCACCAGGCGCAACGCGGACCTCCTGAGCTCGGGGAGTGGGACGGGTGCCGAGTGTAGGAGAGGGCACCGACAGTGATGGTGGCGCGACACCCGCCACAATCCGTATCCAGGTCCCGACGTGCGCGTTCACCATGAAAGAGCTGTCCGCGACACACCGAGGACCCACTCCCCATGGATCTGCTCTGCGAACGCTGCTACGCCCCGGTCGACCCCGATTCCGACCGCTTCTACCGGCTGGCCCACCTGTACGGCGCCGACCACGACGGCACGGTGCACTGGCGCAACGCCGTCGTGCACACCGTCCCGTGCGCCGCCGCCGGGTCCGCGCACGACCCGCACGACCGGGCGGCCTGATGCGCGACCTGCTCTGCGAGCGCTGCTGGAGCCCGATCGACCGGACCCGCGAGCCGCTGCGGATGTCGACGGTCCGCAGCTACGTGCACGCGCTGCCGTGCCTTCCGCCGGACACCGGCGAGTGGGACAGCGGCCGCCGCGGCCTGTCCCCCGCCGCGATCCGGCACGCCGCCGCGAGCGCCGACCACCGCTGAATCCCGCTCGGCCCGCCCCCGATCTCCCGACTCATGACGCTTCAGTTCGGCAATACCGGACCACAGCGTCATGAGTCGGGCAGGGGGCAGCGGGCAGCGGGCAGGGCGGCTCAGGACGCGAGTCGAGCGGCCGCGGCGGCCAGGGTGCGGATCCGGTCCCAGTCCCCCGCCGCGACCGCGTCGGCCGGGGTCAGCCAGGACCCGCCGACGCAGCCGACGTTGGGCAGCGCCAGGTAGTCCGGCGCCGAGGCGACCGTGATCCCACCGGTCGGGCAGAACCGCAGCTCCGGCAGCGGTCCCGCGACGGCCTTGAGGAACGGACGCCCGCCCGCGGCCTCGGCCGGGAAGAACTTCATCGCGGTGTGCCCGCGCTCGGCGACGGCCATCATCTCCGAGATCGACGACGTGCCGGGCAGCAGGTCGAGCTCGGAGTCCTCCATCGCGTCCAGCAGCCGCGGGGTGGTGCCGGGGCTCACCAGGAACCGGGCACCCGCGGCCGCCGAGGCGGTCACGTCCGCTGGCGTGCGCACCGTCCCGGTCCCCACGACGGCGCCGGGCACCTCGGCGGCGATCCGGCGGACCGCCTCGATCCCGGCCGGGGTCCGCAGGGTCACCTCGATCACCGGCAGCCCGCCGTCGACCAGCGCGCGGGCCAGCGGGACGGCCGCCTCGGCGTCGTCGAGCACGACGACGGGGACGACGGGGGCCAGGTCCAGCAGCTTCTCGCTCATGCTCTCCTCCGGTTGTGCGACGGGACCACTACAGGACGACGGCGGCGCCACGGTCCGCCGGCCCGACGGCGTCGCGGAACGCGGCGAACAGCTCCCGCCCGGTGCCCTCGGTCGCCCCGGACGGGCCGGCAGCGGGCTCGCGGGCGTCGAACTCGCCGTCGTCGACCAGCACCGTCAGCGTGCCGGTCAGGGTGTCCAGCCGGACCGGGTCGCCGTCCCGGATCCTGCCCAGCGGCCCGCCCGCGGCGGCCTCCGGGGTCACGTGCAGCGCGGCCGGCACCTTCCCCGAGGCCCCGGACATCCGGCCGTCGGTGACGACCGCGACCCGCTGCCCGCGGTCCTGCAGCACCCCCAGCGCCGGGGTGAGCGTGTGCAGCTCGGGCATCCCGTTCGCCCGCGGGCCCTGGAACCGGACGACGGCGACCAGGTCCCGGCCATCGAGCTCGCCGGCCCGGAACGCGGCGAGCAGCTCCGCCTGGTCGTCGAAGACGGCGGCGGGCGCCTCCACCACGCGCTGCTCCGGCCCGACGGCCGAGGTCTTCACGACCGAGCGGCCGAGATTGCCGTGCAGCACGCGCAGGCCGCCGTCCGGGGCGAACGGGTCGGCGGCCCCGCGCAGCACCGACTTGTCCAGGCTCTCGGTGGGGCCCTCGCGCCAGACGAGCTCGCCGTCGTCCAGGAACGGCTCGCGGGTGTAGCGGGCCAGGCCGGGCCCGTCGACGGTGTAGACGTCGTCGTGCAGCAGGCCCGCGCCGAGGAGCTCGCGGATCAGCAGCTGCATGCCGCCGGCCGCGTGGAAGTGGTTCACGTCGGCGTCGCCGTTGGGGTAGATGCGGGCCAGCAGCGGCACGACCGCGGACAGGTCGGAGAAGTCGTCCCAGGTGAGCTGGACGCCGGCGGCCGCGGCCATCGCGACCAGGTGCATGGTGTGGTTGGTCGACCCGCCGGTGGCCAGCAGCGCGACGACCCCGTTGACGACGGCGCGCTCGTCGACGACCGCGCCCATCGCCCGGTCCGGGTCCCCGGCCGCGGCGAGCGCGCGGCGGGTCGTCTCGGCGGTCAGCGCGTCGCGCAGCGGGGTGCCGGGATTGACGAACGACGACCCCGGCAGGTGCAGGCCCATGACCTCCATGAGCAGCTGGTTGGAGTTCGCGGTGCCGAAGAACGTGCAGGTCCCGGGACCGTGGTAACTGCGCGACTCGGCGTCGAGCAGCTCCTCGCGGCCGGCCTCGCCGGCGGCGAACGCCTGCCGGACCCGCGCCTTCTCCTTGTTCGGCAGCCCGGAGGTCATCGGGCCGGCCGGGGCGAGCAGCACCGGCAGGTGCCCGAACGACAGGGCGCCGATCACCAGCCCGGGGACGATCTTGTCGCAGACGCCGAGCAGGACGGCGCCGTCGAACATGTCGTGCGAGAGCGCCACCGCGGTGGACATCGCGATGACGTCGCGGGAGAACAGCGACAGCTCCATCCCGGCGCGGCCCTGGGTGATGCCGTCGCACATCGCGGGCACACCGCCGGCGACCTGGGCGACCCCACCGGCCTCCCGGGCCGCCCGCTTGATCTGCTCGGGGTAGGTCTCGAACGGCTGGTGCGCCGAGAGCATGTCGTTGTAGGCGGTGACGATCGCCAGGTTGCGGGCCGGGGTCGCGGTCAGCGCGAGCTTGTCCGGGCCGCAGGCGGCGACGGCGTGCGCGAGGTTCGCGCAGCCGAGCCCGCCGCGGCCGGGCCCCGAGGCCGGTCCCTGCGCGGCGGCGGTACGGATGCGCTCGAGGTAGGCGGCGCGGGTCGCGGCCGACCGGGCGACGACCCGTTCGGTGACCTCGGCCAGGACGGGGTGCGAATCAGCAGTCACGGTGCGTCGCTCTCCAGGTGGTCGGGCTTTCGTACTCTAGAGATAGAGTTCCGCATTTTCAACGCGTTAGTGTGACGTGATCAGCGTTCCACCAGCTCAAAGCCCTGTGGTTCACTGGACGAATGCGAGGACGCACCCCGACCAGCGCGCCCGCCACCGCGGGCGAGATCTTCCGGCTGGTCCGGGACGGCGTGGCCGGCACCCGGACCGAGATCGGCCGCGAGACCGGCCTGTCCCGGACCGCCGTCGCGGCGCGGGTGGACCGGCTCCTCGCCGACGGCCTGGTCACCGAGGTGCTCGGCGCCGCGGCGACCGGCGGCCGGCCCGCGGCGCGGCTGCAGTTCCACGCCGGCGGCGGGACCGTCCTCGCGCTCTCGGTCGGTGTGAGCCGGTCCAAGGCCGCGGTGTGCGACCTGGCCGGCGAGATCCTCGCCGAGGACGTGCTCGACCAGCCCGCCTCGGTCGGCCCGCACCAGCTGCTCGGCGACGCCGTGGCGATGCTGGAGAAGCTGCTGCTCGACGCCCGCGTCGACGACGCGGGCATCCGCGGGATCGGCCTGTCGATCCCCGGCACCGTGGACGGCACCCACGGCTGGTCGGTCGGCGTCCCGTCCCTGCCGGGCTGGGAGCGCGTCGAGCTGCCCCCGCTGCTGACCAGCCGGTTCGACGTGCCGGTGCGGGTCGACAACGACGTGAACGTGATGGCGCTGGCCGAGCATGCCGCCCATCCCGACGTCGACGACCTGCTGATGGTCAAGATCGGCTCCGGGGTGGGCGCCGGCCTGGTCTCCGGCGGCGTCCTGCAGCGCGGCGCGTGGGGTGCGGCCGGCGAGATCGGGCACATCCCGGTGCACGACGGGCCGGGCATCGGGTGCGGCTGCGGCAACGTCGACTGCCTCGAGGTCGTGGCCTCCGGGCGCGCCCTGGTCCGCGACCTGTCCGCACTGGCCGGGCCGGAGCGCGAGGTGCACGACATCCACGACGTCGTCGCGCTGGTCAAGCAGGGCGACCCGGACGCGGTGCGGCTGGTCCGGATCGCCGGTCGCCGGCTCGGCGAGGTGCTGGCCGCCGCGGTCAACCTGGTCAACCCGGCCCTGGTCGCGATCGGCGGCGACCTGGTGGGCGCGTTCGACCCGCTCGTCGCCGGGGTCCGGGAGGCGATCTACCGCCGGTCGATGGCCACGGCCACCCAGAACCTGCGGATAGAGCCCGGGCTGCTCACCGGCCGCAGCGGCGTGATCGGCTGCGCGATCCTGGTGCTCGACGAGGTCCTCGCCCCCGCGTCGATCGACCGGGCGCTGTCGACCTGACCCGGGCCGTCACCGCTCCGGCGTACGCAGGAGCTCGAACCGCATCGCGCGGGCCTCGGTGAACCCCAGCGCCCGGTAGAGCCGGATCGCGCCGGTGTTCGCGGCGGACGCGTGCAGCAGCGGCCGCTCCCCACGGGCCAGCATCCCGGCGGCGACCGCACGCACCAGCCGCCCCGCGAGACCCTTCCCGCGGAACTCCGGGTCGGTGCACACCGCGCTGATCTCGCGAGCCCGCGCACCCGGCCCGGCGTCGAACCGCAGCCGCTCCCCCGCCATCGCGATCAGCCGGCCGTCGTGCCGGATCCCGAGGAAGGTCCCGAGCTCGGCGGTGCGCGCCAGCCACGGCCCCGGCCGGGTGCGGTCGGCGAGGTCGGCCATCTCGGCGCGGTCACCGGGCCCGAGCACGACGGCCTCGTCGTCCGGTTCGCCGGTCACGCCGCCGCCGTCCATCTGGACGCCCGGCAGCTCCAGCACCCGTTCCCAGCCCGCGGGCAGCGCCGGCGCACGCTCGCCGGCGTGCACCAGGGCGAGCTGGCGGCCCGGTTCGCAGAGCGCGGTCAGGTGGGCCCAGTCGCCGGCCGTCGGACCGGGTGGCAGCCCGGCGAACGGGGAGACGTCCGCGGCGAAGACCGCCGCCCCGCCGCGGACCGTCCCGAAGTCGCGCAACGGACCCCGCAGCGCGGAGGGGACGGGGTTCTGCAGGAGCGCGTCGAGGGCGGCGTCCGGTGGGGGCACGCCTCCGATCGTGCACCGCGGAACCCCGCCCGGTCGCCCGTCCCCCGTCCGGGGGTGACCGATGACTCCCCGAGTTCTGCACTCGAAATACTGATTGGCATCTGTACAGTACGGAAGTGCCCCGTGTCCGCGAACGATCGCCGACACCTCCGCGCTGGAAGGAGGCGGCTCGTGCCGCACCCGCTGCCCGCCATGGACCCCGCCGACATCGTCGTGTTCGGCGGCACCGGTGACCTCGCCATGCGCAAGCTGCTGCCGGCGCTCTACCTGCGCGACCGCGACGACCAGCTCGGTGGCGACACCCGGATCGTCGCCGTGTCCCGCTCCGGGCTCGACGACGCCGACTACCGCGACAAGGTCGACTCCGAGCTCCGCCGCACCGCACCCCGCTGGGCGGGTGCCGACGCGTACGCCGACGACATCGCGCGCACCCGGTTCCTGGACCGCCTGCACCACGTGACCCTCGACGTCGCCGACGACGACTGGTCGGCCCTGTCCGGTGTGCTCGGCCCGCACGACCACCGGATCCGGGTGCTGTACCTGGCCTCGGCGCCGCAGCTGTTCGGCCGGATCTGCTCCGGAGCCGCACGCGCCGGGATCGTCGACGACCGCACCCGCGTCGTGCTGGAGAAGCCGCTCGGCCACGACCTCGCCTCCGCACGGGCGATCAACGACGAGGTCGGGTCGGTCTTCGCCGAGGAGCAGATCTACCGGATCGACCACTACCTCGGTAAGGAGACGGTGCAGAACCTGCTGGTCCTGCGCTTCGGCAACTCGCTGTTCGAGCCGCTGTGGAACGCCTCGCAGATCGACCACGTGCAGATCACCGTCTCGGAGTCGATCGGCGTCGGGAACCGGGCCGACTACTACGACGGCTCCGGCGCGCTGCGCGACATGGTGCAGAACCACCTGCTGCAGCTGCTCTGCCTGGTCGCCATGGAGCCGCCGGCCGCGATCGACGGCGAGGGCGTGCGGAACGAGAAGCTCAAGGTCCTGCAGTCGCTGAAGCCGTTGGCCGGCGCCGACGTCGTCCGGGACACCGTGCGCGGGCAGTACACCGAGGGCCTGGTCGACGGCACCGCGGTGCCCGGCTACGGCACCGAGCTGGCCGAGTCGAGGGCCGGGACCCCGCGCGAGCGGGAGCGCTCGAGCACCGAGAGCGGCGCCAGCGGAACGAGCATCGGCACCGAGACCTTCGTCGCGCTGCGTGCCGAGGTGGCCAACTGGCGCTGGGCCGGGGTGCCGTTCTACCTGCGCACCGGCAAGCGGCTGGCCCGGCACGCGTCCGAGATCGTCGTCCAGTTCAAGCCCGTCCCGCACTCGATCTTCTCCGGGCGCGACGAGGAGATCCCGGCGAACCGGCTGGTCCTGCGGCTGCAGCCGGACGAGGGCGTGCGCCTGCACATGACGGCCAAGGAGCCCGGCCCCGGCGGCATCCGGCCGATCCCCGCGCCGCTGGACCTGTCCTTCGCACGGACCTTCGGCGACCGGCTGCCGGACGCCTACGAGCGGCTGCTGATGGACGTCCTGCGCGGCAACCCGACGCTGTTCATGCGCCGGGACGAGATCGAGGCCGCCTGGACCTGGGCCGAGCCGATCCTGCGTACCTGGGCCGACACCGACCAGCGGCCGCGGCCCTACGCCGCGGGCAGCGGTGGGCCGGCCGCCGGGGCGGCGCTCATCGAGCGCGACGGGCGGGCCTGGCACGAGGACTACTGACCCGTGAGTGGTGGTCGCGGCCGGAGACCGCGACCACCACTCACGAGCAGGTCACTGCTCCCCGGCCCGCCGTGGCGCCGCCGGGGCCACGGGAGCGCCGGCCCGTCCCGCGAACCGGCGCGGCGAGTAGCCGTCGAGCCGCGGGTCGCGCGGGGCGCCGAGCATCTCCTCGGCCGTGCGCTCCGCGAGCCACGGTCCCAGTGTGACCCCGCTGTGCGTGACGACGGTCCAGATCCGGGCGTCGTCGTCGACCGGCCCGACCGCGGGGAATCCGTCGCCGGGAATGACCCGGCGGCCCACCCGCACCCGTAGCGGTGTACCGGCAGCCGCCGGGATCACCGAGGCGAGCCGGTCGGCGAACGCGGCGCTCACGCGGGCGGGCACGTCGAACGGAGCCCGGTCCGGGTCGCAGTCGACATCGAGGTCCAGGGCCTGCAACCGCATACCGCCGTCGGCCTCGGGACGCACGTTCAGCAGGTCGGTGGTGACGATCCGTTCCACCGCCGCCGGGGTCGGTGCGGTGGTGGCCATGTAACCCATGACGACGTTGCCGGTGGCGGGGGCGACGGTCGGCACGTCGTGCCCTGCGGTGGCGGCCAGCTCGCCGGTGGCGATCCCGGCGCACATCGCGACCGCGTCGGCCGTGACCGCCGACCCGTCGTCGAGCACCACCCCGGCTGCGTGCACCCGCGTGACGCGGGCGTCGAAGATCCGGGCCCCGGCCGCGACGGCGGTCGCCGTGAAGTGCGCGACGAGCCGGTCGGGGAAGGCGATGCCCTCGCGGGGGAAGCCGCGCACCAGCCGCGCCGGTGCGGCGAGGCCGGGTACGAGCGCCGGCAGGTCAGCCGGCTCGTGCTCATCGACGCCGTAGCCGAGCCGGGCCAGCCGCTCGGACCGCTCGGTCAGCGTCCGGACGTGCTCGTCGGTCCCGGCGGCCTCGATGTGCCCGGTGGCCCGGAACGCGCCGGGCACCCCGGACAGCACGGAGTGAAAGTGCTCCAGGCCGGCGGAGTTGAGTGCGTGGTAACTCTCGGGGTGCTTCTTGTGCGAGTTGATCCACCCGTAGGACGCGCTGGTCGCGTCGCCCGCCGGGTCGGCGGTGTCGATCACGGTGACGTCGACACCCCGGGCGGCCAGCGAGGCGGCGAGCGCCGAGCCGACCATGCGGCCTCCGACGATCACCACGTGCTGCGGTCGTGTCGTCATCCGTGCCCTCCTTCGACGGCCGGGGCGCGGCGGCGGCGAATGCCCGCGTCCTCGGCGATGCGGTCGCGCAGAGCGTGCAGCCGGTCCATCGCCGCACCGGAGCCCGCGCGGTCCCGGGCGGCCAGAGACATCAGCAGTGCCTGGGCCACCACCAGCGGCAGCGTGGACTCCCCCGCGGTGTCCAGCGACGTCCGCGGGGTCACCAGCACGTGGTCGGCCTCGGCTGCGATCGGCATGTCCAGCGCCTCGGTGACCAGCACGCAGGGCACCTGCTGGTCACGCAGGTACCGGACCACCGTGGTGACTTCGGGGAACTGACGGACCGGTGCGAAGACGACGGCGGCCCCCACCGGACCGGTCGAGAGCAGCCGGTCGGCCAGCGCCACCCCCGTCGCCGATCCGGCGACCGCGCTGCGCCCGATCCGGCCGAGCATCAGGGCGAGGTGCTCGGCGACGAACCCGACCGGAGGGAGCCCGTAGACCAGGATCCGGTCCGCTGCGGCCAGGACGTCGACGGCGGCCTCCCACTCGTCGGCCGCGATGAACTCCCCCAGGGACTCGACGCCGCGCACGGTGTCCCGCACGACCCGGTCGAACGGCGAGGAGCCCGCCGAGACCTGCTCGATCCGGCGGGCCATGACCGCGCCGGGGTCCGAACGCGACGAGATGAGCGCGGCAGCGGCGCGACGCATCTCCTTCACCCCGCGGTAACCGAGCGCCCGTGCGGTCCGCACCACCGTCGCGTCGCTGGTGCCGGTGGCGGCCCCGAGTTCGGCCGCCGACGACGTCGACACGGTGTCCGGATGGCGCAGGCAGTACGCCGCCACGTGCCCGAGTGCCTGCGGCAGCCCGGGCGCCCGCTCTCTGATCCGCTCGGCGAGGTCCTGCTCACCGGCTGTTTCGATCATGTTGCCCCGGTCCCCCCATTCGTAACTCTGTCGTATTGACTACTTCTGGATCTCAGCTGCAGTATTCACTACCGTCAAGTCCCGAGAGGTCGCTCCCGCTCTCCTGCTCCCCCGCGACCCGCCCCGTCCGCTGCGAGAGGACCACACATGAGGATCGGCGTGGACGTCGGTGGCACCTTCACGGATGTCACCGCGATCGACCACGACGGCGGCTTCCACATCGCCAAGCTGCCGAGCACGCCGCAGGACCAGTCCCTGGCCCTGCGCGACGGCGTCGGCGACGTCCTGTCCGGCACCGCCACCCCGGCCGGTGCGGTCCGCTACCTGGGCCACGGCACCACGGTCGCGACCAACACCCTGCTCGAGCTGGACGGCTCCTCGGCCGCGCTGATCGTCACCGAGGGCTTCCGGGACCTGCTCGAAATCGCCCGGCAGAAGCGGCCATCGCTCTACGACCTGGCCGGGCGCAAGCCGCGCATCCTGGTCCCCCGCGCGCTCACCTTCGAGGTCGCCGAGCGCGTAGGGGCGAGCGGGAAGGTGCTGCGCGAGCTGTCCGACGACGAGGTCGCGCGGGTCGTCGAGCAGGTCCGCGAGGCGGGCGTCGAGGCCGTGGCGATCTGCCTGCTGCACAGCTACCGCGACGACCGGCACGAGCGGGCGATCGCCGACGCGCTGGCCATGTCCGTGCCCCAGGTCTACGTCTCGCGCTCCAGCGAGGTCGCCCCGGAGTTCCGCGAGTTCGAGCGGATGTCCACCACGGTGATCAACGCCTTCGTCGGCCCGCGGATGCACCGCTACGTCACCCACCTCGCCGACCGCACCGCGGACCTGGGCATCCCGGTCGCCCCCCGGATCATCCAGTCCAACGGCGGCCTGGTCTCCCCCGACTCGGTCTCCCGCCGACCGGTCACCACATTGCTGTCCGGCCCGAGTGCCGGGGTGGCCGGCGCGGCCTGGGTCGCCGGGCTGGCCGGGCACCGCGACGTCATCACCTTCGACATGGGCGGCACCAGTACCGACGTCTGCCTGATCTCCGGCGGGAAGGCGGTCACCACCGCCGAGCGCAGCATCGAGGGCTACGTGGTGCGGGTGCCCTCGGCGAGCGTGCACACCGTCGGCGCGGGTGGCGGCTCGATCGCCGGCACCGACGACGCCGGGGCGCTGCAGGTCGGCCCGCGCAGCGCCGGGGCCCGCCCGGGGCCCGCCGCGTACGGGCATGGCGGCGACCGTGCCACGGTCACCGACGCGAACATCGTGCTGGGCCGGCAGAACCCGCGCGAGGGGCTCGGCAGTGCCATGCCGATCGACGCGGCGGCGGCGCAGGCCGTGGTCGCCGAGGTCGGGCACCCGCTCGGGTTCGACGTACCGGAAGCCGCGACCGGCATCGTCCGGCTCGCCAACAGCCACATGGCCCGCGCGGTGCGCGCGGTCTCGGTCGAGATCGGCGAGGACCCCCGCGACTACGCGCTGGTCGCCTACGGCGGCGCGGGTCCGCTGCACGCGGTCGAGGTCGCCCGCGAGGTCGGCATCACCACGGTGCTCGTCCCACCGCACCCCGGCACGCTCTGCGCGCTGGGCCTGCTGGTCAGCGACGTGCGGGCCACCTTCGTGCAGTCGGTGCTCGCCCCGCTGTCCGAGGAGGCGCTCACCGACGTGACCGGCGCCCTGGAGCGCCTCGACGAGCAGGCGACCGACTGGTTCGATCGCGAGCAGGTCCCCGAGGCCGACCGCCGGACCGTGTTCACCCTGGCGCTGCGCTACGGCCGGCAGAACTTCGAGCTCGACGTCGACCTCCCGCCGGGCCGCCTCGACGCCGCCGTGCTGCCCGAGGTCGCCGAGGCCTTCCACGCCACCCACGAGCGCACCTACGGGTTCCGGCACGCCGACGCCGGCATCCGGGTCGTGAACGCGACCGTCACCGCGAGCCAGCGCACCGATCCCCCGGTGCCCGGCACGCTGCCGGACGGCGACGGCGACCCCGCCCGCGCGCTGCGCGAGACCCGCCCGGTCGTGTTCGGCGGCCGGGAACTCCCCACCCCCGTCTACGACAGGAGCCGCCTCATGCAGGGCGACCGCCTCGACGGCCCGGCCGTGATCGAGCAGATGGACTCCACCGTGGTCCTCACCCCCGGCTCGCACGCCGTCGTCGACACCTACGGGGTGCTGCACGTGGAGGTCGGTACCGATGCCTGAGCGGACCGGCCCCGACCCGATCACCGCGCAGGTGATCTCCAACGTGCTGCTCTCGATCGCCGACGAGATCGGCATGTCACTGCGGCGCGCCAGCTACTCGACCAACATCAAGGAACGTGCCGACTGCTCGACGGCGCTGTTCGACGCCCGCGGGCGGCTGGTCGCGCAGGCCGAGCACATCCCGATCCACATGGGATCGATGGTCGGCGCGGTCCGCCGGCTGATCGCCCCGGAGTACCTCGAGCAGCTCGCGCCCGGCGACGTCTACATCACCAACGACCCGTACTCCGGCGGCGGGACGCACCTCCCGGACATCACGATGGTCGCCCCGGTGTTCCTCCCGTCGGGGCCCGACGGCGACGACGGCGAGCCTCGGCTGATCGGGTTCACCGCCAACATCGCCCACCACAGCGACGTCGGCGGCCACGTGCCCGGCTCCAACTCCGGGGACTCCACCTCGATCTTCATGGAGGGCCTGCGGATCCCGCTGGTCCGGTTCGCCACCGGCGGCGAGGTGATCTCCGACGTCGTCGCGTTCGTCCTGCTCAACTCGCGGCTGCCCGAGGAGCGCCGCGGCGATCTGCTGGCCCAGACCTCGGCACTACGCCTCGGCGGCGCCCGCCTGGTGGAGCTCTGCGTCAAGTACGGCGTCGAGACCGTCGAGGCGGCCTGCGAGGACATGCTCGGCTACGCCGCCACCCGGCTGGCCGTGGCGGTCGAGCGGATCCCGGACGGCCGCTACCACGCGCAGGACTTCCTCGACGCCGACGACGCCGAGCTCGGGCCCATCCCGGTCGCGGTCACGGTCACCGTCGACGGCTCGGCGATCGCGCTGGACTTCGCCGGGACCGGCCGGGAGGCCGTCGTCGCGATCAACGTCGTGCGCTCGGCGCTGGAGGCCACGGTCTACTACGCCCTCAAGGCCGCACTGGACCCCGGGATCCCCGCCAACGGCGGGTTCTTCGACGCGGTGACGATCACCGCACCGGAGGGCTGCCTGGTCAACCCGCGCGAGCCGGCCCCGGTCGCCGCACGCACCGACGCCTGCCAGCGGGTCGCCGACGTCGTGTTCGCCGCGCTCGCCCAGGCCGTCCCGGAGATACCGGCCGGCAGCCACTCCTCGATCACCTACGTCAACTTCTCCGGGGTCGGCGACGGCTTCTACGTCTACCCCGAGGTCATCGCCGGCGGTTCCGGCGCGGGGCCCGAGCTGGACGGGCTGGACGCCGTCCAGGTGCACGTCACCAACTCGTCGAACCTCCCGATCGAGGCCCTGGAGGCCGAGTACCCGCTGCTCGCCGAGCGCTACGAGCTGGTGCCCGACTCCGGGGGCGCCGGCCGGCGACGCGGGGGGCTCGCCGTCCGGCGCGACATCCGGATCCTGTCGGACTCCGCCGAGTTCTCCGCGCACGCGGACCGCCAGTCGATCGGTCCGCACGGCTCGCACGGCGGCGACGACGGCACGCCCGGCCACTTCACCGTCGTGCGCACCGACGGCAGTCGCGAGCGCCTGCCCGGCGGCCGGGTCTCCGGCATCCGGCTCGGCGAGGGCGACGTCATGAGCATCGAGAGCCCGGGCGCGGGCGGCTACGGCGACCCGCGGGACCGCGACCCGGCGCTGGTCCTGCGCGACGTCGTCGACGGCCGGGTGTCACCCGACGCCGCCCGGGACCGCTACCGCGTCCACCTCGTCGAGGGCCCCGACGGCCTCGGTGTCGACGAGGACGCCACCGTCTCCGCCCGTTCCTGATCCCCCACACCCCCGAGGTCTTCCGATGCGCGTGCACTCCCCCACCCCGCCCGCCGGCCTCTCCCGGCGCTCGCTCCTGCAGCTCGCCGGCGCACTGGCCGGTGCCGTCACCCTGTCCGCCTGCGGGTCGGGTTCGGGCGGCACCGGCTCCGGCTCCGGCGCGCAGACCCTCAACTTCGGCCTGTCCGGCGAGCCGGCCACCCTGCGGCCCGGGGCCGACCAGGGTGCGGCCTCACTGTTCGTGGTGTCGCTGCTGCATCGCGGTCTGGTCGCCTACGACACCGACGGCGAGGTCGTCCCGGCGCTGGCCTCGGAGTGGGACTCGGCCGACGACCAGACCTTCACCTTCACCCTGCGGCCCGGACTGACCTTCCAGGACGGCACCCCGCTCACCTCCGCGGACGTGGCGCGGACCCTGGAGTTCCTCGCCGACCCGGCGAACTCGGCCCGGATCGGCTCGGCCGTGCAGTCGCTGGACGCCGTCGAGACCCCCGACGAGACGACCGTGGTCGTGCGCCATTCCGAGCCGAACGCGGCGTTCCTGGACTACCTCGCCGACCCCTCGGCCGGTGTGCTGCCCGAGTCGGCGTTCGCCGCCGACGCGGTCAACACGGTCGGCGCGGGCCCGTTCCGGATGGCCGGCGACAGCTCCGGGGTGGGCATGTCGCTGGAGCGCTTCGACGGCTACTACGACGCCGACGCCGTGCAGCTCGACGGGGTCGAGATCAGCTACTACCCGGACGGCAACGCCCGGACCAACGCGCTCCTCTCCGGCGAGGTCGACATCATCGACTACGTCCCGTGGGAGAGCTTCGACCAGGTCGAGTCCGACCCCGACCTGACCCTCGACGCGCAGAGCGGCCTGGTCATGTACCTGGCGTTCAACGTCGACGAGGCCCCGTTCGGCGACGCCCGGGTGCGGCGTGCGGTCGCGCACGCGATCAACCGGGACAACGCCGTCGCCTCGGTGTTCTCCGGCAACGCACGACCGGTCGCCGGCCCGCCGGTGGCGGCCGAGAGCCCCTTCCACGAGGCGTCGCTCGCCGACGCCTGGGCCTACGACCCGGACCGCGCCCGCGAGCTGCTCGCCGAGGCCGGCTTCCCCGACGGGTTCGCCGCCACCCTGCTGACCACCTCGCAGTACGCCTTCCACCAGGACCTCGCGGTGTCGGTGCAGGCCGACCTCGCGGCGGTCGGCGTCGACGTCACCCTGGACAACCCCGACTACGCCACCCGCATCCAGCAGGGCAACGCCGGCGCCTACCAGATGGCGGTCAACGGCAACGGCGGCATCGTGAACGACCCGGCGTTCCTGTCCGACTTCCTCGTCGGCCCGGCCAACTACAAGCGGTCGTTCGGGTTCACCGACCCCGAGATCGAGGCCTCCCTCGCCGAGGGGCTGCGGACCACCGACGAGACCGCGCGGCAGGAGGTCTACCGCAGGCTGCAGCAGCAGATCGTCGACGCGACCCCGTTCGCCATGGTCAGCGACCGGGCGCAGGCGTTCGCCTACTCGAGCCGGGTGCAGGGCTTCGCGAACCTGCCCGGCTTCCTGACCTTCCACTCCGGCTACACCGCGACCGCCACGACGGTCGCCTGAGCCGGGTTCGGAGAACACGGGCGGGAGGACCCCCGGGATGCTGAGATACGCGCTGCGGCGCTGTGCGGTCGGCGTCGGGCTGGCCTGGGTCGTGCTGACCCTGATCTTCCTGTCACTGCACGCCGTCCCCGGCGACCCGGCGGAGGTGATCCTCTCCGGGGAGGGCGCCGGGGCCGTGACACAGGAAGCGGTGGCGCAGGTGCGCGCCGAGCTGGGCCTGGACCGCCCGCTCGGGGTGCAGTACCTGCAGTACCTGGGCGGGGTCCTGACCGGTGACCTGGGCACCTCGTTCACCGACCGCGCGCCGGTCACCGAGCACCTGGCCGACCGGCTGCCGGCCACCGCCTCGATCGTCCTGGTCGCCGCGGTCATCGGGATCTCGGCCGGGATCGTCATCGGCTCCTGGGCCGGTCGCGGTGGCCGGGTCGCCGACGCCGTCGTCGGGATCGGCACCGGACTCGGCGTCTCCGTGCCGGTATACGTGCTGGGCAGCCTGCTCGTGCTGGTGTTCGCGCTGACCCTGCGGGCGCTGCCGGCGGGTGGGTACCGGGCGTTCGCCGACGACCCCGCGGGGCACCTCGAGCGGCTGATCCTGCCCTCGCTGGCCGTCGCGGTCGCCTTCGCCTGCGTGGTCGCCCGGATGACCCGGTCGGCCGTGGTCGAGACCGCCCGGCAGGACTGGGTGCGGACCGGCCGCGCGGTCGGGATGACCCGGGCGGGGGTGTTCCGGGTGCACGTACTGCGTAACGCCCTGGCCCCGGTGGTGACGGTCAGCGGGCTGGAGATCGGCACCCTGCTCGGCTCCACCGTGCTCGTCGAACGGATCTTCAACTGGCCGGGCACCGGGTCGCTGCTGGTCGACGCGGTCGCCCAGCGCGACTACCCCGTCGTCCAGGGGATCGTGCTCGCCGTCGCGGTGGCCTTCATCGCGCTCAACATCGTCGTCGACCTCGTCTACGGGGTCCTGGATCCGCGGGTGGTGCACCGGTGAGTTCCGCTGTCCCGGTCGGGGACCAGACCCCGGCCCCGCCCCGCTCGCGCTCGACGGCGCGGCTCCGGCGCGCGCTCAACCCGTGGCGGCTGACCGCCCTGGTGATCGCCGCGCTGGTCACCGTCGCCGCGGTGCTCGGGCCGCTGCTGATCCCATTCGACCCGCTGACCCCGGCCGGGGAGCCGTTCGCCCCGTCGGGGACCGGCGGGCACCTGCTCGGCACCGACTCGTTCGGGCGCGACGTCGCCGCCCGCCTGGTGTACGGCCTGCGTACCGAGCTGCTGATCGCGCTGTGCGCGACGGCGCTGGCCGCGGTGACGGGTACCGTGCTGGGCCTGCTCGGTGGCTGGTTCGGCCGCTGGGTCGAGCTCGTGACCATGCGGGTCACCGACGTCGTGCTCGCCTTCCCGACGATCGTGTTCGCATTGCTCGCGGTCGCGATCTTCGGCGCCGGGACGACGACCCTGATCGTCGTCCTCGGGGTGCTGTTCGCCCCGACCTACGCCCGGCTGGCCTACGGGCAGGTGCTCTCGGTACGCCGCGCCGAGTACGTCGACGCCGAGATCGCCTTCGGGTCGCCGACCTTGCGGCTGCTGCGACGCACCGTCCTGCCCAACATCCTCGCGCCGATCCTGGTCCAGCTGTCCCTGACGATCGCGGCGGCCGTACTGCTGGAGTCCGGCCTGAGCTTCCTGGGTCTCGGCGTGCTCCCCCCGGAGCCCTCGCTCGGCCTGATGATCGCCGACGGCCAGCGCTACCTGGGCAGCGAACCCGGCCAGCTGCTCGTCCCCGCCGCCGCCGTGGTGCTGACCATCCTCGCGTTCGGCGCCCTCGGTGACACCCTGCGCGACTGGCTGGACCCGCGCCGGTGAACGGAGATCTCATGACCACCCGGACCGACCCCGCCCGAGCCGGCTCACCCACCATGGCGCCCGGCCCCGTCCTGGAGCTGCACGACCTGTCGGTCGACTTCCGTGGCACCGACGGCGGCTGGGTGGAGACCACGCACGGCGTCGACCTCGCGCTGTATCCCGGAGAGACGGTCGCCCTGGTCGGCGAGTCCGGCTCCGGGAAGAGCGTCACCGCGATGTCGGTGCTCGATCTCCTGCCGGCCTCGGCCCGGCGGCGCGGCTCGGTGCTGTTCGACGGCACCGATCTCGTCGCCGCCTCGGAGTCCGCCCTGCGCCGGATCCGCGGACGCCGGATCGCGATGGTCTTCCAGGAGCCGATGACCGCGCTCAATCCGGTGTGGACGATCGGCAACCAGATCGGGCGGGCGATCCGCGCGCACGACCGCACGCTGTCCCGGCGGCAGGTGCGCGAGCGGGTACTGGAGCTGCTGCGCCGGGTGCACATGCCCGATCCGGAACGCCGGGCCGACTCCTACCCGCACCAGCTCTCCGGCGGCCAGCGGCAACGCGCCATGATCGCCATGGCGATCTCGTGCGACCCCGAGGTGCTCATCGCCGACGAGCCGACCACCGCGCTCGACGTCACGGTGCAGGCCGAGATCCTCGACCTGCTCGCCGAGCTGCGCGAGCGGCTGTCGATGGCGCTGCTGGTGATCACCCACGACATGGGGGTGGTCGCCGAGGTCGCCGACCGGGTCGTCGTCATGCGCGACGGCGCCGTGGTCGAGGAGGCGCCGTGCGCGCAGCTGTTCGATGCGCCGGCCCAGCCCTACACCGCCGAGCTGCTCGCCGCGGTGCCGCACCTGGGCCGGGGCGCCGCCCGCTCCGTCCCCGCCGGTGACCACGGAGGCGGCGAGGTCCTGCGGATCGACGGGCTCACCGTCGAGTACCCGGGCCGCGGGCGCCGGGCGGCGTTCCGGGCGGTGGAGCAGGTCGATCTCACCGTGTCCGCGGGCGAGGTCGTCGGGCTGGTCGGTGAGTCCGGCTCGGGCAAGAGCACGATCGGGCGCGCGATCGTCGGCCTCGCGCCGGTCACGGCCGGACGCGTCGAGCTGGCGGGCGCCGACGTGGCCCTGGCGCGGGGGGCCGCGCTGCGCGCCGCCCGCCGCGACGTGGCGATGGTGTTCCAGGACCCGGCGTCGAGCCTGGACCCGCGGCGCACCATCGGCGAGAGCGTCACCGGACCACTCGCGATCCACCGGGCGATCCCCCGGGCCGGGCTGCACGCCCGCGCCGGCGAGCTGCTCGACCAGGTCGGCATCCCCGCCCGCTGGGCCGACCGGTACCCGCACGAGCTGTCCGGTGGGCAGCGCCAGCGGGTCGGCATCGCCCGGGCGCTGGCGCTGTCGCCGAAGCTCGTGGTCGCCGACGAACCCACCTCGGCACTCGACGTCTCGGTGCAGACCCGGCTCCTGGACCTGTTGCGCGAGCTGCAGGACCAGCGCGGGTTCGCCTGCCTGTTCATCAGCCACGACCTGTCGGTCGTGGAGCTGCTGGCGCACCGGGTGGTGGTGCTGCGCGACGGCGGCGTGGTCGAGCAGGGCCGCACCGCCGACGTGCTGGGCAGCCCGGCCGAGGAGTACACGCGCCGGCTCGTCGCCGCCGCGCCGGTACCCGACCCGCGGGCGCAGCGGGAGAGGGCGGAAGCACGCCGGCGGTGAGCTCCGGGGCTCACCGCTCGCGGCAGCGACCCACCGTCCCCCGCACGACCATCTCGGCGGGCAGCCGTCGGACCCGGTCGCCGTCGCCGTTGCCGTCCCCGTCGTCACTGCCGCGCAGCGACTCGACCAGCAGCTCGACCGCGGCCACCCCGGCCTCCCGGATCGGGCAGCCGACGGTCGTCATCGGCGGGTAGGTCGTCGCACTGACCGTGTCGTCGCAGGCGGTGAGCGAGAAGTCGTGGGGCACCCGGACCCCGCGCTCGGCGAGCCCGGCGAGCAGCCCCTGGCCGAGGACGTCGTCGAAGGCGATGGCGGCGGTGACACCCAGTTCCAGCACCTCCGCGGCCGCCGCCCGGCCGCCGTCGTGGTCGGGGAGGCGGGCCCGCAGCGTCGTGAGTGCGATGCCGTGCTCCCGGCAGGCGTCCTCGATCGCGGCGAGACGCTCGCCGTTGGACCAGGACGCGGCGGGCCCGTTGACGTAGGCGATCCGGGTGTGCCCGGCGCCGGCCAGCAGCCGCACGCAGCTCCGCATGCCGGGGGCCGAGTCGATCAGCACCCGGGGGACGCCGGCGAGGTCGCGGTTCACGAGCACGAGCCGGGTGACCTCGTGCAGCGAGCGCAGCACCGGCTCCCGGGTGCGCGGGGAGGCGAGGATGATCCCGTCGGTCTGGCCGCGGAGCCGGCCGACCATCGCCGCCTCCTTCGTGCCGTCCTCGTTGCCGTCGCCGATGATCGTGCTCAGCCCGGCCTTCTCCGCCGCGGTCTGGGCGGCGCGGATCAGCGGCGGGAAGAACGCGTTCGCGATGTCCGGAACGACCAGCCCGATGACGCCGCGCCGGCCGGTCTTGAGCGCCTGCGCGGAACCGTCCGGGACGTAGCCCAGCTCCGCGGCGACCGAGCTGACCCGCTCGACGGTGCTGGGCCGCAACAGGTGCGGGTGCGAGAAGGTCCGCGAGACCGTCGACGGCGACACGCCCGCGACCTCCGCGACCCGGCGGATCGTCGCCCGCTCGGGCCCGCCGCGGGGATGTGCCACGGCGTCATCGTACGCAGCGCGACGGTCCGGTCACCCGCACCTGGATCTTGACGTGCAAACGGTTGCATGACAGCGTCGGCGCAACGCAGCGTGTGCAAACGTTTGCACAGCCGGCGCCCCGGCCGGCCTGCGACAGGTGACGGGAGAACACGTGGCACTCCTCGACTGGGCCATGATCGGCGGCTACTTCGTCCTGATGATCGTCGTCGGTGTCTGGGCCAAGAACCGGGTCCGCGACTCCGGTGACTTCTTCACCGCGGGCGGCCGGATGCCGTGGTGGCTCTCCGGGATCTCGCACCACATGTCCGGCTACAGCTCGGCCGTCTTCGTGGGCTACGCGGCGATCGCCTACGACGCGGGCTTCGTGCTCTACGTGTGGTGGGCGCTGGGCATCACCTTCGCCATGACCGTCGGCTCGTTCCTGTTCGCACCGCGCTGGCCGCGACTGCGCCAGCGGCTCGGGATCATCTCCCCGCTGGAGTACCTGAAGATCCGCTACGACCTGCGGACCCAGCAGCTGCTCGCATGGAGCGGCTCGCTGCTCAAGATCTTCGACGTCGGCGCGAAGTGGACGGCGATGGGCATCCTGCTCAACGTGTTCGCCGGCGTGCCGATGGTCTGGGGGATCCTGCTGACCGGCGGCGTCACGCTCATCTACTGCACGATCGGCGGGCTCTGGGCCGACGCGCTGACCGATCTCGGGCAGTTCCTGATCCAGTTCGTCGCCGGCATCGTGCTGTTCGTGGCCGTGCTCGGCGCGCTGGAAGGGCTCCCCAGCATCTGGACCATGTGGGGCGACCTGCCCGAGGGCAACGCGAGCGTGTTCAACAACGAGTACACCGGGCTGTTCGTCATGGTGTACCTGCTGATCAACACGTTGTCCTACAACGGCGGCACCTGGAACCTGGCCCAGCGGTTCATCGCCTCGCCCACCGGCAGCACGGCCCGTCGGGCGGCCCTGCTCTCGGCCGGGCTGTACCTGGTGTGGCCGCTGGTCATGTTCTTCCCGATGTGGGCGGCCCCGCTGCTGCTGCCCGGCCTCGAGGACACCGAGCAGTCCTACGCCCTGCTCACCACCCAGCTGCTGCCGGCCGGTCTGGTCGGGCTGGTCCTGGCCGGGCTGTTCTCGCACACCATGTCGATGACCGGCTCGGACGCCAACGCGATCTCCGCCGTAGTCACCCGCGACATCCTGCCGGCCGTCACCCGCGCCGGACGCGCGCTCACCCCGCGCGGCGAGCTGACCGTCGGCCGGGTCTCGGTCTTCCTGTTCATCGCGATCAGCATGGGGATCGGTCTCGGCGCCGACAGCTTCGGCGGGGTCATCGGGCTGATCATCGTCTGGTTCGGCGGCCTGGTCGGCCCGATCGCGATCCCGATGCTGCTCGGCATGCTGCCCTGGTTCGACCGGTGCGGGCCGACGGCGGCGATCTCGTCCTGGAGCGTCGGAGTCGCGGTGTTCGCCCTGACCAACTTCGTGTTCGACGACGCGCTGGCCACCCTGGCCCCGGACCAGGTGACCGCGGTCTCGGTCGGCGGGCCGGTGGTCTGCGCGCTGATCACCTACGTGCTCGTCGGGTTCCTGCGCCCGTGGAACGACCCGGCGGCCCGGGCGCTGGTCGCCTCGCTCGCCGAGGACGCCGCCGACGACGCCCTGGCCCGCGCGAAGGCCGCCCGCGAGGGGCAGGACGGGACGCATGCCTGATCCCACGGCCGCCGAGCGGCACCGGCGCCACCTGGTCGACGACGTCCTGGCCTGGTGGACGGCCCACGGCCCCGACGAGGAGCACGGCGGTGTCCTGACCTGCTGGGACAACCGCAGCGCGACGCTGGTGTCCACCGACAAGTACACCTGGTCGCAGGGCCGGTGGGCGTGGCTCACCGCCCGGGTCGCCGCCGCGGCCCAGCGCGGGGTCCTCGGCGTCGACCCGGAGCCGTTCCTGGAGCACAGCGAACGGACCGCGCGGTTCGTCCGCGAGCACGCCCTGCTGCCGGACGGCCGGGTCGCGTTCGTGACCGACCGGGCCGGGACGCCGCGCGAGCCGCGTCCCGGGTCCGGGCTCGCGACGAGCGTGTTCGCCGACCTGTTCGCCGCGCTCGGCTTCGCCGGGCTGGCCCAGGTCCGTCCGGAGGGCGGCTGGGGTGCCACGGCCGAGGACCTGCTGCACCGGGCGGCCGGCACGATCGCCGCGGGCGCGGTCCCGGCCGACCCGTACCCGGTCCCCGAGGGGCACCGCGCGTTCGCCTTCCCGATGATCCTTCTCGGGGTGGGTGAGCAGGTGCACCGGGCGACCGGGTCGGCAGAGTCCGCGGCGCTCGTCCGCGCCGCCGCCGGGGAGCTCGCCGGTCACGTCGGCGCCGATCACGACGTCGCCGAGATGCCGGCCGACGACCCGCGCGACCGCGACGGGCTGGTCGCCCGGCACCGGACGCCCGGCCACACGCTCGAGGCGCTGTGGTTCGCCCACCACGCCCGGGACCTGATCGCCGGCACCGGGCTCGACACCCCGCAGGTGCTGGCACCGATCGCGCTGCGCGCCTGCGAGACCGGCTGGGACGCCGAGCACGGTGGGCTGCTGCGCTACACCGACCGGGACGGCGGGCCGCCCCGCGGCTCCCGCACCGGGCACCCCTACGAGGAGCTCGTCGCCGGCACCTGGGACACCAAGCTGTGGTGGCCGCACGCCGAGGCGATGTACACGACCACACTCCTCGCCGCCGGGACCGCCGGGACCGCCGAGACCGGTCTCGCCGCCTGGGCCGAGCGTCTCGAGACCTACACCTACGCCACGTTCCCGGAGGGCCCCGGCCGGGAATGGACCCAGATCAGGGCCCGCGACGGCTCCCCCGACGACCGCACGGTCGCGTTGCCGGTCAAGGACCCCTTCCACGTGGCGCGCGCCCTGCTCCTGCTCGTGGAGCAGGCCGGCACCACTGCCGCACCACCGATCACCGAGAGGAACACGAGTTGACGCACGAGGACGTCCCCGGAGCCCCGCAGGTGCGGGTCTTCGAGACCCGCACCGAGATGGGCGCCACGGCCGCGGCCGATGTCGCCGCCGAGCTGCGAGCGCGGCTGGCCCGCCAGGACGAGGTCCGCATGGTGTTCGCCGCGGCGCCCAGCCAGCAGGACATGCTCGACGAGCTCGCCGTCGCCGAGGGCGTGGACTGGAGCCGGGTCACGGCGTTCCACATGGACGAGTACCTCGGTCTGCCCACCGGTGCGCCGCAACGGTTCGGCGCGTGGCTGGGACAGGCGTTGTTCGACCGGGTGCCGCTCGGCGCGGTGCACCTGATCGACCCCGAGGGCGACCCGGACGGCGCGGCATACGCGGCGCTGCTCGCCGCGGCACCCGTCGACGTCGTCTGCCTGGGGATCGGCGAGAACGGGCACCTGGCGTTCAACGACCCACCGGACGCGCGCCTCGACGACACGCGCGACGTCGCGGTCGTGACGCTCGACCAGGTCTCCCGCACCCAGCAGGTCGCCGACGGCCTGTTCGACGCCGTCGACGCCGTCCCGACGCACGCGATCACGCTGACGATCCCCCGACTGCTGGCCGCCGGGCGGCTGTTCTGCGTCGTGCCCGGCGCCGCCAAGCGCGACGCGGTGACCCGGGCGCTGCACGGCCCGCTCACCGCGGAGGTCCCGGCGTCGGCGCTGCGCCGGCACCCGGACTGCACGCTCTACCTGGACACCGCCTCCGCGCCCCGGCCCGAGACCGCGGGGGCCTCGCGGTGACCGGTGACGACCTGGTCGGGGACTACCTCGACCGGATCCACACCCACCTGCGCGCGCTGGCCGAGCAGGAGTCGGACGCGCTGGCCCGCGCGGCGACCATGGTCGCCGACCAGGTGGCCGCGGACCGGCTGGTGCACGTGTTCGGTCCCGGCGGACACTCCAACCTGGCCGCGCAGGAGATCTTCTTCCGGGCCGGCGGGCTGATGCACGTCTCGGCGATCCTCGACGACGGCACCCTGCTCTCGAACGGGGCGCTGCGGTCGATGGCGATGGAACGCACCCCCGGCTACGGCCGGGTGGTGATCGACGACCACGACCTGGGCCCGGACGACCTGCTGATCCTGGTCAACGCCTACGGCATCAACGCCGCCCTGATCGACGCCGCGCTCACCGCCCGGGACCGCGGGGTCCGGCTGATCGGGGTGAGCTCGCGCGAGCACGCCGAGAACACCAAGCCGGACCACCCGGCCCGGCACCCGTCGGGCGCGAACCTGCACGACCTGGTCGACGTCGCCGTCGACTCGAAGGTCCCGGTCGGCGATGCGGTCATGCGGGTACCCGGTTCCGCGGAACCGGTCGCCGCGATCTCGACGTTCGCCAACGCGTTCCTGCTCAACGCCCTGGTGCTGCGCACGGTCGCCGAGCTGGGCGCCCGGGGCGTCGAGCCGCCGGTGTGGCGCAGCGGCAACGCCCCGGGCGGCGACGAGGCGAACGGCGCGTTCCTGCACCGGTTCCGGTCCCGGGTGCGTGCGCTGTGATCCCCGCGCGCACCCTGCGCGGCCGCGATGCGCTGACCGGGCGGGCCGTCGAGATCGGCGTCGAGGACGGGTACGTGCGGTCGGTGCGGCCGTGGACCCCCGCCGGCGGCGACGACGTCCCGCTGCTGGCCCCCGGCCTGGTGGACCTGCAGGTCAACGGCTTCGCCGGGCACGACGTCAACGGCACGGACGTCGACGCCGGCGAGGTGATCGCGCTGACCCGCGCGCTCGCCCGGGCCGGGACCACCACCTGGGTGCCGACGGTGATCACCGCGTCCGAGGACGACATCGCCGGCTCGCTGCGGGCGATCGCGCAGGCCCGCCGCAGCGACCCGGCGACTGCGCGGGCGGTGCCGTACGTGCACGTCGAGGGGCCCTTCATCAGCGCCGAGGACGGGCCGCGCGGAGTGCACCCGGCCGCCCAGGTGCGCCCACCCGACGTCGCCGAGCTGGAGCGCTGGCAGGCCGCCTGCGACGGGCTGGTCGGCATGGTCACCCTCTCGCCGCACCATCCCGGTTCGGCCGGGTTCGTGGCGGCGGCCACCGCGCGGGGTGTGCTCGTCGCGATCGGGCACACCGGCGCGTCGCCGGAGGAGATCCATGCCGCGGCCGACGCCGGGGCGTCGATGTCGACGCACCTGGGCAACGGGGCGCACGCGGTCCTGGCCCGGCACCCGAACTACCTGTGGGCCCAGCTCGCCGACGACCGGCTCACCGCGGGGTTCGTCGCCGACGGCCACCACCTGCCCGCCGACACGCTGCGCAGCATGCTGCGGGCGAAGGGGCTCGAGCGCTCGTTCCTCGTCTCCGACTCGGTGGCGCTGGCCGGGCTGCCGCCGGGTGAGTACACGACACCGGTCGGCGGCCGGGTGGAGCTCTCCGCGGACGGGCGGCTGGCCGAGGCCGGGACGCCGTACCTGGCCGGTGCGGCGCGCTGCCTGGCGGAGTGCGTGGCCACCGCGCGCCGGGACGCCGGTCTCACCCTGGCCGAGGCGCTCCGGCTGGCCACCACCTCGCCCGGCCGGTTCGCCGGCGGGCGCGGACGGCTCGTGCCGGGCGCACCGGCCGACCTGCTCCGGCTCACCGACGACGGCATCGACACGGCCGTCGTCGAGGTGATCGCCGGCGGGGAGCCGGTGGCGTGAGCGTGCGCGCCGGCGTCGCGGTCGTCGACGTCACGCCGGCCCCCGGCGCGGCGATGTCCGGGTTCGCCGCGCGCACCCGGCCGGCGTCGGGCGTGCACGACCCGCTGACCGTGCGGGCCCTGTGCGTCGGGGACACCGCGCTGGTGACGGTGGACGTCGTCGGTCTGCACGAGGACCTGTGCCGGCGGGTCCGGGACCGGTGCGCGGGCGTCGCCCGGCACGTCGTCGTGCACGCCACGCACACCCACGGCGGCCCGGTGAGCATGCCCGGACGCCTCGGGGACGGCCTCGATCCCGTCTGGCTGGACGGCGTCGAGCAGGCCTGCGTCGAGGCCGTCGGGCGGGCCGCCGCGCGGCAGGAGGACGTGCGGGTCCGCGCCGGTCGCGGCTCGGATCCCGGGGTCGCGCGCAACCGCCGTCGTCCCGGCGGTCCGGTCGACCGCGAGCTGCCGGTGATCCGGTTCGACCGGGCCGACGGGACGACGCTCGCGGTGCTGGTGTCGCACGCCTGCCACCCGGCGGTCCTCGGCCCGGACAACACGCTGCTCACCGCGGACTACCCGGCCACCGTCCGCGACCGTCTCGAACGCGAGCTGGCCACGACCGTCGTCTACGCGACCGGCTGTGCGGGCGACACGAACACCGGCCACAAGGCCGCGGACTCGTGGTCGGCGGGACCGTCCGCAGACCGCACCTTCGACGCGGCGGCCCGGGTCGGGGCGCAGGTGGCCGATGCCGCCCTCCGCGCCGCCCTCGGCCCCGCGGCGGCCGACGACACCGTGGCGGCCGACGACACCGTGGCCGGACACACCGATCCCGTCGTCCTCGACCTGGACGTCCCCGGCCCGGACGCGCTGAGCCGGGAGGCCGCGGACTGGACCGCGCGCCGTACGGGTGCCGCCCCGGCCACCGCCGAGCTGTACCGGGTCTGGGCGGACTGGGCCCGGTCGGTGCCCACCGACCCGCGGCGTTCGTGGAACGGCGATGTCACCGTGCTGCGCTGGGGCCCGGTCACCCTGGTCGCGCTGCCCGGCGAACCGTTCGCGCACACGGCCGGGATGATCCGTGCACGGCTCGTGGCCCCTGGCATCGTCGTCGTCATCGGGTACGCCAACGGGGTGCCGGGTTATCTGCCGGTGTGTGACGAGTACCCGCTCGGTGGCTACGAGGTCGACGACGCGCACCGCTACTACGGCATGCCCGGACCGTTCGCGACCGGATCGGCCGAACGCGTCGTCGACGCCGCGCTGCGAGCGGGTGCATGGTCGTCGCGGCCCGGACCGCGATAGCCACCCTCTCAAGCACATTCCCCGTGGCGTGGGCGTGCTCTCGGGTTCAGCGCACCACCCGACCCCGTCGCGCGGCCCGCCCGATCGCCGCGACGAGTCGCTCGCGTGCGTGACACGGGTCGTCCAGGGTCGACCGGGCGGCCTCGGCCAGCAACCGGTGCCGGTATCCCAGCCCGGTCGCCGTGCGGGCGAGCAGCCCGGTGTCCAGGACCTGGTGGAGTGTCCCCTCGGGCAGGTCCAGCGCCGCGATCTCGCAGGTGGCCAGCGGTCGGCCGGCCACGGCGAGGATCTCGACGAGGTCGTGGGACGGCCCGTCGAGACACGCCGTGGCGCTGCGGACCCGGGCCCGCAACGACACCGTGACCAACCCGTCGGCAGGGCCGGCGGCGAGCGCCCTGGCACTCTCGGCCGCCAGCATCGGATTGCCCTCCGCGGCCCGCACGGCGCGGGCCACCCCGTGGTCGTCGAGCGACGCCGTGGCCCGGACCATCCGGGCGACGGCGTGGTCGGGCAGTGCGCCCACGACGAGCTCGTCGACGGTGACGCCCCGCCCGTGCAGATCCGCGAGCACGGCGTCGACCTCCGGCCGGGCGGGGCGGTCGACGCGGGTGAGCACCAGGAGGACCGGCAGATCCGTCAGCCGCCGGCCGACGTGCGCCAGCAGCGCCAGGCTCGCCCGGTCGGCGCGCTGCACGTCCTCGGCGACCAGCAGTAGCGGGCGGTCGTGGGCGGCCCACTCGACCAGGTGCACGACCGCGTCCCGCACCCGCAGCCGTTCCAGCTCGGGAGCGGCGACCGGGGCGGGCGCATCGCTCCGGCCCCACACCAGGATCAGGTCCGGGCAGAACCTGCCCAGGTCGGCCGGCCAGAGCGCACGTGCCGGCGGTACGGGGACCTCCGCGGCCAGTGCGCGGGCGAGCTCCTGCCACAGCGCGAGCGGGGACTCACCGCCGACGTCGGAGGCGGTCCCCACGGCGGCCCCGCCGCCGCAGCCCGCCGCCCGTGCGGCCATCTCGGCGACGAGCCGGGTCCGGCCGATCCCGGCCTCGCCGGTGACGACGACGACCCGGCCACATCCCCGCCGAGCCGCGGTCCAGGCGGCGCCGAGCAGCCGCAGCTCGACCGCGCGGCCGACGAACGGCGCGCCGAACGCGACCGGTCCGGCGGTGCGCAGTCCGTGCAGGCCGTCGAGCACCGCCCGGGTGGCCGCGTCGGGGACGACGCCGAGCTCGTCACGCAACCGGCCGGTGAACTCGCGGCCCGCCACGAGAGCGCCCGCGCGGTCGCCCGCGGCGACCAGCCGGCGCAGCAGGTCTCGGTGTGCGGGCTCGTCCAGCGGGGTCAGCGCGCAGCGGCGGCGGGACCAGCGGACCGCGTCGGCGGGGTCGCCGTCCCGCTCGGCGGACGCGGCGGCGGCGTCGAGCAGCCCGATCAGATCGGTGCGGTGCTCGGCGCGTGCCCGCTCCGCCCACTCCTGCGTCCAGCCCTCCAGCAGCGCCGCGGTCCCGCAGGCGGCCGCGGCGCCACGCGCGTCCCCGGCGCCGATCAGCCCACGGACCCGTCCGAGATCGGTCTCGACCCGGCCGGGGCGCAGGCCGAGCGTCGTACGGGTCGCCACGACCTCGTCGTCCAGCACCCGGCGCAACGCCCACACCGAGGTCCGCAGGTTCGCCCGGGCGACCCGGTCCGGCACGTCCGGCCAGAACCGGGCGGCGAGCCGGTCGCGCCCGACGGGCTCGCGGGCCAGCGCGAGCGAGACGAGCAGGCGGTGTTGCGGGCCCGGGAGCACCAGCGGGGTCCCGTCCCGTTCCACGGAAGGCTCGCCCAGCAGCTGCATGCGCAGCACGGCCGCGAGGCTAGACCCGTCTCCGCCCGGTGCCATCGTCAATTCTGTGGAGACCCCGGCTCCGCCGTTGACGGCGCGGTGGACGGTGTGTCGTGACCCTCGCGACCCGCGCCCGGATCCACGGGCGCCACACGGCACGAGGAGGAGGCACCGTGACCACCACCGGCACCACCAGGACACCCGAGCGCCCGATCGACGACGACCGGCTGCACGCACTGCTCGGCCGGTTCGTCGGCGACCTCGGCGCGACGGCGGGTGCGGCCGGGCTCGTCATCGGGCACCGGCTGGGGCTGTTCCGGGGCCTGGCCGAGGGCCCGGCGACACCGGAGGAGCTCGCCGCGCGCACCGGCACCGATCCCCGCTACGTCGCCGAGTGGGCGCGGGCCCAGGCCGCGGGCGGGTACGTGACCGCCGAGGACGGTCGCTACTCGCTGGATCCCGAGCAGCGGTTCGCGCTCACCGACCCGGACGGCCCGCTCTACCTGCCGGGCGCGTTCGTCCTGGCGCTGGGGGCACTGCGCGCCGAGCCGAGGATCACCGAGGCGTTCCGGACCGGGCGGGGCATGGGCTGGCACGAGCACGACGACGACGTCTTCGCCGGCTGTGAGGCCTTCTTCCGGCCGGGCTACCTCGCCCACCTCGTCACGAACTGGATCCCCGCGCTCGACGGGGTCGCCGGCACGCTGGAGCGGGGCGGGACGGTCGCCGACGTCGGCTGCGGGTACGGCGCGTCGACGGTGCTGATGGCGCGGGCGTTCCCGAACGCGACGGTGACCGGCTCGGACTACCACGGCGGCTCCATCGACGCGGCACTGCAGCGGGCCGCCGCGGCAGGCGTCGCGGAGAACACCCGCTTCGAGGTGGCCGGCGCGCACGACTTCAGCGGGTCCTCCTACGACCTGGTGACCTTCTTCGACTGCCTGCACGACATGGGCGACCCGCTCGCCGCAGCCCGGCACGTGCGCGCGTCGCTGGCCCCCGACGGGGCATGGATGATCGTCGAGCCGATCGCCGCGGACGACCCGGCCGGCAACATGAACCCGGTCGGACGGCTCTACTACGGCTTCTCGACGCTGCTGTGCGTGCCGAACGCGATCTCACAGCCGGGCGGCTGGGCGCTCGGGGCGCAGGCCGGCGAGGCCGCGGTGGCCGACATCGCCGACCGGGCCGGGTTCACCCGGTTCCGCCGGGCGGCCGAGACGCCCTTCAACGCGGTCTACGAGGCCCGCCCCTGACCCTCACCCCACCCCCGACTCGGGGCGGCGCCGGGGGTCAGCGCGGGGTGGGGAGGCGGGCTCCGGTGTCCGCGTCGAACAGGTGGACCGCGGCGGGGTCGGCCAGGCCGACCCGGATCGTGCTGCCCGCGGCCGGGGCGACGCCGGGTCCGGTGCGCACGGTGACCCGGCCCGGTGCGGCCGGATCGCCGCACTCACCGATCACGAAGGTGTCCGCACCCAGCTCCTCGCTGACCAGCACCCGGACCTCGAGCGCGCCCTCGTCCTCGCCGGAACCGACGATCCGCAGCGCCTCCGGGCGCACGCCGACCGTCACCGCGTCCGACGCCGGGACCGCGTCGCGGAGCAGCGTGAAGCGGCCACCGGTGAACTCGACACCGTCGTCGGTGGGCTTCGCGGCGAACAGGTTCATCGCGGGCGAGCCGATGAACCCGGCGACGAAGACGTTGGCGGGCCGGTCGTAGAGCTCGCGCGGTGGGGCGCACTGCTGCAGCACCCCGTCGCGCAGCACCGCGACCCGGTCCCCCATCGTCATCGCCTCGACCTGATCGTGGGTGACGTAGACCGTCGTCGTGCCCAGCCGGCGCTGCAGCGCGGCGATGTTCGCGCGGGTCTCCACCCGCAGCTTGGCGTCCAGGTTGGACAGCGGCTCGTCCATGAGGAACACCGCGGGCTCGCGCACGATCGCCCGGCCCATCGCGACCCGCTGGCGCTGGCCGCCGGAGAGTGCCTTCGGCTTGCGGTCCAGGTACTTGGTCAGGTCGAGCAGCGCCGCGGCCTCCTCGACCCGGCGCCGGACCTCGTCCTTGCCGACCCGGCGCAGCTTCAGCGCGAACGCCATGTTCTCCGCGACCGACATGTGCGGGTAGAGCGCGTAGTTCTGGAACACCATCGCGATGTCCCGGTCCTTGGGATGGATCCGGGTGACGTCGGATCCGCCGATCAGGATCCGGCCTTCGTCGCAGCTCTCGAGTCCGGCGAGCATCCGCAGCGCCGTCGACTTGCCGGACCCGGACGGGCCGACGAGCACCAGGAACTCGCCGTCGGAGACCTGCAGGTCGAGATCGTCGACCGCCCGGACCTCGGTGCTCCCGGAGTAGATGCGGGACGCGCCCGCGTACTCGACCTTCGCCATCGCCGAAGACCTCCTCGTCGTTCGAATGGGTTGCGGTGCGGTCCGGCTCAGTAGCCGGTCGACCGGTCGATCTCGTTGGTGAGCGGGCGACCGTCGAGGTGCCGCGCGAGGTTCGCGCAGAACACGTCGACCCCGCGTTGCCGGGTCTCGGCCCGGCTGGTGCCGTTGTGCGGGGTGAGGATCACGTTGGGCAGGTCCCAGAACGGGCTGTCCGGTGGCAGCGGCTCGACGCCGTGGGCGTCGATGCCCGCTCCCGCGATCCACCCCTCGCGCAGCGCGGTGAGCAGCGCGTCGTCGTCGGCGACGCCGCCGCGGGAGATGCAGATGAAGTGCGCGCCCGGCTTCATCCGCCGGAACTCGGCCTCGCCCAGCATCCCGACGGTCTCCGGAGTGCGCGGCGCGGTGACCACGACGACGTCGCACCGCTCCAGCATCTCCCCGAGCCGGTCGCGGGTGAACAGCTCGTCGACACCCTCGGGCTTCGCCGAGCCCCGCCGCATCCCGAGCACCGTCATGTGGAACGCCTTGGCCTTGCGCGCCAGGTCGGCGCCTGAGTTGCCCAGACCGATGATCCCGACCGTCCGGCCCATCAGCTCGCCGTGCGCGAACTGCTCCCAGCGGCGCTCGGACTGGGCGCGCAGCCAGCGCGGCGCGTCCCGGTTCAGCATCAGCATCAGCATCATGGAGTGCTCGGCCAGCGGCACCGCCCCGTGCCCCTTGGAGGAGGTGAGCGCCGCCGGGTGCTCGACCAGCTCCGGGGACAGCGCCGCGTCGGCGCCGGCGGCCCACAGGTGGATCCAGCGCAGGCCGCTGCCCTTGCGCAACAGGGCCGGTGGGACCTGCTCGGCCGGGGCGGCGAGCACCTCGGCCTCGCCGACCAGGGCGGTGAGCTCGTCGGTGTCGCCCGCGAGGTGCACCCGGCGGCCGGGCGCGACCGCCGCGATCTGGTCGAGCTGGTCCGCGGTCACCGGGCCGGCGAGCAGGACCAGGGGACGGACGTCGGTCGGGGTGCTCATCGTGCTCCCGGGGTCGGGGTCCGTACGGGGAGGGAGTCGAGGAACCGGCGGGTGGAGTCGCCGACGATCCGGGCCTGCTCGGCGAAGGGCAGCCCGCGCAGCCGCAGGGTCGGGGTCTCGACGCTGAACGGGACGTCCGGCCCGAACGCGCCGAGGAGGTCGCCGAGGGGCAGCTCGCCCTCCCCGAGCAGCCGCCGGTCGCTGCGGGCCTCGAAGCGCCGGTCCTCGACCGAGACCGGCCCGTCCGCGACGGCGTCGCAGATCTGGGCGTAGGGCAGCAACCGGGGGTCGACCCGGGCCAGGTCGGCCGCTCCCCCGCCGGTGCGGGCCAGGTGCAGCAGGTCGACCAGCAGCACCAGGTTGTCCGCGCCGACGCCGGTGATCAGTTCCAGCGCCCGGTCGATCGTGTCGATCGCGTAGCAGGAGTGGAACTCCAGCGCGACCGACATGCCGGACCCGGCGGCGATCTCGCAGAGCCGCGCGAGGTGGTCACCGAGCCGTAGCCGGTCCGGGTCCGGCCCGGACGCGACCGCGTAGGACGCGCCGAGCCGGGCCCCGGCCTCCAGCGAGGCCGTCATCGCGGCCAGGTCGGCGTCCGGGACCAGCCGGAACGTCTCGACGTCGAGCAGCCGAACGCCGGTGTTGTCCAGCCGCCGGGCCAGCTCGCGGATCAGCTTCTCGTCGCCGGCGACCTCGGCGACGAGCTCGGCCGCGGTGGGCGCGGCCGTGCGGATCCCGCAGAAGTCGAACCCACCGGCGGCGGCCGCGTCGACCAGCTCCAGGGGATGTGCGGCACTCATCGTCAGGTGGTGCAGCGAGAGGGGACGGGTCATCGGGGCCTCCTCACGTCCGGGTGTTGAACTGCTCGCCGAGCAGCTCGATCTGGCGGAGCGTGTCCGCGGTGGTGTCCTCCACCGACCGGCCCTCGATGAGGACGCGGGTCAGCGCGGTCGCCCAGATGTTGAGGTCCTCGACCCGGGAGTAGCCCAGGCTCAGCTCGCGCCAGTCGGGCTGGATCGTGCCGCCGTCGAAGATCCGGTGCACCGCGCGGACGTTCGCGTCCGGGTTGTCGGCCCAGAACGGCAGCTCGACCAGCGACGACATGGTCGGGTACCAGCGACCACGGCCGTCCTCCAGGTACTGCTGCACGTTCTGCTCGCGCATGATGAACGACAACAGGTCCTTGGTCTCGTCCACCCGTCCTGCCTCCTCGAAACACAGGATCCGGCCGAACTTCACCGGTGCCGGGGTGGGGCCGCCGACCGGGGCGTCCGGCCACGGCGTCGTGACGATGTCCGCCCAGCGCTCCGGGTCCTTGTCCTTGATCGACCCCGGGATCGACAGCGTCCCGTTCGGCGTCATGAACACCTGATTGTTGTGGAAGACCTGGTTGTTCCCGCCGCTCTGCCAGCTGATCGAGTCCGGCGGGGTGTAGCCGTCGGCGTAGAGCTCGGTGATCCAGCGCAGGGTGTACTCCAGCCCCTCTCGGACCCCCGCCCCGTCGACGTCGATCTCGTTGCGCCCGTCGAGCAACTCGGCGCCGGTGGACTTGAGCAGGACCTGGAAGAACTCCGGGGTGTCCTCCATGGCCGAGCTCAGTGACCAGCCCACGCCGTAGGGGTTGCCGCTCCCCGGCTGTGCGGCGGCACGTGCCTGCGCGTCCTTCCAGAAGTTCCAGTAGCCGTCCCAGTCACGGGGAGCATCGGCGAAGTCCAGGCCGACGTCGGTCAGCATGCTGCGCCAGTGGAAGATCGGGATCGTCCAGGACAGCAGCGGCACCGCGAAGTAGCTGGTCACGTCGCGCACGTCGTCGCGGAACCGGACCGCCTCCCGCGCCTGTGGGGTGAGGGCGAGTGAGTCCACGACGTCGGTGACGTCGGCGAGCTTGCCCTGGTGGGCGAACAGCGAGCCCCGGACGTTCTGGTGGTAGGCGAGGTCCGGCGGGCGTCCGGCCTCCACCGAGCTCGTCAGCTTGCTGGCCATCGCCGGCGTCGAGAGGAACTGGATGCTGACCTCGCGGCCGGTCATCTCCGACCAGGCCTCGACCATCCGCGTCGCGGAGAGGTCCTCCTCCTCGTAGTAGCCGCGGCCCCACCAGACGGTGAGCGGGCCGTCGCGGCCGGTCGCGCCGCATCCGGTCAGGAGCGCGGGGCCCAGGGCCATCCCGGCGGCCACCAGCCCGCCGGTGCGCAGGAAGTTCCGCCGGCTCGTCGTCGTGCTCATCAGTTCTTCACCCCGCCCGCGGTCGAGCCGCTCGAGACGTTGTGCTGGAAGCAGTAATAGATGATCACCGGCGGGAGCGCGTAGAGCAGCGCCGTCGCCATCATCAGGTTCCAGGGCACCTGGTCGGAATTGAGGAAGTTGCCCAGCGTCACGGGCAGGGTCATGGCCTCCTCGTCGCTGAGGAACAGGAACGCGAGCAGGTACTCGTTCCAGGCCAGCAGCAGGGCGTAGATCCCCACCACGACCATCGGCGGCTTCATCAGCGGCAGGAAGATCTGGAAGTACATCCGCCACGGACCCGCACCGTCGATCGTCGCGGCCTCGTCCAGCTCGAACGGGATGCTGGAGCGGGCGTACTGGGACAGCACCCAGATCGCGTACGGCGACCCGAAGGTGATGGTCGCCAGGACCAGCGCCGCCCGGGTGCCGAGCAGGTTGTAGTTCGCCATCGTCTTGTACAGCGGGATGGCCAGGAACGACAGCGGGATCACGTAGGTGGCCAGCGCGGTGTTGGTGAGCAGGCCGCCCCAGCGCGGCTGGAGCCGGACGATCGCGAAGGCCGCGAGCGTGCCGATCGCCAGGATCCCGAAGGCGGAGAAGCCCGAGACGACGATGCTGTTCCACAGCTGCACCCAGAAGAACTGGACGGTGTAGTCGTCCTGGCTCAGCACCGTCGCATAGTTGTCCAGCGTGGGGTGCGCCGGGGCGAGCGTGCCGTCGAAGAGCTCGTCGTCCGGGCTGAGACTCACGACCGCCATGTGGTAGACGGGAAGCAGCGACCACACCACGAGCACGATGCCCAGCAGCGGCAGGGCGGCGTTGCCGAGTCGCCGGCTCGTCGTGGCGGTCATACCCGTGGCGTTCATGCCGCACCTCCCGCTTCCTTCTTGAGCCGCGAGACCAGCAGCACGATGAGGATCACCACCAGCGGCAGCGCGGTCAGCCCGACGCTGACCCCGAGCTCGACGAACCCGATCTCGAACGCGTAGTCCACGCCGAGGGTCGCGAGCACGTGGGTGGTGTCCCCGGGCGCACCGCCGGTGACGAAGTTGACCGCGTTGTAGTCGGACAGCGTCCAGATCGCGGCGAGCAGGGTGCTGGTCAGGTATGTGCCGCGCAGCAGCGGGAACGTCACGTAGGCCAGCCGGCGGATCCCGGTCGCGCCGTCGATGTCGGCGGCTTCGTAGACCGACGGCGGGATCGCCATCCGGGCCGCGAGGAGGATCAGCGTCCAGAACGGCAGCCACTGCCAGATGAAGGCGACGATCGCCCCGGTGATCGCCCAGGAGTAGGTGTTGAGCCACTCCGGCGGCGAGGTGAACCCGATCCCGCGGAGGATCGTGTTGATCATCCCGTTCTCGGAGTTCAGCATCCAGTGCACCGAGAGGTACGCCGACACCGACGGGATCGCCCAGGGCAGGATGAACACCGGCAGCAACGCCTTGATCCACCAGCGCCGGATCGCGAAGAACCCCGAGAGCAGCAGCGCGAGCACCAGCGTGACGTTCACGCCGACCCCGAGGAACAGCAGCGTGTTGACCGCCGCACCCCAGTAGGTGGGGTCGTTGAACAGCTGCAGGTAGTTCAGCGGGTCGCGGGCGATCCAGAAGCCGTAGCCCAGGGGGTAGGCGATCAGGAAAGCCGCGCCCAGCAGGTAGGGCAGGACGAACACCCAGGGGGCGTCGATCCGGAAACCCCGGCGGGCGTTCTCGACCGGGGGTGACGTCGTGTCCTGACGTCGTCGAGGTACCAGCAACACTGCGGGACCTTCCTCTCTCCGGCGTCCGCTCCGGCTACGGGAGCGGGACGGGCTCCCCGTTGCGTCGGGCGGACTCGTAGACGGCCTGGACGAGGGCGAGCGACTTGCGCCCCTCGACGCCGTCGATCTCGGGGGTGCGGTCCGCGACGACGGCGTCGAGGAAGTCCCGCACCTGCAGGGCGTGGTAGGGCTTGAGCGCGCGGTGCACCTCGGCCTGCGGCGGGTGCGACTCGGTGTCGGCCGACCACGGGAGCGAGTACTCCTCGGCGTCGCGCACGGCCCAGACGTCGTTCACCCCGGGCCCGCCGATCGGCGACTCGATCACCGACAGGGTTGCGCCGGCGTCGCCGGTGACGGTGACCCGGTAGCCCAGGCTCGGGTCGGTGGCGGTGGTCGCCCGGATCGTCGCCAGCCGGCCGCCCTCGAACTCGACGGTGGCCACCGCGGTGTCCTCCACCTCGATGTAGCCGGCGTGCTTGAGCGTGGCGATCCGGCCGCTGACCGAGACGATCGGGCCCATGTACCACTGCAGCAGGTCCAGGTAGTGGATCGCCTGGTTCATGAGCACCCCGCCGCCGTCGGTGTCCCAGCGGCCGCGCCAGGCGTCCTCCTCGAAGTACGCCCGGTTCTTGTGGATCAACACGGTGCAGTCGCCGAGGATCGGGGTGCCCAGTGTGCCGTCGTCGATGGCCGCCCGGATCCGGCGCGCGGCCGGCCAGTAGCGGCGCTGGAAGACCGTGCCCAGCTTGATGCCGGCCTCGTCGGCGGCGGCGATCATGCGATCGGCCGACTCGACGTCGACGGCCAGCGGCTTCTCGCACAGCGCGTGCACCCCGGCCCGGGCCGCGGCCAGCACCAGCGGCTCGTGGCTCGGGTGCGGGGTGCAGATGTGCACGACGTCGAGGTCGGCCTCGGCGAAGAACCGGTCCGGGTCGGAGAACACGGCGTCCACGCCGTGGTCGCGGCCGAACTCCTTGGCCCGCACCGCGTCGTTGTCGCAGACCGCGACGAGCGATGCGCCCGTGAAGTCGCGGAGCGTGTCGGCGTGGTTGATGGCGATCTTGCCGCAGCCGATGATCCCGGCGCGCAGTTCCTTGCTCATGTCTCTCCGTCCTCGCGTCTCTCGTGCTCGGGCGGGATCGCTCAGAGCTGGTGCGTGGCGAGGTACTCCAGCGCCACGCCGTAGCCGAAGATCCCCATGCCCTTGACCAGACCGATCGCGGTGACGGTGACGTAGGAGTGGTGGCGGAAGCTCTCCCGCTTGGTGCCGTTGGAGATGTGCACCTCCATGATCGGCAGCTCGGAGGCGCGCAGCGCGTCGTGCAGCGCGATCGAGTAGTGCCCGAGGGCGCCGCCGTTGATCACGATCGCCGAGGACTCCTCGCGGGCGACGTGGATCCGGTCGACGATCGCGCCCTCGTGGTTGCTCTGGAAGAACTCCACCTCGAGGCCGACGTCGGCGGCCTTCTTGCGGCAGAGGTCCTCCATGTCGGCGAGGGTGGCGGCGCCGTAGATGCCGGGCTCACGCTTGCCGAGCAGGTTGAGGTTCGGGCCGTTGATGACCAGGACGGGCTTGCGGTCGTTCGACATCGACAAGAATTCCAATCGACAGTGATTCGGACAGGTCGAATACGGGCCGGTGGGTGCCGGCCCGACGCTGTGACCAGGGGTGACTCGGCGGGTTCCGGCCCCCTCGGCTCGATCGGAACGCTAACGCAGAGGCGCCGAAAAGGGAAGCTTTCGCCTTGCGAACTGTCTGAATTGTTTCCCGGCAGGTCATCCGACCAGGGACTTTGCTGCTGATCGTCGACCGCCGCCGGACAACCGTTCGCGGGGCGAACCGTTGCTCGCCACGGTCCGGACGGTAGGCTCCCGGGTCCGCCGGCCCGGCGCGACAATGGCACGACGACGTCAGGGTGGACAAGCACGATGCAGCGAGCCGCGACCACGCCCGCACACCTGACACGGCTGCAGATGGTCTTCGGCTGGCTCGGCCGGGTGCTCCGCCAGCAGCCCTACGAGGACTTCACCTTCCCCGTCATCTCGCTGCTGTTCCGCATCGAGCGGATGGGACGGGCGACCTCCGGCGAGCTGGCGGTCGGCGAGGGGGTCAAGCCCTCGACGCTGACCCGGACGCTGGACTCGCTGCAGGACCGCGGCCTGATCGACCGGGAACGGGAGCCCTCGGACCGGCGGCTCACCCGGGTACAGCTGACCGACGCCGGCCACGAGACCGGCGCGCGCATACGCCACCACCGCAACGCGTGGCTCTCGGACCGCCTGGCCCTGCTCAGCGAGTCCGACCAGGAGCTGATCTGGCAGGCGCTGCCCGCACTGGAGCGGCTCGCCGACGTGGTGCCGGACCAGCCGCAGGCGACCGACCGGGTCAGCGCCCAGGAACGGCAGCGGGGGACCGACTAGCTACTCCCCCTCCTCGAGTGGGATCCCGGGGTGCGGCAGCGGGCCGCGGAGTAGAGGTGCGAGTCCGGGAAGTGCTGCGCCGCCAGCGCCTCCCCCACGATGATCACTGCGGTGCGTTCGATCCCGGCCTCGCGCACCGCCTTCGGCAGGCCGTCGAGTGGACCCCGCAGGACGATCTCGTGCGCCCGCGACGCGTGCGCGACGACCGCGGCCGGACAGTCGCCGCCGTAGGCGGGGGCGAGCGCGTCGACGACCTCGTCGATCCGGTGCACGGCCAAGTGCAGCACGACGGTGCCGCCGGCCTTCCCGAGCGCGGCCAGCCCCTCGTCGTCGGGCATGGGGGTGGCGCGGGCGGCGATCCGGGTCAGCGTGACGGTCTGTGCCACGGTCGGGACGGTCAGCTCCCGGCCGAGTGCGGCGGCCGCGGCGGCGTAGGCGGGGACGCCGGGGCAGACGTCGTAGGGGACGCCCTCGGCCTCCAGCCGGCGGATCTGCTCGGCCAGCGCGGAGAACACCGACGGGTCGCCGGAGGCGAGCCGGGCGACGTCGAGTCCGTGCCGGTGCGCGCGCACCATCTCGGTGACGATCTCGTCGAGGGTCATCAGCGCGGTGTCGATCGTGCGCGCGCCGGGCGGGCAGAGCTCCAGCATCTCCGGCGGGACCAGGCTGCCGGCGTAGAGGCACACCGGGGAGGCGGCGATCAGGTCCCGGGCCCGCAGGGTCAACAGGTCGACCGCGCCCGGTCCTGCTCCGATGAAGTGCACCGTCACGGTTCGTCCCTCCGCATGTGGCTCCAGATCGTCACCGGCATCGCTGGGCGCCAGCCGTGGAATCCGCCGACCGGTTCGGCCCGGGCCACCTGGACCCGGACCAGGTCTCCCCCGTGCGCGGCGTGCGCGGCGGCCAGCGCGGCCTCGGTCTGCACGGTGACGGCGTTGGCGACCAGGCGCCCGCCCGGGCGCAGCGCGGACAGGCAGGCGTCGAGCACGCCGTCGCGGGTCAGGCCGCCGCCGACGAACACGGCGTCCGGTGCGGGCAGCCCGTCGAGGGCCTCCGGGGCGCGGCCGGTGACGACCCGCAGGCCGGGCACGCCGAGCTTGGAGGCGTTGCGCGCGATCCGCTCCGCGCGCTCCGGCCGGGGTTCGACGGCGACCGCGCCACACCCCGGGTGCGCGCGCATCCACTCGATCCCGATCGAGCCGGATCCGGCGCCGACGTCCCACAGCAGCTCGCCGGGCCGCGGCGCGAGGTGGGCGAGGGTGACGGCGCGGACCTCGCGCTTGGTGAGCTGGCCGTCGTGGTCGTAGGCGTCGTCGGGCAGGCCGGGGGTCTCGCCGTGCGGGACGAGCCCGGCGTCGGGCACGCACTCGATCGCGACGACGTTGAGCGGGTCGGCGTCGGCCGGGGGTGCGGCGGCGGTGCCGGGGCGGATCCGTTCGTCGTCCGCGCCGAGTCGTTCCAGGACGGTGAGCGCGGACCCGCCCCATCCGCCGCCGGAGAGCAGGCCGGCGATCTCGGCGGGGCTGCCGGACCCGGCGGAGAGCACCAGGAGCCGTGCCCCGGGCGCGAGCGCGCGCCGGATCCGGTCGAGCGGGCGCCCGACGACACTGTGGACGGTCACGTTCTCCGACGCCCAGCCCAGCCGGGCACACGCCAGCGCCACCGACGACGGGTGCGCCAGCACGCGCAGCCGTTCCGGCCCGGCGATCCGGGCCAGCGTGGCGCCGATGCCGAAGAACATCGGGTCCCCGGAGGCCAGCACGGCGACCCGGTGCCCGGCGAGCTCGTCGAGCAACCCGGGCAGGGCCCGGACCAGCGGCGACGGCCATGCCCGCCGCTCCCCGGCGAGATCGCCGGGCACCAGGTCGAGCTGACGCGGCCCGCCGAGGAGCACCTCCGCCTCACGCAGCGCGTCCCGCGACGCCTCGGGCAGCCCGCGCCAGCCGTCCGCCCCGATGCCGACGACGGTGATCAGATCATCCATCGCCGGTCTTCTCGGTCACGCCCGCACTGTCGAACGTGGCGACGTCGGCCATCGCCCGCGCCGCGCCCTGCAGCACCGGCAGCGCGAGCAACGCGCCGGTCCCCTCCCCGAGCCGCATGTCCAGCTCCAGCAGCGGGGTCAGGCCGAGGTGGGCCAGCGCGGCCGACCCGCCGGGCTCGGCGGACCGGTGCCCGGCCAGGCAGAAGTCCACACAGGACGGTGAGAACGCGGCGGCCACCAGCGCCGCGGCCCCCGCGCTGACCCCGTCGAGCAGCACCGGGACGCGCTGCGCGGCGGCGCCGAGCACCAGCCCGGCCAGGCCGGCGTGCTCCAGCCCGCCGACCGCGGCCAGCACCCCGAGCGGGTCGGCCGGGTCGGGGCGGTGGCGCTCCAGCGCGGCCCGGACGACGCCGGTCTTCCGGGCCAGGGTGTCGTCGTCGATGCCGGTGCCGCGACCGGTGACGCTTTCCGGGTCGGCACCGGTGAAGGCGCAGATCAGCGCGGCCGCGGCGGTGGTGTTGGCGATGCCCATGTCGCCGGTGAGCAGGCACCGGTTGCCCGCGGCGACCAGGTCACGGGCGACCTCGATGCCGTGCTCGAGTGCGGTCCGGGCCTGATCGCGGGTCATCGCGGGGGCGCGGGTCAGGTCCGCGGTGCCGTGGGCGACCTTGCGCGGCAGCAGCCCGGGCACCGGGTCGAGGTCGGCGGCCACCCCGACGTCGACGACCTGCACCTCGGCCCCGATCTGGCGCGCCAGCGCGTTGACCACGGCGCCACCGGCGAGGAAGTTGGCCACCATCTGCGCGGTGACCTCCTGCGGCCACGGCGTGACCCCGCGGGCGTGCACCCCGTGGTCGCCCGCGAACACCGCGACGGCAGCGGGCGCCGGGATCGGCGGGACCGCCTCGCCGGCGATCCCGGCCAGGGTGACCGCGACGTCCTCGACCCGGCCGAGCGCGCCGTGCGGCATGGTCATCCGGTCCAGCCGGTCACGCGCCGCGGCCCGGGCCGTGTCGTCGGCCGGGGTGATCGCGTCCACGGTGGACTCCAGCAGCGCGGCCGGCGGAGCCCCGGGCAGCCCGCGGGCGCCCCAGCTCTCCTGGTGCACCGCCCAGTCCAGCGGACGGCGGCGCGCCCAGCCGTGCTCCTCCAGCTCCGGCCGGTCGGGGAACCCGTCCACGTGCCCGACGCACAGGTACGCGACGACCTCGAGGTGCGCGGGCAGGCCGAGCAGCTCGCGCAGGGCGGCCAGCCCGTCGTCGTCGAAGAAGCTCACCCAGCCGACGCCCAGGCCCTCGGCGCGGGCGGCCAGCCAGAGGTTCTGCACGGCGAGCGCCGCCGAGTAGCTGCCCATCTCCGGACGCCCGTAGCGGCCCAGCGTGTGCCGGCCGCCGCGGGTCGGGTCGGCGGTGACGACGAGGTTCAGCGGGGTCTCCCGGATCGCCTCGATCCGGATCGCGCGCAGTGCCTCGGCCCGGGCAGCGGGCAGCGAGGCCGCGTAGCGCTCGCGGTGCCCGGTCACCAGCGCGTGCACCCGCTCGCGGGTCGCCGGGTCGCGCACGAGCACGAAGTCCCAGGGCTGGGAGAACCCGACGCTCGGCGCGGCGTGCGCCGCCTCGAGCACCCGGGTGAGCACCTCGTCGTCGACCGGGTCGGGACGGAACCCGGTGCGGACGTCCCGGCGCCCGTGCAGCACCTCGTAGAACCCGTGCACCCGTCCTGCCCTCGCATCGGCCTGGTCGCCGCGGTGGCGGCGAACGAGCCGACCACACGCCTCCGGGGGCGGTCAACTCCGACCCGGGGCGGTGGTCGGGTGGGTCACAGCAGGATACTGGGCGGTGTGTCCCGGAACTGCCCCTGCGGCCGATCCCGCCCGCTCGACGCCTGCTGCGGCCCGGTGCTCGACGGGCGCCCGGCCGGCACCGCCGAGGACCTGATGCGCAGCCGCTACACCGCCTTCGTCCTGGGCGACACCGCGCACCTGCTGGCGTCCTGGCACCCGTCGACCCGGCCGCCGCGGCTGCGCCTGGAACCGGGCTCGGTCTGGACCGGACTGGAGATCCTCGACCGGGCCGGTGGTGCGATGTTCGACCGGGAGGGGGTCGTCGAGTTCCGGGCGCACCGGACCGACGGGGAGCTGCACGAGCGCAGCCGGTTCGTCCGGGACGAGGGCCGCTGGTTCTACGTCGACGGCGACGTCGCGCCCACGCGCTGACACGGCCGTCGCCCGTGCGCGGGTGATCGCCGCAGCCCGTCAGTCGCAGGGCTCCCGCCCGAGCGAGGGCAGGAACTCCCCCACCAGGCGCCATCCCCGGATGCTCGGCTCCCAGTGCAGATCCTCGCCGGGCTGCGGGTCGACGCGCTCCAGGCGTGCCCACAGCTCCTCCTGCGCCTTGCCGGCCTCGCGCAGCACCCGGCCCACACCGGTGACCGCGCGGATGATCGTGCTCCGCATGTCGTCGGTCATGCAGGAATGATGCGGTGCGCAACGCTCGACGGGAACCGGCCGAAGCGACAGTCCCCCGCAACATCCCGCCGCGCCTTCCTCGACCCTCGCCGAGGGGTACACCAGGGTCGTTCAGGGGCCCGGGGACGACCCTGGTGTACCCCTCGACAAGCGGGCGCCGCCCGGGCGGACGATTCCCCGGCCGGTCCGGCGGGAGCAGACTGTCGGCGTGGATCCGAAGGTGCACCGCGTGCTCGAGCGACTGCTCTCCGAAGCCGCGACGCACGACGCGGGCGAGCCCGACCGGCTCCGCCGCTGGCGGGTCCTCGAGCCCGACGCGGGCGCCTTCCTCTCCTTCCTGATCCGGCTCACCGGAGCCCGCGACGCGGTGGAGATCGGCACCTCGCAGGGCGCCTCCACCCTGGTGCTCGCCGACGCCCTGCGCGCCACGGGTGGGCGGCTGACCAGCGTCGACATCGACCCCGGCGCCGGCGTGCACGCCCGCGCCCGGCTGACCGAAGCCGGGCTCGACGACGTCGTCGAGTTCCGTACCGCCGACGGCGGCGCCGACCTCGCCGCCCGGCCGGACGCGAGCCTCGACCTGCTGTTCCTCGACGCCGAACGGACCCAGTACGCGTCCTGGTGGCCGCACCCGGTCCGGGTGCTGCGCCCCGGCGGCCTGCTGGCCGTGGACAACGCGCACTCGCACGCCGGCGAGATCGACCCGCTGGCCTCGCTGCTCGGCGCGGAGCCGGGGGTGCACACCGTGACGGTGCCGGTCGGGAAGGGCGAGCTGCTCGCCACCCGTACCTGACCCCGGCACCCGGTCCAAGTTGCACAGCGCAACGATTGGCCGGACGATCCGGCGATGGCAGCGTCGTCAGCGGGCTCGGCAGGATCGGTCAAGCGGCAGTCGCAGTGGGCGATCTGGTTCTTCGGCGCCCTCGGCGGGATCCTCTGGGGCTACGACACCGGCGTGATCTCCGGGGCGATCCTCTACATCCCCGACGACATCCCGCTCACCCCGCTGGAGCAGGGCACCGTCGTGTCCGGCCTGCTGGTCGGCGCGATGCTCGGGGCAGGGATGTCCGGACGGCTGGCCGACACCCTGGGCCGGCGGATGCTGATCCTGCTCGGCGGGGTCGTGTTCGTGATCGGCACGCTCGGCGCCGCGCTCGCCACCACCGTGCTCCTGCTGGTGCTGTTCCGGTTCGTGATGGGCATCGGCGTCGGGATCGTGTCGGTGGTCGTGCCGATGTACCTGTCCGAGCTGGCACCGGCCCGGATCCGCGGGCGGCTGACCTCGCTGATGCAGCTGCTGGTGACCGTCGGGATCTTCGTCGCCTACCTCACCGACTTCGCGTTCGCCGACGCCCGGGCCTGGCGCTGGATGATCGGCCTCGGGGTGATCCCGGCCGTCGTGCTGGCGATCGGGATCTACACCCAGCCGGAGAGCCCGCGCTGGCTGGTCGCCCAGAAGCCCGACGGCGGGGAGGACGACGCCCGCAAGGTCCTCGAGCGGCTGCGCGGCGGCCGGGAGGCCGCCGCGGCCGAGCTCGGCGAGATCAAGGAGAGTGTGCGGGTCGAACGCGAGCGCTCGGAGAAGGTCGCCCTGGCGACGCTGTTCGGGCCGCGGCTGCGCCGACGGATCCTGATCGGGATGCTGCTGGTGTTCTTCCAGAACTTCGTCGGCATCAACACGATCATCTACTACGCCCCGACCCTGCTCACGAACGTCGGCTTCGGCGACACCGGCGCGATCGGGGCGAACGTCGGCATCGGCGCGGTGAACATGCTGATGACGCTGCCCGGAATGTGGCTGATCGAGCGGGCCGGACGCCGTCCGCTGCTGCGCTGGGGCGCGGTCGGGATGTGCGTGGCGATGCTCGTGCTCGCGGTCGTCAACCTCGTCGGGCTGTCCCAGGGCCCGGTGCTGCTCGGGGTGACGCTGGCCGGGATCGTCGTCTACATCGCGTCGTTCTCGATCTCCTGGGGGCCGGTGCAGTGGGTGCTGCTGCCCGAGCTGTTCCCGCTGCGCGTCCGTGCCAGTGCGGTCGGGTTCTGCGTGACGTTCAACTGGCTGTTCAACATGACCGTCGCGCTGCTGTTCCCGAGCCTGCTGGCGATCTTCGGGGCGGGCTGGAACTTCCTGTTCTTCGCGGTGACGACGGCGCTGGCCTACCTCTACGCGACCCGCCTGCTGCCCGAGACCAAGGGCCGCACCCTGGAGGAGATCGAGCGCGACCTGACGACGCCCGTCACGGCCAAGCCCTGACGCGCCGGACAGCAGGCACGGTCAGTCGGCCGGTGGGACGTTGTAGTTGTTGCGGAACAGGTTCGCCGGATCGTGGACCGCCTTCAGCCTCCGCAGGCCGGCGTAGGCGCCCTCCCCGTAGAGGGCGGCGACCCGGCGCGGGTCGTGCACCGTCACGTGGTTGGACGCGCTCGGGCTCTCCTCGACCAGTCCCGAGGCGTGCAGCGTCTCCCCGATCCGGCGCAGGATGTCGGTCTCGCGTGCGTCGTCGGCGGGATCGGTCCACATCTGGAGGACGACGAGCGCGACGCCCGGCGTCCGGGGCAGCACACTCCGCGGACCCGGAACGGGCGCCGGCGCGGTGCGCCACAGCTCCATCGCCGTGTTCGGACCGAACAGCGGCAGCAGCGAGAGCACGAGCTCCTGCTGCGTCTCGCGGTCACCGGCGAAAGGCAGGTGGACCAGGTCCCACAGGTGGCGGCCCCCGCGGTCGCCGCCGCCGTCGTCGAGCTGGTGCAGTAGCTCGACGTAGGACATCGTCGTGGTGTCGTCCCGCACGGGATCCGCGAACGTCCGCAGCCTGTCGATCTCCCGCGCCGCCGCGTCGGGCGGTCCGACGTGCCCCGGAAGGATCGTCACCGTGGGCGCCCCGTCGGCGTCGAGGCCGTACATGGTCTGCGGGAAGACGGCCTGCGATCCGTTCTCCATCAGGTCCCACGCGCCACGGGTCGCCGCTGCCACGTCGGCGCCGGCGAAGGTCAGGCTGCCGCCGACCGTCTGCGCCGGGAGTGGGTGCAGGCGGATCTGCATGGCGGTCACGACGCCGAAGTTCGGGCCGGCGCCGCGCAGCGCCCAGAACAGCTCGGGCCGTTCGGTCTCCGAGACCCGCAGGACGTCACCGGCGGCAGTCACCAGCTCGAAGGCGATCACGTTGTCGCTCGCATAGCCGTGCTGCGGGGTGAGGTACCCCTCGCCCGCACCCGTGGCCAGCCCGCCCAGACCGACGGTCGCCGTGACGCCGGTGACCGGGACGAGCCCGTGCGACACGGTCTCGGACACGACGTCCCCGGCCCGGGCGCCGCCGCCTATCCAGGCCGAGCGGGCGGGGGCATCGACGAGCACCCACCGCAGCCGGGTCAGGTCGATGACGATCCCGCCGTTGTTGCTGGCCCAGCCACCGAGTCCGTGACCGCCGCCGCGGACGGAGACCTCCAGCCCCTCGGCCTGCGCGTACCGGAGCGCCCTGCGGACGTCCGCGACCCCGGCACACCGGACGATCAGGGCGGGCTCGCCGACCAGTCTCTCGTTGAAGATCTGGCGGGCGGAGTCGAAGTCCGGGTCGCCGGGGCTCAGGATGTCGCCTCGCAGGTCGGCGAGTGCGCGATGTCGATGCATGTGGATCCAGCCTCTCGAACAGCGGTTGCAGGTTCTCGAGAGGATGATCAGAGATGAAGCACGGTCGAGGTCAATCCGTACGGCGCGGGCGAACCCGTCAGACCGGGGCGGTGTGCGCGGTGACGTCCGGCGGGTCGTGCGGATACGGCGAGACCGCCACGGCGCACAGCTGCCCCGTGCACCCCTGCGCCAGGCTCGACGACCCCCGGTCCCGGGTGACGGCGTTCGGGTTGCCGTGCACGCACAGCCCGTCGTCGCCGAGCTCGGGCCGCTCCGGGTCGGGATGCGGATCCCACCAGGCCCCGGTCGGCAGCTGCACGACGCCCGGGCGGATGTCGTCGGACAGCCGGGCCGCGGCGAGGCAGGCGCCGCGGTCGTTGTGGATCCGGACGACGTCGCCGTCGCCGATCCCGAGGGCGGCCGCGTCATCGGGGTGGATCCGGACGACCTCGCGCCCGGAGCGCTTGGCCCCCGCGGAGTGCGCGCCGAAGTCCAGCTGCGAGTGCAGCCGGGTCGCCGGCTGGTTGGACACCAGCCAGAACGGGTGCCGCGCGTCGGGGGCCTCGGTGGGTTCCAGCCAGGCCGGGTGCCCGGGGTGGTCGGCCAGCCCGTGCCGGGCGATCGTCTCCGACCCGACCTGGATCCGGCCGGACGGGGTCGGCAGCGGGTGCGCCGCCGGGTCGGCGCGGAACCGGGCGAGCATGCCGCCGTCGTCCGGGCGCTGGGGCAGGACCAGCTCGCCGGCCGCCCAGAACTCCTCGAAGTCCGGGGCGGGCTCACCGCGGTCGGCCAGCGCCTTGCGGGTCCGGTCGTACATGTGCACGAGCCACTCGTGGGCGGTGCGGTTCTCGGTGAACGCCTCCCGGTGGCCGAGCCGGTCGGCGAGGTCGGCGTACACGTCGTAGTCGTTGCGGGCCTGCCCGTGCGGGGGCACCAGCTGCTTCATCGCGACCAGCAGCGGGTCGGAGCTGGTCGCACCCATGTCGTCGCGCTCCAGCGTCGTGGTCGAGGGCAGCACGACGTCCGCGTGCCGGGCCGTGGAGGTCCACATCGGATCGTGCACGACGAAGGTGTCCAGCTCGGCGACGGCGCGGCGCATCCGGCGCAGGTCCTGGTGGTGGTGGAACGGGTTGCCCCCGGCCCACCACGCCATCCGCACGTGCGGGTAGGTGTGCTCGGCGCCGTCGTAGGCGTAGCGCTCCCCCGGGTGCAGCAGCATGTCCGCGACCCGGGCGACCGGGATGAACGAGGTCACCGGGTTCGGGACACGGGAGTACGTCGGGACCGGGACCGCGTTGCGCGGGCGACCGTAGTGTCCCAGCGAGCCGAGACCGTAGTTGAACCCGGCGCCGGGCCGTCCGACCTGGCCGAGCACCGCGGCCAGCGCCGTCCCGCCCCACACCGGCTGCTCGCCGTGCTCGGCGCGCTGCAGCGACTGGGCGACGGTGACCAGGGTGCGGCCGTAGGCGATCCGCCAGGCCAGCTCGCGGATGGTGCCGGCGTCGATCCCGGTGATCGCCGCCGCCCACTCGGCGTCCTTGACCGGCGCGGCGAACAGGTACTCGCGCAGCCGCTCCCAGCCGTCGCAGTGCGAGGCGAGGAACTCGGCGTCGTGCCGCCCCTCGGCGACGACGGTGTGCATCAGCGCCAGCATCAGCGCGACGTCGGTACCGGGCCGGATCGGCAGCCAGGTGGCGTCGACCTCCTCCGGCAGGTCCGGGCGCAGCGGGCTGACCAGCACGAACACCGCACCGCGGTCGCGGGCCGCGCGCATCGCACCGCGCTCGACGTGCCGGCTCACCCCGCCGGCGGCGATCGCGGAGTTCTTCAGCGCCATCCCGCCGAACGCCAGCACCGTGTCCGTGTGCGCGGCGACCTGGTCCCAGGACACGGCGTAGCGGGTGACGGCGTCGAAGGTGCCCAGGATCTGCGGGAGAATCACCTCGGCCGCGCCGCCGGAGTAGGTGTTGACCGAACGGGTGTAGCCGCCGGTCACCGCGAGGAACCGGTGCAGCTGCCCCTGCGCGTGGTGGAACCGCCCGGCCGAGGCCCAGCCGTAGGAGCCGCCGTAGACGGCCTCGTCGCCGTAGGTGGTCCGGACCCGCTGCGTCTCCTCGGCGAGCCGGTCCAGCACCGCGTCCCAGGAGACGGTCAGGTACCCGTCGCGGCCGCGAGCGGGGTCCCGGCCGGGGCCGCGCTCCCACCAGCCGCGCCGCACCGCGGGCGCCGCCACCCGCGCGGGGTGCGCCACCGCCGCCGGGATGTTGTCGAGCACCGGGGACGGATCGGGGTCGCCGGGGTGCGGGCGCACCCGTAGCCGGGTCCCGTCGTAGTCGGCGGAGAACACGCCCCAGTGAGCGCTGTGGGATTTCGCCTCTGTCTCGGTCACCGATCACCACGCTAGTCGCGCCGGTCGGGGTTGTGCACGCGTCCACCCGGGAATCCCGCCCGGGTGACGACCTCCGCCGAGCTGCTCACCGACCACTTCGGGCGCGTCCGGGAGCTGGTGCACGACGTCGTGGACGGGCTGTCCCCCGACGACCTCGCCCGCCGTCCGGACTCCGCCGGGGCGCCCGGCAATCCGATCGGCTGGCTGGTGTGGCACCTGCTGCGCGTGCAGGACGACCACGTGGCCGAGGCCTTCGGCACCGCGCAGGTCTGGACCGACGACGGCTGGGCGGACCGGTTCGCGCTGGACCTCCCCGACACCGACACCGGGTTCGGCCACACGGCCGACGAGGTCGCCGCCGTCCGGACCTCCGCGGAGCTACTGGCCGGCTACGGCGACGCGGTACACGATCGGACCGTGTCCCTGGTGAAGGACGTCTCCGACGACGACCTGTCCCGCATCCTGCCCGCCACCTGGGGTGACGGCGTCTCGCTCGGCGTGCGGCTGGTCAGCGTGGTGGGCGACGACCTGCAGCACGCCGGCCAGGCCGCCTACCTGCGCGGCCTGCTGGGGCTGTAGGTCCGTCCGCGCACCCCGCGACGTTCCCGCACCGGCCGCAGTCCGTGAACCGGTCCACACCGGGGTGCGAGGACGGCCACCGCTCGCGTCCGGGCCGAGGCCTAGGGTGGTTCCGATGTCCGCCCCCGCCCCCGCTCACGTCCCCGACCTCGGCGCACTCGCCCTGCTGGTCGCCGTCGCCCGCACCGGTGGGCTCCAGGCCGCCGGCCGGGAGCTCGGCATGACCACCCAGGCCGCGACGGCCCGGATCCGTACCGTCGAGAAGCTCGTCGGCGCGCCCGTGCTGGAACGGGACCGGCGCGGCCGCCGGGCCGGCCGGCTCACCGCGCGCGGCGCGCTGCTGGTCGACTGGGCGGGCCCGGTGCTGGACGCCGCCCGGGACCTCGACGCCGCCGTCGCGGCGCTGCGCGAGCCCGGGCCGGGCGACGACACGGTCGTCGTCGCGCCCGCGCCGACGGCCGCCGAGTACCTGGTGCCGCGCTGGTTGGTGGAGCTGCGCGACGGCCCCGGCGGAGAGATCGTGCTGCTCGACGCCGACGACCCGGCCACCGCGGTCCGCGACGGCCGGGCCGCGGTCGGCGTGGTCGAGACCGCCGAACCGACCGACGGGCTGCACGTCGCGACCGTCGCGACCGACGAGCTGGTGGCGCTCGTCGCGCCCGGTCACCCGTGGGCCGGCGGGGCCGGGATCGACGCCGCCGAGCTGGCCGCGACGCCGCTGGTCACCCGCCGGGCGGGCACCGGCGCGCGGCCGGCCGTCGACGCCGTCCTGGCCGCCGTCCCCGGGAACGGGCCCGCCGCACCGGCGCGGGAGCTCGCCGCCAACTCCGCGGTGCTCGCCGCGGTCCGCGGCGGGGACGGGCCGGCGGTACTCCCCCGGCTCGCCGCGGCCGCCGACCTGGCCGCCGGCACGCTGGTCGAGGTGCCGGTGCGCGGGGTGGACCTGACCCGGGAGATCCGCGCGGTGTGGCCGGAGGGCACCTCGCCCCGCGGCACCGCCCGGGACCTGCTGCGGATCGCCACCGGCGGCCGGATCCGCTGAGCGGGAAGCCTCAACCGCCTCCGGCGAGCAGCGTGACCAGCCCGTATCCGGTCAGCCCCGCGCTCACCCCGGCCAGCACGCTCACCGTCGCGTACCCGGTCGCGAGCAGCGCACGGCCGCGTTCGAGCAACGAGACCATCTCCCAGCCGAAGGTGCTGTAGGTGGTCAGTGCGCCGCACAACCCGGTCCCCAGCAGGGCCGCGGTCGCCGGGCCGACGGTGGGACCGAGCAGCGGGACGGCCGCCACCACGGCACCGAGCAGCAGCGACCCGGCGACGTTGACCAGCCAGGTGCCCCACGGGAACGCGGTGGCCCGGCGGGCCCTCAGCTCGGCGTCGACCAGGTAGCGCAGCGGCGCACCCACCGCGGCGCCCACCGCCACCAGCAGCGCGGTCACCACCGGGCCCCCGCCACGACCCGGGTGGCCCGCGCGCCGACGGCGGTGGCGACGACGGCCAGCAGCGGCGTGGCCACCATCAGCGCCAGCGCGGCCGGCACCGGCAGGTCACCGGTGCCGACGTCGGTGGCGTAGGTGGAGAACGTCGTGTACCCGCCCAGCACGCCCACCCCGAGGGCGGGCCGCGCCAGCGGATGGACCCGCTCCCGCTCGGTGACCAGCACCATCAGCACGCCCATCAGCAGGCAGCCGGTGACGTTGATCAGCAGGGTGGCCCACGGCACCGCCGGGCCGACCAGGGCCAGCAGGTAGCGGGTCTCGGCGCCGACGACGCCGCCGGCCGCGACCGCGCCGAGCACCGCAGGCCGCCCCGGCCCGGCGCCGCTCTCCCCCGGGCTCACCGGGCCCGATCCCGCGCAGCCCGGTCCCGCCGCGAACGCTCACCCGGTGTGGCAACGCGCACGCGACCGCGTGAGCGTTCGACAGACCGATGAGCGTCCTCGGGGCGGGGTCCGGTCGTGGTGGCCGGTGGGGTGGGGGCGGACGTGGTGGAGGCGGCTCGTCGGGCGGCGGGCCAGCCGATGGCGGCGGCGACCAGGCAGGCCAGCGCGCCGAGGGCCAGGCCGCCGCGCCCACCGAACTGCTGGCTCACCCACCCGGCGACCGGACCGCCGATCGGCGTCGACCCGAGGAACGCCACCGACCACAGCGCCATCACCCGGCCCCGCATGTGCGGCGCCGAGGCCAGCTGCAGGGTGCTGTTCCCGCCCGCCATGAACGCGACGCTGGCCATCCCGACCAGGCCCATCGCCAGCAGCGCGACCCACAGCGTCGGGGCGAGGGCGGCCAGGCCCAGCGCGGCGCCGAACCACAGCGAGGTCCGCACCAGCGCGGGCAGCCCGGTGCGGCCGCGCCCGGCCACCACCAGCCCGCCGACGACGGCGCCGACCCCCATCGCGCCGGTCAGCCACCCGTAGGTGCCGGCGTCGCCGCCGAAGGTCTGCGAGGCCACGACCGGCAGCACCACCGGGAACTCGTAGGCCAGGCAGCCGATCAATCCCATCATCAGCAGCGGGAGCAGCAGCTCGGTGTTCCCGCGGACGTAGGAGAAGCCCTCGCGCAGCTGGCCCGGCGCGCGCGGGGTGGGCGCGGTCGGCGTCAGCGCGGAGACGTCCAGGCGCAGCAGCGAGCTCACCACCGCGACGAAGCTGACCGCGTTCAGCAGGAAGCACACGCCGGTGCCGCCGGCCACGATCACCACGCCCGCGATCGCCGGGCCGACGGCGCGGGCCGCGTTGACGAGCACGGAGTTGAGGCTGACCGCGTTCCGCAGGTCGTCGGGTCCGACCAGCTCGTGCACGAACGTCTGTCGGGCCGGGTTCTCGAAGGCCTTGTTCAGCCCGAGTACGGCGGCGAGGACGTAGACGTGCCAGAGCGCGATGGTGCCGGTGAGGGTGAGGACGGCGAGCGCCAGCGCCTGCACGCCCATCATCGCCTGCAGCCCGATCATCAGCCGCCGCCGGTCGAGCCGGTCCACCCACACCCCGGCGTACGGGCCGAGCAGCAGCGTCGGCAGGGTCTGCACGGCGACCACCGTGCCCAGCACGGTGGCGGACCCGGTGAGCTCGTAGACCAGCCAGGACTGGGCCACGGACTGCATCCAGGTCCCGATCAGCGAGATCGACTGCCCGCCGAACCACAGCCGGTAGTTGCGCCCGTTCAGCGCGGCGAAGGTGCGGTCGGTGAAGCCGCGGACCGCACCGGCCACCCGGCCTCCGGCGGCCCGGCTCACCGCCCGGTCCCGGCCGGCTCGTCGCGCAGCGACGACGCCAGCGCCTCCAGTGCGGGCAGGGCCGCGCGCAGGCCCTCGGCGTGCCCGCCGGGCAGGCCGTCGACGTGCGCGGCGAGCAGCCGGGTGCGTTCCGCCCGCTGGCGGTGGTGCTCGGCCAGCCCCTGCTCGGTGGCCGCGACCCGGATCGCGCGACCGTCGTCCGGGTCGGTGTCGCGCATCAGGAGGCCAGCGGCCGCCAGCTTGCCGGCCAGCCGGGACAGCATCGTCGGGTTGAGCCCCTCGATGGCCGCGAGCTCACCCATCCCGATCGGCCCGCGCACGGCCACCGTGCCGAGCACCGAGACCTGGGTCCGGGTGAGTTCCTCGCCGCGGGAGTGCCGGTCCAGGCCACGGCCGATCCGGGCCAGGGCGACCCGGAGCCGGGCCAGGTCGTCGGAGTCCAGGCCGCTCATCGCGCGCTCCCGTCGTTGCTTGCCTTCAGGCAAGCATACGCCCGAGCGTTGCGCGGTGAGACAGCAGCGGCAGGGATCCCGGAGGAACGAGCACCGCGGGCCGGGCGGCCCCGCGCTCAGCCCGTGGGCGCGGGCTGCCCGCCGGGGGCCGCATCGCCCGCCGGAGCGCCTGCGTCGACGTCGTCGTCGTCGGCCGGGCGGTCGCCCCGCAACCGTGCCGCCAGCCGCTGCAGGTCGTCGCGCAGCCGGAACAGCTCGTCGATACCCATCCCGGTCGAAGCGATGACCCGCTCCTGCGCCACCAGCGCCTGCTCGCGCAGCGCCCGGCCGTCGGCGGTCACCGAGACCTGCACGGTCCGCTCGTCGTCGGGCCGGCGGGAGCGCGTGATGAGGCCGCGCTTCTCCAGCCGGTGCAGCATCGGCGACAGCGTGCCGCTGTCGAGGTACATCCGCTCCCCGAGCTCGCGTTGCGGGACCGAGTCCTCGGCCCAGAGCACCAGCAGCGCGGCGTACTGGCTGTAGGTCAGGCCGATCAGGTCGAGCACCGGCCGGTAGCAGCCCGTCATGGCCCGGGAGGCCGAGTGCAACGCGAAGCAGAGCTGCTCGTCGAGGGCCAGCGGCGCAACCGTTCCGGGCTGTTCCATCCGGACAGCGTAAATCGTCCTGCCCGAACGTCCAGTAGCTCCCGTCGCACGCACCACGGTGCACACCCGCACGGACGTGGGACCGTGCTCCGGGCGGCGCAGCGAGCGGCGCCGGAGAGGGGCACGACGATGGACGAGCGGGACCGGACACACCTGCGCCGGTGCGTGGAGCTCGCCGAGGAGGCGCTCGCGGCCGGCGACGAGCCGTTCGGATCCGTGCTGGTCGACGCGTCCGGGACGGCGCTGGCCGAGGACCGCAACCGGATCGCCTCGGGGGACGCGACCCGGCATCCCGAGTTCGCCCTGGCCCGGCGCGCGACGAGAGAAGCGCCGGCGGAACGAGCATCCGCGCCGACCTGCTGTCGCCGGACGAGCGGCGTGGCGCCACCGTCCACACCTCCGGCGAGCACTGCCCGATGTGCGCCGCCGCGCACGCCTGGGTCGGCCTCGGCCGGATCGTCTACGTCGCCTCGGCCGCACAGCTGAGCTCGTGGCTGCGGGAGATGGGGGTCGCGCCGCCGCCGGTGCGGCCGCTGCCGGTGACCGAGGTGGCACCGGGCGTCCGGGTGGAGGGGCCGGACCTCGAGCTGGCTCCCCGGGTCCGCGCGCTGCACGAGCGCCTGCACCTCGGGTGAGACGAGAAAAAGGAGGTCCGGAGCGTGGTCGCCCCCGAAGCGACCGCGCCCCGGACCTCCCGGGGGAGACGGACCGGAAGGCTCCCCAGCGCCCGGTCCACCCTGTAGTTCGTGTCGAGTTCGGGATACCCCGTCCCGTAGCGCCCCAATCGCCCCGACCCGGGTTTCACCCGGCTCTACCAGCATCGTCGCGGACCGTGCCACACGCTGGTCCACACAGGTGACATGCTGTCACCGTGAACGCCCGGCGACGCCGAATCCGCCGTTCACCTCGGTGTCATCGGCTCAGCATGGCGCATCGTTCACCCCCGGCGGCCGGAATCACCAGAATCGGGTACGCCGGGCATCCCGCCCGTCCCGATCCGTCCCGGTTCGTCCGGGTCCGCAGTCGAGAGGCCGTCCCGATATGGCTCGTCCGCCGTCCCCGCTCCGCACCGTCGCGCGGATCCTGCTCGGCGCGTTCCTCGTCGCCGCCGGGGTGGCCCACCTGCTGATCCCGGACGAGTTCCTGGCCCAGGTCCCGCCGTTGCTGCCCGCGCCGGACGCGATCGTGCTGGTCTCCGGACTGGTCGAGATCGCGCTGGGTGCGGCCGTCCTGCTCGCCCCCGCCCGCCGCCGGGCCGCGGTGGGGCTCGCGGTGGCGGCGCTGTTCGTCCTCGTCTTCCCGGGCAACGTGGCGCAGTACCTCACCGGCACCGACGCGTTCGGCCTGGACACCGACGGAGCGCGCGCCGTGCGGCTACTCTTCCAGCCGCTGCTGGTGCTGTGGGCGCTCTGGGCCTGTGGGTCCCTGCCGCTCCGGCGCAGGCGCACCACGGCCGCCCCGCGCTGAGCGCCGCGGACGGCCGTGGCGGTATGCCGGGCGGGTCAGGCGACCGGTCCGATGGGGAACCGGAGGACGGCGCCGAGGCCGTCGGTGAGCGCCACGTCGTCGCCCGGCCCGGTGAGCACGACGTCGGCGTCGACGGCCGCGGCCGCCCGCACCAGTGCGTCGGCGGCCGGCGCGGAGACGGTGGGCTCGGCGCCGATCTGGGCCAGCTCGTCCCGGCTCTCGGCGACCGCGGTCGGGTCGGCCGCCAGCCACAGCGCGGTTCCGGGGGCGTCGGCCCGATCGACCAGCAGGGTCTCGACGGCGTGCGCGCGGGTGGCGGCGACGACACCGGCCAGGCCGGTCACCGCCAGCCCCTCGCCACGGCCGGACGCGGTCGCGTAGCTCGTGACCGACCCGATCCGGCGCTGCTCGCGGCGGTCGTCGGCCGCCGCGCGGACGGTGTCGTCGACCTGCGCGGGCAGCGTGCCGCCGGTGTTCTCGATCTCGACCATGACCTCGGCAGAGGCGGGCGGCAGCTCGTCGCGCAGCCGGGCGCGCGCCGGGGCGTCCCCGACGACGACGAGCAGCCCGGCGTTGCCGCCACGGACGGCCTTCTCCACCCGCTCCGCGACCGCCTGGGCGTTGCGCTTCCAGGTCTCCTCGACACGGGCGTCCGCGCCGCCCTCGCCCGGCCCTGCGGTGCCGGCCTTGTGCACCGGCCCGGTGGAGTCCGAGGACACGCCCTCGACCCAGCCGTCGACGGAGCGGACCTCACCGCCGGTGTTGTCCACCGCGACGACGACGGTGCGCACCTGCTCCCCCACCGCGGACAGCACGGGCAGCAGGTCGGGCAACGCGCCCCAGCCGGCCGTGCCGCGCTCCGGCGGGATCTCGGTGTGCCGGTCGAGCAGGATCCGGTCCCGGTCGGCGACCAGCACCCGCCCGGCGGTGCCGTCCGGCGCGGCCGCCCCGGTCACGGCGTCGTCGAGCAGGTCGAGCACGGGCTCCTCGGCGCCGGCGTCCACGAGCCGCTCGCGCAGGTCGCGCCAGCGGAGCCGGTACTGCTCGGTCGCGTCGGCGGTGTCGTGGGTGGCGTCCAGGACGACGGTCGCGAAAGGGCCGTCGCTGTCGGTCAGGGGTCGGAGGAAGTCGAGTCGCATCGTCACGGGCCTTCCCGCCCCCGGGCGGGTCAAACCCCGCGCCGCGGGATGAGCCCGGCCACCACGGGTACCCGCTGTCCATGGGTGACTACGAGGACCGTGTACTGCTCACCGCCGGACCGGACGCCGCGTTCACGCACCTGTCCGACGTCGGCAACCTGCCCGGACACTTCGCGGCGCTGAAGGATGCCCGGCTGGTCGCCGCCGACCGGGTCGAGGTGACCGCCGAGGTGGACGGGCACACCACCGAGGGCGAGGCGTGGCTGCACGTCGACCGGGAGAACCGGCGGATGACCTGGGGTGCGCCCGGCCCGCACGACTACCGCGGCGAGCTCACCGTGCGCGAGGCCGGACCCGGCTCGGAGGTCGTGGTGCGCCTGCACACCGAGGACGTCGAGGGGGTCGACGTCGCGCGGGGTCTGCGCGACTCGGTCCGGATGATCGGCGAGCAGCTGGGCGAGGCGTGAGCCGGCGGTCCCGCGGCCACCGGACGTGCGACGTGCGACGCCCCCGTGCACACTCGGCGGCCACGGCGTCGACCCGGGAGGCTCGCGATGCCCACACCCCACACGCAGCACCGTGAGAGCACGGCGGCCGCGAGTTCCGCGCTGACCGCCCTGCGCGTGGCCGCCGTGGCCTCGGTGGTCGTGCTGGCCTGGCAGTTCGTCACCGCGGGGAGCCTGATCGACGGCGGGTCGATCGGGCTGCACGCCATCGGGGCGATCGTGCTGCACGTCGTCACCGGGCTGGCCGCGCTCGGCGCGCTCTGGCTGCTGGTCACGACGAGGGGGAGCGTCTGGCCCACGGTGGTCGCCGTCGTCGTGTTCGTGCTGACCTTCGTGCAGGCGTACTACGGCGGGTACAGCACGATGTTCATCCACGTCCCCGGCGCGATGCTGCTCACGATCGGCGCCCTGTGGCTGGCGTACTGGTCGCTGGCGCGGCACGGGGCGCGTCCGTAGCGGCCCTCCGCGACCCGCCTGCCGACCGTCGCGTGGCCACCCGTCCGGACGGTTCGGCGGGCGCGATCCGGCGCCCGCCCATAGTCTCGGGAGGACCCGGCGCGGGGTGGGAACAGAGCGCGCGCACCGGCCGCGAACGGCCGGCGACGCGGGGTCGCCGCACCGTCGCACCACACCGCCCGGACCGGACGTCTGTCCGGAATGTCCGATAGGGTTTTTTCTCCAAGCCCTCGGGGTTCGGCGGGAGGCGTCGCGATGGTCGTCGAGACGGGACAGGTCGATCGGGTCCGGGCCGGTGTGGCCCGACCGGCCACATCGGACGGTGCCAGGCCGGACGGCGGCTGGCCGGACGACATCCGGCGACGCGTGCGCGATCACGTCGACGCCACCGTCCGCCGCCGCTGCGCCGAGCACGTCCACTCGATGCAGGGCGCCGAGTTCGTGTCCGGTGTGCTCGCCGACTTCGTACGTCGCGGGAAGTACGTGCGCTCGATGTTCGGCTACCTGGGCTGGCGGGCCGCCGCGCCGGACTCCCCCGCCGCGCTGGAGGCGGTCGCCGGGCTCGAACTGCTGCACGCGTTCGCACTGCTGCAGGACGACGTCATGGACGGCTCGCTGCTGCGCCGCGGGCGCCCCACCGTGCACGTCCAGCTCGCCACCTGGCACCGCGGCCAGGGCATGTCCGGGTGCTCGGACCGGTTCGGCGAGTCCGGCGCGGTGCTGCTCGGCGACCTCTGCCTGGTGTGGGCCGAGCAGGCCATGCGGGAGAGCGGCCTGCCCCGCCCGGTGCTGGACCGCGGCTGGCCGCGCTACGACGCGATGCGCTCCGAGCTCGCGGTCGGCCAATTCGCCGACCTGCTCAACGAGGCCCGCCGGATCCCGTCCCTGGACGAGGTGATGGACGTGCTGCGCCGCAAGTCCGGCAACTACACCGTCCGCCGCCCGCTGGAGCTGGGAGCGGCGATGGCCGGCGCCGACGACGAGCTCCTCGGGCTGCTCGGCGACTACGGCACGATGGTCGGCGAGGCGTTCCAGATGCGCGACGACGTGCTCGGCGTCTTCGGCACCGACGAGACCGGCAAGCCCACCGGCGACGACCTGGCCGAGCGGAAGGCGACCAGCCTCGTCGTCCTCGCCCGGGAGCTCGCCGGACCGGCCACCCGGGCCACGCTCGACGCGCTGCTGCACGGCGGTCCGGACGAGCCCGTCGACGTCGTCGCTGCGCGGGCCCTGATCGAGTCCACCGGGGCGCGCCGCCGGATCGAGGAGCTGATCAGCACCCGGGTGCAGGGCGCGTTGCGCCTGGTCGACGGCGCCGTCGCCGACGGCCGCCTGGCCGAGGACGTCGCCGGCGTACTGCGCGGGATGGCCGTGCGCTGCGCGGACCGGTCGTCGTAGCCCGCCGTGCCCCTCCGTTCCCCCGCCGGTGAGCACGATCTGCCCGGCTCTACGCTCCGGCCCATGGCCGACGATCACCCGACGACCCTCGACCGCACGACCACGGTCGGACGCGCCGGCCTCCCCCGGCACGCCGTCCCCACCCACTTCGACGACGGCGCGGCCGACTACGACCGCCTGGTCGGGCTCAACCCCGGCTACCACGTCCACCTGCGCCGTTCCGCGGCCCGGATGCGGCTACCCGGCGACGGCGCGGGCCTGCGGCTGCTCGACGCCGGGTGCGGCACCGGGGCGTCGACCGCGGCCCTGCTGTCGGTCGCCCCACGCGCCGAGATCGTCGCGGTGGACGCCTCCGCCGGGATGCTGGAGCGCGCCCGCGCCAAGCCGTGGCCGGCGTCGGTGCGGTTCGTGCACTCCACCGCCGAGACGCTCGAACAAGCCGGTGTGGACGGACCCTTCGACGGGATCCTGGCCGCCTACCTGCTGCGCAACCTCGACGACCCGGACGCCTGCCTGCGCCGCTTCCACGACCTGCTGCGGCCCGGCGGCACGCTGGCTCTGCACGAGTACTCGGTCGCGGACTCGCCCCGCGCCCGCGCCGTGTGGCACGCGGTCTGCTGGGGGATCATCGTCCCGCTGGGCCGGGTCACCACCGGCGAGACCGCGCTCTACCGGCACCTGTGGCGCAGCGTGAACGCCTTCGACGGCATCGGCCGGCTGCGCGACCGGCTCCGGACCGCCGGGTTCGACGCGGTGCACTCCGAGACCATGACCGGGTGGCAGGACGGCGTCGTGCACACCGTGCTGGGTACCCGGCCGGGACCCGTCACCGGGGACGACCTGTGACACCCGGCCCGATCGACTCCCGGCGGGTGCTGCACCCGGCCGCGGGCGGGCGCGGCGACGCCGGGATGCTGCCGCGCCGGCCGCGGGTGGCCGTCGTCGGCGGCGGGATCGCCGGGCTCGCGGCCGCGACCGGGCTGGCCGAGCGCGGCGTCGTCGTCGAGATGTTCGAGCGCGAGCCCTACCTGGGCGGTCGGGTCGGCGGCTGGCGGGAGGCGCTGCCCGACGGCACCCCGGTGTCGATGAGCCGTGGCTTCCACGCGTTCTTCCGGCAGTACTACAACCTCCGCTCGCTGCTGCGTCGCGCCGATCCCGGGCTGGAGCACCTGGTCGCGCTGGAGGACTACCCGCTCGTCGACGCCGACGGCCGGCGCGACACCTTCCGCGGGTTGCCGCGCACCCCGCCGTGGAACGCGGTGGCGTTCGCGCTGCGCAGCCCGACGTTCCGGATCCGCGACCTGCTCCACCTCGACGCCGGGGCCGCCGCGCCACTCGCCGCGGTGTCGGTGCCCGCGGTCTACGAGGCCCTGGACCACGTCGACGCACAGAGCTTCGTCACCGACGTCAACTTCCCGCCCGCGGCCCGGCACCTGGCGTTCGAGGTGTTCTCGCGCAGCTTCTTCGCGCCGCCGTCGACGATGTCGGCCGCCGAGCTCGCGACGATGTTCCACATCTACTTCCTCGGCTCGTCCGAGGGACTGATGTTCGACGTCCCCGACGACGGGTTCGACGCCGCACTCTGGGAACCGCTGCGGCACTACCTGACCACTCGCGGGGTGACGTTCCGGACCGGGACGTCGGTCTCGGCCGTGCAGCGGGATGTCGAGAGTGGACTGTTCCACGTGGATCATTCGTCCGGCGGTACCCGTGGTTCCGCCACTGTGGACGGGGTGGTGCTCGCCCCCGACGTGGCCGGCCTCCGGTCGATCGTCGCGGGCTCTGGTCTCGGGGCGCCCAGCTCGGCGCTCGCCGGGCCGGACGCGCTGGACCGCTGGCGCGACGACGTCGCCGCCCTCGGCAGTGCACCGCCGTTCCTGGTCCAGCGACTGTGGCTGGACCGCCCGGTGCGCGCCGACCGTCCGCCGTTCCTGGGCACCGGCGGGCTGGAACCGCTGGACAACGTGTCGGTGCTGGACCGCTACGAGCGCGACGCCGCGTCGTGGGCGGCCCGGCACGACGGCTCGGTGGTGGAGCTGCACGCCTACTCCGCCGCCGTCCCGGACGGGGTCGACGAGGCGGACTGGACCGCCGAGCTGCGGCAGCGCTGCCTGGCCCGGCTGCACGAGCTCTACCCGGAGACCGCGCAGGCCCGGATCGTCGGCGAGCTGGTCCAGTGGCGCGCCGACTGCCCGATGTTCGGTCTCGGCGACTTCGCCCGCCGGCCCACCGTCGACACCCCGGTGGACGGGCTGGTCCTGGCCGGCGACGGCATCCGGATCGACCTGCCCGTCGCCCTGATGGAGCGGGCCGCCAGCACCGGATGGCAGGCGGCGAACCGGCTGCTCGCCGGCTGGGGCCTGGCCGGGCACCCGCTGGAGACCGTGCCCACCTCCGGACGGCTCGGGCCGCTGCGCCGGGCCGCCGAGTACGCGATGCGAGCCCGATAGGCGCCCCGTCGTCGACCGAGAGACCTCCGACAAGGACACGCCATGACCCTCCTCTCCCGCCTCACCGAGCGGTGGCCGGCGAGCTGGCCGCTGCAGCCGCTGCCGTCGTCGGCGTGGGCCCGCCAGCAGCCCACCTACACCGGCGCCGACCCGAAGGTGATCACCGCGGCGCTGGAACGCGCGCAGGCCCGGCCGTCCGGGAACTGGTTCGTGCTCGCCGCGAGCCGGGAGGTCCGGGCGGACCGGCCGTTCGGGGCAGAAGTGGGCGGCGTCGAGCTCGTCGCCTGGCGGGACGCCTCGGGCACGGTACGGATCGGGCCGGGCGCCTGCCCGCACCTCGGCGCGCCGATGGCGCTCGCCGCGGTCGACTGCGGCGAGCTGGTCTGCCGCTGGCACGGGCTGCGGCTCGGCTCCCGCTGGGCACGCCATCTCGCGCACGACGACGGCGTGCTGGTCTGGGTCCGGCTCGACGACGTCGGCGGCGAGGAACCGTCCGAGGCGCCGGTCGTGCCGTCCCGCCCGACCGGCCGCACACTGGCGGCGGTGACCACGCTGACCGGGGTCTGCGAGCCGGAGGACATCGTCGCCAACCGCCTCGACCCGTGGCACGGCGCCTGGTTCCACCCGTACTCGTTCCAGCGGCTCGACGTCGACTCCGCCCCGGCCGTCACCGACGTCACCGAGGACGAGGACCGGTTCCTGGTCACCGTCACCTTCAAGGTCGGGCCCGGGCTGGGCGTCCCGGTGCGCGCGGAGTTCGTGTGCCCGGAGCCGCGGACCGTCGTGATGCGGATCGTCGAGGGCGAGGGGGTCGGCAGCGTGGTCGAGACGCACGCGACCCCGCGCGGTCCCGGCCGGGACGGGCTCCCCCGCACCTCGGTGGTCGAGGCCGTAATCGCCGGATCGGACCGCACCGGGTTCGCCGTCGCCTCCCGGCTCGCGCCGGCCATCCGGCCGGTGATGGCCAGGGCCGCGAACCGCCTCTGGCGCGACGACCTGGACTACGCCGAGCGCCGCTACGAGATGCGCACCCGCTGAGGGGCGCGCCACCCCTCTCGCACCCCCGCGGCGCTCCCGCACCGACTCGAGTCCGTGCGACCTCACCACCGAGGGTGCGAGACCTGCACCCGCGCGTCGGCGGGTGGGCCGGGAACGGCGCCGTCGCGGCGCAGGCGGCGGGGCGCGATGCCGAACCAGCGACGGGTGGCCCGGGTCAGCGCCGACTGCTCGGTCAGCCCGACCATCGCCGCGACCTGCGTGAACGGCAGCGCGGTCCGGGTGATCAGACGTTCGGCGGTGTCCCGGCGGACCTCGTCGACGATCCGCTCGAACGTCGTGCCCTCGGCGGCGAGGTGACGTTGCAGGGTCCGCGGGTGCACCCGCAGCAGTCCCGCGACCGCGTCGATCCGGACCGGCCCGGACCCGAGGGTGCGGTCGACGGCGGTCCGCACCCGGTCGGTGACGGTGCGCCCGGGCCGGTCGAAGTGCGTCTCCAGGTAGTCGATCGCGAGCGCGCGCACGGTCTCGTCACCGCCGGCCAGCGGGCGTCGCACGAGGTCGGCGGGCACCCGCAGCACCGCCGCGGGCCGGTCGGGGTGCGCGTCGGCGCCGAAGAACTCGCGGTAGCGGGCGGGCCCGGCCCGGCCGGCGTGCGGCAGGTGCACGGAGCGCAGACCGTAGGGGCCGCCGGCGAGCATGAGTGAGATCCGGTGGATCACGCCGAGACCCAGGTCGGCGACCTGCGGCGGCAGCGGCTCGGTGCTGCCGTACTCCAGCCCGAGCACGCCGGGGACGCCGTCCGGGTCGGCGACGGACGCCACGTGCAGCACCGGGCTGTGCACGTACAGGTAGCGCGACGCGCAGTCCAGCGCGTCGCCGAGGGTCGCCGAGTGCTGGACGGCGACGGCCAGCGGGCCGAGGATCTCCGGGCCCTGGCGCTCGGCCAGTCTCAGGCCCAGGTCCGGGCAGCCCAGCTCGGCGGCCCCGGCTTCCAGGACCCTGGCCACGGCACGGGTCGAGAGGAGAGCATCCGGCTCCGGATCCCGGGCTCCCGCGGCCGGCCGTCCCGTGCGACCGGGCCCGGCGTGGGCGGCCGGTCCCGGACCGGGGGTCGTATCCTCGACGGCCTCGACCGGGATGCGGAACCGGGCGAGCAGGGCCTCGCCATCGCCACCCAGCTCGTCGACCAGCCCGGGCAGCCCGCGCAACGCGCTCGCCCGGGTCAGCGATCCCACCGCCATGTCGTACGAGGTTAAGTTCTTGTCGCGCCGGGTCAAGTTACCGCGGGTAGGTTCGCGGCAGACTCGGGGAGGCAGCGGTACTCACGAGGACGAGGAGGCGACGCGCATGACACCGCCCACGGGCACGCGCGGTACCGGGGACGGGCACCGTGACGTGATCATCGTCGGTGCCGGGCTCTCCGGCATCGGAGCGGCGTGCCGCCTGCAGCAGGAGCTGCCGGGCGCCGACTACGCGGTCCTCGAGGCACGCGCCGACCTCGGCGGCACCTGGGACCTCTTCCGGTACCCGGGGATCCGGTCCGACTCGGACATGTTCACCCTCTCCTACCCGTTCCGGCCGTGGCGCGGGAAGCGCTCGATCGCCGACGGCGCGGACATCCACCGCTACCTCGCCGACACCGCCTACGAGCACGGCGTGCGGGAGCGCATCCGGTTCGGCACCGCCGTCGTCGGCGCGTCCTGGGACTCGGCCACCGGCCGCTGGACCGTCGACACCGAGACCGCCGACGGCCCGCAGCGGTGGACCTGCCGGTTCCTGTTCCTGTGCTCGGGCTACTACGACTACGACGCCGGGTACCAGCCGGAGTTCGCCGGCCGCGACGACTTCGCCGGGGCCTGGGTGCACCCGCAGGACTGGCCCGCCGACCTGGACATCGACGGGAAGCGGGTCGTCGTGATCGGCTCCGGGGCCACCGCGGTCACCCTGGTCCCCGCGCTCGCCGAGCGGGCCGCGCACGTCACGATGCTGCAGCGCTCGCCGTCGTACCTGACCGTGCTGCCCGGCCGGGACCCGCTCGCCGACCGGCTGCGCCGGGTACTGCCCGCCCGGCTCGCGCACACCCTGCTGCGCCTGCAGTACGCGGCGCTGAGCCAGGGCTTCTACCAGCTTGCCCGGCGACGCCCGGAACGCGTCAAGGCGATGCTGCGCCGACTCGCGGTGCGCGCCGTCGGCGGCGACGAGTCCTACGTGGACACCCATTTCACGCCGTCCTACGAACCGTGGGACCAGCGGTTGTGCGTGGTGCCCGAGGGCGACTTCTTCACCGCGATCCGGCGCGGCGACGCCTCGGTGGTCACCGACCGGATCGAGCGGATCACCCCGTCCGGTGTCCGGCTCGCCTCCGGGGCGCAGCTGGACGCGGACGTGATCGTCTCGGCGACCGGGCTGACGCTGAAGCCGCTCGGCGGCCTGCGGCTGGAGGTCGACGGCGAGCAGGTGGACGTCGGCAAGACCGTCACCTACCGCGGCCTGATGCTGTCCGGCGTGCCGAACCTGGCGTTCACGGTCGGCTACGTCAACGCCTCCTGGACGCTGCGCGCCGACCTGGTCGCGCGCTACGTGCCGCGCCTGCTCGGGCTCATGGACCGCGAGCGGTACGCGATCGCCACCCCGGCGCCGACCGCGTCGCCGGACCGGCCGCTGCTCGACCTCACCTCTGGCTACGTGCAGCGCTCCGCGCACCTGTTCCCGCGGCAGGGCCGCTCCGACCCCTGGCGGCTGCACCAGAACTTCTTCCTCGACGCGCTCGGGCTCGGCCGCGCGGACCTGCGGCGCGACATGCTGTTCGTCCCCCGCGACGCGCTCGGCTCCCCCGGGGCGGCCGCGCCGCGGCCCTCGGAGTCCGGCATCGCGGCCGACCGGAAGGTGACCTCGTGAGCGCGCGCCCGTTCCGCTTCGCCGAGGGCACCGCGGTCGTCACCGGGGCGGCCGGGGGCATGGGCGAGCACGTCGCCCGCCGCCTCGCCGAGCGCGGCAGCGACCTGGTGCTCGTCGACCGCGACGGCGACGGCCTCGGCCGGGTCGCCGCCGCGATCCGGGACCGCCACCCCGGCCTGACGGTCGGCACGGAGACCGTCGACCTCGGTGACGCCGGGGCCGTCGACGCCCTCGCCGCCCGCATCCTCGGGAGCGGGCCGGACATCCGGCTGCTGGTGAACAACGCCGGCGTCGCGCTGGGTGGCGACTTCGCCCGGCTGACCCTCGACGAGTTCGACCGGGTCATGGACGTCAACTTCCGGGCGCCGGTCCGGCTCACGCACGCGCTGCTGCCCGCGCTCACCGCCCGGCCCGGCGCGCACGTGGTGAACGTGTCCAGCCTGTTCGGCCTGATCGCGCCGCCCGGCCAGTCGGCGTACTGCGCGTCGAAGTTCGCGCTGCGCGGGTTCTCCGAGGTGCTGCGCGCGGAGCTCGCCACGTCCGGGACGACCGTGACCACGGTGCACCCCGGGGGCATCCGGACCGGCATCGCGGCGTCCGCGCCCGGCGGGGTGAACATCCCGGCGGAGGAGATCGAACAAGGCCGGCGGGACTTCGAGAAGCTGCTGACCTACCCCGCCGACCGGGCCGCCGAGAAGATCGTCGAGGCGATCTCCCGCCGCAGCCCGCGGCTGCTCATCGGGGCCAGCGCGCGGGTGCCGGACCTGCTGGTCCGGATCGCGCCGGTGCGCGGGCCGCGACTGCTCGCCGGATTGCTGGGCGCGGCGGGTGGAGTACGGCGCCGCCTTCCGGGGCGGGCGACGGCGGGTGCCCGATGACCGGGCACCACCCGCCGGCGCAGGACGCCACACCCCTGCCCGGCACCCGGTTCGTCGACGTGCGCGGCACCCGGATCCGGGTCCGCGAGTCCGGCGACCCCGACGGCGAGCCGGTCCTGCTGCTGCACGGCATCGGCCGCAGCCTGGAGGACTGGGACCCGCAGCACCCCCACCTGATCCGGTACCGGGTGGTCGCCGCCGACCTCGCCGGGTTCGGGTACTCCGGGCGGCCCGCCGGTCCGGCGACGCTGGCCGGGCTGGCCGACACCGCCGTCGCCACCCTGGACGCCGTCGGCGTGACCGGACCCGCGCACCTCATGGGCAACTCGCTGGGCGGTGCGGTCGCCCTGCTCGCCTCGGTCCGGCACCCGGACCGGGCCGCGTCGCTGCTGCTCGCCGATCCCGCCGGGTTCGGTCCGGAGGTCACCCCGGCGCTGCGCGTCCTCGGCGTGCCGGTGCTCGGGCGGTGGCTGCTCGGCCGGTTCGACGAGCGCGCCGCCCGCAACACCGAGCGCTCGGTGTTCGTCGACCCGGCCCTGGTCACCGAGGAGCGGGTCGCCCGCGCGCTCGAGATCGGCCGGCGCCCGGAGCACGCGGAGACCTTCGCCGAGATCGCCACCGAGCTCGGGACGGTGCGGGGTGTCCGGCCCGGCTGGCGGCGGGCGCTGCTGACCGCCGCCGCGCGGGCCCCGAAGCCGACCCTGGTCGTCTGGGGCGAGCGGGACCTGATCCTGCCGGTCGGGCAGCTGCGGACCGCGACGCGGGAGCTCCCGCACGTCCGGACACACGTGTTCGGCCGGGTCGGGCACATGCCCCAGATCGAGGCCCCCGAGCGGTTCGCGGAGCTGGCCGCCACCCACCTCGACGGGGCCACGACTCAGCTCCGGCGGCGCACCAGCATCTCCAGCGACACCCGCGCCGGGACGGTGTAGGGCAGCACGACCGCCGCCGGGCCGCTGACGGTCAGCCAGGTCCGGGTGCCGGCACCGGACGGCCGGACGCCGTGGTCCAGCGACAGCTGCGCCGGCCCGGCCACGACGTCCCAGGACCAGGTCCCGGCGTACTCGTCCACGGCCGTCACGACGAACCCCGCGGAGACCCCCAGCGGGCCCCGGACGCGTCCGGCGCTACCGGTCCGGATCCGCGTCACACCGCAGTCCACGCCGGTGATGTAGGGCGCCCACTCCGGCCAGCGGGCCGGCGACGCGTAGCGCTCCCACACCTCGTCGGCGGGCAGCGGGCCCCGTGCGTGCAGGGTGAGACGCATCGGTCGATCCTCGCCGTGACCAGCGGATCGCGCAGTGTGACACCCCGGCGCGACAGGGTGTCCTGCCCGCGCGCCACGGTGACGCGGCCCGTAATGTCCCGAACCATGCGGACCACGCGGTATCGATCCAGCCGGACCACGCACCGCCGCGTCTCCCCCTGGCTCGCCGCCCTCACCACGCTCCCCCTGCTGGCCGCCTGCCAGATCGGCCCCAACCCGATCACCAGCGCGGTGTCCGGGTCCGGCGACGACGCGCCGACCGCGGCCGCCCCGGCCGAGCTGGCGCCGGTGCAGCTGCAGGTCCCACCCGGCCTGGACGCCGCCCCGCTCGACGAGCCACGCGAGGCGCTGGTCCCGCAGGGCTGGACGCTGTCGGTGTTCACCCGCATCGAGAACGCCCGGATGGCGGTCTGGACGCCGGACGGCGACCTGCTGGTCTCCGTGCCCGACGACGGCGCCGTCTACCGGGTCGCCCCGGACGGCACCCGCGAGGCGCCGATCGTCGAGGGCCTGTCCCAGCCGCACGGCCTGGCCTTCGCCGGCGACGACCTCTACATCGCCCAGAGCAACCGCGTCGACGCCTGGACCTACGCCGACGGCCGGGCCACCGACCCGCGCCCGGTCGTCGAGAACCTGCCGGACGCCAACAGCCCGGACCTGCGCGGCGCCTACGGCCACGAGCTCAAGTCCGTCGCGGTCGGCGACGACGGCGCGGTCTACATCTCGATCGGCTCCACCGGCAACATCTCGGTCGAGGACCTCGACGCCGACCCGCCGCGGGCGTCGATCCTGCGGGTGCCGCCGGGCGGCGGGCCCGCCGAGCCGTTCGCGGTCGGCGTCCGGAACGGGACCGGCCTGTCCGTCGCCCCCGACGGCGAGGTGTGGACCGCGGTGAACGGCCGCGACAACGTGCCCTACCCCTACGACCGTCCCTACGGCGACGGGTCCGGCTCGTCGTTCGGCGATGTGATCGACGACTACGTGACCGCGCACCCGGCCGAGCAGCTGGCCCGGCTCACCCCGGGCCGCAACCTGGGCTGGCCGTACTGCAACCCGGACGCCGACACCGACCCGGGCGTCGCGGGCAGCCCGCAGGACTTCACCGACGTGCCGATGGTCGCCGACGCCGAGCTCAACCCGGGCGGGCGCGAGCTGGACTGCGCGAGCCTGCCGCGGATCGAGCAGACCTTCCCCGCGCACTCCGCGCCGCTCGGGCTCGCCTTCGGCGACCTGCCCGCGCCGTTCGGCGAGGGCGCGCTGGCCGGGGTGCACGGGTCGTGGAACGCCGAGCCGCCGACGGCACCCGAGGTGGCGTTCTTCCCCTACCGCGACGGCGAGATGGGCCCGCAGCAGACCCTGGTCGGCGGGTTCCAGTACCCCACCGGCGCCCGCTGGGGACGCCCGGTCGCGGCCGTCGCGGGGCCGGACGGCGCGGTCTACATCACCGACGACGACGCCGGCGCCGTCTACCGCCTGTCGCCACCGGCCTGATCCGCGAGTTCTGTCCGGTTTCCGATACATGATCCCCTGGTCGGCCGGGTGTACCGTCGCCCGGGCGTCGGCACGAACCCCGAGGCCGGGAGGAACGCAGCCGTGCGCATCGTGGACTGGGCCGACGAGGCCGAGGGTGGCCCGGCGGTCGTGCTGCTGGATCAGCGCGCGCTGCCCCACCGCACCGCCCACCTGCACCTGACCTCGGTCGACGAGGTGATCGACGCGATCCGCACGCTCGCCGTGCGCGGGGCCCCCAACCTCGGGGTGACCGGCGCGTACGGCGTCGCGCTGGCGGCGCACCGGCACGGTACCGCCACCCCGGTCGCGGTCGCCGCGGTGCGCGCCGAGGCCGAGGCGCTCGCGACCGCACGCCCGACCGCCGTCCCGCTCTCGCTCGGCGTCCGACGCGCGCTCGCCGCGCTCGACGGCGGCCCGGCGGCCGTGCTCGCCGAGGCCCGTGCGGTCGCGGCCGAGGGCGCCGCGGCCAACCACGCCGCCGCCGGCCGGACGGCGGATCTGGTGCGCGACCTGCGTCCCGGCCGGCCGCTGCGCGCGCTGACCGTGTGCAACACCGGCCCGCTCGCGACCGGCGAGGGCGGCACCGCGCTCGGCGCGATCCTGCGGCTGCACGCCGAGGGCGACCTGGCCGAGGTGCTGGCCTGCGAGACCCGGCCGCTGCTGCAGGGTGCCCGGCTCACCGTCTGGGAGCTGGCGAACGCCGGTGTGCCGCACCGGCTCTGCGTCGACTCGGCCGGACCGGCCGCGATCGCCTCCGGACTGGTCGACGTGGTGCTCGCCGGCGCCGACCGGATCGCCGCGAACGGCGACGTCGCCAACAAGATCGGCACCTACATGCTGGCCTGCGCCGCGGCGCGCTCGGCGGTCCCGTTCGTGATCGTCGCGCCCGAGGAGACGATCGACCCGGGCACCCCGACCGGCGTGGACATCGTCGTCGAGGAACGGGGGGACGACGAGGTGCGCGGGATCGGCGACACGCTGGTCACCTTGCCCGGTACCCCGGTCTACAACCCGGCGTTCGACGTGACCCCGGCCGAGCTGGTGACGGCCATCGTCACCGAGAACCGCGTCTGGTCCCCCACCCCGGCTGCGTCGCACGTCTGACCCGCCCCGGCGTCCGACCGCCGGGCCCGTGCCCGGGGTGATCGCCGGCCGGGTTCCGCCCGATGCCATCGGTGGCACGGAGCGGAACCCGGCCGATAATCATCGAGGCCGAACGTTCGGCGGGCCACGCCTGCGCGGCCGGCCCGGACCCATGATCATCACGGGGGTTCCGATCAGTGCCTGCGATGGCACCGGCCGGAACCGGGACGACGATCATCGCGGACCCGGGTCCCGGACCGGTTCGCCCGAGGGGGCCGCCCGGATCGGGTCCCGGGTTCCGTGCGCCGGCGGGACCGGGCACGATCACGGTCATGGACGCCGACGTCATCGTGGTCGGGGCCGGGCTCGCCGGCCTGGTCGCCGCCGCCGAGCTCGCCGACGCCGGGCGCAGGGTGCTCGTGCTCGACCAGGAACCCGAGCAGAACCTGGGCGGGCAGGCGTTCTGGTCGCTCGGCGGGCTGTTCCTCGTCGACTCCCCCGAGCAGCGCCGCACCGGGATCCGGGACTCGGCCGAGCTCGCGCTGAGCGACTGGCTCGGCTCGGCCGCGTTCGACCGCGGTGTCGACGACCCGTCCGGCGAGGACTTCTGGGCCCGGCAGTGGGCGACCGCCTACGTGCACTTCGCGGCCGGGGAGAAGCGGGCCTGGCTGCACGAACAGGGCGTGCGCTGGCTCCCGGTCGTCGGGTGGGCCGAGCGGGGCGGCCACCTCGCCGACGGGCACGGCAACTCGGTGCCCCGCTTCCACCTCACCTGGGGCACCGGTCCCGGCGTGCTGGAGCCGTTCGTCCGGCGGGTCCGCGCACACCTCGGGACCGGGCGGGTGACGCTCCGGTTCCGGCATCGGGTGGACGCGCTGGCCGTCACCGACGGGACCGTCGACGGGGTGCACGGCGCCGTGCTCGCGCCGGACCACGCCGAGCGTGGCGCCCCGACCACCCGCGACGAGATCGGCGAGTTCACCTTCCGCGCCCCGGCCGTACTCGTCACCTCCGGCGGGATCGGCGGCAACCACGAGCTGGTCCGGCAGAACTGGCCGGCCCGGCTCGGCACCCCGCCGCAAGACATGATCTCCGGGGTGCCCGCGCACGTCGACGGGCGGATGCTGGGGATCGCCGCCGAGGCCGGCGGCCGGATCGTGAACCCCGACCGGATGTGGCACTACACCGAGGGCGTGCGCGACCACTCCCCGATCTGGCCGGCCCACGGCATCCGGATCATCCCGGGGCCGTCGTCGCTGTGGCTCGACGCCACCGGGCACCGGCTGCCCGCCCCGAACTTCCCCGGTTTCGACACCCTCGGCACGCTCGCCGCGCTGCGGGCGACCGGGCACGACCACTCGTGGTTCGTGCTCACCGAGCGGATCGCCGAGAAGGAGTTCGCGCTGTCGGGTTCGGAGCAGAACCCGGACGTCACCGGCAAGGACCTGCGCGCCACGCTCGGCCGGGTCCGGCCGGGCGCACCGGCACCGGTGCGGGCCTTCCTCGACCGCGGGGAGGACTTCGTCGTCGCCGAGCACCTCGACGAGCTGGTCGCGGGCATGAACCGGCTGACCGGCGGCACTCCCCCGGTCGACGCCGAGCTGGTCCGCCGGCAGGTCGTCGCCCGGGACCGCCAGATCGACAACTCCTTCACCAAGGACCTGCAGGTCATGGCGATCCACAACTCCCGCCGCACGCTGGGCGAGAAGCTCGCCCGCACCGCGCCGCCGCACCGGCTGCTCGACCCGGCCGCCGGACCGCTGATCGCGATACGGCTGCACGTGCTGACCCGCAAGACCCTCGGCGGTCTGCAGACGGACCTGTCCGGCCGGGTCCTCGACGCCGCCGGCTCCCCCGTCCCCGGCCTCTGGGCGGCCGGCGAGGTCGCCGGTTTCGGCGGCGGCGGGGTGCACGGGAACCGTGCCCTGGAGGGCACCTTCCTGGGCGGATGCCTGTTCTCCGGGCGCCAGGCAGGCCGCTCCCTGGCCCTCGCCACCGCCTGACCGGTCCCCGAACGGCGGTCGCACGAACCGGTCGTCACCGGCGCGTCCACGCCGATGCCGCGACAGACTCCGGGCACTGCGGGCTACCGGAGCCACGCGGAGAGTGACGGAGCCGTCCCGGCTCCCGCGCCACGGGACACACACCCGACCCGGCGCCGGACCACCGGCGCAGGAAGAAGGATCATCGTGAAGACCCTCGTGCGTGCCGTCGTCGTCTGCGTCATCGCGCTCGTCGCCGCCGCCATCGCCGCCGGAGTCGCCTCGGCCCAGGAGCCGGAGCCGACCCCGGCCGACCAGGCCGCCCAGCTCGCCTGCCTGCAGCAGTACATCGACTTCGCGCAGCTCCCGCAGCAGGCGGTCGCCGACCCGGCGGCGTTCTCCGCGCTGGTCGCCGACGCAGCCACCAAGTGCGAGAACGTGACCGCCCCCGTTCCGGCCCCGGCGCCCGCGGCGCCGGCGGTCACCGCGCCGACCGGCTGACACCCGCCGCCGTCCGCGCATCCCGGCGCCGCACAGGTTCCGGCCGCGCCGCACGGGCTACGACCTGTGCGGCGGAGGCGGAACCTGTGCGGCGCGCTCGCGTCCGGGGTGCAGCAGCCGGGCTTCAGAGCAGGTCGCTGCGGCTGACCACGCCGACCAGCACGCCGTCGTCGTCGATCACGGGGACCACCCGGAACCCGCGTTCGGACAGCAGCTGGTCGGCGTCGGCCAGCGGGTCGGCCGGCCGGACGACCTCGACGTCGCGGGTCATCAGCCCGGCCACGGTCCGGGACCGGGTCCGGCGGCCACCGTCCAGCGACCCGCTCATCAGGTCCGCCTCGGACACCACGCCGAGCAGCCGTTCGTCGGCGTCCACCACCGGCACGGCGGTGAACCGGTAGGACAGCAGCACCTCGGCGGCCTCGTCGAGCGAGGTGTCCGGCGAGATCGCGACGAGCCCGCCGTCGGTCATCACGTCCAGCACCCGCAGCTCCGACACCGGACGGCCGCCGATACGGCCGGCGCCCCGGGGCATCATCGCCTCCGGCAGCGGGCCGGACAGCCCGGCTCCGCCGATCCGCCGCGCCGCCCGGCGGATCGCACCGCCGGAGTGCCGGCGGCGCAGCAGGTCGCTGCGGGTGATCACCCCGACCAGGATTCCCTTGTCGACGACCGGCACCAGCCGCAGCTCCCCGTAGGCCCGCATCCGGTGCGCGACGATCGAGATGTTGGTCGTCGGCCACATCGTGACGACCTGCTCGGTCATCGCGTCGCCGACGGTCGCGGCCGGGTTCTTCCGGTTCCGCAGCACGTCGACCAGGCTGATCACGCCGACCAGGGCGAACCGCCGGTCCACGACGGGCAGCGCGGAGAACCGCGACTCGGCCATCCGGTCCTGCGCGCGGGACAGCGGGGCGTCCGCCCACACCGTCACGACGCGCCGGGTCATCACATCGCGAGCCCGCAGCACCATAGAAGGCACCGTAGGTGCTGTGAGTACTTTTCGTGGCTCCGGCAACGAAAAGTACTCACGGGCGCGTCAGCGCCTCTCGAGGTGCCCGAACCGGTGCCGGGTCCGGCTGATCGCCTGCTCGCGCAGCACGGTCAACAGCTCCCGCCGCCCGTCGACGAGGACCGGGGTGTCCACGATCGACGCCCCCGCCTCGACGGCCGCCGTCCGCAGCTCCGCCGGAACCGTGCCGAGCGCCCGGATCCGGCCACCCGGCTCCGGGGTCAGGGTCGCGCCGGCGTGCACCCCGCCCGGCAGGGCGCCGTCCGGGACACCGGGACCGTGCAGCCGGACCCCGACGCCGGCCGTCGCCGCGGTCAGCAGCACCCGCAGCACGTCCGCGCGGGTGGTGCCCTCGCCGGCCCACAGGGTCAGTGCCGGCAGCGGCCGGTAGCGGAAGACGTTGGACTCCGCGGCCAGCCCGGTCGGGTCGTGCTCGACCGAGAACTCGTCGCGCCAGGCCGCTACATCCGAGGCGGCCGCGCGTTCCAGGCGTTCCCGGTCCCCACGGTCCAGGTCGGACGCCGCATCCAGTACGCGGGCGGCGTCGCGCCCCGGCACGGCGGTCGCGACGGAACCGGCATCCGCCGACGACTCGATGCCGGCCGCCGGCGCGGCCGGACCGTCGTGCCAGGTCCCGAACTGCGCGACGTAGTTCGGTCCGCCCGGCTTCGCGCCCGGGCCCAGCACGGAACCCTTCCAGCCGCCGAACGACTGCCGCTGCACGATCGCGCCGGTGATGTGCCGGTTGACGTAGGCGTTGCCGACCTCGACCCGCTCCTCCCAGCGCGCGATCTCGTCCTCGTCGAGCGAGTGGATGCCGCCGGTGAGCCCGAACCCGGTGTCGTTCTGCCAGCGGATCGCCTGGTCCAGGTCCTTCGCCGCCATCAGGCCCAGCACCGGCCCGAAGCACTCGGTGCGGTGGAACCAGCTGCCCGGCGCCACCCAGGCCCGCACGCCCGGGCTCCAGAGCTTCTCCCCGAGCCGGCGCGGCTCGACCAGCCAGCGCTCGCCCGGCTCGAGGGTGGTCAGCGCCCGGACCAGCTTCTCGGAGGGGTCGTCGACGAGCGGGCCCATCGTCGTGGACAGGTCCGACCCCGGGCCGACCCGCAGTGTCCGGACGGCGTCGACGAGCTGGCGGCGCAGCCGCCGCCCGGTCTCCGAGCCGGTCGCGGCCGGCCCGACGAGGATCGCCAGCGACGCGGCCGAGCACTTCTGTCCCGCGTGTCCGAACGCCGAGCGGACGAGGTCGGCCACGGCCAGGTCCGGGTCCGCCGCGGGTGTGATGATCAGGGCGTTCTTGCCGCTGGTCTCGGCGACCAGGTTCAGGTCGGGCCGCCAGGACCGGAACAGCGCCGCGGTCTCCGACGATCCGGTGAGCACCACCCGGTCGACCTCGGGGTGGGTGACCAGCCGGCCTCCGGCGTCGCCCTCGTCTGTGGGCAGCAGCTGCAGCGCCTCTGCCGGGATCCCGCCGCGGTGCAGCGCCGCGACGCCCACCTCGGCACAGGCCCGCACCTGCGGTGCCGGCTTGAGCAGCACCGGCGCGCCCGCCGCGAGCGCGGCCAGGCAGCCCCCCAGCGGGATCGCGACCGGGAAGTTCCACGGCGGGGTCACGGCGACGACCCGGTCCGGGGTGAAGGGGGCACCGTCGAGCTCGGCGGCCCGCTCGGCGTAGTAGGCGGCGAAGTCGACCGCTTCGGAGATCTCCGGATCGGCCTCGGCGACGGTCTTGCCGCCCTCGGCGATCATCGTGGACAGCAGCGGGCCGCGCGCCGCGGCCAGCGCCCGGGCGGCCCGGCGCAGGATCGCGGCCCGCTCGGCGGCCGGCACGTCACGCCAGCCCGACTCGCGCGCCCGACGCACGGCGGCGTCCACCTCGGACGGATCGGTGACGACCGCGACCTCCGTCCGCGACGCGGTCACGGTCGCCGCCCGGCGGGCCCAGTCCCGGTTCGCCGGCAGCGAGGGATCGGTGTCCGGCTCGCCCACGAAGCCGGGCGTGACGGGGCCGTCCGGCAGCGGACCGTCCTTGCCGACCGGCGCGTCGACGTTCCGGTCCTGGGTGCGGGCCGGGGTGTCGGCGACGGCGTCGCGGTCGCGCACCGACGCGAGGAACCGGTCCAGGTAGGACGACGGGCCCGCGTCCGGGGTGAACAGCGCGTAGAGGTAGCCCTCCGGCGAGGCGTTCTCCTCCAGCCGCCGGACCAGGTAGGACACCGCGGTGTCGAAGTCGCCGCGGTGCACCACCGGGGTGTAGAGGACGAGCTTCGACCCGGGCCCGGACTCCGGCAGGTCCTCGGCGACGGCCCGGGCGAACGCCGGCGCCATCCCCTGCAGCATCTCCAGGTCGAGCTGGGCGCGGGCACCGCGGGCCTCGGCGAGCTCGAGGGCGAGCGCCACGTGGTGCAGGTGGTGGCTGGCGACCCCGAGACGGAGCGGGTGCGAGCCGTGGACCGGCGCACCGCCGGCGACCGCGTGCCCGCCGATCGCGCGGTCCAGCAGCCGGACGTAGTTGGCGTCCACCTCGGCCTTGGTCACGTACGGCGCCTGCGGCCAGTCGTGCACCTCGGCGTCGACCTTCTCCATGGCCAGGTTGGCGCCCTTGACCAGCCGCACCTTGATCGGCGCCCCGCCCGCCGCCGCACGACGGGCGGCGAACTCGCCGAGCTCGTCGAGCGCGGCGACCGAGTCGGGCAGGTAGGCCTGCAGCACGATCCCGGCCGGCAGGTCGCGGAACTCCGGGCGGGACAGCAGCGTGGTGAACAGCGCGACGGTCAGGTGGAGGTCCTTGTACTCCTCCATGTCCAGGTTCACGAACACGCCGCCGTCGCGGGCCTGGCGGTAGAGCGGCACCAACCGCTCGACCAGGCGGTCCCGGCTGCCCTCCAGGTCCCACGGGACGAGCTGGGAAGCCACCGACGACGCCTTCACCGACACGTGGTCGACGCCCTGGCGGCGCAGCAGCGCGATCGTCCGCTCCAGGCGGCGGTCGGCCTCGGCCTCGCCGAGCACCGCCTCGCCGAGCAGGTTGAGGTTGAGCCGATGCCCCTCGGCCTCCGCGGCGGCGAGCCGGCGGCGCAGCGAGCGCCCGCCGGCGTCGACGATCAGGTGGCCGACCAGCGACCGCAGCCGAGCCCTCGCGGCCGGGACGACGACGTGCGGCAGCGCGGGCGCCAGCCGCGCCCCGGCCCGCAGCAGCAACCGGTCGGTCCCGCCGACGAACCCGGGCAGCTCCGCCCCGGCCCCGGTCAGACGGGCCAGCTCACGCGCGGCGACCCGGTCGTCGGCGGGGCGGGCGACCCGGTCGACGAACCGCAGCGTGAAGTCGACCCCCGCGGGGTCGTGCATCAGCTCGGCGAGCCGGGCCGTCGGGTCGTCACGCCCGACGGCCGGGTCGGATCCGGTGCGCTCGGTCCAGCGGCGCACGCGCGCGACGGCGCGCTCGATCAGCGCGTCGTCGAGCGCGGGGACGGGGTGGGTGGATTGCACGCTCACGCCGCACAGTCTGGACCAATGTCAGGACCGTGTCACGTTCATGGTCCTGACAATTCGGGGACGGCGGTCACGACTCGTCGAGATCGGCCCCGGGCAGCGGGCCCAGCATCGCGAACGCGTCGAGGTGGGGCTCGACATCGCCGCGCTCGACCCAGGACCGCAGCTGGGCCGCCGAGCGGCGGGTGACCAGGGCGCGGGCCAGGTGGAAGTCCGTCGTGCGGACGACGACGGCCGCGTCGCCCTCCTCGCCGGACGACACCCACCGCCATCCGTCCCCGACCAGCGCGATCGGCGGCAGGTCGGCGGCCTCGGCCCGGAACCGGCCGGCGAACTTGTCGCGCAACGCGTGCAGGCCGGGGGTGTGCTGGGCGCCCGGCTCACCGAGCGCGCCGCGCAGGTCCTGCTCGTGGATGATCACGTCGCCGAGCGGACGGGTGGTGTGGGCCCGCATCCAGTCCTGCATCGGACCGGTCAGCGACTCCCACTCGGCGACGAGCTCGCCGACGTCGCGGTCCCGCCGCCGCTCGACCTGCGCCCGGGTCCACCGCTCGTTGTGGTCGTCCGGCTCGTCGCCCGCGACGACGTCCGCACCGAGGCCGACCATGTGCGAGAACAGGTCCCGCACGGTCCAGTCCGGGCAGGCCGGGACGGTCAGCCCGGACCGGTCGGCCGGCAGGTCCCGGACCAGGTCGATCACCCGGCGCTGGGCCCGGGTCCATTCCTCGATCTCGTCGATGCCGCTCACGCCGGGCATCCCACCACGGTCCGCGTGCCGTCGCAGGCGGAACACCGGCACCCCTCGGGCGGGCGGTTCGGTTGGACCTGCGGCGCACGTGCCGGGATCATCGGCCCAGAGCATCGTCGGCAGCGCCGAGGGCCCGTCGCGGGCCGGGTCGGCGGAGAGGACCACCGTGAGCAGCCCACCGCCCTACCCGGGTCAGCCGGGTGACCCGCAGGACCCCGACCGGCCGGAGCGGCCCGTTCAGGGCGAGGCCGGGTCCGGTGACCAGCCGACCCAGCAGTACGACGCGGGCCACGGCGGCGCGCAGGCCGCCGGGCAGCAGGGGACGCAGGGGATGCCGCAGTACGGCGGGCAGGAGGGGTACGGCGGGGCGCACTACGGCGGGCAGCCCTACGGCGGTTCCCCGCCCGGCGATCAGCAGTACGGCGGCGCCGGGCAGTACGGCCAGCAGTACGGCGCCCCCCAGTACGGCGGTCCCGGGCAGTACGGCCAGCAGTACGGCCAGCAGTACGGCGGCCCTCAGCAGGGTGACCCGCAGTACGGGGCCCAGCAGCCCTACGGCGGGCCGCAGTACGGCAGCCCCCAGCACGGCGACCAGCAGCAGTACGGCGGCTACCCGGCACGCCCCGCCGGCACCGACGGCGGCTACGGCTACGGCGGCGGCGGTCAGGGCGCCCCGCCGCGCAACGGCGTCGGGACCGCCGCGCTGGTGTTCGGCATCCTCGCCCTGCTGTCCGCGATCGTCCTGATCGGCGGCGTGCTGGGCCTGGTCGCCGTCGCGCTCGGCATCATCGGCATCTCCCGCGCCGCCCGGGGTGTCGCCACCAACCGCGGCGTGGCCATCAGCGGTCTGGTGCTGGGCCTGCTGGGCATCATCGGGTCGGTACTGGTCGTCGTGTTCGCCGTCGGGATCTTCAACCAGGTCGGCGGTGGCGAGTTCTACGACTGCGTCCAACGGGCCGGGAGCGACCAGGCCGCGATCGAGCAGTGCCAGCGCGACTTCCAGGACCAGCTGGAGCGGCAGGTCCAGGAGCCCGGCGGCTCCTGACCGCGCTGGGGCGCACGAGGGGCGCGGCGCGATCGGACGCGCGCCCCGGCCACGGCCCGGCGAGACTGGCCGGGTGCTGACCGCCGCCGTCGTCCAGGCCGCCGCGACGCTGTTCCTGACCGGGGTGGCCTGGACGGTCCAGGCCGTGGTCTACCCGGCGTTCGCGCACGTCCCGGCGGGTGCGGCGTGGCGGCGGCACCACGAGACGCACAGCCGCGCGATCACCGCGGTGGTCGGGCCGCCGTGGGTCGTCCAAGGCGTCGCCACCGCCGTCCTGCTGGTCCTCGCCCCCCGCGAACCTCTGGTGTGGACGGTGGCGGTGCTCGCCGCGGCCGGCGTCGCCGTCACCCTGCCCGCCGCCTCCCTGCACGGCCGGCTCGACCCGCACACCGCGCCGGACGGCCTGCGCCGCCTGCTGCGGCTCAACCTGGCCCGGGCCCTGGTCTGGTCCGCCGGGTCGGTCGCGGCCGGCCTGCTCGTGCTGGGCGTCACGTCCCCGGGGTCGCCGTGAGCGGCACGCGGTGGTCGGATGGAGCCGTGTCCGAGCAGACCGACAGCACCGACCGCACCGCCTCCGACGACCGCGCGCACACCCGCATCGACCGGGCGCTGGTGATCGCCGCGCACCCCGACGACATCGACTTCTCCTGCAGCGGCACCGTCGCCGTCTGGACCGACGCCGGCGTCGACGTCACCTACTGCCTGGTCACCGACGGCGACGCCGGCGGCTTCGACCCGGCGGTGCCGCGCTCGGACATCGCCGGGATCCGGCAGGCCGAGCAGCGCAAGGCGGCGGCCGCCTGCGGCGTCACCGACGTGGTGTTCCTGGGGTACCCCGACGGCCGGCTCACGGTCACCCTGGAGCTGCGCCGCGACCTGGCCCGGGTGATCCGGCAGGTCCGGCCGGACCGGGTCGTCGTGCCGCAGCCGGTGCGCGACCTGCGGAGCATGTACGGCAGCCACCCCGACCACACCGCCACCGGCGAGGCCGCGCTGTGCGCCGTCTACCCGGACGCTCGCAACCCCTGGGCCCACCCGGAGCTGGCCGCCGAGGGCCTCGAGGCGCACACCGTGCCCGAGGTGTGGGTGCTCGGCGGCGCCCCGGACGACGACCCGGACGGGGCCCGGCACGTCGACATCACGGGCACGTTCGACCGCAAGATCGCCGCGCTGCGGGCGCACGAGAGCCAGACCGCGCACATGACCGACCTCGAGGACATGCTCGGCCGGTGGGCCGGCTCCCAGGCGACGCGCGCCGGGTTCCCGCACGGCACGCTCGTCGAGTCGTTCCACCGCCTCGACACCCGCTGAGCGGGACCGGCGCCCGCGCCCGTGGTCAGGCCGCGGCGCGGATCCGGACGTGCGTGCCCTCCACGTCGGCCCAGACGTGCAGCAGGTCGCACAGCTGGCGGGCGATCCAGATCCCCCGTCCGTGCTCGGCCCCGGGGTCCGGCGGTGCGAGCCCGGGCAGCGGGTCGGCGAGGGTGCCGGAGTCGTGGATCTCGCAGACGACGTCGGCGTCCGGGGTCCAGAGCATCAGCCGGGCCTTCCCGCCGCCGTGCTGCACGGCGTTCGTCGCGACCTCGTTGACCGCCACCGTCACGTCCTCGGCCCGGCTCCGCGTGAACCCCTGCTCGCGCATCGCCCGGTCGACCGCCGCGCGGACGTCCCGCAGCCGGACGCCGTCGAACGCGAGGTCCACCAGTGGCGGCCCGAGCTCGGCCGGGACCGGTGCGGGCCGCTCGGCGAGCAGCCGCCGCGGGTCGCACGCCTCGCCGGTCGGCACCAGGTCGCCGTCGTGCAGGTCGAACGGGTGCGCGGCGCGGGCGGCCGGCACGAGCGGCTGGGGCAGCTCGTCCGGGAAGAAGCAGAGCAGCTCCAGCGGCAGGTCGGCCAGCGCGACGTGCACCGCCGCCTCGATCTCGTTCCAGTAGGCGTCCGCGCCGCTGTGCACGGCCGCGTGTTCGGCGACCACGGTGAGCGGGCCGCCGATGCGTTCGGCGTGGGCACGCAGCACCCGGGCCGCGCGCACCGCGTCCGTCTGTCCCGACGGGCCGTCGGGCCCGGCCTGCCGCTCCAGCCGGAGCAGGCCGGCGACCGCGTCGGCGCCGAGCTCGTCGGCCACCCGGCCCCGCAGCGCGACCTCGGTGGCCGGCCGCAGCTCGACCGCGACGGTGCCGCCCTCGCGCAGCGCGCCGACGACGACGTCGCCCAGCCGGGCGTGCAGGTCGGTGTCGCCGGAGTACCAGCACAGGGCGTGGCGCAGCGCGGTCACCCCGCACCTCCTGCCGCGAGCGCCAGCGCGTCGGCCGTGCACAGCGCGGTCCGGTCCCGCACCTTCATCTCGAGCTGGGGGGCGAAGGCGGCGCCGCACCGGTCGAGCAGCCGGGCGATCCCCGGCCGCACGTTGTCCAGCCGCAGGCGCAGCGTCACCGGGAGCTCCTCGGCCGCGTGCACGACGCTCACCGCCGACGCGACGTCGCAGAACCGCAGCGAGGCCAGATCGACCGACAGCACGTCGTTGTCGACGTCGCCGCGCGCGATCCGGTCCAGGTAGCGGCCGATCACCCGGCGCATCAGCGGCCGGTTGACGTGGTCGACCTCGCCGGCCAGCCGGATCCGGTCCGGGGCGGACTCGGTGATCCGCAGCAGGCTGTCGTCGTAGACCGGGGGCGACTCGATCTCGACGGCGTGCAGCCGGCGCATGGTCGCGATCAGGTCGTCCGGGTAGCGGGCGTGGTCGTAGATGCACAGTCCGTGCACGGGCCGGCCGCGCATGGCGTCGTCGAGGACCTGGTCGTACTCGTCGAGCCGCTGCCCGCCCTCGCGGGTCAGGCCGTGGTTCATCTGGCCGGTGAACCGCAACCCGTTCCAGCCGTCGTCGATGGCGGACTGCATGTTGTGCTCGAGCACGCCGCCCAGCTCGTCCATCGGGGCCAGCAGCGCGGCCCGGGTGAACTCCTGCGGCACGAGCTGGAACTGGCCGGTGCGCAGCGGTTCGGTGACGTCGACGCCGTCGTCGCACAGCCGGGCGAGCACCGCGTCGGCGGTGTCGTCGTCGAAGTAGGACACACGCTCCCCGGCGGCCAGCCCACCGGCGAGGAACTGCGACACCATCTCGCACATCTGCTCGTCGCCGACCGGCACGGCGAGGACGTGCGACGACGGGTCGGCACGCTCCGGAGTCACGGTCACCCGGTACCCCCGTCGCTCCTGGTGATCACAGAGACACGATAGGTGGTCACCTCTCCGGACGCGAGTGGTGGGGTCGATCACTCCGACCGGGTTCCGTGCAAGGTGCGCCGAGGCGTAGAGTTAGCCGGACCGAACTCCTCTGTTCGGGATGCGCTCACCGCGCGTCGGCGAGAGGTGGTCACCATGTTCCGAGCCGCTCCGGCCCGAGGCACCGTCTCCGTGCGGCCGGTCGCGCTGGCCGGGCTGCTCATGGTCCTGCTCGCCGCCGCCACGATCGCCTCCGTACACACCGCCCCGGCCGCGGTCACGCTGCTGCTGGCCGCCGCCGCGCTGAGCGTGCGGCCGCTCGTCGTGCTGCACCACCGCCGCGCCGCACCGGCGGCCGAGGTCCCGGCGGTCCGGCCCACCTCCTGACGGCGGTCGGCCGGCGCCCCGGACCGCCTCCTCAGGCCGACGCGACGTCCAGCACGTACCGGAACCGGGCCTCGCCGCGCGCCAGCCGGTCGAGCGCCTCACCGAGCCGGTCCGCGGGGAGCACCTCGACGTCGGCGGTGATCCCGTGCGCTGCGCTGAAGTCGAGCATCTCGCGGGTGATCGGCACCCCGCCGGACCCGGTGCCGGCGATCCGCTTCTCCCCCACGATCAGGCTCATCGGGTCCACGGCCAGGGTCTTCGGCGGGATCCCGGCCAGCACGTAGGTGCCGTCCACCCGCAGCGCCCGCAGGTAGGGATCGAGATCCAGGCCCGCCCCGGTCGTGTCGAGCACCAGGTCGAGCGAGCGGGCCGCCCCGGCCATCGCCGCCGCGTCGGAGGTGACGACGACGTCGTCGGCGCCGAGCGCGAGCGCGGCGTCCCGCTTGGCCCCGCTCGAGGTCAGGGCGACGGTGTGGGCGCCGAGCGCGCGGGAGAACTTCAGCGCCAGGTGCCCGAGCCCGCCGACCCCGACCACCCCGACCGAGACGCCCGGGCCGGCGCCGAACCGGCGCAGCGGCGCGAAGGTGGTGACCCCCGCGCACATCAGCGGCGCCGCGGCGGCGGGATCGAGGCCCTCCGGCAGCGCGTACACGAAGTGCCGGTCGACGACGATCGTCGTCGAGAACCCGCCCATCGTCGTCCCGCCCGAGTACGGGTCCGGTCCGCCGTAGGTGAGCGTCGGGAACGCGGCGCAGTCGTTCTCCCGCCCGGCGCGGCACTCCTCGCACACCCGGCAGGACCCGACGATGTTGCCGACCGCGACCCGGTCCCCCGGCGCCAGGTCGGCCACCGCGGAACCGACGGCGTCCACCACGCCGGTCATCTCGTGCCCGGCGACCAGCGGGAAGGCGGCGGGGTCGGATCCGCGCAGCGCGTGCAGGTCGGTCGCGCAGACGCCGCAGTGGGTCAGCCGGACCACGACGTCGTCCGGTCGCGGGTCACGCCGCGCGACGGTCGTCCGTGCGGGTGCCGCGCCGGACTCCCGCACGAGGGACGGAACCGCCACCCGCCGCCGCCTGCTCGACGCCGCGGCGGCCGAGTTCTCGCGGCACGGGATCGCCGGCGCCCGGGTGGACCGGATCGCCGAGGCGGCCGGGGCGAACAAGGCCCAGATCTACGCCTGGTTCAACTCCAAGGACGGCCTGTTCGACGCGGTGTTCGCCGAGCACCTCGCGCTGATCGTGAACATGGTGCCGTTCGACGCCACCGACCTGTCCGGGTACGCGGCCCGGCTCTACGACGCCTATCTGGAGCGCCCGGAGGTCGTCCGGCTGGCGGCCTGGGCCCGGCTGGAACGCGTGCCGACCGGGGACCTGCTGGAGGCGGCGACCGACCAGATGGCGGACAAGACCGCCGCGGTGCGGGAGGCCCAGGACGCCGGGCTGATCGACCCCGCGCTCGCTCCGCACGACGTCTACGCGATGGTGATCGGGCTGTCGCTGGCGTGGTCGCCGGTGTCCCCGACGGTCACCGCGGACGCCGGCGACGACCCGGCCGAGCACGCGCGGCACCGGTCCGCGCTGGCGGCCGCCGCCGGTCGGGCCTTCCGCCCCGGCTGATCGCGTCCTACCGTGCGGGTCGTGACGACCATCGGTGACGTCAGCTGGCAGGTCCTGCGCGCGCACGGGATCGACACCGTGTTCGGCAACCCCGGGTCGAACGAGCTGCCGTTCCTGGCCGCGATGCCCGAGGGCACCCGGTACGTGCTCGGCCTGCACGAGGGCGCGGTGCTCGGCATGGCCGACGGCTACGCCCAGGTCACCGGCGGACCCGCGCTGGTGAACCTGCACGCCGCGTCCGGGTCCGGCAACGCGATGGGCGCGCTGACCAACGCGGTCTACTCGCACACCCCGCTGGTGCTCACGGCCGGGCAGCAGGTCCGCTCCACGGTCGGCCAGGAGGTGATGCTGACCAACGTGGACGCGGCGTCGCTGACCCGGCCACTGGTCAAGTGGGCCGCCGAGCCGCTGGATCCGCAGGACGTGCCGCGCGCGCTGTCCCAGGCGGTGCACACCGCGCTGCTGCCGCCGCGCGGCCCGGTCTACCTGTCGGTCCCCTACGACGACTGGGCCGCCGAGGCCGCCCCGGCGGCGTCGCACCTGCCCGGGCGGCGCACCACCCCGGCGGCCGCGCTCGACACCGGTGCCCTCGACGAGCTCGCCGGGCTGCTCGCCGGCGCCCGCAACCCGGTGCTGGTGCTCGGCCCGCAGGTCGACGCCGACCGCGCGAACTCCGACGCGGTGCGGCTCGCCGAGTCGCTCGGGTGTCCGGTGTGGATCGCCCCGTCGGCGTCGCGCTGCCCGTTCCCGACCCGGCACCCGGCGTTCCGGGGTGTGCTGCCGGCGTCGGTGCGGGCGGTGACCGAGCGGCTCGACGGCCACGACGTGGTCCTCGTCGCCGGGGCGCCGGTGTTCCGCTACCACCAGTTCCTGCCCGGTGACCTGCTGCCCGAGGGCGCGCGGCTGCTGCACCTGACCGCCGACCCGGACGAGGCCGCCCGCGCCCCGGTCGGCGAGGCCTGGGTCGCCCCGGTCGGCCCCGCGCTGGCCGCCCTCGCCGGGCGGGTCCCGGCCTCCGGCCGCCCGCCGCTGCCGCCGCGTCCGCCGTTCCCCCGGCCCGCCTCCGCGACCGGTCACGTACCGCCGGAGGAACTGTTCGCGCTGGTCCGCGAGGCCGCCCCGGACGACGCGGTGCACGTGGTCGAGTCGACATCCACCGCGGAGGCCTACTGGGCCCAGGCCGACCTCGCCGCACCGGGGGGCTACCTGTTCCCCGCCTCGGGCGCGCTCGGGTTCGGGCTGCCCGCCGCGGTCGGTGCCCAGCTCGCGCACGGGTCCGCGCGCCGGGTGGTCGCCCTCGTCGGCGACGGGTCGGCGAACTACGGCATCACCGCACTCTGGACGGCGGCGCAGTACCGGGTCCCGGTGGTGTTCGTGATCCTCAAGAACGGCACCTACGGAGCGCTGCGCGGATTCGCCGGCCTGCTGGGCACCGGCGAGACCCCGGGGCTGGACGTGCCCGGCCTGGACTTCGTGAAGATCGCCGAGGGGTACGGCGTCCCGGCGGTGTCGGTCCGCGACGCCGCGGCGACCGCCGCGGCCCTCAAGGAGGCGTTCGACGCCGACGGTCCCCGGCTGCTCGAGGTCGTCACCGGCCCCGGAGTGGACGGAGACCACCGGCTCGCCGCGTTCCGCAACGGGTGATCACGGACACGGCCGGGTAGTCCCGCGTCGTGGGGATCAGCGAGAGCGGGCGGACGGTCACCGTGCGGGTCGGCGACCGGGAGCTGGTGATCCGGCGCCGCTACGAGGTGCTCAGCATCGTCAACGACATCCTCATCGGACTGTGGTTCCTCATCGGCAGCGTGCTGTTCCTGTCCGCGTCCACCACCCGGCTGGGGACCTGGCTGTTCATCGTCGGCTCGATCGAGCTGCTGATCCGCCCGGCGATCCGGCTGGCCCGGCACGTGCACCTGCGCCGCATCTCCGGCGGCGCGTCCCAGGCCGACCGCGACTTCTGAGCCTCAGCCCCCACCCGCGGCCAGCCGCCACACCCGGTCCCGGGAGAACGGCTGGTGGTAGGGCCGCACCCCCAGCGCGCGGCGGATCGCGTTCCCGATCGCCGGGGCGACCGGGTTGTAGGGCGCCTCGCTCATCGACTTCGCCCCGAACGGCCCGAGGTCGTCGGAGGTCGACGCGAACAGCACCTCCACCGGCGGCACGTCGACCATCTGCGGCACCCGGTAGGTGCGGAAGACCGGGTTGGTGACCGCGCCGTCGTCGCCGACGTACACCTCCTCGTAGAGCGCGCTGCCCATCCCCATCGCGACGCCGCCCTCGATCTGGCCGCGCAGCTGCTCCGGGTTGAGCACGGTGCCCGCGTCGGCGGCGTGCACCGCGCGCAGCACCCGCACCTCGCCGGTGCCGGGGTGCACCGCGACCCGCACGCCGTGCACGTTCGCGGTGATCGCCCGCTCCGCCCCCGGCTCGGTGCCTTCGCAGGTCAGTCCCTCGGGGGCCCCGGCCGCCGCGAGCACCTCCGCGGCCGTCCACTCGCGACCGTCCGTGCGGACGCCGCCGGGGTGCAGTGTCCCCTCCCCGGTGACGTCCAGGATCCTCCCGCGCAGCGCCAGCGCGGCCCGGTACAGCGCCTTGCCGGCGACCGTCGTCCCGGCCGAGGCGAACGCGCCGGTGTCGTAGCCACAGGCGTCGGTGTCGCCGTGCCGGATCTCGATCCGGTCCGGGGTGGTGCCGAGCACGTCGGCGACGACCTGGCGGTGCGTGGTGGTGGTCCCGTTGCCGAACTCGACGGTGCCGACGCCGATCCGGTAGCGCCCACCGGGCAGCAGGGTCACCGTCGCGGTGGCGGCGTGCCCGAACGGCGCCATCGTCGTCATCATGCCCAGCGCCATGCCCTCGCCGACCTGCCAGCCGTCCGGCGCGGGTGCGCCCGGGTCCCGGCGCAGCGCGTCCTGGACCAGGTCCAGGCACTGGTCCATGCCGTAGCTGGTCCAGTGCAGGTCGTGTTCCGGCTCGGGACGGTGCGCGACGTGCAGCGGGTCCCCGGCGCGGACCATGTTGACCCGCCGCAGCTCGTAGGGGTCGATGCCGAGCTCCACGGCCAGCTCGTCCATCGCGGACTCGACGCCGAGCAGCACCTGCCCGAGCCCGTAGCCGCGGAACGCTCCACTGGGGACGTTGTTGGTGTAGACGACCTCGGCGTCGAGGTGCTTGACCGGGCAGTTGTAGACGCTGACCGACTCGGCGACGGAGTGGAACAGCACCCCGCGGGAGTGGTTGCCGTAGGCGCCGGTGTCGGAGAGGACGTCGAGCTTCATCGCGGTGAGCCGGCCGCGCTCGTCGGCGCCGAGGGTGACGCCGACCCGCATCGGGTGCCGCACCGAGGTGCGGCCGAACTCCTCGGCCCGGGTGAACTCGTGGACGACGGTGCGTCCGGTCCGCAGCACGGCGAGCCCGACGAGGTCCTCGGCGAACATCTCCTGCTTGCCGCCGAAGCCGCCGCCGACCCGGGCGGTGTGCACCCGGACCCGCTCCTGGTCGAGTCCGAGCACGCGGGCCAGCTCGTCGCGGGTGAGGAACGGGACCTGCGTGCCGGAGCGCAGCACCAGCCGGCCGTCGGGGTCGAGCGAGCCGATCGCGCCGTGGCACTCGAGCTGGGCGTGGCTGACCCGGCTGGTGGACCAGGTCCCGGACACCGTCACGCGCGACGCGGCCAGCGCCGCGCCGACGTCGCCGCCGTGCCCGCCGTGCAGGGCCAGGACGACGTTGCGGCCGGCGTCGTCGACCCGGTCCTCCGGGGTGCGGTCCGGGTGCAGCAGCGGCGCCCCGGGCGTACGCGCCTCCTCCGGGTCGAGGACGGCGGGCAGCACCTCGTAGTCGACCTCGATCAGCCGGGCGGCGGCCTCGGCCTGCGCCGGGCCGTCCGCGACGACGGCGGCGACCCGCTGCCCGACGTGCCGCACGACGTCGTCGAGCATCCGGGTGTCGTCCGGGTCGTCGGTGCGGTGCTCGTGCCGGCCGGTCGAGTAGCGCAGCTGCGGGACGTCGTGGTGGGTGAGCACCAGGTGCACGCCGGGCGCGGCCTCGGCGGCGGTGGTGTCGATCGAGCGGATCCGGGCGTGCGCGTGCGGGGAGCCGAGGATTCGCAGGTGCAGCGCGCCGGTGAGGTCGGTGTCGAAGGTGAAGGGCTCGGTGCCGGTGACGACGCGTTCGGCGGCCGGGGGCCGGGCGGAGTGGCCGACGCCGCCCGAGCAGGCGCCCGTGCCACCGCGCTTCCCGGCCGCGCCGCACACGCCCACCGCGTCGCACGCACGGACCGTTGGTGGCGGCTGCTGCCACGAGGGGTCCGTGCGTGGCGACCGGGCGCGGACTCCGGCCTCGATCGACTCCCGGATCGACCGGTAGCCGGTGCACCGGCACAGGTTGCCCTTCATCCGGCGCGGGAGGTCGTCCAGGTCGGACTCGTCCAGTGTGGATGCGGTGACGATCTGTCCGGCGGTGCAGAACCCGCACTGGAACCCGAAGTGGTCCACGAACGCCTGCTGCATCGGGTGCAGGCTCCCGTCGGCGCCGGTCAGGCCGGTGACGGTGGTGATCTCGGCGCCGTCGAGGCGCTGGGCCGGGACGATGCAGGAGTGCACCGCGCGCCCGTCGAGCAGCACCGTGCAGGCACCGCAGTCCCCGGCGTCGCAGCCCTTCTTGACCCCGGCGTGGCCGTGCTCGCGCAGGAAGGTCCGGGTGCACTGTCCCGGGCGCGGTTCTCCGTCGATCTCGACGCCGTTGATCCTGACCTTCACCCGGCCAGCTCCTCGTGGATCTCGGCGAGCAGGTGTGCGCTGACCGCGCGCCGCCAGTCGGCGCTGCCCAGCGGATCGGAGTAGTAGCCGGTGAGGGCTTCGGCGTCGGCGCGCAGCCGCCGCACACCGGGGAGCCCGGGATAGCGCAGCACCGTCGGCGCGGCCGTCGCGGCGGTGATCCCGAAGCAGACGGCGCCGCCGGGGTCGACCCGTCCGGTCAGCACCGCCCCGGAGCGGCCCAGCTCGGCGAGCGCGATCCTGCGGAACGCGGTGCGCGCCCGCAGCGCGTGCGCCGGGAGCTCGAGGGAGCGCAGCACCTCGCCGGGGCGCAGCGCGTTGGTGCCGTTCCCGGTGACCAGCTCGGCCACCGGGACCCGGTACCGCCCGCCGTCCGGGGTCCAGACCAGCGCGACGCCGTCGAGCGCGGTGCAGAGCGCGACCATCCCGGCGGCGGCGAAGGACCGGCAGACGTTCCCGCCGACGGTCGCGGTGTGCCAGATCTTCTCCGACGCCAGCAGCGCGTGCGCGCACTGCGCGAACAGCGGCCGCCCGGTCGCCCCGCCGTACGCCGCGAGCTCGGCGATCGTGGCGGTCGCGGCGATCTCCAGCCCGCCGTCGTCGTGCACGACGATCGGGTCCCAGCCCATCGTCGTCAGGTCGACCAGCCCGGTGACGTCGGACTGCGGTTCGGAGAACAGCCAGGTCCCGCCGCCGAGCAGCCGCTCGCCGGGTGCGAGCGCGAGGTCGGCGCGGTCGTGCGCCCGGCGGAAGCCGGTGACGGTGTGCAGGTCCACCCGCTCACCCGGCCTTGTCGATCAGGTCGCGGTGCACCGCGGCGCACTCGGCGGCGACGGCGTCGGTGTCGACGGTGACGACCCGGCCGGACTCGACGACCGGGCGCCCGTCGACGAGCAGCAGCTCCAGCGGCGGCGGCGACCCGAGGACGAGCGCGGCGACCGGGTCGGCGACGTCGGCGTGTGCGAGCCCGTCGATCCGCCACAGCGCCAGGTCGGCGAGCCGGCCGGGCTCGAGGGCGCCGATCTCGTCGTCGCGGCCCAGCACCCGGGCCCCGCCGAGGGTGCCCAGCTCCAGGGCCTTGCGGACGCTCATCGCGGTCGGGCCGCCGACGGCGCGGGCGAACAGCACCGCGTGCTTGACCTCCTCCAGCAGGTGGGTGCCCTCGTTCGACGCGGCCCCGTCCACCCCGAGCCCGACCCGGGCGCCGGCGTCGACCAGGTCCCGGACCCGGGCGATCCCGGCGCCGAGCCGGCCGTTGGAGGTCGGGCAGTGCGCGACGCCGGTGCCGGTGGATCCGATCGTCTTCACCGCGTCGTCGTCGAGGTGCACGGTGTGCGCGAACCAGACGTCCTCGCCGGTCCAGCCGAGGTCGGCGACGTACTCGGTCGGGGTGCAGCCGAACCGCTCCCGGCAGAAGGTCTCCTCGTCGGCGGTCTCGGCGAGGTGGGTGTGCAGCCGGACGCCGAGCTCGCGGGCCAGCGCCGCCGAGTCCCGCATCAGCCCGCCGGTCACCGAGAACGGCGAGCACGGGGCGAGCGCGACCCGCAGCATCGAGCCCGGCGACGGGTCGTGCCAGCGGGCGACGGCGTCGGCGGACGCGGCCATGATCGCGTCGCGGTCCTCGACGACGTGGTCCGGCGGAAGCCCCCCGGCGCTGCGGCCCAGGTCCATCGAGCCGCGGGTCGGGTGGAACCGCAGGCCGACCTCGCCCGCGGCCCGGATCTCGGCGCCGAGCAGGTCACCGCCCTCGCGGGGGAAGACGTAGTGGTGGTCGGTGGAGGTGGTGCAGCCCGACAGCGCGAGCCGGGCCAGCGCCCCGGTGGCGCCGGTGTGCACGGCGTGCTCGTCGATGCCGGCCCACACCGGGTAGAGCGTGGTCAGCCACTCGAACAGCGTGTGGTCGACGGCCAGGCCGCGGGTCACCCACTGGTAGAGGTGGTGGTGGGTGTTGACCAGGCCGGGGGTGAGCAGGCAGCCGCGGCCGTCCACGGCCCGGTCCCGGCCCTCCCGCGGCGCCGGCCCGGGCCCGACGGCGACGATCCGGTTCCCCTCGACGACGACGTGCCCGCCCGGGTACTCCTGCCCGGTCACGGTGACGACGTGGGCGCCCTCGATGACAGTCCGCTGCACGGGTCCAGGGAACCGGGTCCGGGTCACCCGCAGAAGGCGCCGGGGTGACGAATCGTGTTCGCTTCGGGTGCCCGCCCTTGTAGATTCCTCCAGTAGGTTCCTCCAATGCTGCTGTCCGAGCTGGTCGCCGACCTGGGACTGCGCGTGCTGCACGGGCCCGGGGACTCCCTCGCGCGCCGGGTCCGGTGGGTCTACACCACCGATCTCCCGGACCCGTCGCGCTACCTGGGCGGCGGCGAGCTGGTGCTGTCCGGGCTGGTGTGGCATCACGGCCCGGACGACAGCGAGCGCTTCGTCGCCGCCGTCGCCGGGGCCGGGGCGACCGCGCTCGCGGCGGGCGAGGCCGCGTTCGGGGAGGTGCCCGCGGACGTCGTCGACGCCTGCCGCCGGCACGGCCTGGTGCTGCTCGCAGTGCCGGTGGACGTGTCGTTCGGGGTGGTGACCGAGGCCGTCGTCGGTGCGCTGTCCGCGGCCCGGGGTGACCGGCTCGCGCACTCGCTGGGCCGGCACCGGCGGCTGCTGGGCGCGCTGGCCGCGGGCGCGGAGCTCGACGAGCTGACCGCCGAGGTCTCCGCCGGGACCGGGCTGACCTGCCGGGTCCTCACGGCGGGCGGTCTCGTGCTGGCCGGGCCGCCGCTCCCCGACCCCGCGCGGGACGCGCTGGTCGCCGCGTTCCTCACCGCCGACCGGTTGCCGGCGACGGCGGGCCGCCACCTGCTGGTCCCGGCCGGGTCCGCGATCTCCCGGGCGGCCGGATGGCTGATCGCCGCCGAGCTCCCCGGCCCGGGCCGCGCCGGCGGGGCCGCGCCCGGAGGCGCCGGGTCGGGCCCACCGGACGGTGCGGCGGGCCCCGGCACACCTCACCCCACCGCTCGCGCGGGCGCGCCGGACGGCGCCGGACGATCGGGCCCTCCTGGCGGTGCGCCGGAGCCGGACCCCGACCTCGTCGACGCCGTCGGGGAACTCGCCGCGATCGCCGCGCTGGACCGGGCGCGCCGGCGGGAACGCGCCGCCGTCGCCCGCCCGATCGCCGACGACGCCCTGGCCCGGACCGCCGACGGGGAGGGTGACCGGCCGGAGACCCGGGTCCGGCTGCGCCAGGCCGGGCTGGAACCCGACGGGGCCCTGATCGTGCTCGTGCTGCGTGCCACCGGGACACCGGAGCCGGCGGGGACGGCGGTCGCCCTGCTGACCGACGCCCTCGCGGATGCGGGCCCGGCGGTCGTCGGTGTGCACGACGGCGCCGCCGTGGCGGTGCTCGCCGCCGACCCGCCCACCCGGACGGACCGGGGAGCCGGACCGCGCTCGGCCGCTCCCGCTCCGGTGTCGTGGCCGGACTCCGCGCTCGCCGCGCTGCACCGGCTGGCGCCCGGGCTCGGCGGGTGGCGGCTGCACGCCGGCGTCTCCCACCCGTCGGCCTCCGACGCGCTCTCCGGCGCGCTCGGCGAGGCCCTGCACGCGGCCGGGCTCGCCGCCACCCGCCCGGGGCCGGTCACCTCCGCCCGGGCCGGGGAGATCACCTCGCACGTGGCGCTGCTGGCCGGCGTGCCCGACGACGTCCGCCGCGGCTACGCCGCCCAGGTGCTCGGCCCGGTGCGCGAGCACGACGCGCGGTCCGGCACCGGGCTCGTCGCCACCCTGGAGACGTTCCTCGACGAGTCCGGGTCCTGGAGTCGCACCGCGGCGCGGCTGCACCTGCACGTCAACACCGTCCGGTACCGGATCGGGCGGGTCGAGGAGCTGACCGGCCGCGACCTCGGGCGCTTCACCGACCGCGTCGACCTCTACCTGGCGCTGGCGCGCTGGTGAGTGGTTGTCGCGGTCAGGACCGCGACGACCACTCACGAGCGCGACGCGCGGACCGGCTTCTGCCCCGGCTTCGGGGCGCGGGCCCTCGGGGCCGGCGGCGGGACGACGACCGGCGCCGGCCGGCGGTCCAGGATCCGGGTGAGCACGACCTGCTGGGCCAGCGTCGCGACGCTGCCGGTCAGCCAGTACAGCAGCAGCGCCACCGGCACCGGGAACAGCAGCCCGGCGGCCAGCACGCCGACCGGCGCGATCCACTTCAGGGCGGACATCACCTGCCCCATCCCGGCCGGCTGCGCCGAGACGTCGACGCCGCCCTGGGCAAACCGCATGCTCAGGTGGGTGGCCACCGCCGCGAGCACCGCCAGCGGCACGATCAGAGCCGCCGGCGCGCCGGACCCGACCGGCGCTCCCCCGAACGACGCGAGCTGCTCGGCCGGCATCCGCAGGAACGCCGACAGCGGCACCCCGAACAGCCGGGCCTGCAGGAACGAGGCGACCTGGTCGGGCGGGAAGGCGTAGTTCGCGATCGCCGCGTTCTCCGCGAAACTCAGGCCGGGCCGGTTGAACGAGCGCAGCACGTGCAGCAGGGCGATGAACACCGGGACCTGCAGGAACATCGTGCCCATCCCCTTCATCGGCGACGAGCCGTGCCTGCGGTGCAGCGCCGCGGTCTCCTCGGCGAGCCGGCGGGCGTCCTTCCCGTGCTTCTCGCGCAGCACGGTGAGCTGCGGGCCGAGCGCCCGGGTGAGCCGGGCGGCGCGCATCCGGGTCCACACCGAACGCACCAGCAGTGCCCGCACGGTGAGCACGAGGAACACCACCGACAGCGCCCACGCGACGCCGGAGGCCGGGCCGAGCACGAGCGCGAACAGCTCGTGCCAGGCGCGCATGACGAACGAGACGGGGTAGTAGAGGAAGTCGAGCATCAGGCCACCGCTTCCGGGTGGCCGGGGACGGGTCGAGACACGAAGGCTCCAGCGGTCGTCCGGACGGAAGGACTCGGACGCCGGAGCGCGGCGAAGGACGGGCTCCGCCCGCCCCACTCATGACGCTTCAGTTCGGCATGGCCGAACTACCGCGTCATGAGTGGGGCAGGAGAGGGGTCAGGCGGTCGCCGGCTCCGGCCGGAGCGCGCCGGGGGCCCGGGGGCGGGGACGGCCGGGGGCGTCGGGATCGCTGTGCCGGGGGACGCCGAGGGTCCGGCCGGCGCGGTGCCGTTCCCGGACGGTCGTGGCGGTGGTGACGATCGCGCGGACCTGCGCACCGGCACCCCGGCCGGCACAGGCCAGCAGGGCGAGCGCGACGACGGCGCCGAGGAGACCGGCGTCGCCGTCGGGGGTGAACAGGACGGGGACGAGCACCAGCAGCGTGGCGAGCACCATCGCCGCCGCGCCCCGCACCAGGGCAGGAGTCCGGTCCGTCACGGCCGCCACGGTACCGCCCGCACTCCCCGGTGGCGCGACATCGTGTGATCCGACAGGCTCCCGATCCGAGTTGATCACCGCGCGTCACCGGTCGAAACGTCGCGGACACGAGCCGGAAACACGACTTCGGAGAGAATGCGCCCATGCACCTCAGCCCCCAGGAGCGGGACAAACTGCTCGTCCACGTCGCGGCCGACGTCGCCCGCCGCCGTCGCGACCGGGGCCTGAAGATGAACTACCCGGAGGCGGTCGCGCTGATCACCGAACACGTCCTGGAGGGCGCCCGCGACGGGCGCACCGTCAGCGAGCTCATGTCCAGCGGCCGGGAGGTCCTGGGCCGCGACGACGTCCTGGACGGCGTGCCCGAGATGCTGGACTCGGTGCAGGTGGAGGCCACCTTCCCGGACGGCACGAAGCTCGTCACCGTGCACGGGCCGATCGCGTGATCCCGGGCGAGATCCTCGTCGGGGACTCCCCCGTCGAGCAGAACCCGGGCGGGGAGCGGGTCGTGCTGACCGTCGTCAACGCCGCGGACCGGCCGGTGCAGGTCGGTTCGCACTACCACTTCGCCGCCGCGAACCCGGGCCTGGAGTTCGACCGGGACGCCGCCTGGGGCCACCGGCTCGACGTCCCCGCCGGGACGTCGATGCGGTTCGAGCCGGGTGTCGAGCGGGAGGTGACGCTCGTGCCGATCACCGGTGCGCGGCGGGTCCCTGGCCTGCGGCCCGAGCAGGCCGGGAACCTCGACGAGCGGGGGTACGCGCAGTGACGAGCATCGACCGGGCCCGCTACGCCGACCTCTACGGCCCGACCGTCGGCGACCGGATCCGGCTCGCCGACACCAACCTGCTGATCGAGGTCACCGAGGACCGCTCGCGCGGGGCCGCGGCCGGCGACGAGGTGATGTTCGGCGGCGGGAAGGTCATCCGCGAGTCGATGGGGCAGGCCGCGGTGACCGCGGCGCACTGCCCGGACCTGGTGATCACCGGCGCGGTGATCCTGGACCACTGGGGCGTGGTGAAGGCCGACGTCGGTGTCAAGGACGGCCGGATCGTCGGCATCGGCAAGGCCGGCAACCCGGACACCATGGACGGCGTCGACCCCGCCCTGGTGATCGGCCCGGGCACCGAGGTGTTGTCCGGCAACGGGAAGATCCTCACCGCCGGCGCGATCGACGCGCACGTGCACTTCATCTGCCCGCAGCTGGTCGAGACCGCGCTCGCGTCCGGGGTCACGACGCTGTTCGGCGGCGGCACCGGGCCGGTCGACGGCTCCAAGGCCACCACCGTCACCCCCGGCCCGTGGAACATCGCCCGCATGCTGGCTGCGATGGACCACCAGCCGGTGAACCTGATGCTGCTCGGCAAGGGCAACACCGTCTCCACCGACGCGCTGCACGAGCAGCTCCGGGCCGGCGCGGGCGGGTTCAAGCTGCACGAGGACTGGGGCACCACGCCGGCCGCGATCGACGCCTGCCTGCGGGTCTGCGAGGAGACCGGTGTCCAGGCCGCGCTGCACTCCGACACGCTCAACGAGGCCGGCTTCCTGCAGTCCACACTGGAGGCCATCGCCGGCCGCTCGATCAACGCCTTCCACACCGAGGGTGCGGGCGGCGGGCATGCCCCGGACATCATCGAGGTGGTCGGCACGGACAACGTGCTGCCCTCGTCGACCAACCCGACCCGGCCGCACACCGTCAACACCCTCGACGAGCACCTCGACATGCTGATGGTGTGCCACCACCTCAACCCGTCGGTGACCGAGGACCTGGCCTTCGCCGAGTCCCGGATCCGGCCGACGACGATCGCCGCCGAGGACGTGCTGCACGACGTCGGCGCGATCTCGATGATGAGCTCGGACTCGCAGGCGATGGGCCGGATCGGCGAGGTGATCGTCCGGACCTGGCAGACCGCGCACGTCATGAAGGCCGCCCGCGGGCCGCTGCCCGGTGACTCCGACCGGGCCGACAACGTCCGCGCGCAGCGCTACGTCGCGAAGTACACGATCAACCCGGCGCTGGCGCACGGCACCGCGGCCGAGATCGGGTCGGTGGAGCTCGGCAAGCTGGCCGACCTGGTGCTGTGGGAGCCGAAGTTCTTCGGGGTGCGGCCCGCGGTGGTGCTCAAGGGCGGGTTCGCGGTGTGGGCGCAGATGGGCGACGCGAACGCCTCGATCCCGACCCCCGGCCCGGTCTACGGCCGCCCGATGTTCGGCTACGCGCACACCCCGGCCGCGCTGGGCTCGCTGACCTTCATGGCACCGTCCGCGCTGGCCGAGGGCGTACCCGAGCGGCTGGGCCTGGCGACGCCGTGCGTGCCGGTCGGCGACACCCGTTCGGTGCGCAAGCAGGCGATGGTGCACAACGACGCGACGCCCGAGGTGAAGGTCGACCCCGACTCGTTCGAGGTGCGGATCGACGGCGACGTGGTCGAGCCGGCCCCGGTCAGCGAGCTGCCGATGGCGCAGCGCTACTTCCTGTTCTAGTGGCCGGTCTCGCGTCCCTGGTGCTCGCCGACGCCCGCTTCCCGGGCGGCGGGCACGTGCACTCCGGCGGCCTGGAGGAGGCCGTCTCCCGCGGGGCTGTGTCCGATGTGGAGTCCCTCGGGAGCTTTCTCCGCGGCCGCCTGCGCACCGCCGGCCGGATCGCCGCCTGCTTCGCCGCCGCCGCCGCGCACCGCGCGCGCCCCGCCGCCTCCCACGAACGGACCCCTCGTGGCGAGGGTTTCGACGAAGGGTCCGCTCGTGAGGTTCCCGGGGAGGTCGGTCGCGGCCCCGCCGCCGACGCCGCCGCCCCCGCCGACGCCGCCGCCCCCGCCGACGCCGCCGCCCCCGCCGACGCCGCCGCCCTCTCCCACGAGCGGCCCCCTCGTGGCGAGGGTTTCGACGAAGGGTCCGCTCGTGACGTGCCGGGGGGCGGGTGGGGGGCGATGGACGCCGAGTTCGACGCGCGGACGCCGTCGGCGGCGCAGCGGGCGGCGTCGCGGGCCCAGGGGCGGGCGGCGCTGCGGGCGGTGCGGGCCGCGTGGCCGTCGCCGGTCCTGGACGCGCTCACCTCCGCGCACCGGCACCCGCACCACCCGCTGCTGGCCGGCGCGGTGATCGGCCACGCCGGCGAGGACCCGGCGGCGGCCGCACGCTGCGTCGGGTACCTGGCCGTCAGCGGGCCCGCCTCGGCGGCCGTCCGGCTGCTGGGACTGGACCCGTTCGCCGTCAACGCCGTTCTGGTCGCGCTCGGCCCCGACCTGGACGAGCTCACCGCTGAGGCCGCCGCGCTGGCGGCCGGTCCGGTCGCCGACCTCCCGGCGCCCGGTGCGCCGGTCCTCGACCTGATGGCCGAATCCCACGTCCGCCACCACCGCGAGAGGGTGCGTCTCTTTGCCTCCTGAACCGACAGCCACCGGACAGGGCCACGGTCACGGCCACGTGATCAGCTTCGACCCGACCGTCGCCGACCACGACCACCACTCCCCCACGCCGCACACCGGCCGCGCGGTGCGGATCGGGATCGGCGGCCCGGTCGGCTCCGGCAAGACCGCGCTGGTCGCCGCGCTGGCGCGCAGCCTGGCCGGCCGCGTCCGGCTGGCCGTGGTCACCAACGACATCTACACCACCGAGGACGCCGACTTCCTGCGCCGGGCCGGGGTGCTCGACCCGCAGCGGGTCGAGGCGGTGCAGACCGGGTGCTGCCCGCACACCGCGATCCGCGACGACATCACCGCCAACCTGGACGCGATCGAGCTCCTGGAGGAGCGGTTCGCCTCCGCCGACGAGGGCGGCCTCGAGCTGGTGCTCGTCGAGTCCGGCGGGGACAACCTCACCGCGGTCTTCTCCCGCGGCCTGGTGGACCGGCAGATCTTCGTCGTCGACGTCGCCGGTGGGGACAAGGTGCCCCGCAAGGGCGGGCCCGGCGTCACCACCGCCGACCTCCTGGTGATCAACAAGACCGACCTCGCGCCGCTGGTCGGTGCCGACCTCGGCGTCATGACCGGCGACGCCGCGACGATCCGCGGCGAGCTCCCGGTGATCGCGCAGTCGCTGGTCGAGGACCCGGGCGCCGGCGAGGTCGGCGCGTGGGTGCTGGAGCAGGTCGCGGCCGTCCGCGCGGCGGTCTGAGTGCGGGCTCACCGGCACCGGGAAGGACCGGCGTGCGCGCCCGCGCGGCCCTGACCGTCGAGCGGCGCGGCGGCCGCACCGTGGTCAGCACGCTGCGCGCGCAGGCCCCGCTCGCGCTGGTCCCGCGGCGCGGCGCCGCCGGCGCGGCGAGTCCGGAGGCCGTCGTGCACCTGGTCGGCTCGGCCTCGACCCCACTGGTCGGCGACGACGTCGAGCTCGTCGTCACCGTCGGCCCCGGTGCCGCGCTGGTGCTCACCGGCGTCGCGGCGGCGGTCGCACTGCCCGGTTCCGGGTCGCGGGGGTCGCGCACGGTGCTGCGCTGCCGGGTCGCCGAGGGCGGCTCGCTCGACTACCGGCCCGAGCCGACCGTCGTCACCGCCCGGGCCGACCACCACACCGTGCTGGAGGCCGAGCTGGCGCCGACGGCGTCGCTGCGGGCCCGCGACGTGCTGGTCGCCGGGCGGCTCGGCGAGCGCTGCGGGCGCTACCGCGGGACCGTCCGGGTCACCCGGGACGGGCACCCGGTGCTGGTGCAGACCCAGGAGCTGGGCGACCCACTGCTCGACGGCTCGCCCGCGCACCTGGCCGGGCACCGGGTGCTGGGCACCGAGATCGTCGTCGACGAGCACCCGGCGCCGGAGCCGGCCGCGGGTGAGGGCTGGAGCCTGTCCCCGCTCGCCGCCGGTGGGGTGCTGGCCACCGCGGTCGCGCACGACGCCGTCACTGCCGGTCGGCGGCTCGCCGAGGCGACGGGCGCACGGCACCGGGTCGCGTCGCAGAGACCGGCCGCCTGACACATCCGGCCGACACGGCGGGCCGGCACAGCGGCCGGTCGGCACAGCGGCCTGTCAGCACAGCGGCCTGTCAGCACAGCGGCCTGTCAGCACAGCGGCCGACCGGCACAGCGGCCGACCGGCACAGCGGCCGGTCGGCACAGCAGGACTGTCGGCACGGCAGGCCGGTCAGCCCGCCGGGGTGTTGTCCAGCAGTGCCATGCCGGCCGCCGTGTTCGACGCCGGGACGTGATAGGCCGTGTGCACGGTGCGCACCCGCTCGTTCATCGCACCGCGCATGATCAGCCACATGATCAGCTCGATGCCCTCGGACCCGGCCCGGCGGATGAAGTCGTCGCGCCCGAGCGCGGCGAGCGCGGCCGGGTCCCGGTCGATCGCGTCCAGGAACATGTGGTCGAACTCGGAGTTGATGAAGCCCGCGCGGCTCCCGGCGAGCTGGTGCGACATCCCGCCGGTGCCCAGGATCCCCACCGTCCGGGCCCCGTCGAAGGACCGCACCGCCCGCCCGATCGCCTGTCCCAGCGCCCAGCACCGGGCGGCCGTCGGCTGCGGGTAGTGGATGACGTTGACCAGGATCGGCACCACCGGGCACGGCCACGCCTCCCCCGGGTCGGGCGTCCAGACCGACAGCGGCACGGTCAGCCCGTGGTCCACGTCGAGGTGCGCGAACACGGTCAGGTCGAAGCCGTCGTCGACGAGTGCCTGCAGCAGGTGCAGCGAGAGCTCCGGGGCGCCGATCACATCCGGGACCGGGCGCGGTCCCCAGCCCTCGTCGGCCACCTCGTAGCGGTCGGCGGTGCCCAGACCGAACGTGGGGACCGCGGCGGGGTCGAGGCCGTTCGCGTGGTCGTTGTAGATCACGATCGCGACGTCCGGTGTCCGGTCGGCCAGCCAGGCCCGGGCCGGGCCGTAGCCGTCGAACAGCGGTTTCCACGCCGGTGTCCCGGTCAGGTCACGGTCCATCGCCGCCCCGATCGACGGCACGTGCGAGGTCGCCAGGCCCCAGATCACCTCAGCCATCGGAACGCCCCCCGGACCGCAGCTGCGCGGTGAACTCGGCCTCGCCGAGACCGGTGAAGACTCCGCCGAGACCCTGCATCGACACCCCGTCCATCATCGCCAGCTTGTAGACGTAGAAGATGCTCCCGCCGAGCTCGAGCATCGCCGTCCAGTCGCGGTCCAGGACGGCGCGGCGCTGCCCGGGCTCCAGCCCGAACCGGTCGCAGTAGCCGCCCTCGTCCGCGGTGAACTCCTCGCGCGCGGCCGGTGACCGCAGCGTCATGAGCATCGTGTTCAGCGGGTACCCGCGCCGGCTGGTGGCGCCGTCGAACACGTAGGTGCGCGGCCGGTCCAGCACACCGTCCCGGCCGGTGATGTCGTCGTCGGTCATCACGATCCTTCCCCTCGACACGTTCACGGTCGTCGACCTCGTCCCGCGGGCTCCGCCGCGGCCCGGGCCGGGTCCGGTGCCCGGCCGGGCCGGGGCAGCAGTACGAAGGCCAGCGTCCCGGCGGCGGTGACCGCGGCCAGCGCGAGCATCGCCGCCGGGTAGCCGCCCGGCCCCGCCTCGACCGCCGTCACCAGCAGCGGACCGGTCACGAGCCCCAGCGACACGAACCCCATCGACCAGCCCATGATGGCGCCGAACGAGGCGAGTCCGAAGTAGTCGGCGCGCAGGGTCGTCATCACCGGCCCGCGCAGCCCCCAGGCGAGCCCGTGCACGACGGCGGCCCCGAACAGGGCCGCCGGCGCCGACACGGTCGCCAGTGCCACCAGGACGACCACCTGCACGGACATCGCGCCGGCGGCGACGAACCGGGTGTCCAGCCGGTCCCCGACCAGGCCGATCAGCACCTGCCCGGCGAGCTGGGCCACCGACATCGCGGCCACCGCCATCCCGGCCAGCGTGAGCGACAGGTCGTGGTGGTGGATGAGCAGCGGGACCAGGTGCAGGTTGACCGCGCTCACCACCACCAGCGCGGACCCGTGCCCCGCCACGAGCAGCCAGAACGCCCGGGTCCGCAGCGCGGACCGCAGGCTGAGCCCGCCGTCGTCCGGTCCGGCGGGCGCCGGTGCGGGCGCGATCGCCGGCTCGTCGGCGACGCACGCCCGTGGCCGCTCCCCACGGGCCGGTGGTCGCGACGGCAGCACCGAGCCGGCGACGAGACCGACCCCGGCCAGCACGGCGGCGACCAGCAGGAACGTCGTCCGCCAGCCCAGCGACTCCAGGGCCAGCACGACCAGCGGGACAGCCAGCCCGCCCAGCGCGACGCCGCTGGGCAGCAGGCCCAGCGCCAGCGTCCGGCGTTCCGGCAGGGCCTGCACCACCGCCACGGTGAGCGGCATGATCCCGCAGGCCGAGCACCCGAGCGCGATCACGACGACCGCACCGAGGAACTGCCCCTCGCCGCCGGCCAGCGCGGCCAGCACGAACCCGGACGCGGCCAGCACCGATCCGCACGCCGCGACGGCGCGGGTCCCGACCCGGTCGCAGCACCAGCCCGTCAGCGGCGCGACGAACCCGTTGCCCAGCTGAACGATCGCGTAGCCCAGCGCCACGACGCCGACCGCCCAGCCGGTGTCGGCGGTGACCTCGACCAGGTAGGCGCCGAACGCCGCCATGATCAGACCGTTCTGGACGGTGAGCAGCGTGGCGCCGCCGCCGACCACCCACCAGCCACCGCGTGGCGTGCCGATCCTCATCGCACCGGCGACTCCCGTCCGGCCAGGTGCGAGCGGGCCCACCGCAGGTCGGCCTTGCCGGTGACCAGCCGGGGGACCTCGTCCACGATCGCGATCCGGCGCGGCTTCTTGTACCCGGCCAGCTGGGTGCCGACGTGCGCGGCGAGCTCGTCCGCGCCGGCCCGGGCGCCCGCGACGAGCGAGACGACCGCCCCGACCGTCGTCCCCCAGCGCTCGTCGGGCACGCCGACCACGACGGCGTCGCGGACCCCGGGGTGGGTGCGCAGGGCCAGCTCCACCTCGTCGGCGAACACCTTCTCCCCGCCGGTGTTGATGACCTGGTTGCCCCGGCCGAGCAGCCGCAGCCGCCCGTCGGCGCCGAGCCGCGCCATGTCGCCCGGCACCGACCAGCGCACCCCGTCGAGGTCCCGGAACGCGTCCGCGGTGCGGTCCGGGTCGCCCTCGTAGCCAGCGCCCGGGACCACCGGGGCGGCGAGCAGCCCGATCTCGTCCGAGCCGGGGGGCACGTCCCGGCCGGCGGGGTCGAGGAGCCGTGCGCCGGGGGCCAGGGTGAAGGTGCCCACCTCGTCGTCCGGGGTCTCGCGGGTGACGCGCGCGTGCGCGTACACCCCGCCCTCGGAGGCGGCGATGGTGTCCATCAGGGTCACGTCGGCGTGCGCGAGCAGCCGGCGCTTGACCGGCGGGGTCCACACCGCGCCGATGCTGCGGATCCGCCGCAGCCGCCCGATCCCGGGGTCCCGGCCCTCGGCGGCGGCGGAGTCCAGGGCGTCGAGCAGCCGCAGGGCGAAGGCGTCACCGACGATGGTGAGGTCGGTGACGCCGTGCCGGGCGAGCGCGGCGAGCAGGTCCTCCCCCTCGGTCCGCCGGTCCGGCAGCAGGGCCAGCGGCGTGCCGACGCACAGCGCGCCCAGCGCCGAGTAGATGCCGGTCCCGTGCATGAGCGGCGACGCCGGCAGGTGCACCAGGCCGTCCGGGCCGAACGGGTCCCGGGCCAGCGCCGCGCGCAGCGCCGCGTCCGGGCCGATCGCGTCGACGTCGATGCCGAGGGTGCCGAAGCCGCCGGACCACGCCGCCTCCAGCCGTTCCGACTGGCGGCCGAGGACGGCCTTCGGGTAGCCGGTCGTGCCGCCGGTGTAGAGCACCCACTCGGCGTCGGCGCGCTGCCGCCGCGGGAGCCGCCGCGCGGCGGCGACCTCCGGGCCGAACCCGCCGGCCGGGTCGACGGTGACGACGACGCCGGCACCGGCCTCGGTCACCGCCGGCACGACGTCGGGGTCGGCGACCGCGCCCCGGGCGCCGGATCCGGTCAGGACGTGGGCCATCTCCGCGGGCCGGTACCGGTAGTTGACGTTGATCGGGGTGGCGCCGAGCTTGAGCACGGCCATCAGCGCGGCGACGTAGTCGGGCGAGTTCCGGGCCGCCAGCCCGAACCGCTGCCCCGGCCGCACCCCCGCCCGGTCGAGGTACCCGGCCAGCCGGTCGGCGGACTCGTCGAGCTGCGCCCAGGTGACCGTGCGGTCGCCGCAGAGGATCGCCGGACGCCGCGGGGCCAGCGCGGTGATCCGCTCGAACCAGGTCGCGAAGTCCTCGATCCGTTCCGCGCCGGTCACACCGGCTCGATCCCGAACAGGCGCGCGGCGTTGCCGAGCATGATGCCCGGCTTCACGGTGTCCCGGATGTCGGTCTTCTCCAGGTCCGCGCACCAGCGTTCCGGGGAGAACAGCGGGTAGTCGGTCCCGAACAGCACCTTGTGCTTGAGCAGCGTGTTCGCGTACTGGACGAGCTGGGCGGGCCAGTACTTCGGCGACCAGCCGGACAGGTCGATGTGGACCTGGGCCTTGTGGGTGGCGATCGCGAGCGCGACGTCCTGCCACGGGAACGACGGGTGCGCCATCACGATCGGCATCTCCGGGAAGTCCGCGGCGACGTCGTCGAGGTAGAGCGGGTCGGAGTACTTCAGCCGGATCCCGCCACCACCGGGTGTCCCCGCGCCGACGCCGTTCTGTCCGGTGTGGAACAACGCGGGCAGCCCGTACTCGGCCAGCACCTCGTAGATCGGGTAGGCGGTCCGGTCGTTCGGGTAGAACTCCTGGACGCTCGGGTGGAACTTGAACCCGCGCATCCCGTAGGTCTCGATCAGCCGGCGGGCGATCGCGGCGCCGCCCTTGCCGCGCAGCGGGTGCACGCTGCCGAACGGGATGATCGCGTCCCGGTGCTCGGCGGCCAGCTCGCCGATCTCCTCGTTGGTCGGGGCGTGCTCGGACGGCTCGCCGAGCGAGTCGATCGTGAAGCACACCGCGGCCATCCGGCGTTCCCGGTAGTACGCGGCCAGGCCCGGCAGGTCGGCGCCGACGACGTCGGAGCGGAAGTGCTCCTGCATCTGCGCCATCCGGGCGGTGCCCTCCGCGGACTGCGCGTAGCGGGTGGAGAAGTGCACGTGGGTGTGCACGTCGATGGCCACCAGGTCCGCCGCCGCCAGCGCGGCGTTGCCGGCCGCGACGATCTCCGCGGCGCTCACCGGGCACCCGCCGGGGCGTCCGGTGCGTAGGGCTGCAGGTGTGGCGCGAGCTGCGGGCCGAACGCCTCGGCGACCCCCTCGGGCGTCCACCCGCCCTCCCGCGACATCTCCGCGGCGACGGCGGGGTGGCTCCAGACGGTGATCCGGTCGCCGCCGACCCCGAGCGCCTGCCCGGTGACGTCGGCGGCCGCGTCGGAGAGCAGGTAGACCAGCAGCGGGGCGACGTCCTCGGCGGTGCCCAGCCCGCTCTCCCGCAGGTGCGCGGGCACCGGTTCGCCGCGCTCGACGGCGGCGACGGCGTCGGTCAGCGCGGGGATGGAGGCGACCATCCGGGTCAGCGCCACCGGCACCAGCGCGTTGACGGTGACCCCGATCCGGGCCGTCTCGGCGGCCAGCGTGCGGGTCATCCCGACGATGCCTGCCTTGGCGGCCGAGTAGTTGGTCTGCCCGAAGCTGGCCCGCTGCCCGGCCGGCGAGCCGACCAGTACCAGCCGGCCGCCGTCGCCCTGTTCCCGGAAGCGGGTGATCGCGGCCCGGGCGCAGGTGAACGTGCCCCGCAGGTGGGTCTCGACCACGGTGTCGAAGTCGTCGTCGGACATCTTCGCCACGGTCCGGTCGCGCAGCACACCGGCGTTGGTGACCAGCGCGTCGAGCCGGCCGAACTCCGCCACCGCGGTCGCGACCAGCCGGTCGGCGGTCTCCGTCGGACCGACCGGCGCGACGACGGCGACCGCCCGGCCGCCCGCCGCGACGATCTCGTCGACGACCGGGCCGGCCGCGTCGGCGTCGACGTCGTTGACCACGACCGCCGCACCCGAATCGGCCACGGCGCGGGCGTAGGCCCTCCCCAGCCCGCGACCGGCTCCGGTCACCACGATCACCTTGCCTGACAGCACGTCCGTTCCCCCTTCAGTCGCCGATGACGCCCAGGGCCACGTGGCCCCGCAGCAGGTTGCGCGCGATGGTGCGGCGCTGGATCTCGTCGGTGCCCTCGTAGATGCGCAGCACCCGCAGCTCCCGGTACCAGCGCTCGATCGGCAGCTCGCGGGTGTAGCCCATCCCGCCGTGGATCTGCAGCACCCGGTCGACCACCCGGTTCGCGGTCTCCGCGCCGTGCAGCTTCGCGATGGCGGTGGCGTGCCGGGCGTCGCGGCCGGTCTGGGCCTGCCAGGCCGCGTGCAGGGTCAGCCACTTCGTGGCCTCCAGCTCGACCTGGCTGTCCGCGATCTGCCACTGGATCGCCTGGTACTCGGCGATCGGGTGGCCCATCGACTCCCGGGTCGACGCGTGCGCGCACGCCATGCCGAGCAGTCGCTCTCCGGCGCCGACCGCGCGGGCCGGGATCACGTAGCGGCCCTGCCCGATCCAGGACAGCGCGAGCTCCAGCCCGCCACCGACCTCACCGAGCACCGCATCGGCGGGCACCCGCACGCCGTCGAACACCACCGACGCGCACGACCACTCGCCCATCGTCGGGATCGGGGTGGAGGTCCAGCCGCGGTCCCGGTCGACCAGGAAGGCCGTCACCCCCTCGTCGGCGCGGGCGAACAGGATGGCGAAGTCCGCCGCGTCACCGCCGGTGATGAACGTCTTCTCGCCGTCGAGCAGCCAGTCGGCACCGTCGCGGCGGGCCCGGGTGCGGATGTTGCGGGCGTCGGAGCCCGCGCCCGGTTCGGTCAGCGCGAAGCAGGACCGGCGCTCCCCCGCGATCGTCGGGAGCAGGTAGGCCTCCCGCTGCGCCGCCGAGGCCGCGAAGAGGATGTTGTCCGCGCTCCCACCGAAGCGGAACGGCACGAAGGTGCGGGCCAGCTCCATCTCCAGCACGGCGTGCATCACCGGTGCGAGCCCCATGCCGCCGTACTCGGGCGGGGTCGTGACGCCCCAGTACCCGGCGGCGCGGGCCTTCTCCTGCAACGCGGTCAGGACGCCGTCGGGCAGCGGCGGACGGCCGGCGCGCTCGTTGCGGAGCACCTCGTCCTCGAGCGGCACGACCTCGCGCGTCACGAAGGCGCGGACGGTGTCGCGGACGGCGCGCTCCTCGTCCGAGAGCGAGAAATCGATCATGCGGCGACCGTCGCCCGGCCGCGGTCGAGGACCACGGTGCCGTCGTCGAGCCGGGTGCGGAACAGGACCTGGTTCCCGTCCCGCCACGCCTCGGTGGTCAGCGACTGCCCGGGCAGCACCGTCGCGCTGAACCGGCCGGACATCGCCGTGAGCCGGGACGGGTCGTCGTCGACCAGGCGCAGCAGCGCCCTGCCTGCCACGCCGTAGGTGCAGAGGCCGTGCAGGATCGGCGTGTCGAAGCCGGCGCGGCGGGCGAACTCCGGGTCGGAGTGCAGCGGGTTGCGGTCGCCGCTGAGCCGGTAGAGCAGGGCCTGCTCGGGCCGTGTCCGGTGGGTGGCGACGACGTCCGGCTCCCGGTCCGGGGCCGGCCACTCCTCCCGCGGCCCGCGCTCGCCGCCGAACCCGCCCTCGCCGCGGACGAACACGGCACTGCGGTTGGTCGCCAGCGGCGACCCGTCCTCCAGCACCGCCTCGGAGACCATCACCACGAGCGCCCCGCTGCCCTTGTCGTGGATCGCATCGACCCGCGCGGTGGCGGTCACCGTGCCGGACACCGGCACCGGCCGGTGCAGGGTGACGGACTGCTCGGCGTGCACGATCGCCGACGGGTCGATCTCGCCGAACGAGGGGGCCGGGGCCTGCGAGAGGAGCACCGCGAACGTCGGCAGGACCTGCTGCGGCGCTCCGGCGCTGTTCTCGGTGGTGAAGGCGAGCTCGGCCGCCGGGTCGCCGAGGCCGGCCCCCACCCCGATCGCGTAGAGCACGGCGTCGGTCGAGGTCCAGGTGCGGGTGCGGGGCTCCCCGGTCCGGCCCACGGCTCCGGTGTCGATCGGCATTCAGAGTCCTTTCTCGGCGGACGACGCGACGGCGGACGCGGCTCCGGTGTCCGGGTCGACCAGCGGGTGGTGGCAGGCGACGCGGGTGCCCGGCCGCACCTCGCGCAGCTGCGGCTCCTCGGCCGCGCAGCGCTCGGTCGCCAGCGGGCAGCGGGTCCGGAACCGGCACCCGCTCGGCGGGTCCAGCGGGGACGGGATCTCGCCGCCGGCCCGGTCGGCCTCGGTCGGGTCGACCTGCGCCGCCGTGTCCAGGGACGGGATCGACGACGCCAGCAGCCGGGTGTAGGGATGCGCGGGCCGGTCGAAGACGGTGGTCGCCTCGCCGATCTCGCAGATCCGCCCCAGGTACATCACCGCGACCCGGTCGCTGATGTTGCGCACCACCCCGAGGTCGTGCGCGATGAAGACCAGGGTGAGCCCGTACCGGGCCTTCATGTCCTCCAGCAGGTTGAGGATCTGGGCCTGGACCGAGACGTCGAGTGCGGAGACCGGCTCGTCGCAGATCAGCACCTCGGGTTCCAGCACCAGCGCCCGGGCGATGGACACCCGCTGGCACTGCCCGCCGGAGAACTGGTGCGGACGACGGTCGCCGACCTGGTCCGGGTCGAGCCCGACCGCCTCGAGCACCTCGGGCACGAGCCGCTCGCGCTCGTCGCCGCGCCCCCACACCGCGAGCGGGTCGCCGACGATGTCGGTGATCCGGCGGCGCGGGTTCAGCGACGAGATCGGGTCCTGGAAGATCATCTGCAGCTTCGGGCGGACCTCCCGCAGGCCGGCGGCCGAGAGCGTCGCGAGGTCGTGCCCGTGGAAGCGGACCGATCCCGACGTCGGCCGGGGCAGCTGCATGATCGCGCGGCCGGTCGTCGACTTCCCGCAGCCGGACTCGCCGACCAGGCCGAGGGTCTCGCCGCGCCGGACGTCGAGGCTGACCCCGGAGACCGCGTGCACGGTCCGCCCGCCGCCGACCGGGAACTCGACGACGAGATCGTCGATCTGCAGCACGACCTCCTCCTGTGCCGGCTCCGCGACCGCGCGGGTGTCCGGCTCGGTCGCGGTCACCGGTCGAGCCAGATCGCGTCGAAGAACATGTCCCGCGAGAGGTAGCGCTGGATCCCCCGGACGTCGGGCTGGGTGATCGTCGAGAGGTACCCGCGGCTGTAGTAGCCGACGGGGATGTCCTGGTTGGTCAGCAGCTGCACGCGCCGGTAGGACTCGGTCCGCTCCGCCTCGTCGGTGGTCGCCGCGGCCCGGGTGAGCAACTCGTCGACCTCGGGGTTGCTGTAGCCGCCGTAGTTCGCGTTGCCCCCGGTACCCAGGTAGTTGATCGTCTGCGGGTAGGGGCTGTCGGTCGGACCGCCGACCCAGCCCGCGGCCTCGAAGTCCCGGCTCTGCACGACGCTCGAGGAGTACTGGGCGAGGTCGAAGAACTCCGGCTCCAGGGTGATCCCGATGGCCGCCATCTGGGCCTGCATGAACTCGGCGAACGCGACCCGGTTGGGAGCGTTGGTCGTCTTGTAGGAGACGGTCGCGCTGCCGCCCGAGTCCACGTACTCCTGGACGAGCTCGCGGGCGCGTTCCTGGTCGAACGCCGGCCACGCCTCGGCCGCCTCGGGGGTCTGGTACTCCGACTGGTCGCCGAACCAGCCGGTCGCCCGCTCCATCTGGTTGCGGAACTGGGTCGCCGCCAGCGCGTCGAGGTCGATGCCGCGCACGAACGCCTCGCGCATCCGCGGGTCGTCGAACGGGGCCCGCTCGTGGTTGAAGTAGATGAACTCGGCGCCGTGCCCGGGTCCGTAGTAGACGTTCAGCTCCGGGTTGGAGAGCGCCCGGATCAGCTCGGTGTGGTAGCCGCCGTAGACCACGTTCACGTCGCCGTTCTCGATCGACGCGTAGCGGGTCTCGGTGTCCGGCAGCGGCCGGAACTCCAGGCCGTCCAGGTAGGGCCGGCCCTCCTGCCAGTAGTCCGGATTGGCCGTGAGCACCATCCGGGAGTCCCGGACCCAGTCGGAGAGCACGAACGGACCGGCGCCCACCGGGTTCGCGGCGATGTCGTCGCCCCGCTCCTGCACGGCGGCCGGGGACAGCAGCGCGCCCAGGTTGCCGGCCGTGAAGTTCAGCCCGAACACCACCGGGAACGAGCCGGACGGCTCGCGCAGGACGAACTCGACCGTCGTCGGGTCGACCGCGCGCATGGTCTCGATCAGCGACGCGTGCTGGAACCCAGGCGACGCCGGCTTGTCCAGGTGCCGCTGGACGTTGAACACGACGGCGTCGGCGTCGACCGGGGTGCCGTCGGAGAACCGGACACCCTCGCGCAGGCCCATCCGCCAGGTCTTCCCGTCGTCGGCGCTGTCCATCGACTCGGCCATGTGCGGCTCGGCCCCCCCGTCGGGGGTCAGCTTCATCAACGAGTCGAGGACGGCGAACGCGGCCTGGTTGGTGTTCTGCGCCGTCGGGTCGAATCCGACGGCCTCGCGGTCGGTCCCCAGCACGAGCGTTCCGCCCGCGCGGGGCTCGCCCTCGGTGGCCGGGTCGACGCCGTTCGGGTTGACCGCCTGGACGCCCCCGGCCCCGCCCTCGCCCTCGTTCAGGGCCGGCGCCGCGCCGCAGGCGGCGAGCAGCACGCCGGAGAGCGCGACGGCCAGCACGGACAGCGTTGTCCGTCGTCGGGTGTTCATGACAGCACCATCTCCTCGCTCACGGGGGTACCGGCGGCACTCGTGCCACGGCGGGCATTGCGGTCCCGGGCCTCCGACCAGGCCGGCGACCCCACCGGGAACCAGCAGCGGTACCGGTGCGCGGGGGAACCGGCGTCGCGCAGCGGGGGGTCCTCGGTCAGACAGCGGTCCTGGGCGTACGGGCAACGCGGGCTGAACCGGCAGCCCGCCGGGGGGTTCAGTAGATCCGGCGGCCGGCCCGGGATCGTCTGCAGCCGGACGTGGTTGGGCCCGGCCGACGGGGGCAGGGCGTGCATCAGGGCCTCGGTGTAGGGCATCCGCGGCGCGGCGAACAGGTCGGCGGTCGGCGCGGTCTCCACGATCCGGCCCGCGTACATCACCGCGATCCGGTCGGCCCGGCTGCGGACCACCCGCAGGTCGTGGGTCACCAGCAGCATCGCCATCCGGCGCCGGCGCTGCAGGCCGGCCAGCAGGTCCAGGATCTGGGCCTGGACGGTGACGTCGAGCGCGGTGGTCGGCTCGTCGGCCAGCAGCAGGCGCGGGTTGCAGGACAGCGCGATCGCGATCGTCACCCGCTGCCGCATCCCCCCGGACAGCTCGTGCGGGTACTGCCGCAGGCGCCGTTCCGGTTCGGCCAGCCCCACCTGGCGCAGCAGCTCGACCGCCCGCTCCCGGGCCTGCGCCCGGGTCACGTCCTCGTGCTGGCGGATCGTCTCGGTGATCTGGGCGTCGATCCGTTTGACCGGGTTCAGCGAGGTCATCGGGTCCTGCAGGATCAGCGCGATCTCCGCGCCCCAGAACCGGGACAGCGCGGGCCCGGACAGGTCGGAGATCCGGGAGCCGGCGTAGTCCACGGTGCCGGAGACGTCGGTGGTGCGGCCCGCCGCGACCAGGCCCATCAGCCGCCGGGTGAGCACGGTCTTGCCCGAGCCGCTCTCCCCGACGACGGCGACGACCTCGCCCTCCCGCACGTCGAGCGACACGTCCTCGACGGCGCGCACTACCCCGCGCGGGGTGTGGAACCGGACCCCGACGTCGGCGGCCGACAGCAGCGTCTCTTTCCCGGCGGCGCTCACAGGTTGCTCTCCTTGACCTCGAACCGCTTGCGGGTCCGCTCGCCGACGTAGTTGATCGACAGCACCGTCAGGAACATGACGGCGGCGGGGAACAGCGAGATGTGCGGGTAGGTCAGCAGCTCGACGCGGCCGGCCGCGATCATCCCGCCCCAGCTCGGGGTGGGCGGCGGGATACCCAGGCCGAGGAAGCTGAGCGAGCCCTCCACGACGATGAACAGGCCGACCATGATGAAGCCGTAGGCGGCGACCGGGAGCACGACGTTCGGCGCGATCTCCCGGAGGATGATCCGCATCGGACGGCAGCCGTAGGCCCGGGCCGCCAGCACGAACTCCCGCTGCGCGACCACCAGGGTGGCGGCGCGGCTCAGCCGGATGAAGGTCGGGACCGAGAGGATCGCCAGGCCGAGGATCAGGTTGGTCAGGCTGGCGCCCAGGATGGCGACCAGGGCGATGATCAGCACGAGCCCGGGGAACGCCAGCACCACGTCGGTCACCAGGGCGAGCACCCGCTCGGTGCGCCCGCCGAAGTAGCCGGCCAGCATGCCCAGGGTGCCGCCGACCACGGCGCCGAGCAGCACCGCGCAGAGCCCGACGAGAAGCGAGGCCCGCGCCCCGTGCACGACCCGGGAGAAGGTGTCCCGCCCGAGCGTGTCGCCGCCCAGCCAGTGCTGCGGGGTGATCCCGCTGGCCACGTTGGTGTAGTCCGGGACGTCCGGGTCCCACAGCGGGAGCACCGGTGCGAACACCGCGGCCAGCACGACGGTGCCCAGCCAGGCCCAGGCCACCCACCAGCCCCACGGGGTGCGGTCGGCACGGGCCCGTGCCGGGGTGGCCGTGGCCGTCGTCGTCGGAGCGGGTGCGATCGGGTCAGCCATGACGGCGCACCCGTGGGTCGAGGAACAGGTAGAGGAGGTCGATCAGCATGTTGATCACCACGTAGGCGACGGCGACGAACAGCAGTGCTCCCTGGAGCAGCATGTAGTCGCGGTTGAACACGGCCTGCACGATCAGTTGTCCCAGCCCCGGGATCGCGAACAGCGTCTCGACGATCACGGTGCCCCCGAGCAGCCGCCCGATGTTCAGCCCGGACAGCGTGATCAGCGAGAACGACGAGGGCCGCAGGGCGTGCCGGAGCAGGATCCGGCGGACCGGCAGGCCCTTCGCCCGGGCCATGAGGATGAAGTCCTCCTGCAGCGTCGAGATCATGTCCGAGCGCAGCAGCTGCCGGTAGACGGCGGCCTCGGCCACCATCAGCGTCAGGCAGGGCAGGATGATCGACCGCAGGTTGTCCAGCGGGCTCTCGAAGAACGGGGTGAACCCGGTCGCCGGCAGGACGCTCCAGATCCCGCCCGCGAAGAGCACGATCAGCACCATGCCGAGCACGAACTGGGGCATCGCCGCGGCGCCGAAGCCGAGCGTCATCGAGACCCGGTCGACCGGGCGGCCGGGCCGGTAGGCGGAGTAGATCGCCAGTGGCACCGCCACGATCAGCGCGAGCACCTGGGCGACCAGGGTGATCTGGAACGACACCGGCACCCGTTCGGCGAGCGCGTCGGCGACCGGCTGCCCGGTCCGGAACGACTCCCCGAGGTCCCCGGTGACGACCCCGCCCAGCCAGTCGACGTAGCGCACCACCAGCGGGCGGTCCAGCTGCAGGTCCTCGCGCACCTGCTGCACCTGCTCCGGGGTGGCGTTGTCCCCGGCGACGACGACGGCGGCGTCGCCGGGGAGCAGGTCCACGACCACGAAGGACAGGAAGGTCACCGCGAGCAGGACGAGCAGCAGGTGCGTGAGGCGGGCACCGACCCGCCGCAGCGGGAACCGGCGCCGCCCGCGCCGGCGCTCCGGTGGGCCCGGCGCGGCCACGGGCGGGGCGGGGACCGCGGTCGTGTCGGCCACGGCGGCTCAGGGCTCCCGGCCGGGCAGCGCCGCCACCAGGGGCGTGTCGGCCGGCACCGGACCCAGCCGGTCCGCCCCACCGGGATCCCCGAGCGGGGCGTCCCGTCCCGGGAGGATCTCGTAGAAGAACGCCGCGTTGTCGGTGATGTGCACCTGGTCGCCGGGCTCGACGTCGGCCTCGAGCGCGATCGACTCGACCGGGCACTCCGTCTCGCAGGCGCCGCACTCGATGCACTCGGCCGGGTTGATGTACAGCTTCCGGTCGCCGGTGTAGATGCAGTCCACCGGGCACACCGCGACGCAGCTGCGGTCCATGATGTCCACGCAGTCGCCGGTGATCACGTAGGTCATGACGGCTCCTCTCCCCGACGGGGCGCTCAGGAGCCGGCGACCGGGGTGCGGTCCGGGCCCGGCTCGTAGAGCTGCACCATCGGGTCGCGGTCGGTGCCCAGCTCGCGCCAGTCCTCGCCCGGCTCGAGGATCTTCTCGGCGGACCGGATCGACCGGTAGTCGAGATCCCCGTCGACGGCCGGCGCGGGTTCACCCGCCGCCACCTTCTTCGCCGCCGCCATCAGCAGCCGGCGCATCCGGATGATCGCCTTGTCCGAGGTGCCGAGCCGTTCCTGGCTGCGGTCGTAGATCGGTCCCATCGACTCGGTGACCATGAAGTCCTGGCTGATGAACTCCCGGACGCCGGAGAAGGTCAGGTGGCGCTGCTCCTCGCGGTTGATCCCGTAGTCGTTCTCCGCGGTGTAGCGGCGCGGGATGATCCCGTTGCGGCCCACCTCGGACGGTCCGAACTCGAACGGCGAGAGCGCGAACAGGTTCTCCCCGCCGACCTCGGCGATCGAGCCGTGGTCGCGGGTGGTGACGCTGTAGCGCCAGGTGTTGTGGTCGTCGGCCGGGACGAACAGGCCGTGCTGGGTGCCGAACGGGACGGTCGCGATCACCGTGTTGTACGGGTAGGCGAACGCGCTCATCCGGACGTGGGTGTTGCCGGCCGGGGTCTCCCGGACGCCGACGTACTTGAAGCCGTACCAGGTGTCCTCGATCTCGAGCCGGGGCGCGCGGTCGTGCCGCCAGAACTTCCACGACATCGCGTTGGTCGGGTAACCGGGCTTGTCGCTGCCGTCGTCGGGGATCTGGTCGATCCCGTCCCACTGGTGCAGCCAGGAGATGTGCGAGGTGTCGAGGTTGCCCTCCATCGCCTGCACCCAGTTGCAGGTGGTGTGCAGCTTGGTCGCGGCCACGTGCTCGGGTGCGAGGGTCTCGGTGCCGAGGTCGCGGAACGGCGGGCGGTGCTCGTCGGGACCCATGTAGGTCCACACGATCCCGCCCGACTCGTGGGTCGGGTAGGCCTTCAGCCGGACCTTGTCCTTGAACACGCTGCTCGGCGGCTCGCTCGGCATGTCCACGCACGCGCCGTCGGCGTCGAACTTCCAGCCGTGGTAAGGGCAGCGCAGCCCGCACTCCTCGTTCCGTCCGAAGTAGAGCGACGCCCCGCGGTGCGGGCAGTTCTCGCCGACGAGCCCGAGCCGTCCCGAGGTGTCCCGGAAGGCGACGAGGTCCTCGCCGAGCAGACGGACCCGCACCGGGTCGCCGTCCGGCGTCGGGGCCTCGCTGACCAGCAGGGCCGGCGTCCAGTAGCGGCGCAGCAACTCGCCCATCGGGGTTCCCGGGCCCACCCGGGTGAGCAGCTCGTTGTTCTCCTGGTTCAGCATGGTCGCCTCTCTCGTCGACGGGTGGTGGGACGCAGGTCGGTCGGGGGGTGGGGAGCGGCGGGCCGGTCGGGGGCCGGCCGGCGGGGTCAGGCACTCACCAGAGCCGGTCGGCGACGGTCGGGAAGACCTGCTGGAACGCCTCGGCGTGGGTGACCGACGACGGGGCCCCGTTGCGGCGGGCCTGGACGCCGCGGCGGACGGCCAGCTCGGCGTAGTAGTCGACGAGGTGGCCCTGCGCGCCGTCCATCGCCTTCATCGCGATCCGCTTGCGGTCCATCACCGGCGTGATGTCGAGCAGGTTGTCCGGGACGAAGCCGCACTGCTCGGGCTGGTGCGGTTCGAAGGCCATCACCTGCGTGGCGCCCAGCGGCGGGGTGGAGCGGTCCGGGAGCCCGTCGGCCTGGGCGACCATCCGGGCGCGCAGCACCATCTCGTGGGTGAGCGCGTGGTCGAGGTTGTAGGGGTCGCGCGCCGAGTGCGTCAGCAGCAGGGTCGGACGCAGCGCGCGGAACCGGGCCACCAGGGCGTCGAGCAGCTCGGGGGTCTCGCGCAGCGGGTAGTCGCCGGCGTCGAAGAACTCGATCCGCGCGCCGAGCGTCTCGGCGGCGGTGCGGGACCCGTCCTCGCGGGCGGCCTTGACCGACTCCAGCGTGGCGCCCTCGGACTTCCACAGCGCGGCCGACTCGCCCCGCTCCCCGAAGGTCAGGCACAGCACGGTGACCTCACCGCCGTCCGCGGCGCACCGCGCGATCGCACCACCCGACCGCCACACGAAGTCGGCCGCGTGCGCACTCACCACCACCAGCCGTGCCGTCGCTACCACAGGTCCTCCCGACGTCGTTGTCGGGGACCGACGGTAGCCACGGGAGTGAGCTTTGACAACGATATTGTTAACAATCTTGGTGACAGCTAAGCTCCTGCCCCGGAGCCCATCCGGGCCGAGCACGACGGGAGGACGGCCATGGCCGCCGACAGGGGGACGACGACCGGGTCGGTGTCCGACGCGGGGTCCGCGCGGGCGGTCGCGGAGGTGGCGACCGCCATCCGCGAGGGGATCATGCAGGGGCGCTACGCCCCCGGTCAGCGCCTGCCGGAGAACGACCTCGGGGCCATGTACCGGGCCTCACGGGCGGCGGTGCGCACGGCACTGGCCCAGCTCGAGAACGAGGGGGTCGTCGAGCGCGAGCGCAACCGCGGCGCGCGGGTGCGGCCGATCTCGCTGGACGAGGCCGTCGAGGTCACCGAGGCCCGTGCGGTCCTGGAGGGCCTGTGCGCCGCCAAGGCCGCGGCCCGGGCGACCGAGGGGGACCGCGCCCGGCTGCGCGCGCTCGGCGAGAGCCTGGAGCACGCCGTCGGGGCCGGGGACATCCCGACCTACTCCCGGATCAACCAGGATGTGCACGGTGCCGTGCGGGAGATCGCCGCGCACCACACCGCCGGGGTGCTGCTCGACCGGCTGCGCACCCAGAGCGTGCGCTTCCACTACAGCGTGGCGTTGCTGCCCGGACGGCCGTCGACCGGCCTGGCCGAGCACCTGGACGTGATCCGGACGGTCTGCTCGGGCGATCCCGACCTCGCCGAGAAGACCATGCGCGACCACCTCCTCAGCGTCGTCACCGCCCTGCAGCAGCTCGACGCCACCCTCACCGACCACTGGTGACCTTGATCGACCGCTGGTGACCTCAAGATCCCGACGACGAGCCGGAGCCGCCTCGTGACCGATCGAATCCGCACCACGCACGTCGGGAGCCTGCCGCGCCCGGCCGACCTGCTCGAGATGATCAACGCACACGACCGGGGGCAGAAGGTCGACGAGGTCGAGCTGGCCCGGGTGGTCGAACGCTCGGTGCACGCGGCCGTCCGGACCCAGGTCGAGGTCGGCATCGACGTCGTCAGCGACGGCGAGATGAGCAAGATCGGGTACGCGACCTATCTCCGGCACCGGATGAGCGGCTTCGAGATCGGGGACGCGCCGCGCGCCACCCCGGCCGACCTCGACGCCTACCCGGAGTACAAGGAGCGGCTGCACCGCTCCGGGGCCACCGTGTCCTACCTGCGGCCGATCTGCCGGGCCCCGATCTCCTACACCGACCGCAAGCCGCTCGAGACCGACCTGAGCACCCTGCACGCCGCGATGGACGCGGCCGGCGCGTCGTCGGCGTTCATGAACGCCCCCTCCCCCGGCATCGTCGCGCTGTTCCAGCCGAACGAGTTCTACCCCGACGAGGACACCTACCTCGACGCGATCGCCGCGGCGCTCAAGACCGAGTACGACGCGATCGTCGCCGCCGGGTTCGACCTGCAGATCGACGCGCCGGACCTGGGGATGGGCCGGCACAACAAGTACAAGCACCTCACCGACGAGCAGTTCCTCGCCCGGGCCGAGGTACTGGTCGAGGTGCTCGACCACGCGCTGCGCGACGTGCCCCGCGAGCGCATCCGGATGCACCTGTGCTGGGGCAACTACGAGGGACCGCACACCTTCGACATCGCGGTGGAGAAGGTCGCCGGGCTGGTGCTGCGGGCCAAGCCCGCGACCATCCTGTGCGAGGCGGCGAACCCGCGGCACGGCAACGACTGGGCGGGCTGGGCCGCGCAGCGGATCCCGGACGACACGGTGCTCTGCCCCGGCGTCATCGACACCACGACGAACTTCGTCGAGCACCCGAACCTGGTCGCCGAGCGGATCCTGCGCTACACCGACATCGTCGGGCGGGACCGGGTGATGGCCGGGACGGACTGCGGGTTCGGCACCTTCGCCGGCTGGGGCGGCGTCGTCGAGGAACTGGCGTGGGAGAAGCTGCGCTCGCTGGTCGAGGGCGCCGCGGTGGCGTCGGCGAAGCTCTGGTGAGCGGCATGGAGTTCCTGGTGCGGACCGTGAACCTGCTCCCCGCCGACACCGATCCGTCCGAACGCGACCGGTTGCGCAAGGGTGAACGCGCCCGCGCGGACGAGCTGCGGGCGGCGGGAATGCTGAAGCGGCTGTGGCGGGTCCCGGGTCGCAACGCGACGGTGCAGCTCTACGAGGCGGCCGACGCCACCGAGCTGCACGCGGCACTCGCGTCGTTGCCGATGTTCCCCTGGATGGAGATCACGGTGGAACCCCTCGCGACCCACCCGCAGGAGCAGTGACCTCATGGGCACCGTCGTCCTGCTGGCCGGAGCCTGGCACGGCGGGTGGGCCTGGGGCCGGGTCGCCCCGCGGCTGCGGGCCGCCGGGCACCACGTCCTGACCCCGACCCTGACCGGGGTCAGCGACCGGGCGCACCTGCTGCACCCCGGCGTCGGGCTGGGCACGCACGTCCAGGACGTGGTCGCCCAGCTCGACGCCGAGGACCTCGACGACGTCGTGCTGGTCGGGCACAGCTACACCGGCCAGGTCGTCACCGCGGTCGCCGACGCCCGGCCCGGCCGGATCGCCCACCGGGTGTACCTCGACGCCTTCGTCGGCGACGACGGCGAGGCGGCGATCGACCTGCTGCCCCCCGAGGTCGCGGTGCACTACCGCGAGTCGGTGCAGGGGCCCGGGCACGGCTGGCTCATCCCCGTCCGTCCGCTGGAGAAGCTCGGGGTGACCGACCCCGCCGACCTGGCGTGGCTCACGGCCCGGCTGACCCCGCACCCGTGGCGGGCCTTCACCGAGCCGCTCGCGGTGACCGGTGCGCACACCGGCGTCCCAGCGACCTTCGTCGAGTGCACGGACTGGATGCGGGTGTTCCGGCCGCACGCCGAGCGCGCCCGCGCGGCCGGCTGGCCGGTGCACGAGATCGCCACCGGGCACGAGGCGATGGTGACCGCGCCGGACGAGCTCGCGAGGATCCTGGGGGAGGTCCTCGCCACCACGGCGACCCCCGCAACGGCCGCCGCCGGCTGACCGTCTCCCCCACCCCACCGGAGCCCGGGGCGGGTGCAGGGGCGGGTGTCGGGGAACACGCGTCGGCGGCGGCGCCGCGCCGCTACCGTGCTGCGATGGCCGATCCGCTCTCCCTCGACCGGTTCAACACCGCCGCTCCCGAGGAGCTGCGCGCACCGCTGCGGGCCTGCGCCACCTCGTCGTCCTGGGCCGAGGGACTGCTGGCCGGGCGCCCCTACGCCTCGGTCGGCGACGCCGTCGGCGCGGCGCGGGACGGGATCCTCGCGCTGGCCCCGGCCGAGATCGACGCCGTGCTGGCCGGCCACCCGCGCATCGGCGAGCGCCCCGGCGCCGCGCACGCCGACGGTGCCGCGCACTCCCGCCGCGAACAGTCCGGTGTGGACGCCGGGGACACCGACGTCGCGACCCGGCTCGCCGCGGGCAACGCGGCCTACGAGGACCGCTTCGGACACGTGTTCCTGATCCGCGCCGCGGGCCGGGACGCACCGGAGATCCTCGCCGAGCTGGAGCGCCGGATGGGCAACGACCCGGAGACCGAGCGCTCCGAGGCCGCCGGCCAGCTCGCCGAGATCACCGCGCTGCGCGTGCAGGGGATGCTGGCCGGATGAGCAGCTTCTCCACCCACGTCCTGGACGCCGCGCACGGCGCGCCCGCTGCCGGCGTCCCGGTGGCACTGTCGGTGCGCGACGGCGGCGGCTGGGCCCCGCTGGCGTCCGGCACCACCGACGACGACGGCCGCTGGCGCGCCCCGGACGACGCCGCCCTGACCGCCGGTACCGACCACCGGATCGTCTTCGACACCGCCGCCCACCTCGGGCCGGACGCCTTCTACCCCGAGGTCGCCGTCGTCTTCCGCCCGGCGACGACCAGCCGGCACCACCACGTCCCGCTGCTGCTGTCGCCGTTCTCGTACTCCACCTACCTCGGGAGCTGACCCGTGCCCGTCCTCGGCCACACCCAGTACGGCAAGGCGGAGGTCCGCGTCGTCCGCCTGTTCCGCGACACCGACCCGCACGGCATCGCCGACCACAACGTCTCGGTCGCGCTGTCCGGGGACTTCGCCGACACCCACCTGAGCGGGGACAACTCGCGCGTCCTCACCACCGACGCGATCAAGAACACGGTGAACGCCTTCGCGAAGGAGCACGGCGACGCCGCCCGCACCCCGGAGATGTTCGGCCTGGTCCTGGCCCGGCACTTCACCGAGCTCCCCCAGGTCGCCCGGGCCCGGGTGAACCTGGAGACCTACCCGTGGCGACGCCTGGACGCCGGCGGTGTGCCGCACCCGCACGCGTTCGCCCGCGACGGGAGCCACGTCCGCACCACGACCGTCACCCGGACCGCCGACGACGCCGAGTGGGTCGTCTCCGGGATCCGCGGGCTCACCGTGCTCAAGACGACCGACTCGGAGTTCCACGGGTTCCTGACCGAGCGCTACACCACGCTGGCGCCCACCGACGACCGTGTGATGGCCACCGAGGTCACCGCGCAGTGGTGGCACGGGACGCTCCCCGACGATCCCGACGCCGCGCACGTCGCCGTGCTGGACGCGCTGACCTCGGCGTTCGCCGGTCACCACAGCCTGGCGCTGCAGCAGACCCTGTTCGCGATGGGCTCGGCGGCGCTGACCGCGGTGCCCGGGATCGGTGAGATCCGGCTGTCGCTGCCGAACAAGCACCACTTCCTCGTCGACCTCTCGCCGTTCGGGCTGGACAACCCCGGCGAGGTGTTCCACGCCGACGACCGGCCCTACGGGCTGATCGAGGCGACCGTCCGGCGCGACGACACCCCCGACCCGGGCGACGCGTTCGACCCGGGTCAGGGGTGGTGATCAGGGCCGGTCGAGCCAGGTCGTCGCGTAGAACATGTCCCGGCCGATGTAGCGCTCGACGCCCTTCACCGCCGGGTCCGCCACCGTCGACAGGTAGCCACGCGAGATCCACGCCAGTGGAAGGTCCTCGGTCACCAGCCGTTCGATCTCCTGGTAGGACCGGGTGCGCTCGGCGTCGTCCGCGGTCCGTGCGGCGGTGTCGACCAGCGCGTCGACCTCAGGATTGGTGTAGCCGCCGTAGTTGATGTTGCCCTCGCTGCTGACCAGGTTCCCGACGAACGGGAACGGGTTGTCGAACGAGGTCACGTTGCTGGCCAGGTCGAAGTTGCCGCTCTGCACGACCTGGGACGAGTACTGGGCGAGGTCGTAGAACTCGACGTCGATCGTGATGCCGACGGCCGCCATCTGGGCCTGGATCGCCTCCCCCAGCGGACGCCGGGGGCTGGTGAGGGTGAACAGGAACGACGGGTCGCCACCGTCGGCCCGGTACTCCTCGACGAGCTGCCGGGCACGGTCCGGATCCGTGCCCGGCCACTCCTTCGCCGCCTGCTCCGTGTGGAACGGGCTGCTCGCCTCGAACAGGCTCGTCGCGGGGACCAGGTTGTTGTTGTAGAGGCTCGCGCTCAGCCCGTTCGTGTCGATGGCCCGCACCACGGCCTCGCGCATCCGGCGGTCGTCGAACGGGGCCTTGGTGACGTTGAAGTGCAGCACCTCGCCCCCGTTGCCAGGTCCGTAGTAGACGTTCATCCCCGGGTCCTCGACCGCCCGGACCAGCTCCGGGTTGTAGGCGGCGAAGATCAGGTCGACGTCCCGGTTCTGGATCGAGGCGTAGCGGGTCTCGTTGTCGGGCAGCGGCCGGAACTCGAGCCGGTCCAGCCTCGGCAGACCCTCCTGCCAGTAGTCGGGGTTGCGTTCGAGCACCATCCGGGAGTCCTGTACCCACTCCACCAGCCGGAACGGTCCGGCCCCCACCGGGTTCCGGCCGATGTCGTCACCGCGCTCGGCCAGCGCCGCCGGGGACACGATCACCCCGAGCGCCCCGAAGAACAGCGACTGTCCGAACAGGACCGGGAACGACCCGAGCGGCTGGTCGAGCACGAACTCGACCGTCAGCGGGTCCACCGCCCGCATGCCGGTGATCTGCTGGGCGAAGCGGTGCGCCGGCGACGAGGTGGTGTCGATGTGCCGCTGCACGTTGAGGACCACCGCCTCGGCGTCGAGCGGGGTCCCGTCGCTGAACCTCACGTCGGGCCGCAGGCCCATCCGCCAGGTGCGCCCGTCGTCGACGGTCTCCATCGACTCGGCCAGGTAGGGCTCGGCGCTGCCGTCCGGTCCGAGCCGCATCAGGCTGTCGTACACGGCGAACGTCGCCTGGTTGGTGTTCTGGACGACCGGGTCGAAGCTCACCGCCTCGCGGTCGGTGCCCATGACCAGGCTCCCGCCGGTCCGCGGCGTGCCGTCGGCCGCCGGGTCGTCGCCGTAGGCCTTGACCGCACGCAGCTCGGTGGGGTCCTCCGCCGGCTGCGCCGCGCCGCAGCCGGCGAGCAGCACGCACACGAGCAGGGACGCCAGTGCCGCCACGGCCCCGCGGGCGCGGCGTGATCGCCGGAGCATCGTTGCTCCTCCTCGTCGATGAAGGCCGATCTGCGAACGAGCCGGTCAGGGCACGGCGATCGAGACGCCGACGCCTCCCGGGGTGCCCGCGCCGTAGCGGGCGACCTCCTGTTCGAGGTCCAGCGGAACCCCGCGGCGGCTGCGCCCGGCGTACGCCGCGTCGTCGAGCCGGTCCGCCGGGACCAGCCAGGCCACCTCGAACTCACACCCGTCGGGATCACGCGCGTAGACGCTCTTGGTCGTGCCGTGGTCGGTGGCGCCGACGTAGGCCCCGGCGGCGATCAGGCGGTCACGCAGCTCGCCCAGCTCCGCGAGCGTCCCGACCTCCCACCCGAGGTGGTAGAGCCCGACGTACCCCCGGCCGGCCGGGTTGTCGGCGGCCTCGCCGATCGCGAACAGACCCAGGTCGTGGTCGTTGCGCGAGCCGGGTGCCTGCAGGAAGGCGGCGCTACCCGGACGCTCCATCCGGACCCGGAAGCCGAGCACCTCGCGGTAGAAACCGACGCTGCGGTCGACGTCGCGTACGTAGAGCACCGCGTGGTTGAGCGCGCGGATCACCACGCCTCAGTCCCCGGCCGCGGGTTGCCGGTCGCGGGCGCCGTCGTCCCGGATCGCCGCGCCCGCCTCCTGCACCGCGGGGTCGTCGTCGGTCCCCAGCATCCGCCAGTCCTCGCCCTCGTCGAGGATCTTGTCCGCGCCGCGCAGCGTCCGGAAGTCGTGGTCCGGGCCGGGGAGCGCCGGCAGCTCGGCCGCGGGGTCCGCGGCGAGCGTCTTCGCGGTGCGGATCAGCTGCTGGCGCATCCGGATGATGGCCCGGTCGATGGTGCCGAGTCGTTCCTGGCTGCGGTCGTAGATCGGCCCCATCGACTCGGTGACCATCAGGTCCTGGCTGACGAAGTCGGCGACGCCGCTGAAGGTCGTCGTGCGCTGCACCTCGCGGTCGATGTTGTAGTCGGCCTCGGCCAGGTAGTTGCGCGGGGTGATCCCACCCGGACGCCGGTCCGACGGCCACGCGAAGGGCCCGAAACTGAACAGCGGCGCGCCGCCGTGCCCGGCCGGGTTGGGCTTCTCGCTCGCCTCGAAGGTGAACCGCCAGCAGCTGTGGTCGTCGATGGGGACGACCATGAGGTGGCCGGTGTTGTACGGGACCGCGGCGATGATCGTGCTGTACGGGAAGATGTACTCGGTGATCCGGACGTTGGTGTGGCCGTTCGGGGTCTCCCGGATCCCGGCGTACCGGAAGCCGTACCAGGTGTCGTGCACCTCGATCCGCGGCGCCTGGTCGTGCGCCCAGAACTTCCAGGTCTGCCGGTTCGACGGGTAACCGGGCTTGTCGCTGCCGTCGTCTTCGATGTCCTCGGCGCCGAACCAGCCGTGCAGCCAGGAGATGTGCGCGGTGTCGACGTTGCCCTCCATCGTCTGCACCCAGTTGCAGTAGCACTTGAGCTTCGCCGCGACCTGCAGGTCGGGCGCCAGCGACTCGGTGCCGAAGTCCCGGAACGGGGTCATGGTCTCCGGCGGCCCCATGTAGGTCCAGACGATCCCGCCCGACTCGTGGGTCGGGTACGCCCGCGCGCGGACCCGGTCCTTGAAGCTGCTGGACGGCGGCTCGGACGGCATGTCGATGCACTGGCCGTCGGCGTCGAACTGCCAGCCGTGGTACGGGCAGCGCAGCCCGCAGGTGCCGTCCGGCCCGGCCTCGTTGCGTCCGAACCAGAGCGACGCCCCACGGTGCGGGCAGTTCTCCTGGATCAGGCCGACGCGGCCGGTCGCGTCCCGGAAGGCGACGAGGTCCTCGCCCAGCAGCCGCACCCGGACCGGGTCGCCGGTCGGCGCGGGGAGCTCGCTGGTGAGCAGCGCCGGGGTCCAGTAGCGGCGCAGGAGCGCGCCCATCGGAGTGCCCGGGCCGACCCGGGTCATGATCTCGTTGTCCTCGGTGGACAGCATCGTCCGGCCTTCTTCCCTCGTCGGGAGCGGATGTGGTGGGGCTCACGCATGAGGTGCTGCGTCGGATGCTAGGCAGACGCCGGGCCGCGCCGGAAACAACGGCTGCTGCTGGACGACCATCGGCGTCGTTGATGATCGGTTCCGGTCTCCTACTGGCGCTCGCGCCGCCCCCGGCCGTCCAATGATCGGCGTGAAGAACGCGACGCCGCGGCTCTCCGGTCTGGACCTGAACCTTCTCGTGGTACTCCGGGAGCTGCTGCGCGAGCGGCACGTCACGCGCGCGGCCGACCGGGTCGGGGTGACCCAGCCCGCCGCCAGCGCGGCGCTCGCCCGGCTCCGGCGGCACTTCGACGACGAGCTCCTGGTCCGCCGCGACGGACGCTACGAGCTCTCGCCGCTCGCCGCGCAGCTCGTCGAGCCGCTCGACGAGATCTGCGACGGCATCGAGTCGCTGCTCACCACCACCCGCGGGTTCGACCCGTCGACGACCCGCCGGGAGTTCCGGATCGTCATGCCCGACCACGTGGTGGCGGCACTGGGCGGTCCGCTGACCGGGCAGCTGCACGCCACGGCCCCGGACGCCCGCCTGCAGGTGGTGCTCGCCCGGGCCGCGCTCGCGGCGACCATCGAACCGACGATCCGCAACGTCGACGCCGTCGTCTCGCAGCCGACGAGCCGGTTCCGGATCCCGGAGATGCGCTCGTCGAGCCTGTTCTCCGACCGCTGGGTGGTCGTCGCGGACGCCGGCAACCCGCGGTTCGGCGACGAGGTGGCCGACCGGGCGGCGCTCGCCACGGCCAGCTGGGTCGTGCCCTACCACGACGACGCCGCCTTCCCGTCCGTCGTCCCGGTCAGCCGGCAGCTGGCCCGTCTCGGGATCCGGCCGCGGGTCGCGGTGCGGGTGGACAGTTTCCGGGCGGTGCCGCACCTCGTGGCGGGGACCGGGCACGTGGCGCTGATCCACGAGCGGCTGGCGCGCGAGAGCATCCGGACCCTGCCGCTGAGAGTGCTGACCTGGCCCGAGGAGCCGGATCCGATCACCACCCGGCTGTGGTGGCACGCCCGCCATGACGACGACCCGGGGCACCGGTGGTTCCGCGAGCTCGTGGTCCGGGTCGGGCGGGAGCAGGCGCCGACGGTCCCCCGGCCGCGCTGAGCCCCTGTGCGACGTCGATCAGACGCCGTTCGCGACCGGGAGTGCCGTGGTCACCCCGAACCCGGCGATCCATTCCGGGATCGGCCGGTAGAAGGTGCTGCGCACCTCGTACTGTCCCGCCGCAGCGAGCGCCGCGTAGGCAAGCACCCAGGTACGGACCTCGTGCGCGGAGTTGCCGGCCTGTGCGGCGACCTGCTCCGTGGACCACCTGTCGAACGCCTCCACCCGCCCCGACCGCAGCAGCTCGATGAACGACAGGTCCCAGTCCGGGTTGAGGTCCAGGACCGGGGCGGTCCCGGCCGTCATCGCGCGTCCCGCGTCGAGCACCCGCGCCTCCCGCCCCTCGCGGGCCGACGCCGACGGGTTCCGCCCCGCGATCAGCGCCTCGGCGACCTCGGCGGGGGCGTCGGCGAGCCGGGGCAGCGGCGGGTCGTGCGACAACCCGCCGGAGCCGAGCACCAGCACCCGCTCGCTGCGGTCCCGCAGCACCTCGCCGATCGCCCGGCCGAGCATCCTCGCCCGCCGCCCCGGCCCGAGCGGCACGGCGACCGAGTTCACGAACACCGGGACGACCTGCACGGCGTCGATCGACCCGAAGAGGATCTCCAGGGGCTGCGCGAAGCCGTGGTCGACGACCATGCGCTCGGAGTGGGCGAGGTCGATATCGCGGTCGAGTGCGTGCCGGAGAACGGCCTCCGACAGCTCGCGGTGCACCGGTAACGGGCCCTCCGCGGTGCCGTAGTCGCCGATCGAACGGGCGGCCGTGCCGACGCAGAACGGCGGCATCAGGTCGTAGAACATCCCGTTGTAGTGGTCCGGCGCGACCAGCAGCACCACCTCGGGCGCGAACTCCGCGACGAAGCTCCGGGCGTCGGCCAGGGCCTCGTCGACGGCCGCGACGACGTCGGCCGCGGGCTGGTGCCGCCCCATCAGCGGCGAGTGCGACAGGGTCACGAGGGCGAGACTCATGCGTCCACCGGCCAGAGCTCGGCCAGGCGCGGGAAGATCCGCGCCGCGTTGCGCCAGTAGACGTCCTCGAGATCCTCCGCGGTCAGCGTCGAGGCCAGCAGCTCATGGTGCACGGCGGCGTGGTTGTAGGTGACGGGATCGGCATAGGAGTCCGTGCCGAACAGCAGCCGTCGTGCTCCGAACCGGTCGACGAATCGATCGAGCAGGCGTAGCAGCGGGAAGCAGATCGCGGTGTCGAAATAGAGCCCGGGGAACCGGTCGGCGAGGTCCATCACGTACTGGGCCTGGTTCGCCCCGGAGAACCCGTCCATCACCACGATCGTCGCCTCGGGATGGTTCCGTGCCAGGTCGGCCACCATCCAGGGCTCCTCCAGCAGGGACTCGGCGAACATGTGCACCAGGCAGGGCAGGCCGTGCGCGGTGGCGAGGTCCACCAGCTCGTGCATCCGCCGGTCGGAGATCGCCACCCCCTGGTAGCGGGTGTGCCAGACCAGGCCGTCGAGGTGGAGCTCGCCGGCGATGCGGGCGATCTCCTCGGTGCAGACCGGGATTCCGTACAGCGGCTCGACGGTGCCCATGGCCAGCGGGAACCGGCCGGGCAGCCGGTCGCGGTAGGCGGCGATCGCGTCGTTGACGACCCGGGTGTCGGCGATGCCGTGCGGTCGTTCGTACTGCAGGCCGGGCATCACGGCGGCGGCGTCGAAGCCGAACCGGTCGAGCATGTCCTGGTGCACCTTGTGCCGGGTGTCGAGGTCGCTCCCGCCGGTGCCGACCTCGCCGGCGAGGCCGACCTCGAGGCTGCCGACGTGGTGGTGCAGGTCGAGTACCCGGGTGGGGCGCCGATCGAGGTCCATGGTCACTCCGCGAGGAAGTCGAGGGCGAGTGCGGTGAAGTGCTCCGCCTGTTCCCACTGCGGCCAGTGCCCCGCACCGGTGATCAGTTCGAAGCGACCGTGCTCCAGGGCGGCGGCGATGTCCAGTCCGGTCTTCGCGGGCCCGGACGGGTCGTCGCTGGTCCACACGACGAGGGTGGGCGCAACGATCGCCTCGAGGTCGGCGTCGGTCACCATGTTGCGGGCCCGGACGTCGGCGTCCTGCAGGCACATGATGTGCCGCATCGACCGGGCGAACCCGGGGCGCGCGTAGATCGTCCGGCGGGTGCCGACCAGCTCGTCGGTGACGGTGGCCGGGTCGGCCATCAGCCACTCGAGGCGGGCCCGGATCCGCTCGTCCGACGGGTCGTCGGCGGCGGCCTGGGACAGACTCCGGATCCGCTCGCGGACCTCCGGGAGCGACAGGTTGCCCGCCGGGGTGTTGAGGATCAGGCGGCCGACCCGGTCGGGGTGCGCGGCGGCGAACTTCATCGCCACCCACCCGCCCAGCGACTCACCGCTGAGGTGCGCCCGGTCGACGCCGTACGCGTCGAGCAGTGCGCCGAGGTGGGCCACGTAGTCGGGCAGCTCGATATCGGCGACGGCATGGGTCGTGTAGCCGTGGCCGGGGAAGTCGAAGGCCAGCACCCGGTACCGCCGCGCGAACGGGACGATGTTGCGGGCGTAGGCCTCCAGGTGCCCGCCGATCCCGTGCATGAGCACGAGCGTCTCCTCGCCCATGCCGGCCTCCAGGACCCGGGTCGACCACCCCCCGATCTCGACGTGTCGCACCGACAGGTCCTGCCCCATCAGCTCGGTCCAGATGTTCGTCGAGGTGTTCGTCGAGATGCTCGTCCGAATACTCACTGCGCCTCCATCACGGTCGTCGAGAGGGCGTCCACGTCGGTGCCGGTGAGGGTGCGCAGCAGCGCACGGGCGTCCTCGGGAGGGGCGTCGCCGCGCCAGGCGACGACGAGGTCGGGCCGCACCAGCACGAGCGCGTGCCGGTAGACAGCGGTCCCGGGACCGGCCGGCACGTCGACCACGTCCAGCGGCACTCCCAGCTCGGCGGCCGCCGCCACCAGCGGACCCGGGTCGCCCGCCGCGCCGACCCGCACCAGGGTGAGGTCGCGTCCCAGCCGGTCGAACACCGAGGTGTGGCCCTCGAGCCAGGCGTGCGGGAAGCGCGCCCCCGGGTCGTCGCTGGGCAGGTAGGTCCCGATGTCGTCGAGCGTGCCGCCGGAGTCGGCGAGCTGTCCGGCCACCCCGGGCGAGTCCCGGTAGCGGGTGCCGAACTGGACGCCCTGGCTGTACCACTGCTGCCGGTCGGTGGCCTCGATGATCCGGGCGGCCTCCGCGCGCAGCGCGTCGCCGTCCGGTCCGTCGTCGTGCAGCGCCGGGGCGCGGGCGACCGAGCGCATGTCGCGGTCGATCTTCAGCGCGGCCCGGGAGGTCGCCTCCCCCACCGAACGGCGCTCGGTCTCGTAGTCGGCGAGCAGGCGCTCACCACCCCAGCCCCGCAGCACCGCCGCCAGCCGCCAGCCCAGGCCGACCGCGTCGGCGATCCCGGTGTTCATCCCGAAGCCGCCCAGCGGTAGCCAGAGGTGGGCGGCGTCGCCCGCGAGCACGACCCGGGAGCCGCGGAAGCGGTCGGCGACGAGCCGGCGCGGTGTCCACCGGACGACCTCGAGCTTCTCGACGTCGACCGGGTGGCCGTCCGGCTCGCCGATGGCCGCCCGCAGCATCTCGTCCTCGTCGAGGTCCTCCGGCGCCGTGCCCTCGGGTACCCGCGCGTGGCACAGGAACAGCTCGCGGCCGTCGAGCTGGAGGAACGAGCCGCGCAGGCGCTCGCTATACCACCAGTACATCCAGCCCGGCCGGTCACCGAGGTGCGCGGCGAGCTGCGTGGAACGGAAGTAGACCGAGAGCCGTTCCTCGGCGGCCCGGCCGTCGCCGGTCAATGTGGACCCGATCCCGCGCCGGACGACGCTCGCTCCGCCGTCGCACCCGACCAGGTAGTCGGCGCTCAGGGAGTAGGTGCCCCCCGCCCCGACGGCAGCGACGTCGACCTCGGCCGCGTCCTCGCCGTCGCGCACGGCGACGACCCGGTGTCCTCTGCGGACCGTGACCGACGGGTAGTGGGCGAGGTGGCCGGCCAGGATGGGTTCGAGGAAGATCTGGGAGACCCGGTGCTGCGGCTCGGGGGTGGGCCACTCGTCGAACTCGGGTGCGGTGCCGTCGAGGATCTCGCCGCTGCTGGAGAACCGGAAACGGTGCAGCTCCCGGCCGGTGACCGACGTGCAGTAGACGACGTCGGAGGCGTGGTCGAGCGGGAGGCCGGCGCGGCGGATCTCGTCGGCGATGCCCAACCTGCGGAAGTACTCCATCGACCGGGCGTTCGTCGTGTTGCAGCGGGGGTTCCGGGTGGTCTGCGGCGCCTGCTCGACGACGAGGGTCTCGACGCCGCGGCTGCCGAGCTCGGCGGCCAGCGTCATGCCCACCGGACCCGCTCCCGCGATGACGACCGGCCAGTGCGTCCGGGCGCGTTGCTCGGTCACCATGCCCCTCCAGCTGCTCTGCTCCGTCAGTGACGACCCCGACGCTAGGAACGTGGGTGCCGATAGGTCTATGACGAATCCCGAGACCCAGGGATAGCCATCCGGTGATCGATGGGGCAGGCTCGTGCGTCATGCCGGCCGACAACCGCATCTCCCTCCAGAAGCTGGAGGTCTTCTGCAAGGTCGTGGAGCTGGGCGGTGTCCGGCGCGCGGCCGAGGACCTGTTCGTCTCCCAGCCCGTCGTGAGCGCACACCTGCGCTCGCTGCAGGAACGGGTCGGGGCGACGCTGTTCCGGCGCGACGGACGCGGCATCGCGCTCACCGAGGCGGGGTCGCAGGTCCACCTCTGGGCGACCGACGTCCTGCGCGGCCGCCGGGAGCTCGAGACCACCCTCGGCAGTCTCGCCGGCGGTACCGCCGGCGCCGCGTCGATCAGCACCAGCATGTCGGTGGGTACCTACGTGCTGCCACCGATCCTGATCGACTTCCGCTCCCGGTTCCCCGACGCCGCCCTGGCCCTGCACATCTCCGGGGTGGAGACGGCGCTCGAAGCGGCGATCACCGGCAAGGCGGACTTCTGTGTGGTGGCGACCGATGCCGTGCTGGACGCGAACGCCTTCGCCTCGGAACTGATCGCCAACCCGCCGTTCAGCCTCGTCGCGGCGGCCGACGACCAGCGGGTGGGCGACACCGCGACCGCGACGGAGATCTCCGATCTGCCGTTCGTCTGCCCGCCCGGCGGGATGGCGATCCGCAGGAGCCAGGACGCGGCGCTGGCCTCCATCGGCGTCGTGAACCGCCGCGTGGAGATCGAGCTCGGCAACGCCGAGTCGATGAAGCAGGCGATCGCGGCCCGGCTCGGCGTCGGTCTGCTCTGGCGCAGCTCGGTCGAGCCCGAGCTCGCCGACGGGACGCTGCGCGAGGTCCGCATCGCCGGAGCGGACCTGCGCGACAAGCTCTTCCTCGTCGGCCGTCGGGGCAAGCGGTACAGCCCCTTGCAGACCCGCCTCGTCGAGTCGATCCGGCACGCCGTGGCCGCCCGGTTCCCGGCCGAGTCCGATAGCCGGATCTGAATACCAGAGGCCTCGAGGATCTATTAGACGTTATGAGTGGCCCTCGCTAACGTCGGCGACCGCCAGAGGTGCGCGTTCACGCCGATGTGAAGACGAGGAAGCCATGATCCGAGCGACCCCACCGACACTGGATCGCCGGGCGCTGCTGCGCGCCGGCCTCGGCCTCGGCGCCGGTCTCGCCGCCGCGCCACTGCTCGCCGCCTGCGGCGGGGGCGCCGGCGAGCCGGCCGGCGGCGACGGCGCCGTCCGCTACGCCTACGTGAGTCTGACCGGCGTCTACCTGCCGGTCTTCGCCGCGATCGAGCAGAACTACTTCGCCGACGCGGGAGTGACCTTCGAGCCCAGCGTCACCCGGGGATCCGCCGCCTCGGTCCAGCAGATCCTGGGTGGCGCGATCGACTGCGCCGGCACCGCGATCGACACCGTCGCCGTCGCGATCAACGGGGGCGCGGACGTCGTCGGTGTGTCCGGGTTGCTGAACGCCCCGTGGAGCCTGATCGCCGTGCCGGGGGTGACCTCCTTCGAGGATCTCCGCGGCGGGAGCATCGGGGTGACCCAGGTCGGCTCCTCCCTGGAGGTCCTGCTGCGGGAGATGATGCGGGCCAACGGCATCGAGGACGGCGAGTACGAGGTCGTCGGCCTCGGCGGGACGACCGAGCGGGTGGCGGCCCTCAACTCGGGCGCCATCGCGGCCGGCCTGCTGACCCAGCCGCAGGACTTCGAGCTCGTCGGATCGGGCATGGGGTCGCTCGGGTACGCCGACGAGTACCTCGACATGCAGTTCGTCGCGAACTTCGTCGAGCGCGGCTGGGCCGAGGCGAACCCCGACACCGTCACCGGGATGCTGACCGCACAGACCCGGGGCGCGCAGTGGCTCGCCGACCCGGCCAACCGGGACGCGAGCATCGCCCTGCTGTCGCAGTACACCAACGCGGGCCCCGAGGCCGCCGCCGCGACCTACGACCTCTACGTCGAGAAGGACCTGTTCGCCACAGCACTGGAGCCCCGCTTCGACAGCGTCGACGCCCTCCTCTCGGCCGCCGACATGGGCGAGAACCGCGGCGCGGCGGGTTACTTCGACACCAGCTACCTCGAGTCGGTGAGCGCATGAGCACGACGCCGCTGGACGCACCACCGGCCTCGACCGGCACGCCGCCACGGAGACGGCGCCCCCTCGGGCCGGTCGAGAACCCGGCGACCCGCTACACGTTCTGGCTCCTGAGCTTCGCCGCCGCGATCGGCCTCTGGCAGGGTGTCTACCTGCTGCAGGATCAGGGGTCGCTCTTCCTCGCCGGTCCCGTCGACACGCTGCGCGCACTGATCGACCTCATCGTCACCGGAACGCTCTGGGGCGATCTCCGGGTCACCGGGCTCGAGCTGGTGATCTCCTTCGCGATGGCGGTGACGGGCGGGATCGTCGTCGGGATCCTGACCGGCTACTACGCGACGGCGGGTGTGCTGGCCAAGCCGTGGATCGCGGGCCTCTACTCGACGCCGCTGATCGCGCTCACGCCGTTGTTCATCATGTGGTTCGGCATCGGGATCTGGTCGAAGGTGGCGGTGGGTTTCATCGTCATGATCTTCCCCATCCTCGTGAACACCGCGCTGGGCGTCGCACAGGCGAACCCGGACCACCTCGAGCTGATGCGCTCGATGTCGGCCCGTCCCCGGCAGATCGTCTTCAAGGTCATCGTCCCCGGCGCGGCGCCGCACATGACCACCGGACTGCGTCTGGCGATCGGCCGCGGGCTGACCGCGCTGGTCGGCGCCGAGCTCCTCGGGTCCACCGCGGGTGTCGGCTACCGCATCCTGTTCGCGGCCCAGACCTTCGACACCGCCACCCTGCTGGCGAACGTGGTCGTCCTGGCCGTGATCGGCGCGATCCTCATGAACAGCCTCGACTTCCTCGACCGGCGGGTCATGGCCTACCGGGACGCCGGATGACGACCACCCGACAGGAGCCCACAGTGACCACGACGGCCACCCCCCGGCTCGCCCTGCGCGACGTCGGCGTCGAGTTCCCCACCGCGGACGGCGCACGGACCGTGCTGACCGGGATCGACCTGGACGTACGGGCCGGCGAGTTCGTCTGCATCGTCGGCGCGAGCGGCAGCGGCAAGACCACGCTGCTGCGCAGTATGGCGGGCCTCATCCCCGCGCTCGGCACGATCGCGGTCGACGGCACCCCGATCGACGGGCCGAGCCCGGCCAGCAGCTTCGTCTTCCAGTCCGACGCCCTGCTCCCGTGGCGCACGGTCGCGGCCAACGTCGCGCTCGGGCTGGAGGTCCGCGGGGTCGGGAAGGCCGAGCGCACCGATCGGGTCGGCGAGGCCCTGGCGACGGTCCGGCTCTCCGACTGGGCCGACAGCTTCCCGCGGCAGCTCTCGGGCGGGATGCGGCAACGGGTCAACATCGCGCGGGCGCTGGCCCAGGAACCCAGCATCCTGCTGATGGACGAGCCGTTCGCCGCGCTCGACGCGCAGACCCGGGAGCTGATGCAGGACGAGCTGGCCACGCTCAGCAGCACGCACGGCTGGACGGTGCTGTTCGTGACCCACCAGATCGACGAGGCGGTGTTCCTCGGTGACCGGGTGGTGGTGCTCGGGGCCTCCCCCGGCCGGGTCCGCGAGATCGTCGACGTCGAGCTGGACCGACCCCGGCACGTGGACGACAAGCGGACCGCCGGCTTCACCGCCCAGGTCGACCACATCTGGCGGCTGATCTCCGACGAGGTCCGGGTCGGGCTGGACTCGGAGCTCCGTCATCGCTGAGCCGCGGGCGACGGAGCCGGGGATCGCCGGGGCGTGGCGCCCGGTGCGCCCGGTGCCGGTCCCGACCGACCCGGCTCCCCCGCTGCGTCACCTGGACGTCAGCGGTGCCCGCCTCGCCTTCTGGGACACCGGCGGCGACGGCCCGGTGGTCCTGTTCCTGCACGCTCGTTCCGGCAGTCACCGGTCGTGGCCCTACCAGTGCCGGGAGCTGGTGCGGGCCGGGCTGCGGGTCGTCGCCTACTCCCGGCGGGGCCATCAGGGCAGCTGCCACGAGACCGTCGGGTACGGCACCGACGATCTCGTCGCGCTGCTCGACGAGATCGGGGTCGAGCGCGCCCACCTGGTCGGGCACGCCGCCGGCGGGGTCTGGGCGCTGGACGCGGCCCTGGCCCGGCCGGACCGCGCCGCGGGGCTGGTGCTCGCCAACACCACATTCGGCCTGCGGGAACCGGAGTTCCACGCGGCGACCGAGCAGCTGCGGCCGCCGGGGTTCGAGGAGCTGCCCGCGACCTTCCGCGAGCTCGGCCCGAACTACCGGTCAGCGGACCCCGACGGTGTGCGGGCGTGGTCGGCGATCGAGCGCGACGCCCTGACCGGGACGTTCTTCTTCCAGGGGTTCCGCAGCCCGATGACCTGGTCCGCGCTGGAGTCGCTCGCGGTCCCGACCCTGCTGGTGTCGACCGACGCCGACCTCTACATGACCCCGCACCTCGTGAGCCGGGTCGCCGAACGGATCCGCGGAGCACGACACGTCACGATCGCCGCGGCCGGGCACTGCCCGCACTGGGAACGACCGACGGAGTTCAACGCGGCGATCATCGCGCACGCCCTCGACGCTGTAGTGCCGTGATCGCCGCGCACTTCAGCCTGTCGCCCCGTCCTCCCGCGCCATGTCGGCCACCAGCGCCTCGGCCGCCCGCCGCAGCTGTGGCACGGCGGCGTCGACCAGGTCGTCGGTCATCCGGGTCGTCGGACCCGAGATCGAGATCGCGGCCGGCAGCGGCCCCTCGAGCGCGACGGCGACGCACCGCACCCCGAGCTCCTGCTCGCCCTCGTCGAGGGCGTACCCGGTGTCCCGGACCCGGTCGAGCTCGGTGGCGAAGACGCCCGCGTCGGTGATCGTGTGCTCGGTGTGCGCGATCAGATCGGTGTGCCGCAGGATGTCGCGGGTCCGGTCGTCGGGCATCCGGGCCAGCAGCGCCTTGCCGACGGCGGTGCAGTGCACCGACACCCGGCGCCCGACCTCGGTGAACATCCGCATCGAGTGCCGGCCGGGTTCCTGGGCGACGTAGACGACCTCGTTGCCCTCCAGCAGCGCGAGGTTGGCGCTCTCACCCAGTGCGTCGACCAGCGTGGCCAGTCGCGGCCGCGCCCAGACGCCGACCAGCCGGCCCGCGGTGTCACCGAGCCGCACCAGCCGGGGGCCGAGCGCGTACTCCCTCGACGACTGCTGACGCACGTAGCCGCGACCGGCCAGCGTGCGGACGAGCCGGTGGATCGTCGGCAGCGGCAGCCCGGACGTCGCGGCGAGGTGGGACAGGCTGACCGTGCCGCCGGCGTCGGCCATCGCCTCGAGCAGGTCGACGGCGCGCTCGACGGCCTGCACGGTCCCGGACCGCGCCGGGACGGCCGCGTCTCCGGTATCGCCATTCCGCATGGCGGAAGTCTAGGCGACGACGGGGCTGTGCCGCAGGAGCCGGCCGTGCGGCGTGCCGTCGACGTCGACGTCCCGCCCGGCCAGGATCGTGCGCCGGACGACCCCGGACAGGGTGCGTCCGGTGTAGGCGCTCACCGGGTTCCGGTGGTGCAGCGCGTGCGGGTCGACGACGAAGGTCTCCTCCGGCGCGAGGACGGCCAGGTCGGCGTCGTGCCCGGGCGCGATCCGGCCCTTGCCGGACAGCCCGACCAGCTCGGCCGGCGCCTCGGCCATCCACCGCACCACCCGGTCCAGGCCGATCCCCCGCCGCCGCGCCTCGGTCCACACCAGCGACAGCCCCAGCTGCAGCGACGACACCCCGCCCCACGCGGCCCCGAAGTCGGGGACCTTCAGGTCGGCCGTCGACGGCGAGTGGTCGGACACGATGCAGTCGATCGTCCCGCTCAGCAGTCCCTCCCACAGCAGCTCGCGGTTGTGCCCCTCGCGGATCGGCGGGCAGCACTTGTGCGTGGTGGCGCCGTCCGGGACGTCCTCCGCGGTCAGGGTCAGGTAGTGCGGGCAGGTCTCGGCGGTGATCCGGACGCCGTCCCGCCGCGCGGTGGCGAGCATCGGCAGCGCGTCCGACGACGACACGTGCACGATGTGCGCCCGCGCCCCGGTCCACCGCGCCCGCTCGATCACCTCGGCGATCGCGAGGTTCTCCGCGCCACGCGGCCGGGACGCCAGGAACGAGGCGTACCGCGCGCCGTCCGGCTGCGGCGCGTGCTCGATGGCCCGGGCGTCCTCGGCGTGCACGATCATGAGCCCGTCGAACGCGGCGAGGGTGGCCATGTCGCGTTCCATCTCGTCGGCCGACAGCCCCGGGAACTCGTCCACACCGGACTCCAGCAGGAAGCACTTGACCCCGAACACGCCGTGGTCGTGCAGGCCGCGCAGCTCGTGCCCGTTGCCCGGGACCGCGCCGCCCCAGAACCCGACGTCGACGAACACCTGCTCCGCCGCGACGGCGCGCTTGGTCTCCAGCCCGGCGACGTCGACGGTCGGCGGGATCGAGTTCAGCGGCATGTCGACGATCGTCGTGACCCCGCCGGCCGCCGCCGCCCGGGTCGCCGAGGCGAAGCCCTCCCACTCGGTGCGGCCGGGCTCGTTGACGTGCACGTGCGTGTCGACCAGGCCGGGCAGCAGCACCTCGTCACCGGCCAGCTCGATGACCCGGGCGCCGTCGAGGGCGGCCCCCGCGGACGCGACGGCCTCGATCCGGCCGCCGGAGATCCCGATCTCGCCGGCACGTTCCCCGTCCGGCGTCATGATCCGGGACGCCCGGACCACCAGGTCGTGCTGCATGACGTGTTCTCCTCGGGGCCGGACGGCGGGGGCGGCGGCCGGGGCGACCCGCACCGCACCGTGCGTTCCGGCCACCGGCACGCTACGTCGCCGGGTGGGCAGCGGCCACCGGCCCCGGCGAACGGCCGCTCACGGGAACGGTCTGCGACGCCGGACCGGGTACGGGGTGCGACCGGGAGCCGGACACGGGCGGCGATGATCACGAGCCGCAAGGGTCGCCACGACGGGTCGGTCGGTCGTACGGTGCCCGGGCAGCACGACGATCCACTCGCACGACCCGGGGGTCCGCTTGACCGCACTGTTCTGCTCCGGCGACGCGATGCGCGGCGGGCGACTGCACCACAACGTCTCGGCACACCCGTTCCTCGGGGCCGTGCGGACCGCGCCGCACTACCGCATGTACTCGGTGCGCGACGAGTTCCCGGCCCTGGCCGAGGACCCGAGCGGCGACACCCCGCTGGCCGGGGAGATCTACGACGTCCCGCTGTCGGCGATCCGCACCGACTTCCTGCCCGACGAGCCGCCGGAGCTGGAGCTGACCGTCGTCGAGCTCGACGACGGCCGGGACGTCCTCGCCGTCGGACTGCGGCCCGGGGTGCTGGAGCGCCAGTCGGACGAGCTCACCGACATCACCGTCCACGGAGGCTGGCGCACCTACCGCGGCCTGCCCGACCCGTCCTGAGAGGTCGACGTTGACCACCCCGATCACGCTCCCGCTGCCCGCCACCGTCAACTGCTCGATCCTGTTCCCCGGCGTGCCGCTGCTCGAGCGGCCCGCGCGCGCGGCCGCCGCCGGCTTCGACGCCGTCGAGTTCTGGTGGCCCTTCGACCGGTCGGTCCCCGACGACCGCGAGGTCGAGGAGTTCGTCACGGCGGTCTCCGACGCCGGCGTCGTCCTGTCCGGACTGAACTTCTCCGGCGGGGACATGCCGGCCGGTGAGCGCGGCATCCTCTCCGACCCGGCGCGCAGCAGCGAGTTCGCCGACAACGTCGACGTCGCGGTCGGGATCGGCGCGAGGCTGGGCACCGTCGGTTTCAACGCGCTCTACGGCAAGCGCCTGCCCGGCGTCACCGCCGAGGCCCAGGACGAGCTCGCCGCCCGGAACCTCGCCCTGGCCGGACGGGCGGCCGCCGGCATCGGCGCGGTCGCGCTGCTGGAGCCGATCTCCGGGGTCGAGGGCTACCCGCTGCTGACTGCCGCCGACGCGGTCGCGGTCCTGGACCGGGTCGGCTCCCCCGACGTGCGGCTGCTGCTCGACGTGTTCCACCTGGGCGTGAACGGCGACGACCCGGCGGTCGCGATCGAGCGGTTCGCCGACCGGATCGGGCACGTCCAGGTCGCCGACGCCCCCGGCCGCGGCGAGCCCGGCACCGGTGACCTGCCGGTGGCCGCCCTGCTCGACCAGGTCGCCGCCGCCGGGTACCGCGGCCGGATCGGGCTGGAGTACGCGCCGGTCACGCAGGACCCGTTCGGCTGGATCGCCTCGAAGGAGAGCAGCACGTGAGCACGATCGCGTTCGTCGGCCTGGGCGTCATGGGCGACCCGATGGCCCGCCACCTGGCCGGCGCCGGGCACGACGTCGTCGGCTTCAACCGCACACCGGCGAAGGCCGAGCCACTGGTGGAGGCGGGCGGCCGGGCCGCTGAGTCGGTCGCCGACGCGGTGCGCGGCGCCGACGTCGTCGCCCTGATGCTGCCCGACACCCCCGACGTCGAGACGGTGCTGGCCGACGTCCTCGACACCGCCGCACCCGGCACGCTGATCATCGACTTCTCCACGATCCGGCCGGACGCCGCCGCGGACTTCGCCGCGCGGGCCGCCGAGCGGGGCATGCGGATGATCGACGCACCGGTGTCCGGCGGTCAGGCCGGCGCCGAGAACGCCGCCCTCTCGATCATGATCGGCGGCGAGGAGGCGGCCGTCGCCGACGCCCGCCCGCTGCTGGAGGTCGTCGGGAAGACCGTGGTGCACGTCGGGCCCGCCGGGGCCGGGCAGACGGTGAAGGCGGCCAACCAGCTGATCGTCGCCGGCAACATCGCGCTGCTGGCCGAGGCCATCCGGTTCCTCGAGGCGCACGGCGCGGACCTGCCCGCCGCCGTCGAGGTGCTCGGCGGCGGTCTGGCCGGGTCGAAGGTGCTGGAGCAGAAGGCGCCGAAGATGCTCAGCGGCGACTTCGGCCCCGGGTTCCGGATCGACCTGCACCACAAGGACATGGGCATCGTGTCCGACGCGGCCCGGGCGGCCGGCGTCGTCACCCCGGTGGGGGCGCTCGTCGCGCAGCTCGTCGCGGCCACCCGTGCCGCGGGCGACGGCGGCCTCGACCACTCGGCGCTGTACCGGACGATCGCCCGGCTCGGCGGGGAGGACGTGCGGTGACCGTGCCCGACCCGTCCCTGACCGATCTCGCCTCGCGGGTGCTCGGCGGCTCGGTCGTCGCGGCGAACGACGAGTTCTTCGCCGCCCGGGAGAACCTGATCACCGCCGCGGCGCCCCGGTTCGACCCGGACGAGTTCGGCCTCAAGGGCAAGATCTACGACGGCTGGGAGACCCGCCGCCGGCGCGAGCCCGGGCACGATTGGGCGGTCGTCCGGCTCGGCGCGGCCGGGGTGATCGACCACGTCGTCGTCGACACCGCGTGGTTCCGGGGCAACTACCCGCCGGAGATCGCGGTCGAGGCCGCCGCGGTGGCGGGCCATCCCTCGCCGGACGAGCTGGCCGGGGCGACCTGGCACGAGATCGTCGGGCGCTCGGCGTGCGCCGGGGACACCGCGAACGTGTACGAGGTCGCCGACGCGCGCCGGTTCACCCACGTCCGGCTGGTCATGCACCCGGACGGCGGAGTGGCCCGGCTCCGGGTGCTCGGCCGGGTGCTGCCCGACCCGGACTTCCTGGAGGGCACCGTCGACCTGATCGCCGCCGAGAACGGCGGCCACGTCACCGGCTGCTCCAACGCGTTCTACTCCTCGCCGGGCAACCTGCTGCTGCCCGGTCTGGCCCGGCACATGGGCGAGGGCTGGGAGAACGCGCGCCGCCGTGACGACGGCAACGACTGGGTCGAGGTCGCGCTCGGCGTGGCCGGGGTGCCGCGCCGGATCGACGTCGACACCACCTGGTTCGTCGGTAACGCGCCGGGGTGGGTCTCGGTCAGCACCTGCGACGACCGGACCGGCGGGGACTGGCAGATCCTGCTCGACCGCGAGCGGGTCCAGCCCGACACCCGGCACCGCTTCCGGCTGCCCGGGGCGCCGGCGGCCACCCGGCTCCGGCTCGATGTCTTCCCGGACGGCGGCCTGTCCCGGCTGCGGCTGCCCGGTGAGGCGGACCCCGCGGCGCTCGTGGCGCTGCGGGAGACGTGGCGTGCCGCGGGACCGGACGGACCCGGCGCACCGCCGGCCGGCTGACGCCACCGGGCCTGGCAGTCGGCAACGCGGGGATCGGGCCTGCCGACCTCCTTGATCGACGGTTCCGGAGCGCGGCGTCCGGCTTGCGAACGCAACGCTCCGGAACCGTCGATCATGGTCTGGGGACCGGCGCGGCCCCTGCGGGAGGCGGCCCCGCCTCGGCGCCGGCCCGCAGCTCGGCACCGGCCCGCGGTTCGGGCGCGACCGGTGGCTCGGGCTCGACCTCTGGCTCGGCGCCGGCCCGCGGCTCGGCAGCGCTCCCCGGCCCGGCGGCACCCCGCGGCTCGGGGACCGGAACCGACGCCGTGGCCGGGCTCGGTGTCCGGGCCGGGCTCGAAGCACCGGCTCGCTCGGCCAGCGCCCGCACGGCCACCTCGGCCGACGGGTAGGCGCCGCACCGCCGCAACACCTGCCGTGCGCGCAGCGGGAGCAGCTCCGCGCGCCCACCACACCCGGCGAGGTGCACGTGGACGCCCTCGCACCGGGACCGGGCCACGACGGCGCCGAGCGTCTCGGTCGCCTGCGCGTCGAACGCCCCGATCCCGGACAGGTCAACGATCAGGTGTGCGGCGGACCGCCCGCACGCGCACTGGGCGTCGATCAGCCGGCCCAGGGCCTCCGCCCCGGACCGGTCCAGCCGGCCCGCCAGTCGGATCAGCCGCACTCCCGGTGCCGCCGTCTCGACGGCCATCCGGATCGCCGCATCGTCGCGCACGTCGCCGCCTCCTCGTCACCTCGCCCGAGCCGGTGCGGCCCGCGCACCGGAGACCTTCCCGTCGTGCGCGGGTCGAACCGCGATGCCACGGCGGGACCGATCCAGCCTCTCGAATATGACGTACGTCACTGTATAGGTGTCGAGCGGCGGGCCTCCCGGGCCCCCGGCAGCGGTGCCGGAGAGCCCGGGAGACGCGGGGACCCTCAGTGCGCCGAGCGGCCCGGCGGACGTCCGATGGGCGCGTGGTGGTGGGCCGGCGAGACCGGGCGACGCGGGCCGCCGCGGCCGAGCAGGTGCGGCCGCCCACCGGGACCGGACGCGTCACCGCGCCCCGCGCCCCGCGCCATCCCGACGAGCGTCTCGACGACCGCCTCCAGCGAGGGGTAGCGCCCTTCGGGCAGCGGCGCGAGCTGGCGTGCCACCACGCCGCTCACGCCCCACGCGTCGGCCTCGGCGAGCACCTGCCAGCGCGAGGCGGGCCAGCGCACGTCCGCCAGGACGCACGCGAGGTTCCGTCGTAGCCGGTCCACCCCGGAGATCTGGGGGGCCGGCGGCCGGACCGGTACCGGTGGACGGATGGGAACCGGCGGACGGACCGGGCCCGGGCGGTCGGCCGGCACGCCGGACACTGCTTCCGACCTGGAACGATCCGGTCCGACCGGCCCTCCGGACGCCGAGGCGTCGTGCGCCAGACGCGGGGCGGGCACGGGCGCGCCCACCGCCGGCCGGATCGCCGGAGTCGGCGCCGCCGGAGGTGCCGGAGGTGCCGGAGGTGCCGGCACGGTGGCCGGCGGGGGCCCGCCCGGCGAGGCGAGCGACAGGCCGGGCCGGGCCGCGCGGACCGGCCGGCGGGCGTGCCCGGGGCTCACCCGGACCGCCCCGTTCCGGGCCGGGGGCCGGACTCGCGGACCGAGGGGCCGGCCCCGGTGGGCCGGACGCCGACGAGGCCCGGCGCGCGGCGCCGGAGGCCGGGCGCCGGCACCGCGGCGCGACGATCCTGATGGACACGAACACGGGGAGTTCGACACTGCATGGTTCACCGCCTGGGGGGACGATTCGGGGGGCGCGGCCGCCGACCCTGCGGATGACTCAGAGGCAGGTCAACGGCTCACGTGTTGCCGAGTGTGGGGCAGAACACCCGTGACCGCCAGTCATCACCGGCGGCAACTCCTCCCCGAACGGAGTAATGCCATTGCGGGGCGCAACGCTTTCGGTACCCTGCTAGGCCCGCTCGGCGCGGTAGCGCTCCTCCAGCTCCCGGATCTCGCCGATCCCCACCAGTCCGGCGAAGGCGTCCAGCCCACCGAGCCGGTCGAGCAAGGCGGCCGGAGTGCCGTCGGCGCGCAGCCGCGCCAGCAGCTCGACCATCCCGGCCGTCGCCGCGAGCAGCGTGCCGACCGGGAACAGCACCAGGGCGAACCCGAGCTCGGCCAGCCGGTCCCTCGACAGCGGGGGCGTCCGGCCGCCCTCGGCCCAGTTGAAGACCAGCCTGTGCCCGCGCAGCGCCTCGGCGACCTTCTCGATGTCGGCCTCGGAGGTCGGGGCCTCGACGAACAGCAGGTCGGCGCCGGCGTCGGCGAACCGGCGGGCCCGGTCCAGCGCGGCGTCCAGGCCGTCGACGGCGGCGGCATCGGTCCGCGCGATGATCAGCAGGTCCGGGTCGGTGCGCGCGTCCACCGCGGCCCGGATCTTCGCCGCCATCTCCCCGGCCGGAACGACCTGCTTGCCGGCCAGGTGCCCGCAACGCTTCGGCGCGACCTGGTCCTCCAGGTGCAGCGCCGCGACCCCGGCCCGCTCGTAGTCGCGGATCGTGCGGATCACGTTCATCGGGTTGCCGTAGCCGGTGTCCGCGTCGGCGATCACCGGCAGGTCCACCGCGTCGGTCAGCCGGGCGGCGTGCGCGGCCATCTCCGCACCCCCGAGCAGGCCGACGTCCGGCCGTCCCAGCAGTCCCGCCGTCGTCCCGAAGCCGGTCATGTAGACGACGTCGAACCCGGCCTGCTCGACCAGGCGGGCGGAGAGGGCGTCGTAGGCACCGGGGGCGAGCACCGGCTCTCCCGCGTCGAGCATTTCACGCAGGCGGGCGCGCCGGTTCCCCGGACGGCTGAGCAGGTCGGCCACGGACAATCCTTCCGTTGTGTGTACAAACCCCCGCCAGTCTGCCGGTGATCGCGCGAGAATCCCAGACCGGTTCGCGACATTGCATACAGAAAGGTCAGGTGCGCGGCACCACGTGCACGGGGCCGTCGGCGTGGACCCGGCACCGGTCCCCCGGCCGCCACTGCCCGTCCGCGCCGGTCCGGATGCGGACCACCGGCCCGTTCCCGGTGTCCTGCTCGGGCCGGGCCGTCACCAGCACCGCGTCCCCGAGGAACTCCACGTGCTCGACGACGGCCGGGGCACCGCGTCCCGCCGGACCGGCGATCCGCAGCCCCTCGGGCCGCAGCACGGCGACCACCTCCGCCGTGCCGTCCCGGCCGCGGGAGGACGCGGGAGCCCCGGCGATCGCCGCGGAGCCGAGCGCCGTCGTCACCCGCCCGCCGGCGGCCTGGCCGGGCAGCAGCGCGGCGTCCCCGACGAAGGCCGCGACCCGGGCCGTGGCCGGACGTGCGTAGAGCTCGCGCGGACCCGCGGTCTGCTCCAGGCGGCCGTCGTGCAGGACCGCGACCCGGTCGCTCACCGACAACGCCTCGCGCCGGTCGTGGGTGATCAGCACCGCGGTGCTCCCGGCCGCCCGCAGCGCCGCGACGGCGTCGCCCCGGACCTGCTCGCGCAGGCCGGCGTCGAGCGCGGAGAACGGCTCGTCGAGCAGCACCACCGACGGCCGCGGCGCGAGCGCGCGGGCCAGCGCCACCCGGCGCCGCTCGCCACCGGAGAGCTGGTGCGGCATCCGGTCCGCCTTGCCGGTCAGCCCGACCAGCTCGAGCAGCTCGCGCACCCGCTCCCGGGCCCCCGACCGCGCGGCGCGGTCGACGCGCAGCCGGGCAAGGCCGGCCGGCAGCAGTCCGAAGCCGACGTTCCCGGCGACGTCGAGATGGGAGAACAGCGCCCCCTCCTGCGGCACCAGGCCGACCCGACGGCGTTCGGGTGCGACGCCGGTGACGTCCTCGCCGGCCAGGTGCACCGCGCCGGCGTCCGGCCGGTGCAGCCCGGCGACCACGCGCAGCAACGTCGTCTTCCCGCTGCCGCTGGCCCCGAGCACCGAGACCAGCTCCCCCGGCCCGGCCTCGAGGTCGACACCGTGCAGCACCGGGACTCCCCCGTACCCGGCCACGATCCCCCGCACGTGCAGGCTCACGAACCCCTCGTCTCCCCGGGACGTTCGGTCCCGGCCCGCACCAGCAGCGCCGCCGGCACGCAGGCCAGCAGCAGCAGCGCCAGGGCCGCCGGTGCGGCCGCCCCGTAGGACCCCATCGACGTCTGCGCCCACAGCTGCGTGGCCAGGGTGTCCACCCCGGTCGGGCGCAGCATCAACGTCGCCGGCAGCTCCTTCATCGCCGTCACCATCACCAGCAGACCCCCCGCCGCGACGCCCGGCCACGCCTGCCGCACGGTGACCGTCCACCAGGTCGCCGAGGCGGACCGGCCCAGCGTGCGGGACACCTCCTCGGCCTCCACCGGCACCCGCTCCACAGCGGACCGGGTCGCGCCGAGCGCCTTGGGCAGGAACAGCACGGCGTAGGCGAACACCAGCACCGGCGCGGTCTGGTAGAGCCACGGCACCGCGGTGAGGGAGAAGAACACCAGCGACAGCCCCACGACGACGCCCGGCAGCCCCTGCCCGAGATAGGCCGTCGACTCGACCGCGGCGACGGTCCGGCTCCGGTACCGCGCCGCGAGCACGCCGACCGGCAGCGCCATGAGCACCGCCAGCAGCGCGGCCCCGCCGGCGAGCAGCAGCGTCGAGCGGGCCGCCGCCAGCAGTCGCAGCCAGTCGACGTCCACCCCGCCGGCGGCGACGATCCGGCCGACCAGCGCCGCGGGCGGCCCGAGCAGGGTGATCGCGGCGACCGACCCGAGGCCGGTCACCGCCAGCGCGGTGCCGGCCGGCCCGAGCCGGACGGGCCCGGCGCGCTGCACCGCGGTCGTCGCCCGGGCCCGGGTCCAGCGCCGCCGGGCCACCCGCTCGGCGAGCACCAGCAGCAGGGTCAGCACCGCGAGGACCATCGCGGTCACCGCGGCGCCGGTCCGGTCGATCGTGCCCTCGTAGGCGGCCTGCACCGCCCAGGTGAACGACTCGTAGCGCAGGAGCGCGGGCGCGCCGAAGTCGGAGAGCGTGTACAGCGCGGCGAGCAGCGTCCCGGCCAGCGCCGCCGGCAGCGCCTGCGGGAGCGTGACCCGGCAGAACGCCCCCACCGGGCCGCGCCCCAGGGTGCGCGCGGCGTCCTCCGGCCCGGTGTCGGCGGCACGCAGGGCGGCCGCGGCGGGCAGCGTCACGTACGGGGTGCAGGCCAGCACCAGCACGACGACCAGCGGGACCAGCCCGCGGGCGTCCGGCCGCACCGCGAGCACCGCGAACGCCAGCAGGTAGGACGGCACCGCCAGCGGCAGCGCGGCCAGCACCCACCACAGCCCGGGCCGCGGCAGCCGCACCCGGGCCAGCAGCGTCGCGGTCAGCAGTCCGAGGACCAGACAGCCCCCGGCCACGCACGCGACGAGCAGTCCGGAGTTGACGGCGAGGACGACCGTGCGGTCCCGGGCGAGCAGCGCCAGGACCCGCTCGGGATCGGCGTCGACGACCCGCACCACCAGCCACACCAGGGGCAACGCGGCCAGCGCCGCGACGACGACCGACAGTCCGAGCAGGACGCGGGGCGGGCGGCGGCGCGGCGACGGGCCCGCCGGAACGCGGGGTTCCGGCGGGCCCGTAGGTGACACCGCGCGATCGGCGGCATCCGTGCGCAGGAGCATCAGGCTCCAGTGTCCGGCACGGCGGGCACCGGGCTCACAGCATCCCCACCTCGGTCATCATCTGCGTGGTGGCGTCCAGGTCGTCCAGGTCGGACAGATCGATCTGCGGCGCCTGCAGCTCGGCGAGCGCGGGCACGCCCTCCGGCCCGGTCACGCCCTCGATCAGCGGGTACTCGCCGGTCTCGGTGGCGAAGTACTCCTGGGCCGTCGGCGACACCAGGAACTGCACCAGCTGCAGCGCCTCGGGCGACTCGGCGGCTCCACTCAGGATCCCGACGCCGGTCACATTCACCAGCGCGCTCGCGGTGCCCGGGGCGCCGAACTTCATCGCGGTGTTCGGCGGCGTGGTCTCGGCGGCCACGTAGTAGTAGTGGTTGATCAGTCCGGCGTCGACGGTCCCGGCGTCGACCGCGTCCAGGATCGCGCCGTTGCGCGGGAAGATCTGCGGGTCGTTGGCGTTCAGGTCGGTCAGCCACTGCCGGGCGGCGTCGTCGCCGTCGGTCACCCGCATCGCGGTGACGAACGCCTGGAACGACGCGTTGGTGGGGGCGATCCCGAACCGGCCGCGCCAGGCGGGGTCGGTGAACTCCTTCACGTCGGCCGGGACCTCGGCCTCGTCGACGGAGGTGTTGTAGGCGACGACCCGGGCCCGACCGGTCAGCCCGACCCAGGACCCGTCGGTCGAGGTGTACTCCGCCGGGACCGCACCGGTGACGTCGTCGGGCAGGGTGCTGAACGCGCCCGCACCGGACAGGGCACCCAGGGCGCCGGCGTCCTGGGACAGGAAGACCTGCGCCGGGGTCGCGTCGCCCTCCTCGGCGAGCTGGGCGGCCATCTCGGTGGTCGAACCGTAGCGGGTGTCGACGGTGATCCCGGACTCCTGCTGGAACTGCTCGAGCAGCGGGCCGACCAGCTCCTCGTCGCGGCCCGAGTACAGGGTCAGCGTGCCCGTGCCCTCCTCCGCCGGTGCGGGTTCGGCCGCGCTGTCGGCCGCACCGCCGCCGCAGGCGGCGAGGGTCAGGGAGACGGCGAGGAAGGCGCCGGCGAGCGCGCTGCGCCGTGTCGATCGGGTCACGTCAGGGTCCTCCGTGGATCTGCAGGTCAGCCCGGAACGTCGGGAGTGTCCGATCACTCCCCTTCCGGGCGAGGGCAGGCTAACCTCTGCTGAGGATCTGCGGATCTCCCGAGAATTGAGGGGGTACCGGCCGTGACCGGGGTGTTCCTGGTGGACGACCACCGGTCGTTCACCGACCTGCTGGCGCTGGGGCTCGGCGTGCAGCCCGGCCTCGACGTCGTCGGCGTCGCGCACAGTGCGGACGACGCCCGCGCTGCGCTCGGCGGTGCGGACGACGCCCGCGCCGTGCTCGGCCGGGTCGCGCCCGACGTCGTCGTGCTCGACGTGCGGCTCCCGGGCGGCGGGCTGACCCTGCTCCCCGACGTCCGCGCCGCCGGAGCCCGCGCCCTGGTCCTGACCGCACACCCCCGCCCCGGGCCGGCCCGCCGGGCCCGGGATCTCGGCGCCGCCGGGTTCCTCGGCAAGGACACCCCGCTGCCCGGGATCGTCGCCGCGATCCGGACGGTGGCCGCGGGCGGGTCGGCGCACGGCACGCCCGCCGAGGTGCCGCACCTCACCCCGCGCGAGCAGGAGGTCCTCGACGGGCTGGCCCGCGGCCGGGACGTGACCGCCCTGGCCACCGTGCTCGGCCTGTCCGGGCACACCGTGCGCGACCACGTCCGCGCGCTGCTCGGCAAGCTCGGCGCCCGGTCCCAGCTCGAGGCGGTCGTCGCCGCCGAGCGGGTCGGTCTGGTCGCGTTCGACCCCGAGGGCGAGCCGGCCGCGGACGCGCGGTGAGCACGGGGTCGGTGTGAGCACGGTCGGCCGCACCCTGCTGCGGCACGCGCTGGTGACGGCGGGCGCGGTGGTGATGGTCTGCGGCCTGGTCGCCGCCGGCGTCTGGTGGATCGCCCACGACGAGGCGGAGCGTCGCGCCGAGCAGGTCTCACGCCGGGTCGCCGAGGCGGTCGTCGTGCCGCTGGCCGACCGGGACCTGGCCGCCGCGAGTCCGGAGGCACGCGAACGGCTGCTCGACGACCTCGAGCCGTTCCGCACGGTCGGCATGGTGTCTCGGGTCAAGGTCTGGCTGGTCGAGGGCCCGTCGGCGCGGGTGGTGTTCTCCGACGAGCCCCGGATCGAGGGCCTGACCCGCCGCTTCGACCCGGACCTGGCCGCCCGGCTCGACGGCGGGGCCGCCGTCGTCCTGGCCGTGCCGGACGACCCGGAGCACCGCTTCGAGCGCGGCGGCGGCCAACGCGAGGTCTTCCTCGGGTTCACCGACTCCGCCGGGCGCCCGGCCCGCCTCGAGGTCTACGTGCCCGTCGACGTCGAGGGCGCCACCGGGCGGGCCGTCGGCCTACTCGTCCCGCCGGTGGTCGGCGGGCTGCTGGCGATCGCGCTGGCGGTCCTGCCGCTGTCGGTGGCCCTGGCCCGCCGCCGGGAACGCGACCGCGCCGAGCGCCGCGACGCCGCCCTGTACGGCCTCGCCGCCGGCGAGCTGGCCCGGCGCGACCTGGCCCGGCGCCTGCACGACGACGTCCTGCCCGGGCTCGCGTCGGCCGGCCTGATGCTGGACCTCGCCACGGCCCGGCCCGAGCTCGTCGGCCGGGCGCGGGCGACCGTCGGCGACGGCGTCGTGCGGATCCGGTCGGTACTCGACGGCCTGGTCCCCGACGACGTCGACGCCGTCTCACTGCCCGAGGCGCTGCGGCGCCTGGCCGAGCGCGACGACGATCTCGCCGCCCCGGACCCGCCCGGTCACGACCGGGCGAGTGGCGCCGTCCCCGGTGCCCCCGGTGGAAGCCCGTCCCACGGTGGTCCGGCGGGCGCGGGTCCGGAGGTGACGATCCTGGTCGACGCCCCCGGACCGGACACCGCGTCGCGGCTCGGCGACGACGTGGCGGCACTGCTGCACCGCATCACCGGCGAGCTGTTGCGCAACGTCCGGGCCCACGCGTCGGCGTCGCGGGCGGCGGTGACGCTCGGCGTCACGGGAGACCACGCCCGGCTGACCGTCGCGGACGACGGCCGGGGCTTCGACCCCACCGCGCCCGCCGGGCCGGGTCACATCGGACTGGCCCTGGTGCGCCGGGCCACCGAGGAGGCGGGCGGACGGGTGACGGTCCGCAGCTCCGCCGGCGCCGGCACCGCCGTCACGGTGGATCTCCCCACCACCCCGCGCTGACCACGCCGCGCGACCGGTGGGGCGGAACGTGCACGGTGTGCGCAGACGCACGTTCGGCAAACTTGCAGTCCGTGCACGTTCTTCGGCTAATATCGTTGCGTGACGTCAAGTACCCGCCGCTCCCCCGAGGAGTCCGCCGCGCACCGGCGGACCGTGATCCTCCCGCTCACCGGCCTGCTGATGGCGCTGTTCATCGGCGTGCTGTCCAGCACGATCGTCGGCAACGCGCTGCCGCGGATCCTGGGCGATCTCGGCGGGACCCAGGCCGAGTACACGTGGGTGGTCACCGCGGCGCTGCTGGCCATGACGGCGTCGACCCCGATCTGGGGCAAGCTCGCCGACCTCTACAGCAAGAAGGTCCTGGTGCAGTCCGCGATCGGGATCTTCCTGATCGGGTCACTGCTCGCCGGGCTGGCCGTGTCGACGTCGCAGCTGATCGGCTTCCGGGTGCTGCAGGGCCTGGGCATGGGCGGGCTGCAGGCGCTCACCCAGGTGGTCATGGCCGCGATCATCACCCCGCGCGAGCGCGGCCGGTACATGGGCTACCTGTCGGCGATCATGTCGGTCGCGGTCGTCGGCGGCCCGCTGATCGGCGGGATCATCGTGGATTCCCCGCTGGGCTGGCGCTGGTGCTTCTTCGTCGGTGTCCCGCTCGCCGCGATCTCGCTGGTGGTGCTGCAGCGGACGCTGAACGTACCCACCCTCATCCGCGACGACATCAGGATCGACTACCTCGGCGCGCTGCTGATCGCCGCCGGCGTCTCGGCTCTGCTGCTGTGGATCTCGCTCGGCGGCACACAGTTCGCCTGGGCCTCACCGACCTCGTTCGCGATCGTCGGGGCGGGGCTGGCGCTGCTGACGCTCGCCGTCGTCGTCGAGCGGCGGGCTGCGGACCCGGTCGTGCCGCCGTTCCTGTTCCGCGACCGCACCGTCGTGCTGGCGACCGTGGCGAGCATCTTCGTCGGCGTCGCGATGTTCGGGTCGACGATCTTCCTGTCCCAGTACTTCCAGCTCGCCCGCGGTGCGACCGCGACCGAGGCGGGCCTGCTGACCCTGCCGATGATCGTCGGCATGTTCACCGCCTCCACCGTGGTCGGGCAGCTGATCACCCGGACCGGGCGGTGGAAGCGCTACCTCGTCGGCGGTGCCGCGCTGCTGGTGGCCGGCCTCGCCGCGGGCGCCGCGGTGATCTCCTCGACGGTGCCGTACTGGCAGGTCGCGGTGGCGATGGGCCTGGTCGGCCTGGGCGTCGGCGCCACCCAGCAGAACCTGGTGCTGGCCGTGCAGAACACCGTCTCGTTGCGGCACATGGGCGCGGCGAGCGCGACGGTGACGTTCTTCCGGTCGGTGGGCGGCTCGGTCGGCGTCGCCGGGCTGGGCGCGCTGCTGGCGGCCTCGGTCGGCAGCCGGACAGCCGACGGGCTGGCCGCTGCCGGTGCCAGCGAGGGCGCCGAGGCGGTCGGCGGCGGCCAGGTGCCGAACCTGGCCGAGCTCCCCGAGCCCGTGCGCACGATCGTCATGGAGTCCTACGGGCACGCGACCGCGACGATCTTCCTGGTCGCCGCGCCGCTGGCGGTGCTGGCCCTGATCGCGATCATGGCCCTGCGCGAGGTGCCCCTGCGGGAGACCCTGGACCTGGCGCCGGAGCCGGCCGGGACCGATGCGGCCTCCGCCGCGGTCCTGCCCGACGAGCGCGGCACCGCCGGCGCCGCGGACGCGAGCCGGGGACGCGCCACGACCGGATCCGGCGACCCCACCGGTCCCCGTGAGCTCGTCGGCGTCGCCGGCCGGGTGTCCGAGCCGGTGCTGCACGGCATCGTGCGGGCCGACGGTGCCCCCGCCGCGGGCGCGGTGCTCACCGTGCTCGACGCGGGCGGTGACGAGCTCGCCCGGACCCGGGCCGACGCCGACGGCCACTACCGGATCTGCGTCGCGACCGGCACCGTGTCCACGGTGTACCGCTGGGACGGCTACCCCGCCGCGCACCGGGTGACGGTGCCGCATGAGGGGCTGCGGCTCGACGTCGACCTGTCCCCCGCCCCCGGCGGGGACCGCGGCGACGACACCGGTACGACGGGACGGCCCCGGGTCGTCACCGTGATCGAGCAGCCGGCCCGGGACCGCAGCGACACACCGGGCGCCGACAGCGTGGGGGCCGACCGTGGGCGCTGAGCAGACGGATCTCAGGGCGCTGCCGGAACCGGGACGGCGGGAGCGCAAGAAGGCGGCCACCCGCGCCGCGCTGGCGGCGGCGGCGCTGCGGCTGTGCAGCGAGCGCGGGCCCGAGCACGTGACGATCGAGCAGATCGCCGATGTGGCCGACGTCGCGCCGCGTACCTTCTTCAACTACTTCGCCTCCAAGGAGGAGGCGGTGGTCGCCGGCGACGGGGCCTCCGCGATCACCCTCGTCGAGGCCTTCGTGGCCCGCCCCGGCGACGAGCCGGTCATCGAGTCCCTGCGGCACGCGCTGCGCGCGGTGGTCAGCGAGCCGGGCTACCGGGACCGGGTGCTGCGGATGCGCACCCTGCGGGGTCACCCGACGCTGGTCGCCCACCAGCTGGCCGCGTTCATGGCCCGCGAGCGGGCACTGGCCGAGGCGATCGCCGTCCGTACCGGCAGCGACCCGGCCCGGGACCTGTACCCGGCGCTGGTCGCCTCGGCCACCATCGCCGGGATGCGGGTCGCGGTGCAGCACTGGCTGGGTGACCACGGCACCGACCCGCGCGATCCTGATCTCGAGGAGCTCGTCGACGAGGTCATGGCGCTGTTCGACACCGGTCTGCGGGCGGTCGCACGGACCTGAGCGGGGCGGGCCCCGCCGGGGCCTAGCGGGCCCGGCGGCCCGACCACGCCGGTTCGACGCGCGCCCAGTCCAGGTCCCACGCGCGGCCGATCCGGACCGCGGTCCACCGGGACACGAGCCACCACCCGGCGGCGACGACCACACCCGCGCAGAGGACGGCGAGCAGGCCCGCGGCGCCGGCGGCGGTCAGCGCGTCGTCCCCGGTCGCCGGGGCGGACACCAGCTCGCCACCGGGTCCGGTCCACACCCTGACGCCCTCTCCGATGTCGTGGACGCCGGGCAGGACGGTCTCCGCGCTCCGCACCTCGCCGTCGGGCGCGGTCCAGGTGACGGTGTGCATCTGGTGGGCGATGTGCAGCTCCGACAGGACCGGCACGCCGCCGGACACGGTGGCCTCCACGGCGGTCCGCTCGGCCGCCTCGGCGGCTCCGCGGTGCGCGACGGCATCGTGCACCGACGACCCGATCAGCCAGCCGGTCGCGAGCCCGACGACCAGGAGCAGGCCGAGCAGTACCGAGAACAGGTCCGCCCAGCGGCCGGTCCGGCGGCGGAGCAGTTCGGCCTCGCCCCGCGTGGACCGGGACCGGGCACGGTCCGGCTGGCCCGCAGTGCGCATCGTCTCTCCTCACAACGGTGACGGACCGCAACGGCAGGCCCGGCCATCGAGGATCACCCGCGGGCCCGTCCCCGGACACGCGGTCGGGACGAGGATCACGGGTGACGCAGATCCCTCGCGTCGAACACGTTCCGTGAAACGACGTGTCGTCGCGGTAACCGTACCGGTCGTCGCGGCCGGCCCGTCGCTCGTCGCCCGGTCCTGCAGCGGGACAACCGCAGGCACCGACGTGGCGTCTGATCCGGCGTCGACCGCGCACGTCACCCGCCCGGGTGGACACGTGCACGACGGAGGGATGTGGCGCCCATGCGTGACCCGCAGCGTGACCGGCCGGGACGACGGCGGCGGCGGGCCCGTGCCGCGGTGACCGGCCTGGCCCTGGTGGCCGGTCTCGGCCTGGGCGGCACCGCGATCGCCGGCGGCGACCCGGAGCAGAGCCGGGTCGCCCGCGACGCGCACGCCGAACCCGCCGCCCCCGGGACGCCGTGCTCGGTGTCGGTGCAGGCCTGCGTCGATCTCGAGACCGGCGAGGCGTGGCTGGTCTCGGACGGCGAGGTGGCCCGCGGACCGGTGACCGTCACGACCGGCGGGGCCGGCGAGGAGACCCCGGTCGGCCACTCGTTCCGGGTGTACCGCAAGGAGATCGACCACCGCAGCGGCGAGTTCGACGGCCCGGACGGGCAGCCCGCGCGGATGCCGTACTCGGTGTTCTTCGCCGACGGCGGGATCGCGTTCCACGGCGGTGACCTCACCCGCGAGTCGGCCGGGTGCGTGAAGCTGGGTCACGAGGACGCGGAGGCCTTCTTCGCCGCCCTCGAGATCGGCGACAAGGTCCAGGTCGTGCACGGGTCGGTCGAGCGGGAGCACCGCACGCAGGCCCGCGGCTGAGAACCGCTCAGACCGGGACCGGGCCGTGCGGGTGCTCCCGGTCGACGACGACGGCGTGCGCGTGCGTCCACCCGCGCGCGGCGGGCCGCAGACCCGGCCCCGACAGGTGCCCGTCCGGGGTGTCCGGGCCGTGCCGGTGCCGGACGTGGTCGCCGCCGAGGGCGGGCCAGGCGCGGGCCGCGACGAGCGTGGCGGCCGCGGCGAGCACCGCGAGCGTGGTCCAGGCGGCCCCGAACCCGGCGCCCGCGGCGAGCCATCCGGTGAGCGGGTAGGTGAGCAGCCAGCAGGCGTGCGAGAGCGAGAACTGCGCGGCGAACAGCGCCGGACGCTGCGCGGGCGCGCAGCAGCGGCGCAGCACCCGGCCGGTGGTCACGCCGATCCAGCCGGGCCCGAACCCGATCAGCGCCCAGGCCACCGTGGCGGCCGGCCAGGACGGTGCCGCGGCCACCCCCAGTGCCGCGAGCGTCCCGGCGACGGCGATCCCGGCTCCGGCCAGCATCACGACCCTGTCCCCGGCCCGGCGGGCCAGGCGCGGGGCGCACAGCGCCGCGGCCCCCGCCCCGGCCCCGGTGACGGCCAGCAGCAGGCCGACGTCGCCGTCGTCGCCGCCGAGCAGGTCGCGGACCACGTTCACCGTGGTCACCAGCGAGATCGCCCCGGCCGTGGCGACGACGAGGTTCAGCGCGAGCAGTGCCCGCAGTTGCGGCGTGGCGCGGAACAGCCGCATCCCGACGGCCAGCCGCGCCCCGAACCCGCCGTGCGCGGTTCGGCGCACCGCGGGGACGGCGGTGGCGGCCACCAGCGCCGCCGAGGCCAGGAACCCGGCGGAGGTCCAGCCGAACAGCGCCGACGGGGCGAGGACCAGCAGGGCCGCGGCGGCGAGCAGCGGGCTGAGGACGGCCTCGGCGCTCATCGCGACCTGCGACGCCGACAGCGCTCGGGCGTAGTCCCCCTCGTCGGGCAGCAGGTCGGGAAGGACCGACTGGAACACCGGGGTGAACGTCGCCGACGCCGCCTGCAGCACGGCGATCAGCACGAACACCTGCCACACCTGGGTCACCCAGGGCAGGGTCAGCACGACGGCCGCGCGCACCAGGTCCGCGCCGGCCATCAGCCGTCGCCGCGGCACCCGGTCCGCGACCGCACCGACCAGCGGGGCGACCAGGACGTAGGCCGCCATCTTCACCGCGAGCGCGGCACCGAGCACCGCGCTCGCCCGCGGCCCGGCCAGGTCGTAGGCGAGCAGCCCGAGTGCGACGGTCGCGACCCCGGTACCGAGCAGCGCGACCACCTGCGCGATGAACAGATTCCGGTAGCGCGCATTCCGGAGAAGCGATCCCACGGACGCACCGTAAAGGCGTGAAACCGGTTGCGTCGACGGATCACCTGCCAGTTCCGGGCAGTTCCGATCCGGTGGCCGGAAGCAGGTCACGGCTGTCGCACACCCTGCTCCGACCTGCACGGAGCCCGTCCGCGCAGGTGATCCACCCATCCCCCGCAGCCCGTACTCGTGACGCTTTGGTTCGGTCATGCCGAACTAAAGCGTCATGAGTACGGGCGGGCGATGGTGACGATCACATCCACCGGAAGAGGGGAACGGGCGCCCGTTCCCCGAGGGGACGGGCGCCCGATGCGACGCGGCGGCGATCAGCCGGTCGTCGCGGACCGCTTCGGCAGCACCCAGTGCGGACGCGGGAAGTGGCAGGTGTAGCCGTACGGGAACTTCTGCAGGTAGTCCTGGTGCTCGGGCTCGGCCTCCCAGAAGTCCCCGGCGGGCTCGACGTCAGTGGTCGCCCGTCCCGGCCAGAGCCCGGAGGCGTCGACGTCGGCGATCGTGTCCAGCGCGACCCTCTTCTGCTCGTCGGTCGTGGAGAAGATCGCGGACCGGTAGCTGCGGCCGACGTCGTTGCCCTGCCGGTCCTTCGTCGTCGGGTCGTGGATCTGGAAGAAGAACTCCAGGATCTCCCGGTACGAGATGACCTGCGGGTCGAAGACGATCTCGACCGCCTCGGCGTGGTCGCCGTGGTTGCGGTAGGTCGCGTTCGGGGTGCGGTCATCGCCGGAGTAGCCGACCCGGGTGGAGACGATCCCGGGGCGCTCCCGGAGCAGTTCCTGGACCCCCCAGAAGCAGCCGCCGGCCAGGATCGCGGTCTCGGTCATCGCACAAGCCTCCGTATGTCGGGTTCCGCGGGAGTCAACGTGGCGTACCCGCCCGATGTTCCGGCGAACCCGGCGCCGCGGGCCCGGCCCGGGCGGTCCGGATGTCGGATCCCCGTCGGCTCGGTGGTCCGGGCACGTCCGGGACGCCGGCGCGGCTCAGCTGTCGGGGCGCCCGGTGGACGGCCGGCCCGACCCCGTCGGCTCGCCCTGCGCCACGTCGTTGCCGTCGGAGCCGGCGACCGTGTCCGGTCCGGGCCCGGATGCCGCGTCGGACCCGGCACCGTCGTGTGCGGGATCCGCGCCGTCCCGCGGCGCGGGCGGCGCAGCGGGCTCCGGCGACGCAGCAGGCTCGGGCGACACAGCGAGCTCGGGCGACACAGCAGGCTCGGGCGACACAGCGAGCTCGGGCGACACAGCAGGCTCGGGCGACACAGCGGGCTCCGGCGACGCACCGCCCGGCTCCCCCTCCTCCTGGGCCACGAGCCGCTGGTCCCGAAGGTCGATCTGCTCGCCGAGGTACCGCAGCACCACCGCGATCACGGCGGCGACCGGCACCGCCAGGAAGGCGCCGCCGATCCCGCCGAGCGACCCACCGGCGGTCACCGCCAGCAGCACGACCGCCCCGTGCAGGCGCAGGCTCTGCCCCTGAAGGTACGGCTGCAGGACGTTGCCCTCCACCTGCTGCACCACGATGATCAGGATCAGGACCAGGATCGCCGTCGTGAAGCCCTGGGTGACCAGTGCGATCAGCACGGCCAGCGCGCCCGCGACGAACGCGCCGACGATCGGGATGAACCCGCCGATGAACGTCAGCACGGCCAGCGGAAGCGCCAGCGGGATGCTCAGCAGCACCAGCCCGATCCCGATGAACACCGCATCGATCAGGCTGACCAGGGCCTGCACCCGGATGAACCCGCCGAGCGCCGCCCAGACCCGGGAGAGGACCTCGCTCAGGTGACCGCCCGCGGTGCGCCCGGTGATCGAGACCAGCCAGGGCAGGAAGCGCGGGCCGTCCTTGACGAAGAAGAAGGTGAGCACCAGCGCCAGCACGGCGCTGAGCAGGCCGGACGCGACGGTTCCCACGCCGGTGAGCACGCCGCCCGCGATGGATGCCGCGCTCTGCTGCAGGTACTGCGTGACGGTGGTGACGATGTCGCCGAGCTGGCTGTCGCCCAGGTTCAGCGGCGGGCCGGACACCCATTGCTGGATCTGTCCCAGCCCGGTGACGACCCCGTCCGCGATCTGCTGGGTCTGCCCGGCCACCGACGGCGCGATGCTCACGATCAGGCCGGTGATCGCGCCGAGGGCGACGAGGAGCACGACCATCGACGCCAGCGCCGGTGGCACCCTGCGGCGGATCATCCAGGCAGCCGGGGGACGGAGCACGGTGGTGAGCAGCATCGCCAGCACCACCGGCCAGGCGATCACCCAGAACGTGCCGATCACGTAGCCGATGGCCACCACACCGACCGCGATCAGTACGAGCCGCAGGCTCCAGGCCGCCATCCAGGTCAGGCCGCCGCCGATGACCGCCCCCCGGCTCGCCACCTGCCCGACGGGCGCCGGGCTCAGCAGCGAGCCGCCGGCCGGGTCCCGGCGGGGAGCGGCGCCGTCGTTCCGCGCAGGCTGCGACCGCGACTTCATGGCGCACTCCGTTTCGTGCCGGTGACTGTCCGGCGAAACCCTATCCGCGACCGGTGCCGGTCGCCCGGAGCCGGACGGACGACACGGCACGTCCGTGTCCTCCGGACCACGTCGGAGGCGTGCGGTTTCGCCGGACCACCCGGCCCGGCATGACGAGGTTCACGTCCCTCGCGCCGACAGTGGTTGATCGTTCGTCCGGGCCGCGACGGACACCGCCGTCGGAGCCTCGGCAGCATCTTGTCGACTCTCGACGTTTCTGCCACTTCCCGCGAGGGTCGGGACGGCGGAACGTCGACGGCGGCGGGAACCGATCCCGCCGGGTGCGGAACCGGCACCACGGAGACCGTCCGGAGGAGGTCCGCGATGTGGACCCAGATCCTGCTCGCCGCCACCGTCGTCCTGGGCACCGCCGGCACGTTGCGCGAGGTGCTGCGCGGCCGGCCGCGCCCGATCCGGACGAGGCCCGGCTACGACACCCGCACACCCCGGCTCTGACCCGCGGTGCACGCGCCCCACAGGTCAGAATTTCGTCCGGATATGTCCGTTCTGCCCTAGCCTCGGGAGGGCGTCTCGCGAACCTGCTCCGGGGAGATCAATGCCGATCACCGTCCATGCACCCGCCCGCACCCGCCGCCTCCTGACCGCCGCCACCGCCACCGCGCTCGCGCTCGTCCTGGCCGCCTGCGGAAGTCCCGCACCGGCCGACGAGTCCGCCGCGCCCGCCCCCGACGAGCCCCTGACCGTCTACTCCGGACGGTCCGAGAACCGGGTCCAGGAGATCCTCGACCGGTTCGAGACCGAGTCCGGCATCCCGCTCGACATCCGCTACGGCGACACCGCCGAGCTCGTCGCCCAGATCCTGGAGGAGGGCGACGCGAGCCCGGCCGACGTCTTCTTCGCCCAGGACGCCGGCGCGCTGGGCGCACTGTCCGAGGTCGGCCGGCTGGTCCCGCTCTCGCCCGGGACGACCGACGGCGTCGTCGACGGCTACGTCGCGGCCGACCGGAGCTGGACGGCCACGACCGCCCGCGCCCGCGTGATCACCTACGACGCCCAGGAGCTCTCGCCCGAGGAGCTGCCGCAGAGCCTCGACGACCTGCTCGACCCGCGCTGGGCGGGCCGGATCGGGTTCCCGCCGGGCAACTCGTCGTTCAACACGTTCGTCACCGCGGTGCGGCTCGACCGGGGCGACGACGGCGCCCGCGAGTGGCTGGAGGCCTTCCTCGCCCAGGACCCGGAGCGGTTCAGCAACAACCACGGCGTGATCGACGCGATCGAGAACGGCCAGGTCGACATCGGACTGACCAACCACTACTACATCTATTCCCGGATGGACGAGCTCGGCGAGGAGAACGTCCGCACGCGCAACCACCACGTCGGCGGTGACCCGCTGGGGCTGGTCAACGTCGCCGGGGCGGGGGTGATGGACACCGCGGACGACCCGGCCCGGGCCGAGCAGCTGATCGCCTACCTGACCGCGCCCGAGGCCCAGCAGTGGTTCACCGACACCTCCGGTGAGTACGCCGTGCGGGACGGCATCACCTCGGCCACCTACGAGATGCCCGGCATCGCCGACCTGCGGCAGCCCGACATCGAGCTGGCCGACCTGCGGTCGCTGGACGAGACCCTGGAGATGCTCCAGGAGCTCGGCCTGACCTGACCGTGCTGCTGCGCCGTCGTCCCCGCCGCGGCTCCGGCGGGGCGGCACCGGTGCTCGTCGCCGGTGCCGCGCTGGCCGGGCTCGTGATGCTGACCCCGCTGATCTACCTCGCGGTCCGGTCCGTCGAACGCGGCCCGGCCTACGCCGCCGACGTCCTCACCCGGCCCCGGACCGGGTTCCTGTTCTGGAACACCGTCGTCCTGACCGGGGCGGCGACGGCGGTCTGCGCGGTCGTCGGCACGCTCGCGGCGTGGCTGGTGGTCCGCACCGACCTGCCGGGCCGGCGGCTCTGGGGGATCCTGTTCGCGCTGCCGCTGGCGGTGCCGTCCTATGTGGCCGGGTTCGGCTGGATCTCCCGGTACCCGGGGCTGGCCGGTTTCGCCGGCACGCTGCTGGTGCTCAGCTCGGTCAGCTTCCCGTACGTGTTCCTCACCGTGTCGGCGGCGCTGTCCCGCGGCGACGCCGGTACCGAGGAGGCCGCGCGGTCGCTCGGGCTCGGCCCGCTGCGGGTGCTGCTGACGGTCACGCTGCGGCGGGTGTGGCCGGCCGTGCTGGCCGGGGCGCTGCTCGTCGCGCTGTCGGTGATCAGCGACTTCGGGGTGCCGTCGCTGATGCGCTACGAGACGTTCACCCTCGGCATCTTCACCCGCTACCGGTCCACGTTCGACCCGACCCCGGCGGCGATCCTCGGGGTGGCGCTGGTCGCGCTCGCCGCCGTCGTGCTCGTCGCGGAGGCGCGGGCCCGTGGCCGGTCCGCGGCCCGGGTGGGGCGCGGCGCGGGCCGGCGGGCCGGGCCCACACCACTGGGCCGGTGGACGCCGGCCGGGCTGGTGATCGTGCTCGCCGTCGTCGGGGTCTCGCTGGGCGTCCCGGCGCACAGCCTGGCCTCCTGGACGATCGCGGGCGCCTCCGCGGGCGTCGACTGGCCGCACCTGGCGGCGACCACACTGGACACCTTCCGGGTCGCGTTGCTCGGCGCGGTGTGCACCCTCGTCCTCGCGATCCCGGTCGGGGTGCTCGCGGCCCGGCACCGGGGCCGGCTGGTGCGGGCGCTGGAGAACGTGACCTACCTCGGGTTCGCGCTGCCAGGGGTCACCGTCGGGCTCGCCCTGGTCTACCTCGGCATCCGGGTGCTCCCGGACCTCTACCAGCGCACCCCGATGCTGATCGCCGGCTACGCCGTGCTGTTCCTGCCGCTGGCCGTCGGCGCCGTCCGGACCGGGGTCGCCGACGCCCCCGTACAGCTCGAGGAGGCGTCCCGCTCGCTCGGCCGCGGCCGGCTGACGACGCTGGCCCGGGTCACCGTCCCGCTGGCCGCGCCCGGGATCGCCGCCGGTGGCGCGCTGGTCTTCCTCTCGGTGGCCCGGGAGCTGCCGGCCACGCTGATGCTGCGCCCGACCGGCACCGAGACCCTCGCGATGGCGATCTGGACCCGGACCGGGGCGAGCCAGTTCGCCGCGGCCGCGCCCTACGCGGTGGTGCTGGTCCTGCTGGCCGCGGTCCCGACGCTGGTGCTCGACCGGGTGCTGCGCCGCCGGGGAGGAGACTGATGGACGACGCGCTCGCGGTCCGCGGGCTGCACGCCGGGCACCCGGGCACCCGGGTCCTGTCCGGTGTGGACCTGACGGTCCCGGCCGGTGCGGTGGCGGCGGTGCTCGGCGGGTCCGGCTGCGGCAAGAGCACGCTGCTGCGGACGGTCGCCGGGTTCCACCCGATCGACCGTGGCACCGTGCACCTGGACGGGCGGCTGGTCGCCGGCGACGGGGTGGAGATCCCACCCGAGCGGCGCCGGGTCGGCCTGGTGGCGCAGGAGGGGGCGCTGTTCGGGCACCTGGACGTCGCCGCGAACGTCGGGTTCGGCCTGGACCGCCGGGCCCGGCGCGGCCCGCGGGTCGGCGAGATGCTGGAGCTCGTCGGCCTCGGCGGGTTCGGGGGCCGGATGCCGGCCGAGCTCTCCGGCGGCCAGCAGCAGCGGGTGGCGCTGGCCCGCGCGCTCGCTCCCGCCCCGGCGCTCGTGCTCCTCGACGAGCCGTTCACCGCTCTCGACGCGGGCCTGCGCGCGGGGGTCCGCGCGCAGGTTCGGGACGCGCTGGTCGCGGCCGGGGCGACCGCGGTGCTGGTGACCCACGACCAGGAGGAGGCGCTCGGCATCGCGGATCTGGTCGCGGTGCTGCGCGACGGCCGGGTGGCCCAGTGCGCACCCCCGCGGGACCTCTACGACTCCCCCGCCGACCTCGGCGTCGCCCGGTTCGTCGGCGACGCCGTGGTCCTGGACGCGCACGCGGCGGCCGGGACGGCGACGACCGCGCTCGGCCGCATCCCGCTGGGTCCCGGCCCGCGCGGCACCGGCGCCGGGCAGGTGCTGGTGCGCCCCGAGCAGCTGCGGCTGCGGCCCGCGGACGGTGACGGCGAGCCGACGGCGAAGGTCACCGACGTCGACTTCCACGGGCACGACGCGGTCGTCCGTCTCGACCTCGACGGCACCGTGCTGCAGGCCCGTACGCCCGGATCCGTGCCGCTGCGCCCCGGCGACCGGGTGCTCGTGGAGGTCGAGGGGACCGCACGGTTCTTCCCGGGCCCGCACGATCCGGCGACGGACGGGCGGGCTGCGGGCTGACGCCGGTCGGGCGGGGCACCTGGGCGCTCCGGGCCGAGCCGTGGCCGGACCCGGTGGAGCCCGGCGGATCCCCGCCGAGATACGGATCAGCGGGCCGTGGAGATCGACTTCTCCCGCTGTGGCGTATCTCGGCGGGGCAGCACGGTGTGGCCGGGACGGTGTGGCCGGGACGCTGACCGCTCGGCGTCGAGCCCGTCCGCACCCGCACGACCGTAGGATCGGCGGGCCTGCCGACCGCCGCCCCCTGGACCGACTGCCCGATGGCTCCCGCGCCCACCGATCCGTCCACCGCACCGACCGGGACCACCGCCACCGGCGTCCCTGCATCGACCGGGATCGCCGACCCCACCGGTGCGCCCGCGCCGCGCCCCGGTGCGGCGCGCGTGGTCCGGACCGGCGTCGCTCCGCGCTCGGCGTACGTCCCTCTCGAGGCGACGACCCAGCCGCGCTACCCGGCCACCGCGCCGCTCGGCCCCGCCCCGCACCTCATCGTCGCCGTCGGCGACGCGCCCGCCCCGCCCCCGCGGCCGGGCGACCGGCTGCGCACCCTGCCCGTCGCCGTCGACGCCGGGGCGCTGCTCGACACCGCACTCCCCGGGCTGGCCGCGGGCTCACGGATCCTCGTCACCGGCACCGAGGACGAGGTGCAGCGGGTGCGCGCGGCGGCGCACGCCCGCGGAGCCCGCGACGACGAACTGGTCCTGTGCCCCACCGACACCGGCCCGGACGTGCCGGGTCCGGGCGCCGGGACCGAGACCGTCCGGGTCCGGTCGGTGCACTGTGGACACTGTCACGCCCGGTCGACGGCACGGGCCGCGGTCGGCGACACCGTCGCCTGTCCGGGATGTTCCGCGGAGCTCGCCGTCGCTCCGCACCACTCGCGCACCCACGCCGCCTTCCTGGGTGTGCCGACCGGCGGCCGGGACGGCACCGCCCCGTCGTCCGGGGCGACGGCCCGCCCCCGCACGCGATCCCGCACCCCGGGCACCGATGTCGCACCGGCTGCACCCGGTGCGGGGGCCGCGGCGGGGTGCGAGGACGGCGACGACCTGCGAGGTCCCGGGGACGACGCGGCGCCGCGCGCCGCACGGGCCGGCCCGGAGCCTGCGCCGGCGATGCGTCCGACCCACCTCGACCTGGTCGTCGCCGAGATCTCCGACCCCGGCCCCGGCGCCCGCTCGATCGCGCTGGCCCCGGCGACCGGCGACCCGCTGCCGTGCTACCCGCCGGGCAGCCACCTGGGCCTGGAGTGGGCGCCGGGCCGCTGGAACGCGTACTCGCTGACCGGCCCGTCGGTCCATCCGGACCTGCTGCACGTCACCGTCGCGCTGCGCCCGGACGGATCCGGCGGCTCCCGGTGGGCACACGCGCTGAGGCCCGGTGACCGGGTCCGTACCACCGGCCCGCGCTCGGCGTTCCCGCCGGTCCCGACCGCGACGCACCACCTGCTGGTCGCGGGCGGGATCGGGGTGACGCCGATCCTGTCGCACGCCCGGTGGCACGCGTTCTGGGGCGGCTCGTTCCAGGTCCTGTACGTGCGCCGCCCCGGCGCCGCGCCGCACCTCGGGGACCTGCGCCGGCTGTGCGGGGACCGGCTCGACGCGGTCACCGGCCGCGAGGCCGCCCGGGTCGCGCTGGACCGGTTGATCGCGACCGCACCGTTCGGCTCCCACCTCTACACCTGCGGACCACCCGGACTGATCGCCGCCGTCGCCGCCACGGCGCGGACCGCGCACTGGGTCGACGGCCGCGTGCACGCCGAGAGCTTCGTCCCCCGCACCGACCCCGGCCGGCCGTTCCGGGCGGTGCTGCGGCGCAGCGGGCACACCGTCGACGTCGGCGCCGGCGAGTCGCTGCTGGACGCCCTGGACCGCGCCGGGATCCCCGCTCCGCGGCTGTGCCGCCGAGGGGTGTGCGGCGAGTGCGTCACCACTGTCCACTCCGGACGGATCGAGCACCGCGACACCGTCCTCGACGGCGACCGGGACGGCCGCATGGCGCTCTGCGTCTCCCGCGCCGCCTCGCCCGGCGCCGTCCTGGAACTGGAGCTGTGACCGGCCGCGCGGACGACCCGGGCGACTACCCGTTCCCGCTGCCGCACCCGTCGTACCGGATCAGCGCGAACGTCGAACCCGCCGGCGTCGTCCGGGAGACCGAGGCCGGCTCCTGGGGCGGGACCGTGCTGCACGTCGGCGACGACCACGCGGCCGTCGTCGCGCAGCGGGCGGCGGTGCTCGACCGGGAACCGGCCCGGTTCGTCGCCGCCCCGCACGCCCGCGCCGCCTGCTGGGACGCGCTGCTGTACCTGCTCGGCCGGCTCGCCGCCGAGTACCCCGACCACGTCACGCTGCACCGCGACGGCGACCGGTACAGCTACCGCAACGCACTGCTGGGCACCGGCGGCGAGTTCGTCCTCGGCGACGAGTCGTCGCTGGGCGAGCACCCGCTGCGGTTCGCGTCCCGGCAGGTCGGCGAGGACGTCGTGGTGCTCGGGGCGCGCGACGACCGGCTGTGGCTCGACGCCGGTGCCGTCGCGTTCGCGTCGGTCTGGTCGATCGGCTTCGACGCGGGGATGAGCTTCGCCGAGCTGCACGGCCCGGTCCCCGGGAACGTCGGAGGCGGGGTGTTCGAGCGGGCCGAGCGGTTCCTGCTGCGGCTGGAGCCGGGCGAGGCCTACCGCCGGCTGAACTGGGGCCTGCAGCCCGACGACCGGCTCGACCTGTCGCTGGACACCGCGCCGTCGTGGCTCGGGCGGCGGCACCGGCTCGACGTCGCCGACCCGGGCCGGGAGATCCACCTGCGGACCGAGGTGCAGCACCTGGTCCGGCTGCCGCTGACCGGGTCGGTGCTGTTCCTGATCGGGATCCGGTTGCTGCCGCTGGACCGGCTCGCGCTGGTCCCGGCGTGGCGGAGGCGCCTGGTCTCGGTGCTGGAGACGCTCCCGCCGGAACTGGCCGAGTACAAGGGCCTGGACGCGCTGGGGGCGCTCACCGTCCACCATCTGACCGGGCGCGGGTAGGTCAGCCGCGTTCCTCGGGACCGAAGTCCTCGGGCCGGGCGGTGTCGAGGAAGCGGCGGAACTCCTCGACCTCGCTCGCGGGGTCGTCGGCTCGGCCGGCCGCACGGTCGTCGGCGCCCTGGACGGTGACGGACTCGGCGGCGACACCCACCTCGTCGAACACCGCCTCGGCGACGTCGATGGGGGCCTTCTCCAGCAGGGCCAGCACGACGGCGTCGCTGGTGCGGGCGTCGACGACGGTGCCGCCCTCGAGCACCAGCTCGGCGTGGAAGACCCGGTCCTGCAGGGCCCGCACCCGTACCTGCCGGACCTTCTCCCCGAACTCGGCGAGCACGGCGAGGATCAGCCGGTAGGTGTCCGGGCGCGAGGCCGGCGGCATCCCGGCCAGTGCCGCGGCCAGCGCGGCGGCCTCCGCCTCACCGATCCCGACCGGGACGAGCCTGCCGCGCCCGCCGGCCTCCTCGAGCAGCACGACCGGTCGTCCCGGACCGGTGTCGATGCCCACTGCCCGCACCCGTGCCTCGGCCATTCCGCTCCCCCGTCGTCGCACCCGCCGGACCGGCGTACCCGCGCACGGCGCCCCGCATACCGGGTGCGGGCACCGCCTCACCGGGCGGTGGCGTGTAGCAGGTGTCCCTCGACGGTACCCCCGTCGACGAGCCGCCCGATCCTTCTCGCCTGCTCCTCGGCCGCGGCGAAGCGCGGGTCGTCACCGTGCGTCCGGGCCAGCTGCGCGTCCACCCGGGCGATCCGGTCACGCCAGGAGGCCGGCGCGTCCGGCAGCCCGGCGAGCGCCGTCACCGTCCCGGGGGCGAACCCGGTGGCGCGCAGCAGGGCGAGGGTCCCGTCGAGGGTCGGGAAGTGGTTGCCGTCCGGCGCGCCCGGCGGGCGCGGCTCGTCGGCGGTGTACACCAGCAGCCCCAGCGCACCACCCGGGACGAGCACCCGGTGCAGCTCCGCGAGCAGCCCGGCCTGGTCCTCGACGGTGCACAGCACGCCCAGGCACCAGCACACCGGCACCGACCCGGACGCCAGCGGGAGCGCGTTCCCGTCCCCGACGACCGCGGGTATCCCCAGCATCTCCCGCGCGGTCCGGCAGGCCCCCGGCATCGGGTCGACGACCACGGGCACCGCGCCGCGGTGCTCGCGGGCCCAGGCGGCCGGGCCGCCCGTTCCGCCGCCGACGTCGGCCAGCCGCACCCCCGGTGTCAGCCCGCACTCGCGGGCCAGCAGCTCCAGTGCCGCCGGGCTGGCGCTCCCCCGGCACGCGGCCGGGATCGCGTGGTCGGCGCCGAGCTCGTCCACCGCCCGTCTCGTCCAGTCGGCGACGGTGTCGAACTCCAGCGCCATGCGCTCCGGGACGAGGTCGGCCATGGCGGTGCGCGTACCCGGCGACCGCCGCCCTACGCCCCGGTCCGGTCCCGGATCCGCCGGCCGACCTCGGCCTTGATCTCCGCGCCCCGCTCGTCGCTGCCCGAGGTGCCCTTGCCCGACAGGTTCACCCCGGCGACGCCGTCCACGGCGAGCAGCGCCACCGCCTCGTCCGTCGCGGCCTCGATCCCCGCCTCGACCGGGTCGGGCGCCGCGAGCACCGTGGCGACGACCTCCGGGTCGAGCTCGAGCCCCGGGTAGCCCTGCAGGGTGCGGGCGCCGCGTTCGTCGGTGACGACGGCGACGCCGGCCAGGACCGGCAGGGTGGCCCCGTGACGCCGGGCGCCGGCGACGAACGCGGCCACCCGCGCCGGCGACGCGACGTGGTTGAGCACCGCCGCGCCGGCCCCGGCCCGCTGCTTCTGCGCGAGCCGCGCGGGGCGCAGGTCCCGCGGTGGCGCGTCGGGCGACTCCGGGACGACGGCGGCCGGCCCGGTCCGTGCGGCCAGCGCGGCCAGCCGGGTGCCGTCCAGGTCGAACACCTGGGTGGCGTCCGGGCGCATCCCGGGCGCCCGGGCGTCGCCGGTCACGCAGAACACCGCGTCCGCGCCCGCGGCCGCGAGCCCGGCGAGGTCCTGTTCCAGGACGACCCGGTTCCGGTCGCGGCAGGTCAGCGTCACCCACGGCCGCCCGCCGGCGTCGCGGACCAGCATCGCCAGCAGGGTCGGCGGGAAGTCCGGGGTGTCGTGGTGCTGCCCGAGCAGCAGCGCGTCGCACGACCCGGCCAGGGTCCGGGTGAGGCGGGCCAGGGCGCGGGCGTCGTAGGGCGGGTTGGTGAGGTCGGCGAGCACGACGGGCCCGCCACCGGCCAGGGCTCCGGGCAGCGCGGCGGGCCCGGGCGGGCCGGTCCACGGCACCAGCGGGGCGGTGGCGAACGGGCACGGCCCGGTCCCGAGCTCGCACCCCAGGTCGGGGCGGACACCGCCGCACGGTCCGAACGTCATGTGCTTCGGGCAGCCGGCCGTTCCGGTCACTCGTGCCGCTCCTCCTGTTCCGCCTCGCGACGCCGGAGCCGCTCCCGCTGCGGCACGACGGTGTAGGCCGGGTCCCACGCCGTCGCCATACCGGCGTCGAACACCCCCCAGCGGGTCGCCGCGGACCCGCCGTTGAGCAGCAGCCCGGCGACGGCGTCGAGCAGGCGCCGCCGGCGTGGCCGGCGCCGGTGCAGCGCGTCCGCGGCCGGTCCCGCCACGGCGGCCACGACCCCGGCGGCGGTGGCGGCGCGGGCGGCCCGCAGGATCCGGCCGGCCCGCCCGGTGCGGTAGGCGTGCGCGCTCATCCCGATCCGGCTCTCCAGCCGGTGGCTCGCGGCCAGCTCCAGCGCCGCGCCCGCGACGGCGACCCGGCGCGGTGGTCCGTCCCCGTGCCCGGTGAGCAGCGCCGCGCCGCCGCCGGAGGCGAGCGCCGACCCGGCGAACACGAACGGCAGCTCCCGGTACGCCTCGTGCCAGCCGGGCACCGCGGTGTCGGCCAGCAGGACCGCGGTGTAGGTGGTCATCGCCGGACCGAGCACCGCACCGGCGGCGCCCGCCGCCCGGCCGGCACCCGGCAGCAGGCCGGCCAGCTCGGACGCGGCGGCCAGCCCGGTCGCGGTACCGAACGGGGCGAGGATCCACGAGCCCACCGACAGCGGGGACGTCGGCTTGAGAACCCGCATCATGTTCAGGAACCGTTCCGGGCGACCCAGGTCGTGGATCAGGAACGCCACCGACGACACCGCACCGGCGGCCGCGACCAGCCGTCCGGACCGCCGCAGCCCGGGCCGTCCGGTCAGGTCGGCGAGCGCGGCCAGCGAGGCGGACACCCCGGCCGTCCCCCCGAGGTAGAGGTAGGCCGGGACGTCGGGGACCTTCCAGACGGGCGGCTTGATGATCGGCCGGTCGTGGTAGCTGCGGAAGTCCGCGTCGGGGACCATCAGGCGCTCGCGACGCCCCCTCACCGGCGGACCCCGACGAACGCCGCACCCACCGTCGCCGCGACCGCCAGCGCCGCGGCGGCCGCGTGCCGCCACATCGACGGCAGGTCCCGCGTCGTCACCACCGGGTCCGGCGGGAGCCCGTAGACCTCCGGCTCGTCGAGCAGCAGGAAGAACGCGCCGTCCCCACCGACGCCGTCGTCCGGGTCCCGCCCGTAGAGCCGGGCCCCGGTCACGCCGTGGCTCTGCAGCGTGGCGAGCCGCGCGTCGGCCTCGGCCCGCAGCTCGTCGAGCGGCCCGAACCGGATCGACTCCGTCGGGCAGGCCGTGGCGCAGGCCGGTGCCATCCCGGCGCCGAGCCGGTCCTGGCACATCGTGCACTTGAACGCGCGGCCGTCGCCGGGTCGCTGGTCGATCACACCGTACGGGCAGGCCGGGATGCAGTAGCCGCAGCCGTTGCAGATGTCGGACTGAACCAGCACGGTGCCGTGCTCGGTGCGGATCAGCGAGCCGGTCGGGCAGACGTCCAGGCAGGCGGCGTGCGTGCAGTGCTTGCAGACGTCCGACGACATCAGCCAGCGCACCTCGGTGGCGTCCGCCCGGTGCTCGCCGGACTGCGTCGCGCCGGGCAGGTCCATCGACGGCATCCCCAGGTCGGTCGGCGCGGACCGCGACGCGGGCACCCGCTGCTCGACGAACGCGACGTGCCGGTAGGTCGACCCGCCGAGCCCGCCGGTGTTGTCGTAGCCCATCCCGGCCATCCCGAGGACGTCGCCGCCGGCGCCGCGGTCGGAGACACCGTCGGCGGGCAGCGCGTTCCACTCCTTGCACGCCACCTCGCAGGCCTTGCACCCGATGCAGACGCTGGTGTCGGTGAAGAACCCGACGCGCCCGGGGTGGTCGGCCGGGTAGCCGGCGTCGCGGGTGGGGTCGTCGAGCGGACCGGACAGCGAACCCATCTACTCCTCCAGCCCGGCGGCGCGCCGGCGGTCGGCGAGATAGCGGACGAGGGCCGGACCGCGCGGACGCCGGCCGGGACGGATGTCGCAGGTCGCGGCCTTGGTCTCCATGATGTGCACGTTCGGGTCGAGCGCGACCGAGAGCAGCTCGTTGGCCGCGTCGCCGGTCGAGAGCCCGTTCGGCCCCCAGTGCCAGGGCACGCCGATCTGGTGGATCACCCGTGTCCCCCCGTTCCCGTCGCCGACCCGCAGCGGCGTCGCGCGGTCGGTGACCACGATCCGCCCCTCGATCGCCGAGCGCGCGGTGACGACGTGCCCCCAGTCGTTGTTCCGCAGGCCGCGCTCGGCGGCGAGCTCCGGGGAGACCTCCAGGAACATCTCCGGGAACAGCTCGTTCAGGCGCGGGGTCCAGCGGCTCATCCCGCCGGCGGTGTGGTGCTCGGTGACCCGGAACGTGGTGAACACGTACGGGAAGTGCTCGCCGGACGGGTTGTAGGTGTTCTCCGGGCTCGGGAACTGCTGGCGGGCGGGGTTCGCGCCCTGCGCCGGGTACAGCGCGTTGGGCACCGGCGACTCCTGCGGCTCGTAGTGCGCGGGCATCGGCCCGTCGAGCAGCCCGGCGGGTGCGTAGAGCCAGGCGCGGCCGTCGCCCTGCATGACGAAGGGCTCGTTCCCGGCTATCGAGGCCGCGCCGGCGGTCTGCGACTCGGGGACGTGGCCGGGTGCCGTCGTCGCGGGGAAGTCGGGGACGTCGTCGCCGGTCCAGCGCTCGCCGTCCCACCAGACCAGCTTCTTGCGCTCGCTCCACGGCTTGCCGTCCGGGTCGGCCGAGGCCCGGTTGTAGAGCACCCGCCGGTTCGCCGGCCACGCCCAGCCCCACTCGTGCGCGAGCAGGTCCTGCTCCCTGCCGGGCCTGCGCCGGGCCGACTGGTTGACGCCGTCGGCGTAGACCCCGGTGTAGATCCAGCAGCCCCCGCTGGTGGAGCCGTCGGCACGCATCTCGGTGTAGGACGACAGCGGGGTCCCGTCCGCATGCCGTCCGTTGATCTCGCGCAGGACGGCGTCCGCGCTCGGCTCGGCGATCCCGGTCGGCCCGACCTCGACCGGGTAGTCCCAGGTCAGGTCCTGCAGCGGACGGTCGCGGGGGTCGGTGGAGCTCGCGACGCGGGCCTTCAGGCGCTTTCCGAGCTCGTAGTAGAACCAGAGGTCGCTGCGGCAGTCGCCGGGCGGTTCGACGGCCTTGTGGTGCCACTGCAGCAGCCGCTGGGTGTTGGTGAAGGTGCCGTCCTTCTCGGTGTGGTTCGCGGCGGGCAGGAAGAACACCTCGGTACCGATGTCCTCCGTGACCATCTCGCCGGTGGCGATCTCCGGGCCGTCCTGCCAGAACGTCGCCGTCTCGATCATGTTCAGGTCGCGGACGACGAGCCACTCCAGGTTCGCCAGCCCGCGCCGCTGCTGCCGCGAGTTCGCGGTGCCGACGGCCGGGTTCTCGCCGATCACGAAGTAGCCGGGGACCTCGCCGCGGGCCTGCGCCATCACCGTCGGGAACGACGAGTGGTCGCCGTCCAGGCGCGGGAGGTGGTCGAAGCAGAAGTCGTTCCCGCGCGTCGCGGCGTCGCCGAACCAGGCCTTGAGCAGGCTGACCAGGTAGGTGTCCATGTGGCCCCAGTAGCCCTTCTCGCCCGCGTTGTTGACGACGAAGGAGGCGAGGTCCTGCTCGCGGTGTGCGTGCGGCATCGGGATGTAGCCGGGCAGCAGGTCGTAGAGCGTCGGGATGTCGGTGGAGCCCTGGATGGAGGCGTGCCCGCGCAGCGCGAGGATCCCGCCACCGGGCCGGCCGATGTTGCCGAGCAGGCCCTGCAGCACCGACGCGGCGCGGATGTACTGGACGCCGACGGTGTGGTGGGTCCAGCCGACCGCGTAGCAGAACGCGGACGTCCGCTCCCGGTTCGAGTTGTCGGTGAGCGCCCGCGCGACCCGCAGGAACGTGTCCGGCTCGATGCCGCAGACCTGCTGCACCATCTCCGGGGTGTAGCGGGCGTAGTGGCGGCGTAGCAGCTGGAACACGCACCGCGGGTGCTCGAGGGTGTCGTCCCGGGTCGGGGTCCCGGTGAACGGGGCGCCGCCGGAGCCGGCGATCTCGCCGCGCTCGTGCTCCTGGGCCATCGCGCGCTGCTCGTCCCGGAACCCGGCGCTCGCCTCCACGTCGGCGTCGGCGTACTGCCAGGTGTGCACGTCGTAGCTGCCGGTCTCCGGGTCGTAGCCGGAGAACAGGCCGTCGAGGTCCTCGGTGTCCCGGAAGTCCTCGCGGACGATCATCGGGGCGTTGGTGTAGGCCCGCACGTACTCGTCGAACCAGAGGTCGTTCTCCAGCACGTACCGGATCAGCCCGCCCAGGAACGCGATGTCGGTGCCGGCCCGGATCGGGACGTGCAGGTCGGCCACTGCGGAGGTCCGGGTGAACCGCGGGTCGACGTGGATCACCGTCGCACCGCGCCGCTTCGCCTCCATCACCCACTGGAAGCCGACCGGGTGGGCCTCGGCCATGTTCGAGCCCTGGATGACGATGCAGTCGGAGTGGACCAGGTCCTGCTGGTAGTTCGTCGCGCCGCCGCGACCGAAGGAGGCTCCCAGACCGGGAACCGTGGAGGAGTGTCAAATACGCGCCTGGTTCTCCACCTGCACCGCGCCCAGCGCGGAGTAGAGCTTCTTCATGAGGTAGTTCTCCTCGTTGTCGAGGGTCGCTCCTCCGAGGCTCGCGATGCCCATGGTGCGGCGCAGGTGCCGGCCCTGGGAGTCGGTGTCCTGCCAGGTACGACGACGGGTGTCCAGCACCCGGTCGGTGATCATCTCCAGCGCGGTGTCGAGGTCGAGGTCCTCCCAGCCGGTGCCGTACGGGCGGCGGTAGCGCACCGTCGTCGGCCGCAGCGGTGAGGTGACCAGGGACAGCGTCGACGAGCCCTTCGGGCAGAGCCGGCCGCGGCTGATCGGCGAGTCCGGGTCGCCCTCGACGTGGGTGACCCGGCCGTCGGTGGAGTAGACGGTCTGGCCGCAACCCACCGCGCAGAACGGGCAGATCGACTTCGTGATCGTGTCGGCGGTCCCGGTCCGGGCGGACATCCGGTCGGTCCCGGCCGAGCGCGCCGCGGCTCCCCGGCCGAGCCGGTCGGGACCGGCGAGCTGGCGGCGCAGCGGCCAGGCGTCGAACCACTCTCTGATCCCCACGCCTCTCGTCGTTCCCGGTGTGCCGCCGGTCAAACCAGCCGCCACCCGCCCTGCGCGCGCGACCGGGTGGACATACCGTCCCGGCCCGTGAACGACACGCCCCGCACCACCGTGCTCGACCTCATCGCCGATCCGGGCCTGCCCGCCGAGCTGGCCGGGCGGCTCGTGGACGAGCTCCCCTCCCGGCTCGACCGGGAGGGTGACGGCGTCTGGGAGGTGCGGATCTCCGACGAGCCGATCGCGCTGGACGAGCAGGGCGCGCTGCCGATGCTGGAGATCGGCGGGCGGGCCCGTGAGTGCGACGACGCCGACGCCGTCGTCCTGCTCACCGACCTGCCGCGCCGCGCCGGGCCGCAGCCGGTGGTCGCCGACGCCGGCACCGAGCAGCGGATCGGGCTGGTGTCGCTGCCCGCGCTCGGCGCCGTGAACCAGTACCCGCGGTGCCGGGACACCGTCGTCCGGCTGGTCACCCATCACCTGTTCCCGTCGTCGGAGCGCGCCGAACCCGGGGAGCACTCGGACGCGGGCCGGGCCGGATCGCTCACCCGGCTCGACCCCGGCCGGGAACAGCGGGGTTACGACGACGACTCCGGCAGCGGCGGTGTCGAGGACGGCGTCGACGTGCGGCTGGCGCTGGCCGGGATACGCGGACGGTTGCGCCTGCTGTCCGGGCTGGTCCGGGCGAACCGGCCGTGGCGGCTGGTGCCGAGCCTGTCCCCCGCGCTCGCCGCGGCGGCCGCCGGCGCGGCGTTCGGGATCTTCTACTCGAACATCTGGGAGCTGGCCACGGCGCTGGGGGTCGTGCGACAGCTGGCGGTGATGCTCCTCGCGCTGGTCGGGATGACGACGTGGCTGATCCTGGACAACGGGCTGTGGGAGTCGCGGCGCAGCCGCTCGCTGCGCGAGGAGGCGTGGCTGTCGAACGCCTCCACGGTGCTGACCGTCGGTTGCGGCGTGCTGATGATGTACGCGCTGCTGTTCGTGATCGCGCTGGGTGCGTCCGCGGTGGTGATCCCGCCCGACTACCTCGGCACCAACCTGATGCGCGGGGCGGGCGTCGACGACTACCTGATGATCGCGTTGCTGTCGACGTCGATGGGCACGGTCGCGGGCGCGCTCGGTTCCGGGTTCGCCGACGACGGCGCGGTGCGCCAGGCGGCCTACAGCCGGCGGGAGCAGGAGCGGCGCGCACGGCTGGACCGGGAGGACGAGCGGGCCGCCGGACACGGCTGATCCCCTTCCCCACGGCGACGGCCGCGACACCGCTCATCCCCGCGGCGCCGACCCCAGCTCACGCTCCAGGACGTCCCGCACCACCAGCTCCCGAGAGCCGTGCGCGACGACCCGCTGATCGATCCGCTCGACCAGCTCCGCGGGCAGGTCGAGGACCACCCGCACCGTGCCGGCCGACCCGGCGGCGTCCTCGGCCCGTCCGCCCCGGTCACCGGCGCCGGTGACGACGACTCCGGCCGGACCGCTCGACCGCCGGCCCGGCCGCAACAGCAGCGCCATCACCGGCAGCGCGATCGTCCCGAGCGCGTCGACGATCGCGGCGACCCCCAGCCACTGCCACCACGGCCCGTCGCCCCCCGGGACGTCGCCGTCGGTCAGCACCGGCACCACCAGCATCACGGCCACCACGGCGATGGCCAGCAGGGTGATCACCAGCCCGGCCCGGACCACCCGCTGCCGCCGCGCGGCCAGCAGGAGGAGCAGGTTCGCATGGGCCAGGCCGACCGCCGCGATCGTCGACACGAAGAACGTCTTGAGCCACACGTCCCCGAGAGCCGAGGACCACTCGCTCCACACGAGCACCAGGGCGGCGACCGCCGCCACGATCCCCGCGACGAGACCCGCGAACCCGAGCAACCGGACCGCACGGTCGACGACGGCGAGGTGGCACAGCGACGTCGTCCCGAACGCGGCGACGACCAGCGTGGTCAGCACGATGCGGAACTGCAGCTCGTCGAACGCGCTCCCGAGCAGGGCGGCGATCCCGAACAGCGAGGCGACGACGAGCGAGCCGACCACGCCCACGACCATGGCGCGACACACGCCGCGCAGGGCGGGGCCGGAACTGTTGTCGGACATGAACCGGACGCTAGCCCGGCGGACCCGCCGCCGGCCTGGGTAGCACTACTGGCGTCGGGGCGCCGGTCGAGAAAGCACTACGCGCGCTGTGCGGGGATCGGGTGTGGGGAGCGTTCCGGGCGGGCCCCGCCGTCGTCGGTCCGGAAGGCCGGCCGGGACGGCGAGCAGGCGCAGAACTGGACCGGGCGCATGCACCGGAAGCAGAGAGAGGCCTCCACGCGCAGCGGATCGCGATGGGTGATGGTGGACACAGGTGTCGGTTACCCCTCGAAAGCGCACATCACGCCGGAGGGGCCCGAAAGCGGGACGGACGGACTCGGTGCGGCGCCCGGTGGCGCGGGCGCGTCGTCCCGCCGCGGTGAGTGGTGGGACGCACCATCCGCAGCAGCCGGGCGGGCGGCGCCTGTGCGGCGACGACCGCCACCCACCGCGGACGCCGCAGCGACGCAGCCTTCGTCGACGCCGCGGTGACCGTGCCCTGCGTGCCCGACGACTCCACCCGGGGGATCCGCAACACGAGCGGTCCGGATGGTCGACGTGCACGAGCACGTTCTGGCCGGCTGCTCCGCCCTGCACCGTTGTGGGTGTTCGAGATGGACGAGGCACCGCAACAGCCACCGCGAGTTCGGCTACTCGCCCTACGAGTGCTTCGGCGACGGCGCCGGGAGTGCGCCAGGGGTGATGTGATCGCGGACCGCCGGCGATCTTGACACCGCAGGGAATCATCATAAGGATTTCCCGGACGGTCTGAAGAAACCGAGGAGGCAGCGCGCGTGCGGGACGACGACGTCGATCACGATGGGCGGTCTGCCGTGGCGAGGACCGAACCGGTCGGCCTCGACGCGGAGCTCGACGCGTTGCGGCGGGCCGCCCTCGGCGCAGCGGTGGCACCGATGGTGGAGCTACCCCCGGCCGCCGTCCGTGAGCGGGTCAGCGCCGGTGACCGCCTCTGTGCCGCCGGACCGCCGGTCGAGGTGCGGGACACGACCGCGGACGGCGTCCCGGTGCGGATCTACGAGGGTGCACGTTCCCGCGCGACGCTGGCGTGGGCGCATGGCGGCGGCTGGGTGACCGGGGACCTGGAGTACAGCGACGAGATCTGCCGGTTCCTGGCCGCACACGCCGACGTGCGGGTGGTGAGCGTCGACTACCGGCTCGCGCCCGAGCATCCGCTACCGGCGGGAGCCGACGACGTCGCCCGGGGGCTCGCGTGGTGCCGCAGGATGTGGCCCGGCACGGCGATCTGCACCGGAGGCGACAGCGCGGGCGGGCATCTCGCCGTCGCCGCTGCGGCACGGGGCGGCGCCGACGCCCTGGTCCTCGTCTATCCCGTGCTCGACCGGCCCGGCCGGTGGCCGTCCTACGACTCGATGGGCGATGCGTTCCCGATCGGGCGGGCGGCGATGGACTGGTTCTGGCGGCACGCCGGTGGTGACCTGCTCCCGCCCGGCGAGATGCCGCTCGAACGGGCCGATCTCGGCGCGCTCCCCCCGGTCCTGCTCGTCCTCGCCGGTCACGACCCGCTGCACGACGAGGGGATCGCCTTCGCCGACCGGGTGCGGACGGGCGGCGGGACGGTGACGGTCACCGACCACCCCGCGCTCTGCCACGGCTTCCTGCGGTTCAGCGCGGCCTCCGCCACGGTTGCGGCGGCCCGCACGGACCTCGTGGAGAGCGTGCGGCGACTGGTGCTCGACCTCTGAGACACACGGCCGGCCAGGCGGCCCTTCAGACCGAGGTCGTCGCCGCCGACGACCGTTCCGGCTCGGCGAGCCCCCGGCCGTCGAGGTGACGCCTGGGCAGCGCCAGGACCAGGCACATGCCGATCAGTGCCGGCACGACGAAGACGTAGAAGCTCCAGGCGACCGGCAGCCCGGCGGCGAGGACGAACCCGCCCAGGATCGGACCGACGATCCCGCCGAGGCGGGCGACCGTCATGATCGACCCCATCGCGGTGGCACGCACCGCGGCCGGGAACCAGATGGCGACGAAGCCGTTGAGGATGACCGAGGTGCCGTTGGCGCCGACGCCGGCCAGGAACACCGCGGCGTAGAGCACCACGGTGGGCGGGGCGAGGCTCATCACGACGAGCGCGACCACGCCGATGCCGAACCCGCAGAACGCGACCCGGCGCGGCCCGACCCGGTCGGCGAACCAGGACATCACGGTGGCGCCCACGATCGCCCCGACGCTCATGGTGGCGAGGAAGCTCAGCGCGGAACCGAGCGGGTAACCGGCGGTCCGCATGATCTGCGGAAGCCAGGTGTTCAGGCCGTAGATGAACAGCTGGCCGATCAGCGTGGTCAGCGCGAACACCGTCGCCATCGCCAGCAGTGGCCGGCGGCCGAGGTCGCGCAGCCGCACCTGCGACCGGTCGTCGCCGGAGGTGTCGACGGGTTCGGGGAGCCCGTAGCGTGCCGCCACGGCCCGGGCCTCGTCCATCCGGCCCTTCGCGGCGAGGAACCCGACGGACTCGGGCAGCACGACGTAGGCGACCGGCAGCAGCACGACCATCGCGACGGCACCGAGCGCGAACATGACCCGGAACCCGAACGGCTCGAGCAGGACCAGCGCGAGCAGTGCGGCCGCGATGGTGCCGACCGAGAACCCGGAGCTGACCAGGGCGTTGAACAGGTTCCGGCGCTCGCGCGGCGCGAACTCCACGGTCAGCGCGAGCGCGGTGGGCAGCAGGCCGCCCAGCCCGATCCCGCACAGGAACCGGAACAGCCCGAACAGCTCCGGAGTGGGGGCGGCCGCGCAGGCGAGCATGAACACCGAGAACCAGGTGATGCTGAACATCAGCATCTTGCGGCGACCCAGCAGGTCGGTGGCGACCCCGCAGATCAGCGTGCCCACCAGCATGCCCATGAACGCGTAGCTGGCGATCAGGCCCGTCCGCGCGGCGTCGAGCCCCCACGGCTGGTACTCGAGCAGGGCCGGGATCGTCGTCGCGAAGACCGACAGGTCGTACCCGTCGAACACCACCGCGATACAGCAGATCACGGCGACCGTCGTCCCACTGCGACGCCGGGTTCCGAGCTCGCTCATGTGGTCCTCCTCGACCGTCGATCACTCTGATCGTTGCAATGATGACAAGAGATGTCCACCACGTGGATCGGGAATGCCCGACTCCTCCGGTATGCGACGTCTCCCGCCGTCGCGGGACGGTGGCGCGATCAGCCTTCCGGCGGGGCCCGGTGGAACTCCACCCAGGACGGCAGCGACTCCGGGAGATCGGCGTCCGCCGGGGCGAGCCGCGGCCACCGCGCCCGTGGTTCGCCCGGCGTGACCGTCAGGAGCTCGGCCAGCGGCATGGCGTAGACGATCCGGCTCACCCGGGCGGCGAACCGCCACGCTCCGTCCTCGCGCCGGTAGCGGTCGGTGTAGCGGTGGGCCACCACGAACAGGCCGTCCTCGGTGACGATCTCGGAGTGCCCGCTGACCCGGCCCGCGGCGTCCTCGGGACCGAGCTCGTCGAGGACCACCCGGTGCGGCGTGTGCAGCGTGGGCCCGAAGGCGGCGAACCGCTGCCGGTAGGTCCGGCGCAGCGCGTCGTGGCCGCGGACCGGACCGCCCAGGGAGTCGAAGACCCCGTCACGGGTGTAGCAGGCGACCAGCGCGCCGAGGTCCCGGTCGTCGGCCGCGAGGGCGTAGCGGGAGACCAGTTCCTCGATCTCGAGCCGGGCCTCCAGCCGGGCGATCCGGTCCTCCGCCGGGCTCGTCACCGCGCCGCCGGGTCGCGGGTGGTCAGGCCGGGGTAGCCCTGCGCGGCGACGTCCTCGCAGTGCCGCCGGTAGGTGCCCACCCCGCCGACGTAGGGCATGAACACCCGTGGCTTGCCGGGGACGTTGGCGCCCAGGTACCAGCTGTTCCCCCGCGGGAACAGGGTGGACTCCGAGAGCTCGTTGACGTGGGCGACCCACCGGTCCTCGGCGTCGGGCCGCGCCTCGACCTCGTCGTGCCCGCGTTCGCCCAGCGCGCCGAGCAGGTCGGCGACCCAGTCGACGTGCTGCTCGATCGAGACGACCATGTTGCTCAGCACCGACGGGCTGCCGGGCCCGGTGATCAGGAACAGGTTGGGGAATCCGGCGGTGAGCAGGCCCAGGTAGGTCCGCGGGCCGGCCGCCCACTTCTCCCCCAGCGCCAGCCCGTCGCGGCCCCGGACGTCGATCGCCAGGACGGCCCCGGTCATCGCGTCGAACCCGGTCGCCAGCACGAGCACGTCCAGCGGGTGGTCGTCCCCGGACGCGGTCCGGATCCCGCCGGGGTGGATCGCCTCGATCGGGTCGGCGCGAACGTCGACGAGCTCGACCCCTGGCCGGTTGTAGGTCGCGTAGTACCCGGTGTCGACGGTGACCCGCTTGGCGCCGATCGGGAAGCCGGACGGGACGAGCCGCTCGGCGACCGCCGGGTCGTGCACGATCTCGCGGATCTTGCCGCGGACGAAGTCGGCGGCGGTGTCATTGGCCCGCTCGTCGGCCAGCAGGTCGCGGAACGCGCCGATGAACCCGCCCCCGCCGACCTGCCAGCGGGCCTCGTACTCCTTGTCCCGCTCCTCGGGCGTGACCTCCAGCGCGGACCGCTCGCCCCAGGCGCGCAGCTGGCCGTTGCGGCTGTAGCGGACCTGCTCGCGGTGGTCGCGGTAGCGGGCCTTGAGCTCGGCCGCCACCTCCGGGTCGAGCGGCTGGTTGTGGGCCGGGAGGCTGAAGTTCGCGGTCCGCTGGAAGACGGTCAGGTGCGCGGCGCGCTCGGCCAGGACCGGCACGGCCTGGGTCCCCGAGGACCCGGTGCCGATCACCCCGACCCGGGCGCCGGCGAGGTCGGGCTCCTCGTGCGGCCAGCGCGCGGTGTGCAGGACCCGCCCGGCGAAGGTGTCCAGTCCGGGGATGTCGGGGTCGCGCGGGGCCGAGAGGTTGCCACCGGCCATCACGACGTACCGGGCGGTGACGGTCGCCCCGGCGGCGGTGGTGACCCGCCAGAGCGCGGCGTGGTCGTCGAACTCGGCCGCGGTGACCTCGGTGCCGAGCTCGATGTCGCGCAGCAGGTCGAACCGCTCCGCGACGTGCTGCAGGTAGGCGAGGATCTCGGGCTGGGCGGGGTAGCGCTCGGTCCACTGCCAGTCCTGCTCGAGCTCGGGCGAGAACGAGTAGGAGTAGTCCATGCTCTCGACGTCGCACCGCGCGCCCGGGTAGCGGTTCCAGAACCAGGTCCCGCCGATCCCGTCGCCGCGCTCCAGGACGCGGACCCGCCACCCGTCGGTGCGGAGCCGGTGCAGCGCATAGAGACCGGCGAAACCGGCGCCGATCACGAGGACGTCGTGGTCCGGACCGGCGCTGGACTGCCGACCGGCGCTCATCGGACCGGCCCCAGCGCGATCGACTTCGGTTCCCGGTAGGACGCGAGCCCCTCCGGGCCCATCTCGCGGCCGATCCCGGACTGCTTCATCCCGCCGAACGGCGTCCCGAACGCCTGCGGCGCGCCGTTGACGCTGATCATCCCGACCCGGATCCGGCGGGCCACGGCGAGCCCGCGGTCCTCGTCGGACGTCCATACCGACCCGGACAACCCGTACGGCGAGTCGTTCGCGATCGCGACGGCCTCCTCGACGCCGTCGTAGGGCACCACCGCGATCACCGGGCCGAAGATCTCCTCCCGGACCGCGCCCATCCCGTTGTGCGCACCGAGCAGCAGGGTGGGCGGCACGAAGTACCCGGGCAGGTCGCCGGGGCGCTCGCCGGACACGATCGTCGCGCCCTCGCCGGCGGCTCGCTCGACGTAGCCCTCGACCCGGGACAGCTGCGCCGCGCTGACCAGCGGACCGATCCGGGTCGCCGGGTCGAACGGGTCGCCGACCGTGTAGCCGCCCATCTCGGCGCGCAGTGCCTCGACGAACTCCGCCTCCCGGGACCGGGGCACGAGCACCCGGCTCTGGGCGATGCACAGCTGCCCGTTGACCGTCAGCGCCATCGGCAGCACGCCGCGGGCGACGGTGGCGGGGTCGGCGTCGTCGAGCACGACGGCGGCGGACTTGCCGCCCAGCTCCAGGGTCACCCGGGCGACCCGCTCCGCGCAGGCGGCCATGATCTGCTTGCCGGCCGCGGTGCTGCCGGTGAAGGCGACCTTGTCCACCCGGGGGTGCCCGACCAGCGCCCGGCCGGTCTCACGGCCGCCGGGGACGACGCCGAGGACCCCGTCAGGCAGCCCGGCGGCGGCGAAGGCGTCGGCGAGCAGGTATCCGGTGAGCGGGGTCTCCGGCGGTGGTTTGACCACGACCGAGCACCCGGCGGCCAGCGCCGGGCCGACCTTGAGCACCGGCGAGCTGAGCGGGCCGTTCCACGGGGTGATCGCCCCGACCACCCCGACCGGCTCCTGCACGACCAGGCTGCGCATCGCCCCGTCGTCACGGATCTCCTCGGACGGCGTGGTCTCGATCAGGTCGGCGTAGTAGCGCAGCATCCGGATCGGGTTCGGCACGTGTGCGCGCTCGGCGAACGAGCGCGGGCAGCCGAGCTCGGCGGTGAGCAGGTCAACCGCGGCGGCGCCCAGACCCTCCAGGTGGTCGGCGGCACCACGCAGGACGGTGGCCCGCTCGGCCACGGGCCGGTCCCGCCAGGTGCCCGCCTCGAACGTCTCGGCGGCGGCGGTGACGGCCCGGTCGACGTCGGCGACCGAGCCGAGCCGGGCGGTGCCGACGACCTCCAGGGTGGACGGGTTCACCACCTCGGCGAGCTCGCCGCCCTCGGACGGCGTCCACCGTCCGCCGACGAAGACCTCCGGGCGCGACCGCAGGTCGGTCACGGCGGTCACGCCGGGAACTCGATCATCGTGCGGGCGCCCTCGGAGCTGTCCATCCCGAGCAGCGCGTCGCTCACGCCGTCCAGCCCGATACGGGACGAGAGCAGGTCGTCGAGTCTCATGCGGCCCTCCAGGTAGAGGTGGCAGTACAGCTCGACGTCGACCCGGAACCGGCTGGACCCGAGCCGCGAGCCCTGCAGCTTCTTCTCACCGAGGAGCTCCACCGGCGGGATCGTCACCCGGGCGTCGGGGCGCGGGACGCCGACCATGGTGGCCGTGCCGCGCGGCCGCAGCGCAGCGAACGCCTGCTCGATCGTCGCCGGAGCACCGACCACCTCGAACGCGTGGTCCACGCCGCCCCCGGTGAGCTCGCGAATCGCCTCGACCGCGTCGGTGGACGAGGCGTCCACCACGTGCGAGGCCCCGAAGTCCCGGGCCCGGTCGAGCTTCGCGGGCAGCCGGTCGACGGCGACGACCCGGCGGGCCCCGGCGAACCGGGCGGCCTGGACGACGTTGAGGCCGACACCGCCGCAGCCGATCACCGCGACGTCCTGGCCCGGACGGACCGCGGCGGTGTGCAGGACCGCGCCGAAGCCGGTGATCACCGCGCAGCCGAGCAGCGCCGCCCGGTCCATCGGCATCTCCTCGGGGATCCGGCACAGCGCGCTCTGGTGCACGAGCATCTGCTCGCCGAACCCGCCCAGCCCGACGAACGGGCTGACCGGCTCGCCGTCCAGACTGAGCCGCGGCGGCCGTCCGGCGGCCCGGGTCCGGCCGTTGTCCGCGCAGTGGTGCAGCGCCCCGGTGAGGCACCAGGTGCACGTCCCGCAGAATCCCGCCGGGGCGGTGACGACCCGGTCCCCCGGCCGCACGTAGGTGACCGCCGAGCCGACACGCTCGACGATCCCGGAGGCCTCGTGCCCGAGCACCATCGGCAGGCCCAGCGGCTGGGCGCCGGAGTGGGCGTGCTTGTCGGAGTGACAGATCCCCGACGCCACGGTCCGGACGAGCACCTCGTCCGGATCGGGGTCGGCGACGCTCACCTCCGCGACCTGCAGTGGCGCGTCGAATCGGGTGAGCAGCGCTGCGCGCACGAGCTACCTCCGTAGCGAGTCGTCGATGACGCCCGGACAGCCGAATACGGGGGAATGATTGCAAGCGATAGGGGGGCTCCGCAACGGGGTCGGCCATTGCCTGTTGCTCATAATAGTGATAAGCATCTCCACCGAGCCCGGACGGTACGACGTCGGGCTCGGTCTGCCCCTGGGACTTCGATGAAGAGGTGTCATGCCCGAGTACCGCGTCTCCCGCCCATCCGGTCGATCATTACGTGTACGCGGCCTCGCGCTGCTCGCCGCAACGCTGGTGACGGTCACCGGCTGCGCGACCCGGGGTGAGGTCACCGAAGAGCAGTCCGCCGGCGGCCCCTCGGTCGCCTACGGCGCGAGCCAGGAGGAGTACGCCGAGGCCCTCGCCGACATGGAGCCGGTGACCCTGCAGATGCAGAGCTCGGCGCCCCAGGGCGCCGCGACCGGGCGCCGGTTCGAGGCCTACGCCGAGGCGCTCCAGGAGTGGTCCGGCGGAAAGATCAACGTCGAGATCGCGTTCAGCAACTCGATCGCCCAGCCGGCCGACGTCGACGACGCCCTCGGCGACGGCCGCCTCGACCTGGGCTCGGTCACCCCGAACAGCGAGCCCGCCCGCTACCCCGCGCACGCGGCGCTGTGGGACATGGCCTTCCTCGGCCGGCAGACGCCGGTCGACGGGCTGCTCCAGTTCCACGCCGCCTACCTCGAGGCCTCGCGCACGGTGCCCGAGATCAACTCGGAGTTCGCTGCGCAGGGGATCACGCTCCTGGTCCCGGCGTTCAGCTCCGGCTCGACCGGCATGATGTGCTCCGAGCCGCGGCGCGATCTCGCCGGCCTGCGCGGGGCGGCGGTCGCGACCCTCGCCCGGACCCAGAACCTCGAGGTCGAGGCCGTCGGCGGCTCGCCGACCTCGCTGACCTACGCCGAGCTCTACGAGAGCCTGGAGCGCGGGGTCGTGCAGTGCGCGATGGCGAGCCTGACGGTCGCCTCGCTGCAGGGCTACATCCCCGCGGCCCCGCACATGGTGATCGACGACGAGGTCGGCTTCCAGGTCTCCGGCGCCGCCTTCGGTGTCAGCACCTCGGTCTGGAACTCGCTCCCGCTGGCAGCCCAGCAGCTGATGTACGACCGGCTCGACGTGTTCCTGGTCGCGACGTTCGAGAGCGCGCTGGACAACATCACCAACGGGCTCACCCAGGTGCGGGACTCCGGCGGTGAGGTCGCGGGTCTCGACCCCGAGGCCAAGGCCGCCGTCGAGGCCGCGCACGAGCAGGTGCTGCAGACCGCCGCGCAGAACGACCAGGTCGCCGACCCTGCGGCGATGGTGGAGAGCGTGCAGCAGGCCGAGGAGAAGTGGGCAGGCGTGCTCGAGGAGATGGGCTACCGCGACACGCCGAGCTATGACACCTTCCTCGACGAGTACCAGCCGGGCTCGATCGACTTCGACCCGTTCATCGAGCGGCTCTACTCCGAGGTGCTGCTCGCCGACCGGCCCGGCGCGGCGTCGTGACCGCACCCGACCAGCGCGAGCACGCCGAGGAGCAGGAGCGGCCCGCCGATCCGCACCACATGGCCCCGCTCGCCGGACGGCTCCTCGAGATCCCGGCCGCGGTCGTCCTGGTGCTGATGGTCGGGCACGTCGTGGCCAACGCCCTGCTCCGCTGGGCCACCGGGCAGTCGCTGCCGGAGACCCTGGAGATCACCACCTACTGGTACCTCCCGGCGATCGTGCTGGTCGGGTTCGTCGCCGCCGCCCGGCGCGGCGAGCACGTGGCCGCGTCCCTGCTCTACGACCGGATGACCACCGCTACCCGCCGCATCGTGGACGTCGCCACCGACCTCCTGGTCGCGGTCGTCTGCGGCGCGTTCGCCTGGTACGGGGCCCAGGAGGCCTGGCACAACATGGAGATCGGCCTCACCGCCGGGGCGTCGGTGGTGGTCATCTGGCCGGTCACGTTCCTGGTCCCGCTGTGCTTCGGCCTGATGACCGTGTTCTCCCTGACGACCCTCATCCGCCGGCTGCGCGCCGGCGGCCGCGCGAACGCGGAGGACGAATGACGACGACCCGGACCACGCAGCCCGCGGGTGCCCCGGCGTCCGCGGGCCCCCGCGGCGAGGCCCCGCCGGCGCGGCGCGGCAGCCCGCTCCCGCTCTGGGTGTCGGTGGTGCTGCTCCTCGCCGCGGGGACCGGCATGTTCTTGCCCGGCTCCGCGCGGGAGACGATCGGCCTCTGCGCCGTCCTGTTCATGCTCGTGCTGATCTTCATGAAGGTGCCGATCGGGATCGCCCTGGCGGTCCCGGCGATGGCCGGGCTGGTCGCGGCCAGCGGGCCGCTCGCCCTGGAGAACGTGCTGCTCGCACTGCCCTACGAGCGGGTCGCCGCCTGGACGCTCTCGGTCATCCCGATGTTCGTCCTGATGGGTCTGCTGCTGTGGCGCAGCGGCATCACCACCGAGCTCTACGACGCCGGCAAGCAGTGGCTGGGCTGGCTGCCGGGCGGTCTCGCCGTCGGGACGACGGCCGCGGGCACCGGCCTGTCGGCCATCAGCGGCTCGACGGCCGGCACCACCTACGCGCTGGCCCGGATCGGCATCCCGGAGATGCTCAAGGCCGGCTACCACAAGCGGCTGGCGGTGGGCTCGGTGATCGTCGCCGGTCTCCCGGGTCAGCTGATCCCGCCCAGCATCCTGCTCGTGCTCTACGCCGGCATCACCGAGACCCCGATCGGCCCGCAGCTGCTGGCCGGGGTGGTGCCGGGCATCCTCATCGGCGCGATCTGCGCCGGGACCCTGGTGTCCATCAGCCTCGTCCGGCCCGGGCTGGCCGGTAAGGACGGCGGGATCGGCAACGCCGACCGCGCGACGACCGACTGGGCCGGCCGGTGGCGCACGCTGCTGGCGGTGTGGCCGGTGCCGGTCCTGGTCGTGGTGGTCATCGGCGGGATGTTCAGCGGGGCCTTCACCGCGACCGAGGCCGGCGCCGCGGGCGCGCTCGGCGCGCTGGTCCTGACGATCTGGAAGAAGTGGGGCGACCACCCGCTGCGCGCGATCGGCCAGGCCGCGATCGGCACGATCACCGCGGCCGGGACGATCTTCTTCCTGCTGATGGGCGCGGAGATCCTGACCCGGCTGCTCTCGGTCACCCGGGTCGCGACGCTGTTCACCGACTGGGTGCTGGGCGCCGGGCTGAGCGCGACCGGGTTCCTGCTGCTGATGCTGGTCGTCTACATCTTCCTGGGCACGTTCCTGGAGTCGATGCCGCTGCTGCTGCTCACCGTGCCGATCCTGCTGCCGACCCTGCAGGCCCTCGACATCTCGCTGCTGTGGTTCGGCGTGTTCGCGGTGTTCATGGGCGAGCTGGCGGCGATCACCCCACCGGTCGGCATCCTGTCCTTCATCCTCGCGGGCATCGTGAAGGACCCGGAGGTCCACCAGGGGCAGCGGATCACCCTCGGCGACGTGTTCATGGCCGCGATCTGGTTCATGCCGCTCTGCGCGGCCTACGCCATCCTGCTGATCTTCTTCCCGGAGCTGGCGACCTGGTTGCCGTCGCTCGGGGCCGCGGGCTAACAAGGACTCGAGAGTGCCGGGCGGCCGTCCCGTGACGGCCGCCCGGCACCTCGTCGTGAAAGGGGACGACAGCACATGCCCAGCTATGACGTGGGAGACCGGTCGGCCGTCGTGACCGGCGCCGGATCGGGAATCGGCCGCGCGGTGGCGCTGCTGCTCGCCGGATCCGGCGCAGCGGTCGTGGTGTTCGACCGCGGGGAGGAGGCCGCACGCGCGGTCGCCGAGGAGATCCGCGCGGCCGGCGGCACCGCCGTGCCGCTCGCCGGGGACGTCACCGTGCCCGGCGACGCGGAGGCGGCCGTGCGCGAGGCCGAGAAGCTGGGACCACTGCGGATCGCGGTCAACAACGCCGGCATCGGCGGCGCACACGCCCCGATCGGCGAGTACCCGCTGGAGTCCTGGCGCTCGGTGCTCGAGGTCAACCTCGACGGCGTCTTCCACGGGATGCGCGCCCAGCTCCCGGCAATCGCCGCGCACGGCGGGGGTGCCGTGGTCACCGTCGCCTCGGTGCTCGGCACGGTCGGGTCGGCGGGCTCGTCGGCCTACGTCACCGCCAAGCACGCGTTGGCCGGGCTGACCCGCAACGCCGCGCTGGAGTACGGCGCGGCCGGGGTCCGGGCGACCGCCGTCGGCCCGGGCTTCATCCGGACCCCGCTGCTGGAGGCGAACCTCGACGCGGACCGGCAGGCCGAGCTCGCGTCGCAGCACGCGCTCGGCCGGCTGGGCACCCCCGACGAGGTGGCGCACCTGGTCGCGTTCCTGGCCTCGGACGCGGCGGCATTCGTCACCGGGAGTTTCCACCTGGTGGATGGGGGCTACGCCGCCCGGTGAGAACCGGGCGGCGTAGCCGCCGTCACTCCGGCGGTGGGAACTCCGGGCGGCGCTTGTCCAGGAAGGCGGTCGCGCCCTCGACCATGTCCGGGCTCCCGACGGCCTGCACCAGCATCCCGAGCCCGGTGCTGAACGAGTCGCGCGCGGAGTTCCACCAGATGTTGGAACTGACCTTGGTGATCTCCAGGTAGCGCGGGCTGAGCCGGGCCAGCTCCGCGCACCAGGCCTCCACCGTGGACTCCAGCTGGTCGTCGTCGACGACGGCGTTGACCAGGCCCATCCGCTCGGCCTCCTCGGCCGGGTAACGGCGGCAGAGCATGGCCAGCTCCTTGGCCCTCTTCTCACCGATCTGCACACCCATCACGTTGGTCGCCCCGGTGACCGGTGAGCTGCCGACCTTCGGCCCGGTCTGGCCGAAGGTCGCCGAGCGCGCGGCGATGGCCAGGTCGCACGCGACGACGAGCTCGTTCCCGCCGCCCGCCGCCGCCCCGTTCACCGCGGCGATCACCGGACGCGGGCAGCTGCGGATCGCGTCGAACATGCGCAGCGAGTTCTGGTAGAGGCCGCGCATCTCCCCCACGGTCGGCATGCTCAGGTTCTGCAGCGCTCCCCCGGCGCAGAAGCTGCCGCCCGACCCGGTGATCACCACCGCGCGCCGGTCGGCGGACTCCTCGACCGCCGCGGTGATCGCTGCGGACATGGCCGGGTCGAACGCGTTGCGCCGCTCGGGCCGGTTCAGCCGGATCCAGCGGACGTCACCGCGTTCCTCGACCAGCACATCAGAGGGGGACGACGAGCCGGTCATGCCTCGATCCCCTGGGCCGTCCAACCGCCGTCGATCGGGACGACCACGCCGGTGATGTAGGAGGCCAGCGGGGTCCCGAGGAAGTACACCAGCTCGGCCACCTCGGACGGCTGCCCGAACCGCTTCATCGGGATCCGCTGCATGAAGGCCTCCTCGTCGATCACTCCGCGGCGCAGGAAGTCCCGGGACAGCTCGGTCAGGATCGAGCCGGGTGCGATGGCGTTGACCCGCACCCCGCGCTGTGCCCACTCCGCGGCCAGCCCGCGGACCAGGCCCGCCACCCCTGCCTTCGCCGCGCCGTAGGCGGTGCGCCCGGGGAACCCGAACAGCCCGTTCAGCGACGACATCATCACCAGCGCGCCGCCGTCGGGCATCCGCGCGGCCGCCTGCTGGGCGCCGACCATGGCGCCGGTGAGGTGCACGCGCAGCATCGCGTCCCAGTCCGCGACCGGGTAGTCCACCGACGGGCCGGCCTTGGCGTGCCCGGCGTTGACCACGAAGGTGCCGAGTCCGCCGGGGGTGCCCGCGGCCAGCTCGCAGGCGCGGCCGACGTCCTCGGCGGAGGCGGCGTCGCCGGCGACGGCGTGGTGCCCCGACCCCTTCCAGGAGGCGAGGGTCCCGGCGAGCCGGTCGCCGTCCAGGTCGAGACCGACGACCGGATGGCCGGACTCGGCGAACCGGGCGGCGATGGCCGCCCCGAGCCCCTGCCCCGCTCCGGTCACCACGACTGCTGCCGGCTCAGGCACCGGACACCTCCAGAGGGAAGATCTGCTGAATCTCGATGGTCATCTCCTGGATCCGCAACCCGTCGCCGTCCCGGCCGAGCAGGTTCCGGTACTCGCCGTAGATCACCCGGCCCTCCGTCGCGGTGCGGGAGACGGCCTGGAAGAGGGCCGTCACGGCCAGCCCGTCCGGCACGGGATCCGCATCGACGTTGGTGACCAGGTGGGCGCTCCAGACCGTGGGCCCGTCGAACACCGAGCGGTAGAACGAGAGCACCTCCGCGCGGCCGGTCCGCGGGCCGTCGGCGCGGTGCAGGACGGCGTCGGGAGCCAGGACCGAGGCCAGCATCGCCTCGTCCCGGCCGTCGACCGCCCGGGCGTAGCGGTGCAGGAGCCGCCGGGCCGCCTCGGTGTCCTCCGGCCGGGCCGTCGACGGCGGGGCGGCCGACGGTGGGGCGACCGGTGGCTGCGCGTCGGTCATCGCCCGGCACCCGCCTCCTCGGCGGGTGCGCCGAGGTGCTCGGGGATCTCGCTGCGCGCGGGGAGCGGGAGGATCGAGGGGAGCAGGTCGCGCCCCATCCGGCGGATCACCGCGACCGTCTCTTCCGCGTCCATCGTGGGCCACTGCGGGCGGACGAGCAGCGGGCTGACCGGGAGCGTGGTCACCAGCTCGGTGAGCTCGGCGACGACGTCGTCCGGGTTCCCCAGCACGACGTGGCCCTTGATGGACTCGGCGAACTCCTCCCGCATCTTCTCCGCGTCGTAGAGCTCGTGCCCGCGCTGGGCGTAGGAGATGTAGCGGCTCTGCGCCACCCGCGCGTACTCGCTGACCGCCGCCTCCTTCGAGTCGGCGATCATGATGTTGCGTCGCAGCGGCTGGGGGCCGAACGGCTTACCGCGCTCGGCGAACAGGTCGCGCACCACCCGGTAGCGCCGGGCGACCTCGGCCGGCGGGGTCCCGGGGGGCACCGCGTAGCCGTCGGCGAACCGGCCGGCCCGGCGGACGCCCGCCATGGCGTGCGCGCCGACCCAGATCGGCGGGTGCGGCCGCTGCACCGGGCGGAGGTGCGGCTCGACCCCGTCGAGGTCCCAGTGCGTGCCGTGGTGGCTGACGACGTCCTCGGTCCAGAGCCGGGGCATCAGCTCGAGCATCTCGTTCAGCCGCGACCCGCGCTCGGAGAACGGGACGCCGAGGTTGTCGAACTCGTCGGACTTGTAGCCCACACCGACGCCGAAGATCAGCCGACCCTCGGTCACGATGTCGAGCGTCGCGATCTCCTCGGCAAGCATCACGGGGTGGTACAGCGGGCCGATCATGATCTGGGTGACGAGCCTGGTGTCCGGTCCGACGTGCGCGGCGAGCCGGGCCAGCAGCGGTACCGGCTGCAGCCAGCGGAGGTCGCCGTAGAGGAAGTGCTGTCCGATCGCGATGTGGTCGAAGCCGTTCTGCTCGGCCTCGCCGACGATGCGCAGGATGTCCTGGAACTGCTGTTCCGGCGGCACCGAGCGCGGTGCGTCGCTCAGCAGCAGACCGACTCCGACCATGCTCTCGTCTCCTTCGACGCCCGGGCGTTCCCGGGACGGGCTCGACTGGTTGCTCCGCACCGAGTCTGGACCTCCGCAGGGTGGACACGCAAGAGAAACTGTTATAACCATCATGAGTGACTGGTCGCCGCGAGGTCGCGGCGGCACCCGTATCGCGGAGGACGACATGATCATCGATGCGCACGCCCACGTGTGGCCGGACGCGATCGCCGAGAAGGCGCTCGCCGGCAACCGGCTGCCGGGCCTGTCGGCGGTCGACGACGGCAGGGCCGGCACGCTGGCCGAGCGGATGACGGCGAACGGGGTCGACCGCTCGCTCGCCCTCGGCGTCACCGGCACGGCCCGGCACCTCGACGCCACGAACCGCTTCATCGGCTCGCTGGACCCCTCGTTCTTCACCCCGATGGGCTCGGTACACGTCGACCTGAGCGTCGAGGAGAACCTCGACAGTCTGCGCCGCAACGGGATCCACGGCGTCAAGGTGCACCCGCTGTTCCAGGGCTTCGGGCTGCGCCACCCGCGGCTGTGGGAGCTGTTCGAGGCGTTCGGCTCGGACATCCCGGTGATCACCCATGTGGGCGCGGGCGGCAGCGGCGAGGTGAACGACCTGAGCACGCCGGCGATGCTCCGCGAGATCGTCACGACGTTCCCGGACCTGCGGATCGTCGCCTGCCACTTCGGCGGCTACCACATGCTCGCCGAGGCCGAGGAGGAGCTGCGCGGGCTGCCGATCGTGCTGGAGACCTCGTGGCCGCCGTCGCTGGCCTCGGTCAGCCCGGAGACGGCCCAGCGGATCATCTCGCGGCACGGAGCCGAGCGGGTCGTGTTCGGTTCGGACTGGCCGATGACCGATCCGGCAGCCGAGATCGCCGCCGTCCGCGCGCTGGGGCTCGGTGACGACGCCGAGCAGCTCGTCCTGGGCGGGAGCCTGGCCCGGGTCATGGGGCTGCCGGCGGCGTGACCGCTGCGCCGGCGCGAGCCCTTCACCGCCAGTCGACGATCTCCTCCATGAGCTGCGGCTCGCGGCGGGCGACCGTGCGGGCGTACTCCTCCATGTGCGCGCGCATCAGGTCCTCCGCGACGTCCGCGTCCCCGGCGATGATCGCGTCCGCGATATCGGAATGGGTACGACGGACATGACCGCGACGGCGCGCGACATACACCGCGGAGGCCCGTTCGGTGAAGATCTCCTTCATCGCGCGGGCGAACAGGTCGATCAGGCCGTTGCCCGACATCGACAGCACCGTGGCGTGGAACGCGTTGCTCGCGGCCAGCCACTGCTCGTCGCCCTCGGCGTCCAGCCCGTCCTGCACGATCCGGCGCAGCACCTCCTTGTCCTCGGGGTCGTGCCGCGCGGCGGCGAGCCGGGCCGCGAGCGGCTCGATGATCAGCCGGGCCTCGACCAGCTCGTTGAACTGGATGCCCTTGGCCTGCAGGAACAGCGTCATCATCCGGCCGAACTCGACGCTGTCGACCTCGGAGACGATCGGGCCGCCACCGGGCCCGGGCTTCATCCGGATCAGGCCGTGCACCTCGAGGATGCGCAACGCCTCGCGCAGCGACGCCCGCGCGACCTGGTAGCGCTGCATCATCTCGCTCTCGGGCTCCAGGGTGTCCCCCACACCGAGGCCGCGCGCGGCGATGTCCCGGACGATCTCGCGCGCAACCCGCGAGGACACCTTCTCCCCGCGCCGGTCCGGAACCGGCGACGCCGCTAAATTCCTCATAATGGTGCAGAGCTTACCGGCCGGCGATGTCGGGACCGAATCATCCGCGCCGTACTCAGTTCCCGAATCTGCGGACGAGTTGCTTGGCGAGCGAATCGAGGATGACCTCGGTGGACCCCTCGTAGATCCGCATCGGGCGGGCCTCCCGGTAGAGACGCTCGATCGTGGATCCCCGGACCAGGCCGAACCGCCCCATGATCTGCACCGCCGAGTCGACGACCCGGCCGGCGGTCTCGGTGGCCGACACCTTCGCCATCGACGCGAGGTGCAGGTTGGCCAGCGGGTCGCGGGCGGCCGCGGCCGCCGCCCGGTAGGTGAGGGCGCGGGACGCCTCGATCTCCACCCAGGCCCCGGCCAGGGCGGCCGGGACACCGCCGAGGCGGGACAGCGTGGTCCCGAACAGCTCACGGCCGGTCGCGTGCCCGAGCGCCTCGCGCAGTGCCGCCTCCGCGAGGCCGACCGCCGCGCCCGCGACGGACACCCGGAACGTCGCCAGCGTTGCCAGGACCAGGGAGAACCCCTCCCCCGGCGCGCCGAGGCGGTACCCGGCGGGCACCCGGGCACCGTCGAACACGACGTCGCCCAGCACGTGCGGAGCGATGATCTGGTGCGGCTTCTCGACCCGGACGCCCGGGGTGTCCGCGGGGACCAGGACCAGCGAGTAGCCCGGGCCCTCCTTGCAGAGCACGCTGTAGACGTCGGCGTCGCCGGCGTTGGTGATGAAGGACTTGTGCCCGTCGACGTGCAGCTCGCCGTCGCGCTCGGTGACGGTCGCCGAGATCGCCTTCAGATCGGAGCCCACGCCCGGCTCGGTCAGTGCCAGTGCGCCGACGGCGTCGAGCCGGCCGATCCGCGGCAGCCAGTGCTCCCGGAGCTCCGCGGACCCGCCGCGGGCGATGGCGAAGCTGCCGATGCCCTGCATGCCGAACATCGAGTCGAGGTGCGCGCTCTCGGCCGCGAAGGCCTCCCGCACCACGGTCACCGCCAGCGAGTCGACCTCGTCGAACCGGCCGCCGTAGGCACCCGGCACGACGACCGACACCAGCCCGCTCGCGGCGAGCCGCTCCCGGACGTCCGGGTCGAACTCGTCGGCCTCGTCCGCGCGCGCGGCGACGTCCCGCACGCTCGCGGCCATCGCGCGGGCCTCGTCCTGGAGGACCCGGTACCGGTCCGGGAGCTCGAAGGACAGCGTGCGGTCGGCATCGTCGTCGGCCATCTCACCCTCCTCTGGCCACCGGGCGGCGGCCATGCGATATTCAGTATAACTATTTTCAGGTATTCGACTCCATCGGTCAATGGCGGCCGGTGCCGGAGGTGCGCGGTGTTCGATCCGAAGCAGGCGTTCGACCTGACGGGGAAGGTCGCCCTGGTCACCGGCGGCAGCCGGGGTCTCGGCCGGGCGATGGTGGACGGGCTGGCCCGCGCCGGCGCCGACGTCGTCATCGCCAGCCGCAAGCTCGACAGCTGCGAGCAGGCCGCGGCCGAGGTCGAGCGGGACACCGGTCGCACGGCCCTGCCGCTGGCCGCGCACGTCGGCCGGTGGGACGAGCTCGAACCGTTGCTCGACGCCGTGTACGCCCGGTTCGGCCGGCTCGACGTGCTGGTCAACAACGCCGGGATGTCCCCGCTCTACGACACCGTCGACTCCGTCTCCGAGGAGCTGTTCGACAAGGTCCTCGCGGTCAACCTCAAGGGGCCGTTCCGGCTCGCGGCCCTCGCCGGGGCCCGGATGGCCGCCGCCGGCGGCGGGTCCATCATCAACATCTCGAGCGCGGCGGCGGTGCGGCCGCGCGCCTCGGTGGTGCCCTACGCCGCGGCCAAGGCGGGCCTCAACGCGACCACCGTCGGCCTCGCGCACGCCTTCGGGCCGTCGGTGCGGGTCAACGCGATCATGGCCGGGACGTTCCTGACCGACGTGAGCGCGGCGTGGGACTCCGAGGCGTTCGCCCGGCGGGCGGGCACGTTCGCGCTGGGCCGGGGCGGCCGGCCGGACGAGATCGTCGGGACCGCGCTCTACCTGGCCTCGTCGGCATCCAGCTTCACCACCGGCACCGTGGTCACGGTCGACGGCGGGCAACCCTGATCGCGCGGCCGGCGCCGGGATCACCGGCGCCGGCCGCGGAGCCCTCAGCCGACCTCGACGGCCGCGCCGGCCGGCAGCCCCAGCTCGGCGAGCACCTCGCCGGTGTGCTCCCCGATCCCGGGCACGCCGTCGTAGGCGGGACCGGCGTAGCCGTCGACGTGCAGGATCGGCCCGGGCATGACCAGCGAGCCGAGGCCCTGCCCGAGCCCGACCAGCGTGCGCTCCCGGAAGTGCGGGTCGTCGATGATGTCGGCGGCGTCGTTCACCGGCGCGCAGACGACCTCGTGGTCCTCCAGCACCGCGAGGATCTCGGCCCGGTTCCTCGACCGCACCCAGGTCCGGACCCGGTCCTGGACGAGCTCGTTGTTCTCCAGCCGGGCCACGCCCGTCGCGAACCGGGGGTCGTCGGCCAGCTCGGGCGCGTCCATCGCGCGGAACAACCGCATCGCTATGGCCTGGTTCGACGCGGCGATCGAGAGGAACTTGCCGTCGGCGCACTCGTAGATCCCGCGCGGTGAGGCCGCGCCGGTGGCGTTGCCGATCCGGCCCTGCACCTCCCCCAGCCCGGAGTACTTCAGCAGCATGTCGCCGACGATGAACATCAGCGGCTCGTAGAGCGCGACGTCGACGACGCCGCCGCGACCGGTCGTGGCCCGCTGGAACAGCGTCATGCCGACCCCCATCGCCGCGGAGATCCCGGCGATGGAGTCGGCGAAGCCGAACGGCGGCGAGGTCGGGGGCAGCTCCGGCCAGCCGTTGATGTGGGCGAAGCCGCTCGCCGTCTCGGCGACCGTGCCGAAGCCCGGCCGGCTGCTGTAGGGCCCGGTCTGCCCGAAGCCGGAGACCCGGGCGAGCACCAGACCCGGGTTGTCGGCACTGAGCTCGGCGTACCCGAGGCCCCACTCCTCGAGCCGGCCCGGGCGGAACGACTCGACGACGACGTCGAAGTGCGCCGCCATCCGGTGCACCAGCGCGCGGCCCTCCGCGGTGCGCAGGTCGACACCGACCGAGCGCTTGCCGGCGTTGAGCCGGCAGAAGCCGAGCGACAGGCCGTCCTTCTGCGGGACCCACTGGCGGGCGTAGTCGCCGCCGCCCGGGTCCTCCACCTTCACGACGTCGGCGCCGAAGTCGCGCAGCATGCGCCCGGCGGTCGGGGCGGCGTAACCCGCCCCCAGCTCGAGAACGCGCACTCCGGCCAGCGGGCCCCGCGAGGTGTCCGTCATGTGGTTCGTCCCTTCTCCACGCGCCATCGGATGTGTCGGGGGTCGAGAGAGTCGTGGAGGCTCACGCCGGGTCCGGTTCCCCGGCGGGACGCTTCAGCATCAGCCCGGTCCGGTGGCAGCTCAGGATCAGCACGTCGTCCTGGTTGTAGCCGCGGTGCTCGAACCAGACGATCCCCGAGTCGGTGCGGCTCCTCGACTCCCGCTTGTCCAGGATCGTCGTCTCGCCGCGCAGGGTGTCGCCGTGGAAGACCGGGTGCGGGAACACGATCTTCTCGTAGCCGAGGTTGCCCAGCGTGGTGCGCATGGTCAGCTCGGGCACGTGGAAGGCGCCGATCAGGGCGACGGTGAACAGGCTGTTCAGCACCCGGCGCCCGTGGATGGTGGTCTTCGCGTACTCCTCGTCGAGGTGCAGCGGCGCCAGGTTCATCGTCAGCGAGGTGAACATGACGTTGTCCATCTCGGTGATGGTCCGGGTGAAGGCGTGCTTGTACTCCGCGCCGACCTCGAACTCCTCGAAGTAGAGGCCCCGCATCGGCGGGCGGGCCGCGGGGGTGCCGGTGGCGCTGGTGGTGTCCGTGCTCATGAAGAACCTCCGGCCGGGGTCGCGGCGGCTCGCTCCAGCCACTCGACGGCCTTGTCGTAGTGCGCCTTGTCGATGTGCACCCCGCGGTAGCGCAGGGCACCGGTGCCGTCGGCGGCTGCCTTCTCGTACGCCTCGACCAGGCCCCGGTGGAAGTCGATGTCCGCCTCGGACGGGCTGAACACCTCGTTGACGACGCCGACGTGGCTGGGGTGGATCGCGATCATGCCGCGGAAGCCGAGCCCGCGGCCGCGACGCGCGAACTCGCGCAGCCCGTCGAGATCGGACAGCGCCTCCCACAGCCCGGTCAGTGCGTGGATGCCGGCCTCCCGGCAGGCGAGCAGGATCCGGCTGCGGTGGTAGAGGGTCTCGGTGCCCTCCGGGGTCCACTCGTAGCCGACCGCACGGGCGATGTCGGCGTGCTCGGCGGTGGGGCCGATCATGGCTCCGACCCGCGGGGAGGCGCCGATGATCTCGCGGCAGTTCTGGATCGCCGGGACCGTCTCGACCGGGACGATGTACTCCAGCCCGGACGCCCCGTTGCGGGTCTCGAAGTGGTCGAGCAGCGCGTCGTAGCGCAGGACGTCCGACGCGGTCTCGATCTTCGGGGCGAACACCCCGGTCAGCCCGGGGACGACCACGGCCTCCAGATCGCCGCCGGTCAGCCTCGTGTGCAGCGGGTTGACCCGCACGAACACCCCGATGTCGGTGTCGCGCTCCCGTAGCCTGGTGATCGACTCCGCGACGGTGGTGCGCGCACCGGCCTTCTCGGCCTCGGGCACCGAGTCCTCGAGGTCGAGCACGATCGCGTCGGCGCCGGCCGCGACGGCCTTGTCCACCCAGGACGGCCGGTGCCCGGGCAGGAACAGCACCGACCGGTAGGGCCGCATCAGTAGCTCCTCGGCAGCCCGAGCACGTGCTCGGCGACGTAGTTGAGCACCATCTCCTGACTGATCGGCGCGATCCGCATCAGCCGCGACTCCCGGAAGTAGCGCTCCACGTGGTACTCCTTCGAGTACCCGTAGCCGCCGTGCGCGCCGAGCGCGGAGTCGGCGGCGAAGAAGCCGGCCTCGGCGGCCAGGTACTTCGCCTCGTTGGCCTCCTTGCCGGCCGGCAGCCCGTTGTCGATCAGCCAGGCCGCCTTCTGGCAGACCAGGTCGGCGGCGTCGAGCTGGACCAGGGCCTTGGCGAGCGGGTGCGCGATCGCCTGGTTCTGCCCGATGGGACGGCCGAACACGACCCGCTCCTGGGCGTAGGTGGTCGCCCGGCGCACCGCGGCCCGGCCGATGCCGATCGCGGCGTTCGCCGAGATGACCCGCTCGGCGTTGAGCCCGGCCAGGATCGTGCGGAAGCCGTTGCCGACCTCGCCGATCACGTCGGAATCCGGGACGAAGAGCTCGTCGATGAACAGCTCGTTGGTGTCGACGGCGTTGCGGCCCATCTTCGGGATCTTGCGGATGGTGACCCGGTCGCGGTCCATCGGCGCGAAGAACAGCGTCATCCCGTCGGTGCGCTTCGGGCTCGCCGAACGGGGCGCCGTGCGGCACAGGATGATCAGCCGCTCGGCCTCCTGCGCCTTGGTGATCCAGACCTTCTTGCCGGAGATCGACCAGCCGCCGTCGACCTTGGTCGCGAACGTCGAGATGGTGGTGGTGTCGGTCCCGGCGTCGGGCTCGGTGACGGCGAACGACACGTGCAGGTCACCGGCGACGAGCCGGGGCAGGAACCGCTGCTTCAGGTCCTCGCTGCCGTGCTTGATGATCGACTCGAAGCCGAAAATGCCGATGTGGACGGCGCTGCAGCCGCCCATCCCGGCGCCGGAGGCGGCGATCTCCTGCTCGACGATCGCGGCCTCGGTGACACCCAGTCCGCCGCCGCCGTACTCCTCGGGCACGGTCAGGCCGAGCCAGCCCCCCTGCACGACGGCGTCGTAGAACTCCCAGGGGAACTCCTGGCTGTCGTCGTGCTCGGCCCAGTAGTCGTCCGGGAACTTCGCGCACAGCGCGCGGACGGCCGCGCGGATGTCGTCGTGAGTGGTGTCAGCGCCGAAGTCCATCGGCCCTCCCCTGCGTCGGTGTGGGACCGGCCTGCCGGTCGAAGGTGTCGGTGGTGATGCCGTCGTCGCGCAGGGCCGCCTTGCGGACCTTCTCGGACGGCGTCTTGGGCAGCGCGTCGACCAGACGGACGAATCGCGGCACGGCGAACTCCGGAATCCGGCCACGGCACCAGTCGAGGATCTCGGCCGGGTCCGCCGCGCCGTCGGCGACGACGACGGCCATCACCTCGTCCTCACCGGCCTCGATACCGGCCGGCACGCCGATCACCGCGCACTCGACGACGGCGGGGTGCGCGAGCACGCCCTGCTCGACCTCGTAGGAGCTGATGTTCTCGCCGCGCCGACGCAGCGCGTCCTTGTAGCGGTCGACGAAGTAGAACCAGCCCTCGTCGTCGCGGCGCAGCGCGTCGCCGGTGTGGAACCAGAGGTTGCGCCAGGCCTCGACGGTCTTCTCCGGCATGTTGAAGTAGCCGCCGGAGCAGGTCCACGGCCGCACCGGGCGGACGACGAGCTCACCGATCTCGCCGACCGGCACCTCGCGGTCGGTCTCCGGGTCGACGAGCCGGATGTCGAACCAGTCGGCGTTCGCCAGGCCGGCCGCGCCCGGCGGGCGCTCCTCGCCGTACGGCGACATGATCGGCGCGCAGGTCTCGGTGAGCCCGAAGGCGTCGACGAAGGCCTCGATGCCGAACCGCGTGCGGAACCCGTCGACGATGCTGCTCGCCGTCGGCGCGGCGTAGACGCAGCGCAGGGTGTTGTCGGCGTCGTCGTCGCGGGGCGGCTGCTTCCAGACGAAGTCCATCATGACGCCGACGAAGTTGGTGACCGTCACGCCGGACTCGCGGACGTGGTCGATCCAGCGGCTGGCGCTGAACTTCGGCCGCACCACCGCCCGGCCGCCGGCCACCAGCGCCGGGAAGACGGCCATGAACTGGGCGTTGCCGTGGAACAGCGGGGTCGTGGTCAGGTAGGTGTCGGCGCTGGTCAGCCGGGTCAGGTTCACCACGATCTCGGCGAAGAAGTACAGCTGCGAGTGCGGCATCGCCACACCCTTCGACGGCCCGGTGGTCCCCGAGGTGAAGAACACCGCGCCGAGGTCCTGGGCGCGCGGTGCGGGCAGCTCGCGCGGCGTGCCCTCCTCGAGGACGTCCCAGGGCTCGGCCGCCCAGCCGTGCGCGCGCAGCAGCGCGATCGCCGCGTCCCCGCCGCCGGTGTCGATCACCCAGAACTTCTCGATCCCGCGGGCGTGCTCGGCGATCGCGACGAAGCGCTCGGCCTGCACGTCGTCGATCACGGCGAACCGGGCCTCGACGGTCTGTACCTGGTGGCGCAGGAACTCGCCCTCGTAGTTGGTGTTGACCGGCACCTCGACCAGGCCGCCGACCGCGGCGCCGAGGTAGCTGCGGACGAACCGCGACGAGTTCACCGCCATGAGCACCAGGCGGTCGCCGGCCCGGGCCCCGGCGTCGTGCAGGGCCCCCGCGATCCGTTCCGCCGAGGCCAGCGACTCGCCGTAGGTCCACTCGCGGTCCTCGGTGGGGACCATCAGGAAGGTGGCGTCCGGGGTGGCGGAGGCGTGGTGGCGCAGGACCGCCGGGAGCGACCAGTCCGCGGGATCCGCGAAGGTCGTCGTGAACCCCTCGTAGACGCGGGTCATCCGGTCACCCGCCCGGCCCGGGGCGCTCCGGCCCCGTCGGCAGGGCCGGCGATGACCGCGGCATCGAGGTCGTCGAATCCGGACACGATGCTTCCTCTCGTCGGGGGTCGAGGCCGGAACTCCCGCGCCTGCGCGGCTGGCGCATCCGGTTCATTCCAACCATCATCAGGTTCTCTGGGGAGAGCTTGCTCCGGACGGCGTCGAAGTGCAAGAGTGTTCGTTCGAATCATCATAAGGGATTGGAGTCCTGTATGGGGCGGGCCGTCATCGTCGACGCCGTACGCTCGGCCGTCGGCAGGGGCAAGGCCGGCGGAGCGCTCGCCGGGATCCACCCGGTCGATCTCCTCGCGCAGGTGCTGCGGGGCCTGGTGGACCGCACCGGGATCGACCCCGGGACCGTCGAGGACGTGATCGTCGGCTGCGTCGGCGGCAACGGGGAGCAGTCGGCGACGCCCGGCAGGCAGGCCGTGCTCTCGGCAGGCTTCCCGGTGCACGTCCCGTCGGTGACGGTCGAGCGCAAGTGCGGGTCCGGGCAGCAGGCCGTGGACTTCGCCGTGCAGGCCGTGGCCGCCGGAGTGCAGGACGTCGTGATCGCCGCGGGCGTCGAGTCGATGAGCCGGGTGCCGATGGGCTCGGCCCGGGGCGACGCCGACCCGCACGGTCCCGGTGTGCGGGCCCGGTTCCCCGATCTGGTCGGTCAGGGCGTCGCCGCCGAGCTGGTGGCGGCCCGCTGGAAGCTCGACCGCGCCGAGCTCGACGCCTACTCGGCCCGCTCGCACGCCCGCGCCGCCCACGCCCGCGACGCGGGCCTGTTCGATGCCGAGATCGTCCCGGTCACCACCCCGGCCGGGGACGCCGTCACCGCCGACGAGACGATCCGTCCCGGCACGACCGTCGAGAAGCTCGCCGGCCTGTCCCCGGCGTTCGCCACCGGCCGGCACGCCGAGAGGATGCCCGGCCACGAGTGGGTCGTCACCGCGGGCAACTCGTCGCAGATCAGCGACGGGGCCGCCGCCGTGCTGGTGATGAGCGAGGAGCGGGCGGCGGCACTCGGGCTGCGGCCGCGGGCGCGGGTCGTCGCGAGCGCGGTCGTCGGCGACGACCCGACGCTGATGCTCACCGGCCCCATCCCGGCCACCCGTGCCGTGCTCGACCGGGCCGGCCTCGGGATCGCCGACATGGCTGCGGTCGAGGTCAACGAGGCGTTCGCGCCGGTGCCGATCGCCTGGCAGCGCGAGATCGGCGGCACCGACGACCAGCTCAACCCGCTCGGCGGCGCGATCGCCCTGGGCCACCCGCTCGGCGCGTCCGGCGTCCGCCTGATGACGACGCTGCTCGGCCACCTCGACCGCACCGGCGGGCGCTACGGCCTGCAGACGATGTGCGAGGCCGGCGGCATGGCCAACGCGACCGTGCTCGAACGGCTCGGCTGAGCCGCGCCGGTCACGCAGACAACAGCGAGAAGGAGCGTCATGGACCTGCAGAACGCCTCCGCCGTCGTCACCGGCGGAGCGTCCGGACTCGGGCTGGCGACCGTGCGCCGGTTCGTCGAGCGCGGCGTGCCGACCGTCCTGGTCGACCTGCCCACCTCCGACGGCGAGAAGGTGGCCACGGGGCTCGGCGAGCTCGCCGTATTCGCCCCGGCCGACGTGACCGACCCGATCGCCGTCGACGCGGCGCTCGACACCGCCACCGGGCTCGCCCCGGTCCGCGCGCTCGTGCACTGCGCGGGCCGCGGCGGGACGGTGCGGGTCGTCGAGCGCGACGGGAGCCCGGGCTCGCTGGAGCTCTACGAGGAGATCGTGCGGATCAACCTGGTCGGCACGTTCACCGTGCTGAGCCGGGCCGCGGCCCGGATGGTCGCGAACGAGCCCGTCGACGGCGAGCGCGGGGTGTGCGTGCTCACCGCGTCGGTCGCCGCGTGGGAGGGCCAGATCGGCCAGATCCCCTACGCCTCGGCCAAGGCCGGGGTGGTGGGCATGACGCTGGTCGCCGCGCGGGACCTCGCCCGCAAGCTGGTCCGGGTGTGCTCGATCGCGCCGGGCACGTTCGACACCCCGATCCTGTCCCGGTTCCCGGACGAGGTGCTCGACAAGCTGGCCGCGCAGACCCCGCACCCGAAGCGGCTCGGCCGGCCGGACGAGTTCGCGGCGCTGGCCCACCACATCGTCGACAACCCGATGATGAACGGCGAGACCGTCCGGCTCGACGGCGCGATCCGGATGGCGGCGAAGTGAGCGCCCCGACGACGACCCCGGTCCGGATCGAGGACCTGGGCGGCGTCCGGATCATCACGATCGACCGGCCCGAGGTGCGCAACGCCATCGACACCGCGACCGCCACCGCGATCGCCGCGGCGATCGACGAGCTGGAGCGGCGCGACGATCTGGTGGCCGGGGTGCTGACCGGGGCCGGTGGCACGTTCTGCGCCGGGATGGACCTCAAGGCGTTCCTGGCCGGGGAGCGGCCGTCGGTGCCCGGGCGCGGCTTCGCCGGGATCGTCGAGCAGCCGCCGGCCAAGCCCATGATCGCCGCCGTCGAAGGTGCGGCGGTGGCGGGCGGGTTCGAGATCGCGCTCGCCTGCGACCTGATCGTCGCCGCCTCGGACGCCAAGTTCGGGCTGCCGGAGGTCCGGCGCGGCCTGGTGGCCGCCGGCGGCGGGCTGCTGCGGCTCCCCCGCCGGGTGCCCCGCCAGCTGGCGACCGAGTGGGCGCTGACCGGTGCGATCGTCCCGGCGTCGCGTGCGCACGAGGTGCACCTGGTCAACCGGCTGACCGATCCGGGCGGTGCGCTGGACGCCGCGCTCGAGCTGGCCGGCGCGATCGCCCGCAACGGTCCGCTGGCGGTGCGGGCCACCAAGGCGGTGCTCACCCGGGCCGACGACTGGAGTTCGGCCGAGGCGTTCGAGCGGCAGCGGGAGATCACCGAGCCGGTCCGGTCCTCGGAGGACGCCCGGGAGGGCGCGGCGGCCTTCCGCGAGAAGCGCGACCCCGTCTGGCGCAACCGCTGATCCGTTCCGGACCCGGCCCGGGTCTGCCCCGCCGCCGGCCCGCCTGCTAGACGTACACCGGTGGGCGACGACGAGGGCACGCACCGGCGCGGGAACGGCCACCACCGGACCGTGGACCGGATCGCCGCCATCCTCGAGGTGGTGGCCCGGTCCGACGGCGGGTGCACGCTCAGTGAGCTCGCCGGATCCCTCGACGCGGCGCTGAGCTCGACCCAGGGCCTGGTCAACGGGCTCGTCGCCACCGGGTACCTGAACCGCCGCGACCGCCGCTACGTGCTGGGCGGCGCCACCTACCTGCTCAACCGGATCGCCGGGCGCCCGCCGCTGTCCTCGGTGACCCACGACGACCTGGTGGCGCTGCACCGCGCCACCGGGCTCACCGCCGTCCTGTCCGTGGTGGTGGGCGGGGACGTGTTCTACCTCGACCACGCCTCCGACGACCCCCGGTTCGCCTACCTCGCCGAGAACCACCTGCGCCGCCCGCCGATCCGCAACTCCGGCGGCTGGGTACTGCTCGCGGCGATGGACAAGCGCGACCTGTGGGGCCATCTCCGCGAGCTCGGGCCCGACGACCAGCCCTGGGTCGAGGCGTTCCTCGCCGCGCTGCCCGAGATCCGCGACACCGGGATCTGCGCCTCGCCGAGTGCTTCCCCGGACGGCGACGGGGTGTCGGCGGCGATCGTCGAGGACGGGGTCGTGGCCGGGGCGGTGGGACTCATCGGCGACCGGGAGACCATCTCCGGACGCCGCGACGAGCTGGTGACACACCTGCGGGAGTTCGTCGGCTCCCGGTGAACACCGAGCCCGGGCTCAGCTCCCCGTGAAGACCGGTGGGCGCTTGTCCCGGAAGGCCGCCAGCGCTTCGGCCGAGTCCGCGGTGGACTGCACCACCGCCTGCTCGGCGGCGACCATCGACAGCGAGGACATCAGGTCGACGCGCTCACCGTGCCTGACCAGGCGCTTGATGGCCCGCAGGGCGACCGGCGGCCCGGCGGCCAGCCGGCGGCACAGCTCCAGGCTCTGCTCGGCCAGCTCCTCCGGCGGGTGCGCCGAGAGCGCGATCCCGATCTCGACCGCCTCCGCGGCGTCGACCCAGCGGCCGGTCCAGAGCAGCTCCAGCGCCCGGGCCTGCCCGACGATCCGGGGCAGCAGGTGCGCGCCGCCGTCGCCGGGCACCAGCCCGACCCGGACGTAGCCCTCGGAGAACCGGGCCCGGTGCGAGACCAGGCGGATGTCGCAGGCGAGCGCCATGTCCATGCCCGCGCCGACGGCCACCCCGTCGACGGCGGCGATCAGCGGCTTCTCCAGCTCGACCGCGGCGGCGGCGACCCGGTGCACCCGGTCGGTGAGGACCTGCTGGCGGCCCAGCGTCGAGGTCACCTCGGCGAAGTCGTCCAGGTCGACCCCGGCGCAGAAGGCGCCGCCGGCTCCGGTCACGAGCACGACCCGGACGTCCGGATCGGTCCGGGCCGAGCGCAGCGCCGCCGCCCAGTCGTCGAGCATCGCCAGGGTGAAGGCGTTGCGGCGGTCCGGCCGGTTCAGCAGGATCGTCCCGATGCCGTCGGCGACGGTGTACTCCAGGTCGGGCATGCGTGCGGTTCTCCTCGATCCGATACTCAGTCCACCACGAGCGGCCAGAGGCCGGATCCGCCCGCGTCGGCCGCCGCGGCGGCGACCCGGCGGTCCCACTCCCGGACCGCGCCGAACTCGTTGCGCCAGGCCAGCGCGGCGCGGGTGTACTCGTGCAGCCGGTGCTCGCGGGTCGTGCCGATCGCCCCGAGCGCCTGGTGGGCGTTGCGGACCGCGACCGAGGCTGCGTGCCCGGCGCAGGACCGGGCCACCGCGACGGCGAACGCCGTGCGCGGGTCGTCCGGCCCGGCCACGGCCATCAGCTCGACCGCGGCGCCGGTCGCGGCGCGGGCCAGCTCGGCCTCGCAGGCGATGTCCGCGACCAGGTGCTGGACGGCCTGGAACCTCGCCAGCGGGCGTCCGAACTGGACACGGTCCCGGACGTGCTCGACGGTCAGCTCCAGGATCCGGTCGAGGGCGGCCGAGACCTGGACGCCGCGGACCAGCGCCGCGCGCAGCCGGTACGCCGCGACCACCCGGTGCTCGACCGGCGTGGCGCCGGCGGTCACCGCGGGAGCCGCGTACACGGTGTCGCGGGCCTCCTCGGACGCGCCGGTCCCCGGGGTGATCCGCACGTCGCCGGCCGCCACGTCGGCGACCGCGTACCCGCCGTCGCGGGGCACCAGCAACACGATCCGCCCGGCGGTCGACGCCCACGGGACCGCGAGCCCCGTACCGGCCGCGTCGAGCTCGGCGACCGTGCGCCGGGCGTCGTCGGCGGGCAGGCCGGCGTCGGCCAGCAGCCGGCAGGCCAGCAGGTCGTGCTCGCCGAGCGGGACCCGGACGCCGGCCCCCGCCGCGGCCCGCAGCAGCTCGGCGGCCTCCGCCCAGCCGGCGCCGCTGCCGCCGGAGTCCTCGTCGCCGGTCAGCCGGACGAGCCCGAGCTCGTCGAGCTCGGACCAGAGATCCTCGCCGGCGACCAGCGGGCCCTCCTCGACCTTCTCCCGGGCGTCGAGGAACACCTGCCGCATCATGGCGACCAGGTCGGCGTCGACGGACGTCACGGTGTCGCTCATCAGCGCAGCCCCAGCTCTCGTGCGATCACGCCGCGCAGCACCTCGCTGGTCCCCCCGCGCAGGGTGAACCCGGGGCGCTGGACCAGCGCGGACTCGGTGAACCGCCGCAGCCGCTCGGGCTGTGTGCGGGCGCCACCGCCCAGCAGGTCGACGTGCTCGGCGACGTCGCCCTCGGTCGAGGTGCCGAGCACCTTCACCACGGCGGCGGCGACGTCGGCCCGCTCGCCCCGTTCCAGCCGCCCGGCGACGTCCGACGACATCCGGTGCAGCCCGGCGACCCGCGCGACCAGCCGGCCGGTGTCGTCCGAGGGCTCCAGGGTGCCGAGCCGGGTCTGCTCGACGCACTCGGCGAGCAGCGGGAAGGTGGACAGGAACCGCTCCGGGCCGCTGCGCTCGAAGGCGAGCTCGGAGGTGACCTGGGTCCAGCCCTCCCCCAGCGTCCCGAACACCATGTCGTCCGGCACGTGCACGCCGTCGAGGTGCACCTCGTTGAAGTGGTGGGAGCCGTCCATCGAGTGGATCGGCCGGATCCGCACCCCGGGCGAGCGCAGGTCGACCAGGAACTGGCTGAGCCCGGCGTGCCGGTGCGCGGGGTCGAGGGGTTCGCTGCGGGCCAGACAGATGAAGGCGTCCGCCCGGTGCGCGCCGGAGGTCCACACCTTGGTGCCGGTGATCGTCCAGCCGCCGTCGGCGCGGGTCGCCCGGGTGCGGACGCTGGCGAGATCGGACCCGGAGTCCGGCTCGCTCATCCCGATCCCGAAGAAGCAGGTCCCGGCGGCGATCGCGGGTAGGTAGCGGCGCTTCTGCTCCTCGGTGCCGTAGCGCAGCAGCGACGGGACGATCTGCCGGTCGGCGATCCAGTGCGCGGCCACCGGCGCTCCCGCGGCCAGGAGCTCCTCGGTGACGGCGAACCGCTCCAGGTGGGTGCGCCCGTGCCCGCCGTACTCGACGGGCACGGTCATCCCGAGCCAGCGGCGCGCGGCCAGCTCCCGGGTGAACTCCTCGTCCCAGCCCACCAGCCAGGAGTCGACGCCGGCCGCGTCGGTGTGGTCGGCGACGAACTCCCGGACCTCGGTGCGCAGCGCCGCGAGGGAGTCCGTCCGGGGCGGTCGAGTGACGTCCATGTCCCTCCCAGGTCGGAGTCACGGACTATTCCAGCTCACCCTCGTCATACGCAATAGCGGTGTGCACTACTTATATAGGTAGTTCGTGAGTGAAGCCGGGTGCGGTCGACCGGGTCAGCCGGTGACCACCTCCTGTCCCCGCTCCTGGGCCGCCCGGAACGCGGCGGCCAGGTCGTCGATCAGGACCGCGCCGCTGGGCGTCGCGCCGAGCGTCCAGGCGAAGCCGTGCACCATGCCGTCGTAGCGGGTCGCGGTGACCTCGACACCCGCGACGCGCAGGTTCGCGGCGTAGGCCTCGCCCTCGTCGCGCAGCGGGTCGAACTCGGCGGTCGCGACGAACGCCGGCGGCAGCCCGGCCAGGCTCTCGGCCCGGGCCGGGCACAGGTACGGGTCCCGGTCGAGGTCCTGCGCGCCGAGGTAGTGCGCCCAGAACCACTGCATGGAGCCGATCGTGAGCAGGTAGCCCGCGCCGTTCTCGGCGTACGAGCCGCTGGTGAAGTCGAAGTCGGTCGCCGGGTAGAGCAGCAGCTGCGCCGCCAGCCGGGGCCCGCCCCGGTCCCGCGCGGCGATCGCGACGGCGGCGGCCAGGTTCCCGCCCGCGCTGTCCCCACTGACCGCGATCCGCGCGGCGTCGCCGCCCAGCTCGGCGGCGTGCTCGGCGACCCAGGCGGTCGCGGCGTAGGCGTCGTCGAACGCGGCCGGGTAGACGTGCTCGGGCGCGAGCCGGTAGTCGACCGAGACGACGACGGCGCCGGTGGCCAGGGCGATCCGGCGGACCGGGTTGTCGCAGACGTCCAGATCGCCGATCACCCAGCCGCCGCCGTGGAAGTACACGATCATCGGCTTCGGGCTGTCGCCGGGCGGCGTGTAGACCCGCACCGGGATGTCGCCGGCCGGGCCCGGCACGGTCCGGTCCACGGTGGCGATCTCCGGCGGCTCGCCCTGCAGGTCGGCGAAGCCCGCGGCGGCGGCCCGGGCCTGCGGGACGGTCATCTGCTCGAACGGCGGCAGCCCGGCGCTCTCGAGCGCGGCGAGCAGCTGCCGGGCCTCGGGGTGCAGTGGCATCACGGTCTCCGATCGTGGGAGGGCTCAGGGCTCAGGGCGCGGCCGCGGCCGCGAGGACGTCGGCGAAGGTGGCGCGTGCGACGCCGGTGAACCCGCCGGACGTGGCCGCGCCGCCGGTACCGCGGGCGAACCCGTCGTAGTCCCGGTTCGCGACCGCGTCGCAGATCAGCCGGTAGGTGCCGACGCCGCCGACGTAGGGATAGAGGCTGCGTGGCTTGCCCGGGATGTTCGCCCCGACCCACCAGGAGTTCGCCCGGGGCAGCAGGGTCGCCGCGGTGACCTCGTCGTGGTGGTCCACCCAGTCGTCCTCGGCGTCGGGCAGTGCCTCGATCGTGTCGAGCCCGTGGGCCCGCTGGTCGCGCAGGCAGTCGGTGATCCAGTCGACGTGCTGCTCGATGGACACCGGCATGTTGCTCAGCACCGACGGGCTCTGCGGACCGGTGATCATGAACAGGTTCGGGAACCCGTGCGTGGCGACACCCAGGTAGCTGCGCGGCCCGTCGGCCCACTTGTCGCGCAGGTCGCGCCCGTCCCGGCCGCGGATGCCGAGGGTGAACAGCGTCCCGGTCATCGCGTCGAACCCGGTGGCGTAGACGATCGCGTCCACCTCGTACTCGGCGTCCGCGGTGCGCACCCCGGTCGGGGTGATCTCGGAGATCGGCACCGTCCGGACGTCGACCAACGTCACGTTCTCCCGGTTGAAGGTGTCGTAGTAGCCGTTCTCCAGCGGCGGGCGCTTGGTGAAGAACGGGTGGTCCCGGGGCGAGAGCAGCTCGGCGACGGCCGGGTCGGTGACCCGCTCGCGGATGCGTTCCCGCAGGAACTCCGCGGCGGTCTCGTTCGCCTTCTCGTCGAGCAGCAGGTCGTTGAACGTGGTCCCCAGCCGGAACCCGCCGGTCTCCCACGCCTCGGTGAAGATCTGCCGGCGTTCGGCGTCGCTCACGGACAGCGCCGAGCGGTTCTGCGTGTGGTAGGGGAACCCGAAGCCGGTCTCGCGGGTGGTCGCCCAGATCTCGGTGTAGTTCTCCTTGATCCGCCTGCCGTCCTCGTCGTCCATCGGCCGGTTGCCGCCGGCGATGTCGTAGTTCGCGGTGCGCTGCAACACGTAGAGGTGCTCGGCCTGCTCGGCGATCTCCGGGACGACCTGTACTGCGGTGGCGCCGGTGCCGATGACGGCGACCCGCTTGCCGGTGAAGTCGACGCCGTCGTGCGGCCACAGTCCGGTGTGGAACGACTCGCCGCGGAAGCTCTCCCGGCCCGGGAACTCGGGCAGGTTCGTCGTGGACAGGCACCCGACGGCGGTGATCAGGTAGGTCGCGGTGACCCGGTCGCCGGCGTCCGTGGTGACGGTCCAGGTGCCGTCGCCGTCGCCGTACTCCGCGGCGACCACGCGGGTCCCGAACCGGATGTCGCGCCGCAGGTCGTAGCGGTCGGCGACGTGGCTCAGGTAGCGCAGGATCTCCGGCTGCGCGGCGAACCGCTCGCTCCAGGTCCACTCCTGCAGCAGGTCCTCGGACAGCCGGTCGGAGAAGCTGTAGAAGTAGCTCTCCGAGTCGCACCGGGCGCCCGGGTAGCGGTTCCAGTACCAGGTGCCGCCGACGTCGTCGCCGGCCTCGAACACCACCGCGGACATCCCGAGGGTGTCGCGGAGCCGGTGCAGCATGTAGAGCCCGGAGAACCCGGCGCCGACGACGACGGCGTCGAACTGCGGCTGTGCGGTGGTCATGGCTCCTCCTCGTGTGGGTGCGCTCAGGCCCCGGTGAGCTCGTCCGCTCCTGCGAACCCGCGCCGCAGCGCGTCGTGCAGCGCGGTCGCCGCCCGCAGCGACACCGCCGCCTCCGGGACGAGCGCGGCGAAGCCGTGGAAGGTCCGCGGCCAGCAGTGCAGCTCGGTGGGTACGCCGGCGACCAGCAGCCGGCGCGCGAACTCCAGACCCTCGTCGCGCAGGCAGTCGAGCTCGTTGACGGTGAGGTACGTGGGCGGCAGCCCGGTCAGGTCGGCCATCCGGGCCGGGGCGGCGTAGCCGTCCGCCGGGGCACCGCCGAGGTAGTAGCGCCAGCTGTGCACGGCCTGCGCGGTGTTCCAGACGACGGTGTCGGCGCCGGTGCGCATCGAGTGCGTGTCGAGCCGGTCGTCGAGCTCGGGTTCGATCAGGGCCATCAGCACCGGGGCCGGTCCGCCGCGGTCGCGGGCGTACAGCGCGGTGGTCGCGGCCAGCCCGCCGCCGGCGCTGTCGCCCAGCAGCGCGATCCGGGCGGGGTCGGCGCCGAGCTCCGGTGCGTGCGCGGCGAGCCAGGTCAGCGCGGCGTAGCAGTCCTCGGCACCGGCCGGGTACGGGTGCTCCGGCGCGAGCCGGTACTCCACCGACACCACGACGGCGCCGGTCGCGCGGACGATCGCCGCGTTGGCGCCGTCGTCGAGGGCCACCGAGCCGATCGCGAACCCGCCGCCGTGGATGTCGAGCACCGCCGGGCGGGGACCGGCACCGGCCGGCTCCGCCGGGGCCAGGATCCGGACCCCGACGTCGGGCGCACCGGCCGGGCCGGGCACCAGCCGGTCCTCGACGCACACCCCACTGAGATCGGCCGGGACCGCGACGACCAGGTCGTCGAACAGCCTGCGGGTCCGATCGAGGTCGGCGAACGACAGCGGGGGGATCAGCGCGACGGCCTCGGCGAGCTCGCGATCCACGACGACCCCTCCCCCGTGAGTGACTCCGGTCACACCATGCTCCGCGACCGTCGGGTGCGGCGCCACCCGCCAACCGGCGCCCGTGCACGCGATCGCGCTAGCCGGTTGGCGGTTCCCGGTCACGAAGGGACGCCCGTAGCGTGACCGGGCATGCGGGCGCTGTTGCTGCGGCTCTCGGCACTGGACGCCGACGCCGAGGGGGCGGTGCGGGTCATCGCCGTGTACGACCGCCTCGTGCAGCAACGACTCGGGCCCGCCGCGCTGGTCCGGGCGACCGCCCGGCTGGCCGAGTGCCCGGCCGGGGTCACCGACGAGCAGGGCCGCACGCTGCTGCGGTGCGCGCCGGACGGCCGCCGGCTGGACGGGCACCGCCCCGGCTGGGCCCAGGCCGCCGACGTCGACGGCGGCGGGGAGGTCTGGCTCGAACGCCCGGACGGGCCGCTGCCCCTCGATCCGATCGTGCTCGAGCGCTGCGCCGCCGCGGTCGCCATCCGGCGGGGCCGGCAGGACGGTGCACCGGGGCTCGGGGACCCGGCCCTGCTCGGCCTCGTGCTGGACGGCGACACGGACGACCACGAGCGCGCCCGGGCGCTGCAGCTGATGGGCCTGGATCCCGCGCGGCAGGTCCGGGCGGCGGCGATCCCGGCGCCCGCCGACGAGCTCCCGGCCGCCCGTCCCGGCGGGCTCGGGCACGCCCCGGTCGACGGGCGGCACGCCGTGCTCCTGCCGGGCGGGACGTCGCGCGCGGGGCCGGCCGGGCCCGGCCCGGACCTGCCGCCCGGGCGCGCGGGGATCGGACCGGTGACCCGCGCCGACGAGGTGTGGCGGTCCTGGCAGCGGGCCCGCGTGGCGTTGCGGTTCGCGATCGACCCGCCCGCGGTGCCGGGCGCGCGCTGGCTGCACGGCGGTTCGCGGGTCCACTGGGACGATCTCGGCGGGTTCGCCGCGCTCGCCGAGCACGTCCCGCCGGAGGCGATCGCCGAGGTGCCCGACGTGCGCGCGCTCGACCGGGTCGTCCGCCGCCGCGGCGGGCACCTGACCCTGGCCACCCTGCACACCGTGTGCGTGACCGAGTCGGTCCGCCTCGCCGCGAAGGCGATGCACCTGCACCACAGCACCGTCGCGTCCCGTCTCGGGCGGGCCGAGGCCGACCTCGGCTTCGGGGTGCGGTCGGGCGCCGGGCGGAGCCGGCTCGCCGTCGCGCTGACACTGCGTCAGCTGCGGGAGCCGGCCCCGTCCCTCCCGTGAGCCCGGACGGTCAGAGCACCACGTCGGCCAGCCGGGAGACCTGGTCGAGGTCGGCGACGCCGGGGACGAGCACCAGCTCGTCGGCGCCGATCTCGGAGAAGGCCGCGACCGTCGTCCTGATCGCGTCCGCGTCGCCGGAGAGGTTTCCCGAGACCAGCCCGGCGAAGTCCTCGCCACCGAAGCTGTAGTAGTCGTGCACCGCGGCCCGGCCGGCCTCGGCGTCGCCGAGCGCGTAGTAGGCCAGCGCGACCATCCGGGGCTCGCCCTCGCGACCGGCGCCGGACCAGGCGGCCCGGAACCCCGCGAACGCGTCCACCACCATCGACGCCGGCACCGACCCCGCGATGTAGCCCTCGCCCTCCCGGGCCGCCCGAGCCATGGCGGCCTCGCTCTGCGCCCCGAACAGCAGCGGGACCCGGCGGGTGCTTGCCGGCACGGCCGGGTTCGGCCCGCCGCCGACCGGGCGGCCGTCCCAGACCTCCTTGTAGTGCTCGATGTCGGCGTCGAACCGGCGGCCGCGCCCGGCGGTGCCCAGCCCGGGGACGACGAAGTCGTCGGGACGCATCCCGGCCGCGATCCCGAGCGTCAGCCGGCCCCCGGACACCCCGTCGATGCCGGCGGCCTCCTTGGCCAGCAGCTGCGCGGGCCAGCTCGGGGCGAGGAGCACGTGGCTCAGCAGCCCGATCCGCTGCGTCGCCCCCGCGGCGGCTGCCAACGCGACGGTGTCGCTGACCCCGGGGTACGCGTAGCGGCCGACCGTGCCGAGCGTCGAGAAACCGGCCTCCTCGGCGCGGGCCGCCCAGCGCGGGATCAGCGTCGGGTCGACGTCGCGCACCTGGTTCGGCAGTCCGATTCCGATCTTCATGGCATCCCCTCGTCACGTTCCCCACCGGCCGGCGGTGCCACCGGCGCCATCCGTTCTAGCGGACCGGGCCCGTGCCGCGGCGCAACGCTCAGCCGCCGGCTCCGGCAGCGTGCCGAGGGCTACCCGCGCGCAGCCGCGTGTAGTGCTCCGCGCAGGCCCGGTGGGTGGGCAGCAACCCCTGGTCGACGGCGTCGGCGAGGCCGGGGGCGACGGTGTCCTTCGGTGACAGCACCGGCGCGAGATCGTCGCGCCACGGCAGGGCGAGCTCCGGGTCGAGCGGGTGGATCCCGTGCTCGCGCGACGGGTCGTAGGGCGTCGAGCACAGGTAGCCGACGACCGTGCCGTCGGTCAGCGCCTGGAACGCGTGCCCGAGCCCCTCGGCCAGGAAGACCGCCCGCGGCGCGGCCGCGTCGAGGTCGACGACCGTGTGCCGGCCGAAGGTCGGCGACCCGACCCGGATGTCGACGACGACGTCGCGGATCGCCCCGGCCGCCACGTGCAGGTACTTCGCCTGGCCGGGCGGCACGTCCGCGAAGTGCACGCCGCGGATCACCCCGGCCTGCGACACCGAGTGGTTGACCTGGGCGACCGGCAGGTCGTAGCCGAGCGCGCCGGCGAACGCGGCGGCCTGGAACGGCACGGTGAAGGTGCCCCGGTCGTCGGCGAACGTGGTGGGCTCGAACAACCACGCGCCGTCGATCGGTAGCGGTACTGCTCTCACTGCTGTCCTGATCCTCCCTGGCGGCCGGTGGCCCGCCGTCGTCCGCACAGTCTGCGCGCGACGCGGCCGGGCGGCGCCACCCGGTCTCGCACCCCGGGACCGGGCAGGATCGGCGGCACCGCACACCGCTGGAGAACGGAGAGCTGATGACCGACCACACCGCCTCGCTGCCCGGCACGGACGAGCTGCGCCGGCGTGCCCTCGACGCGCTGCGGCGGGTGGGCGCGTCGGTCCCCGCCGGTACCGGGCTGTCGGCCCGGTCCCCGATCACCGGGGAGACGCTGCTGGACCTGCGCGCCGACACCGCCGACGACGTCGGCCGGGCCGTCGACGAGGCCGCCGAGGCGTTCGCCACCTGGCGGACCACTCCCCCGCCGGTCCGCGGCGAGCTGGTCCGGGTCCTGGGTGAGCTGCTGCGCGAGCACCACGGGGACCTCGCCGACCTGATCACCATCGAGGCCGGGAAGATCCGCTCCGAGGCCCTGGGCGAGATCCAGGAGATGATCGACATCTGCGACCTCGCGGTCGGGATGTCCCGGCAGCTCTACGGCCGCAGCATCGCCTCCGAGCGGCCCGGCCACCGGCTCGCCGAGACCTGGCACCCGCTCGGCGTGGTCGGGGTGATCTCGGCGTTCAACTTCCCGGCCGCGGTGTGGTCGTGGAACACCGCGGTCGCGCTGGTCTGCGGCGACACCGTCGTCTGGAAGCCCAGCGAGCTCACCCCGCTGATCTCGATCGCGGCGAGCCGGCTGCTGGACCGCGCGATCGAGCGCACCGGCGCGCCGGCCGCGGTGCACCGGCTGCTGCTCGCCGGGCGGGACGGCGGCGAGGCGCTCGTCGACGACGCCCGGGTGGCGCTGCTCAGCGCCACCGGCTCGACCCGGATGGGCCGCGAGGTCGGCCCGCGGGTGGCCGCCCGGTTCGGCCGGTCGCTGCTCGAGCTCGGCGGGAACAACGCCTCGGTGGTCACCCCGTCCGCCGACCTGGAGGTGACGCTGCCGGGCATCGTGTTCGCCGCGGCGGGGACGGCCGGCCAGCGCTGCACGACGCTGCGCCGGCTGATCGTGCACCGCGACGTCGCCGACGAGGTGGTCGACCGGGTCGCCGCGGCGTACGCGCGGCTGAACGTCGGTGACCCGTTCGACGAGAAGACGCTCGTCGGCCCGCTGGTGAACGAGCGGGCCGCGACCGCGATGGCCACGGCGCTGGATCGGGCCGCGGCCGACGGCGGCACGATCGTCGCCGGCGGGAACCGGCTCGGCAGCGGCGGCGGTGTCTTCGTCGAGCCGGCGCTGGTGCGGATGCCGGGCCAGACCGCGGTCGTCCGGGAGGAGACCTTCGCCCCGATCCTCTGGGTGCTGACCTACGACACGTTCGACGAGGCCGTCGCGCTGCACAACGACGTCCCGCAGGGCCTGTCGTCGTCGATCTTCACCCGGGACCAGCAGGAGGCCGAGCGCTTCCTGGCCGCCGACGGCTCGGACTGCGGCATCGCCAACGTCAACATCGGCACGTCGGGGGCCGAGATCGGCGGGGCGTTCGGTGGCGAGAAGGAGACCGGCGGCGGGCGGGAGTCCGGGTCGGACGCGTGGAAGGCCTACATGCGCCGGGCCACGAACACGATCAACTACTCGGACCGGGTCGCGCTGGCGCAGAACGTCAGCTTCCTCTGATCGTGGGTCCGGCCGTGCCGGTCCGGGCACGCGGGCGGCGTCGCGGACGTCCTGATCGTCGACGTGATGCCCGGTCGAACCCGCGCCCGCGTCCGGCTAGAATCCGAGGCGGCGTCCCGGATTCCCGTGCGGCGCGGGGTCCCTGGCCGCGACGACCGTCACCGCCGGGCCCCCGGTCGGATCACATCCGGCGAGGAGCCCACTGCGGCTCCTCCCCGTGACGCCCACCCGACTGCAGCACCTCGTGCTGCGAGACCGTACGCGGCTGCCCTGCCGCGACCCCGAGGAGAAGGTTCTTGGCACGACGAGGCCGGCCCCGGACCGCGACCCGCCGCGACGCACCGCGCAACCGACGGCGCGACGGCGACGGCGGCGCCAAGGCGGACATCATGTCCGTCCTCGCACGCTCCGTCCGGGAGGTCCGGGCCGGGCTCCGGAACGGCCGCGTGACCTCCGAGACACGCACCAGGTTCCAGGCGGTCGCGCTGCTGCTGCGGACCGAGCGCGCCCGCGTCCTGACCGGCACCGAACGCAGCGAGGCGCGACGGACCGAGCGGCTCAAGCGCCTCGACGGTCTCGCGACGACGCTGGCGACGACCGCTGTCCGCGACGGGGCGCTCCTCGCGCTGCTGTCCGAGGACGCCGTCTTCTCCGACGAGGCCCGCACGCTGGCCCGGGACGTGCTGCGCAGCGCGGGGATCGAGCCGGGCCCGGAGACCGCCGAGCTCGAACCCGCGCCGGCCGAGCCCGCCGCCGAGCCCGCCGCGCCCAAGGTGGTCCCGCAGTCGGTCGTCTCGCGGCAGATGGCCAACCCCTTCCTCGCCCCCGACTTCTCGGCGGCCCGGCCGGCCACCAGCCGTCCGACCCCGCTGACCGGCTGGGAGCTGCTCGAGCCGCTGCTCCGGTCGTTCGAGCGCGCGGGTGCCGGCGCCCCGGCGTGCATGGCGCTGCCCGAGCCGTCGCCGCGGCGACGGCCGGACGGCCCGGAGCCCATGCCGCACCAGGCGCGGCTGATCGCCGCGGCGGAGGCCGGACACCGGACGTTCCTGCTCGCCGACGAGCCGGGGCTGGGCAAGACCGCGCAGGCGCTGCTCGCGGCGGAGGCGGCGGACGCCTACCCGCTGCTGGTCGTCGTGCCGAACGTCGTGAAGACGAACTGGGCGCGTGAGGCGCAGCGGTGGACGCCGCGGCACCCCGCCACGGTGGTCTACGGCCAGGGTGACTCGATCGACGGCTTCGCCGACATCGTCGTGGTCAACTACGACGTCCTCGACCGGCACTCCGGCTGGCTCGGCGAGTTCGGGTTCCGCGGGATGGTCATCGACGAGGCGCACTTCATCAAGAACAAGGGCTCGCAGCGCTCCCGGCACGCCCTCGAGCTCTCCTCCCGCATCCGGTCCTTCACCCCGCGCCCGCTGCTGATGGCGCTGACCGGCACCCCGCTGATCAACGACATCGAGGACTTCCTCGCCATCTGGGAGTTCCTCGGCTGGATCGACGAGAAGAAGCCGCTCCCGGACCTGATGAACGCCCTGACCGCGACCGGGCTGACCCCCGCCGACCAGCGCTTCTACGCCGCTGCGCGGCAGTGCGTGGTCGACATGGGCATCGTCCGGCGCCGGAAGGTCGACGTGGCCGCCGACATCCCGGCACGGCGGATCGCCGACCTCCCGGTCGAGCTGGACGGGCCGGTCGGCCGCTCGATCCGGGCCGCCGAACGCGACCTCGCCCGGCGGATGGTCACCCGGTACTCCGACGCGCTCGCGCACCGCCGCGGCGGCGAGGGCAGCGGAGTCGAGGGCATCGGAGTCGAGGGCATCGACCACGACCTGGTGCGCCAGGTGGCCAAGTGGGAGCAGAAGGACGCGGTCAACGCCGCCGGCGGCGAGAACGTGTTCGGCACGATGCGCCGGATCGGCCGGGCGAAGGCCGCGCTGGCCGCCGACTACGCCGCCCAGCTCGTCCGCAGCGCCGGCAAGGTGGTGTTCTTCGCCAAGCACGTCGAGGTGATGGACGTCGCCGAGGAGACCTTCGCCGAGCGCGGGATCCGGTTCTCCTCGATCCGCGGTGACCAGACGCCGTCGGTCCGGCAGCGCAACGTCGACGCGTTCGTGACCGATCCCGACGTCGGCGTCGCGGTGTGCTCGCTGACGGCGGCGGGTGTGGGGATCAACCTGCAGGTCGCGTCGAACGTCGTGCTCGCGGAGCTGTCGTGGACCGATGCGGAGCAGACCCAGGCCATCGACCGGAGCCACCGCATCGGCCAGACCGAGCCGGTCACCGCGTGGCGCATCATCGCCGCGCAGACGATCGACGCCCGGATCGCGGAGCTGATCGACGGCAAGGCGGGCCTGGCCGCCGCGGCACTGGACGGGTCCGACGAGGAGGTCGGGTCGTCGGCCGACGTGCAGCACGAGGCGCTCGTCGCGCTGCTGACCGAGGCGCTGTCGGCGGGGCCTCACGCCGGATGAGGCACGGGGCCGGTCCCGCGACGGCGGTTCCGGCCCCGTGCCCCGATCCGATCAGACGCCGGTCGACACCGACTCGTGCCACGGGATGACGAGTTTCTTGGTCATCGTCACCGCGGCGTAGAGCAGCGATCCGAGCACCGCCAGCAGCACGATCACCGCGAACAGGCGTGGCGCGTCGAGCGCGTTCAAGCTGGACACGACCAGGTAGCCCAGCCCCTCGCTGCCACCGAGGTACTCCCCGACGATCGCCCCGATCACCGAGAACACGATCGCCACCTCGGCGCCGGTGAAGACGTAGGGCAGCGTGGAGGGCAGTTCCAGGTTGCGGAACGTCGACCACCGGCTCGCGCCGAGCCCGCGCATCACGTCCCGGTGCCCCCGGTCCACCGAGCGCACCCCGAGCATCACGTTCAGCATGATCGGGAAGAAGGCCAGCAGCGCAGCCATGATGACCTTCGAGGTCGGCCCGAAGCCGAACCAGATCACGAAGATCGGCACGAAGGCGACCTTCGGCACGACCTGCAGCGCCACCAGCGCGGGCTGCACCGCGCGCTGCAGCCACTCGACCCGGCCCAGCACCGCGCCGATCGTCACCCCGCAGACCAACGCGATCCCGAAGCCGGCCAGCACCTCGAACAGGGTGATCCCGATGTGCCCCCAGATCTGCGGGCCGGAGAACAGCTCCACCAGCGCCCCGGCGACAGCCGCCGGCGCCGGCAGGATGAACTCCGACACGCCGATCACCGAGACGGTGAACTGCCAGGCGCTCAGCAACAACAGCAGCAGCACGGGCCCGCTGATCCAGGGCAGGCGGCGCATCCAGGGCGACTCGCCGTCGGGCCCGTCGGGGGCGGCGGCCGCCGCGGTGTTCGCCGTGTTCTCCGCGCCGGTGGCCCGGGTGGGTTCGGTCGCGACCATCAGTCCTCCAGGTCCAGTTCGGTGCGCAGGTCGCGGACGATCCCGCCGAACTCCGCGGATGCCTCGGTCTCGGCCGAGCGCGGGCGTGGGAGGTCGATCCCGGTGATCGACCGGATCCGCCCCGGACGCGGCGTCAGCAGGACGACCCGGTCAGCGAGGAACACCGCCTCGGTGATCGAGTGCGTCACGAACACGACGGTCGCCCCGGACTCCGCATGGATCCGCTGCAGCTCCAGGTTCATCCGGTCGCGGGTCATCGCGTCCAGCGCGCCGAACGGTTCGTCCATCAGCAGCACGGACGGATCGCAGGCCAGCGCGCGGGCGATCGCGGCGCGCTGGCGCATCCCGCCGGACAGCTCGCGGGGGTGCGAGTCCTCGAAACCGCTCAGCCCGACGGTGCCACACAGCTCGACGGCCCGGGCGCGTCGCTGCGCCTTTCCGACGCCGCGCAACTTCAGCGGCAGCGCGATGTTGTCGGCGACGGTGAACCAGGGGAACAGGTTCGCCTCCTGGAAGACCAGGCCGAACTCCGCGAACACCGCGTCGTTGCGGTGCCCGGACACCCAGGCCGACCGGCCGCCGGCCTCCACCGTGCCCGCGGTCGGTGCGAGCAGTCCGGACAGGATCCGCAGCAGTGTGGTCTTGCCGCAGCCGGAGCGCCCGACCAGCGAGACGAACTCGCCACGGCCGATGTCGAGGTCGATGCCGGACAGCGCGTGCACCTCGCCGCGCCGCGTCGGGTAGATCTTGTCCACTCCGGACACCCGCAGGCCGACCGCCCGGTCGCGCACGGTCGGGGCCTCTGCGGACGTCAGCGCCGGCACCGTCTCCTGGGTCATCGGTCCTCCGTCGGTTCCGGTCGGCCGGGCCGGGGCGCTCACTGCGTCCCCGCCGGCGCGAGCGAGGTGTCGAGCCATTCGGCGGGATCGAGACCGGCCGGCAGCTGCCCGATCCCGACGACCTCCTCGTAGGTCGCGGCCCACCGCTCCGGCGACACCCCGACGAGCGAGTCCCCGGCCGTGAAGGCGTCCACGTAGGTCCCGAGGGCCTCCTGGGCGACCTCGGGGTTCGAGAGCGCCGGGACCTCGTACTTCGATCCGATCAGCTCCGTGGTCTCGGCGAACCCGCTCTCCCGGTCGGCCACGATGAACTGCATGGCCTCGTCGATCGCGGCGAGGTAGCGGCGCAGCTTGTCCTGCGTCTCGGGGTCCTGGGCCTGCGCCTGGGAGGTCGCGTACATCTGCGCGCCGGCGGTGATGTCGTCGTTCGGGTCGTAGACCACGGCCTCGGGCCGGGTCTGGTCCAGCAGCACCGAGGTGTCCAGCGAGACGATGTAGGCGTCCACCCGGCCCGCGGTCAGCAGGTCGAACACGCCGGGGCTGAGCCCGACGACCTGGCGGTTAACCTCGTCCGGGGATATCCCGGCGGACCCGGCGACGAGGTCGAGGGTGATCGAGCTCGTCCCACCCTCGGACGGCGTCCCGACCAGCCTGCCCTGGAAGTCGGCGGCCGTGGTGATCGGGTTCGCCTCGGTGGAGATCATCCGGATGGTGCCCCGGCTGATCGGCTCGCCGAGCACGCTCAGCGGTGCCTCCCGCGTCCCGGCCGCGATCATGGTCTCGATGTCGCCAATCCGGCTGATCTCGGCCGAGCCGGCGAGCAGGGTCTGGATGGCGGGGGCGGAGCCCTGGGTGGCCTCGAAGGTCACATCCAACCCGTGCTCGGCGAAGATCCCGCGGGTGTCGGCGATCATCTCCGGCGCGAAGGACAGGCTCTCCATCGGCAGCACGTTCAGGAACGTGATCTCGTCCGTGCCGTCCGCGGAGCCCTCGGCCCCGCAGGCGGCCAGGGCCGCGCTTCCGACCAGGAGGGCCGCGCACATCCGGACCAGGCGTCCCGGCCCCCGGCGGTGCGGCCGGGCGGGTGTGGTGGTCATCTACCGATCTCCTCGCGTCGTTGCGGAATCACGTGCGATGCGGGTCACACGCTAGGGAGACGCCGGATCCGGGCGGAAATAGACGATCCGCCTGATCGGCATCAGTTCGATTGATACCCCCAGCTCACAGGGCCGGGGAAGGATCTCCGACGACCTGCGGCGCGAGCAGCCCGAGCAGCTCGGCGCACACCTCGGCGGGTGCCTCCTCGGGCAGGTGGTGCCCGGCCGCGAGGGCCCGGCCGGTCGCCGCGGGCGCCCACACCCGCCAGGTCCCGAGCACGTCGCCGGTGCGGCCGAGCGGCCCCCGACCGCCCCACAGGACGCGGGTCGGGCAGCCGATCGTCCGCCGCCCGCGGTCGGCCTCGTCGTCGGCGGCGTCGACGTCGAACCCCGCCCGGTAGTCCTGGCACATCCCGTGCCGCACCTCCGGGCGCTCCCAGGCGGCGCGGTACTCCGCGAGCGCCCGCGGGTCGCACACCTCGGCCAGTCCCCACGCCAGCACCGCGTCCGGGTCGGCCGCGAGCAGTCGCTCGGCGACGCCGGACGGCTGGGACAGCACGAACCAGTGCCACGCGCCGCGGGCGAACCGTGCGTCCACACCGGCCAGGACGTCAGCGGTGGGCAGCACGTCCAGCACCGCGAGCGCGCGCACCCGGTCCGGGTGGTCGAGCGCCATCCGGTAGGCGCACCGGGCGCCACGGTCGTGCCCGGCGACGGCGAACCGCTCGTGGCCGAGCCGGGTCATCACCTCGACCAGGTCGGCGGCCATCGCCCGTTTCCCGGACGCGGTCACCGGCGCGTCCGCGGGCAGCGTGCTGTCGCCGTAGCCGGGCAGGTCGGCCAGCACCACGCGGTGCTCCGCGGCGAGCCCCGGGACGACCCGGTGCCACACCACCGAGGTCTGCGGCCAGCCGTGCAGCAGCAGCACGGGTTCCCCGCGGCCGCACTCGCGGACCCGGATCCGGGCCCCCGAACCGACGACGACGTCGCAGGGCTCGCCCGGCAGCAGCGGGTTCGCCGACTGGTCCGGCAGCGGCGGATCCGGTGGAGTGCCGGTCATCCGAGCCGGTACCAGGCCGCCGCGGTGCCGCCGTGGACGGCGTCCCGCTCGGCCGCGGTGAGCGCCGCGTCGAGCCGCCCGGCGCCCGGGCCGTGATCGTGCGGGTGGTCGCCGGCATGCATCAGCAGGCCCGGGTCGAGCAGGTCCAGTGCCTCGCGGGCCTGTACCGGGTCGGCCGGCAGGTGGATCGGGGCGGTGGTGAACCGGAACCGTTCGCGCACGATCTCCGACGGCGGCCGGTTCACCCAGGGCACCTCCCGCCAGACGCCCTTCCAGTCCTTGTCGAAGCGCCAGAGCAGGGTGGGCAGCCAGGTGGACCCGCACTCGGCGACGGTCACCCGCAGGTCCGGCAGCTCGGCGAACACGCCCTCGGTCACCAGGCTCACCAGCTGCGCCTGCGCGATCACCTGCGAGTTCGCCAGGTAGTCCTCGAGGTAGGTGTGGGTGATCCCGCTGGAGTTCGGGGCGTTCCCGGCCCGGCCCCAGGCGTGCAGCGTGACGACCAGGCCCTGTGCGGCGGCGGCGCGCAGCACCGGCCGGTGCGCGATGGTGCCCCACGGGGCGTCGGTCCGGACCGGCAGCAGGACCGCGACCACCGCGGGCTGACCGCCGAGCCGCTCCAGCTCGCGGACCGCGGCGCCCGTGTCGAGGGTCGGGACCACGACCGCGACCCGCAGCCGGGGATCGCGCGCGGCCCACTCGGCCAGCAGCCAGTCGTTCACCGCGCGGCAGAGCGCCGCCTCGTAGTAGGGATTGCGGTTGGCCTGGAAGGTCGCGGTGCAGCCGAGCACCGCGACCTCGGTGCCGGCCGGGTCGAGCACCCGGTCGGCGAGGGCGTCCGCTCCGGTGACCGGGCGCCCGCCGACCCCGATCGCGGGCGGGTAGGCGCCGCCCTGGGTCGGCGACAGCGACACCCCGCCCTCGGTGACGTAGTCGTGCCAGTAGGGATCGAGGTAGGGAAGCAGGTCGGTGATCGACGACGGCACGCAGTGCACGTCGGTGTCCACGGTGCGCAGGGCGGTGGGGGCGCTCACGCCGCACCACCGGTGGGCAGGCGGTACAGGGTCCGGGCGTTGTCCCCCATGATCTTGTCCTTGAGCTCGGCCGGGAACAGCCGGGTCACCGCCTGCGGGGAGTCGAAGTCCCAGTGCGGGTAGTCGGAGGCGAACATGATCCGGTCCTCCAGGCCCAGGTGGCGGATCACGGTCCCGAGGTCGGCCGGGTCCTTCGGCTCCTCCACCGGCTGGGTGGTGAACCACAGGTGTTCGCGCAGCACCTCCGACGGGGGCCGGGTCAGGTGCGGGACGTCCTCGCGCAGCACCGACCAGCCGTCGTCGAGCGCCCACATCAGCGGCGCCGCCCAGGCCAGCCCGCCTTCGACGCACAGCAGCTGCAGGCCGGGGAACTCGGTGAACACACCCTCGCAGAGCATGCTGGTGACCAGGGCCCCCATCATGTTGCCGTTCCAGACGTGCTCCTCCAGGTAGAACGAGGGCCAGCCGGCGCCCCGGTGCTGCTCCAGCCCGCCCGTGTGCGCGGCGATCGGCAGCCCGGCCTCGGCGGCGGCGGCGTAGATCGGCCAGTAGCGCCGGCGCCCGAAGCCGGACTCCCCGCCGGTGCTCAGCAGCACCTGCACGAACCGGGGATCACCGGCCCAGCGGCGGATCTCCTCGGCGGCCAGGTCCGGCGACTCGAGCGGCACCGCGATCGAGGACCGCAGCCGTGGCTCGCGGTCCAGCCAGCACTCGGCGACCCACTCGTTGAGCGCGCGGCACAGGGCCGCGGCGTACTCCGGGGACTCCGTGCCGTAGCTCTGTCCCTGCAGCGGGATCAGCACGCCGTAGGAGATGCCGTACTCGTCGAGCAACTGCTCGCGCACCAGCTGCAGGTCGCTGCCCGGGAATGCGCCCTCGGGCCAGGCGTCGAGCCGGTAGCCGGAGTTCCGGACCCGCGGGTAGACCTCCGGCGGCGCGGGCACCCGGCTGCCGAACAGCTCGAACCGGCGACGGCTGCGGGCGTCCAGCCGGGGCAGCAGCTCGGCCGCCGGGCAGGCGGGGTGGATGTCGGTGTCGACGACGGTGGTGCGGGTCCGGCCGGCGGACCCGGCCGCCGGTGCCGCCGCCGGACTGCTGATCGTTCCGGTCATCGTCCGGTCCCTCCGGTCTCCCCGGGCGTCGCACCCGGTCGCTGTGTGGTGTCGACGACGATGTGGTCGTCCGGGCCGAACCTCTCCACGGTCACCCGGTAGGTCTCGGCGACGTAGGGTCCGGGCCGGCGCCCGCCCGGACCGGAGGCGCCGGCCGGGGCGGTGCCGGGTGCCAGATCCGGCTCGCCCTCCGGCGCCGCCGCGGCACCCCCGGCCGCCCCGGCCTCGCACTCCGCGGCCTCCACCGATACCGCGTAGGCGCGAGCCGGCGGCTCCCCCGGCCCGAGGAACGACCGGCCGGTCGCCAGGTCGTACTCCCATCCGTGCCACGGGCACGCGACCAGCGCGTGCTCGGTGTCCCGCTCGTAGTGCCCCGGACGGTCGGACCGGACCCAGGCCTGCGTCCGGCCCTGGCACAACGGCCCGCCCAGATGGGGGCAGTGGTTGTTGAGGGCGTAGAAGCTGTCCCCGACCCGGAACACCCCGATCGAGCGCCGCCCCTGGTTGACGATCCTGCGTTCCCCGGGCGGGAAGTCCGCCACCCGGCCCACCACGATCCGCATGCCGAGGACGCTATGTCGCAGGTCACTCCGGGCGGAAAGAAAGACTTGGGATGCCGGGTATCGACCGGATCTATGCGCGGGCCGGCTCGCACGCGCGGACCGGCGCGGTGGCCTCGACGAGCACCTCGCGCAGCCAGCGGTGCGCCGGGTCGGGGTCCCGCCGGGCGTGCCACCAGAGGATCTCCACGATCGGCGGCGGATCCCCGGGACAGTCGACGACGCGCAGGTCGCGACGTCCGGCGAAGCCCGCCGCCAGCCGGGCCTGCATGACCGCGACACGATCGGTCCCGGCCACGAAGTAGGGCGTCGCGTTGTAGCTGTCCACCCGCACCGCGACCCGCGGGGTGGTGCGCAGCCGGGCCATCAGCGGTCCCAGTGGCGAGCTGGCCGGGTAGGCCCCGTCGGGATGGTTCGGGACCACCCACGGCAGGCGTTCGAGGACATCGAGGGTCAGCGGGCCGGTGGCCGCCGGGTTGCCGGCGTCGAGCACGCACACCCAGTGATCACGGAACAGCTCGGCGCCGCGGATCTCGTCGACCTTGAACTCGGCCTTGGGCGCGGAGACGATGCCGTCGATCGCGCGCAGCGTCTCCGGCAGGTCGGCCGGCAGCCGGCCCTTCGCCACCCGCACGTGCAGCCGCACCGAGGGCGCCAGCGTGTGCAGTGCCCGGGAGATCTGCTCGCCGGCCGCGGCGAGCACGTAGTCCGTGGTCATGATCGTGAACTCGTGCGTGGACAGCTCCGGGCGGAACGGCGGATCCGGGGTGAACAGCCGCTCGACACCGAGGTAGAGCGGTTCCACCTCGACGGCGAGCTGGCGGCCGAGCGGGGAGAGCACGAATCCGTTGCCGGTGCGTTCGAGCAGGTCGTCGTCGAAGTGCCGGCGGAGCCGGGCGAGCGCGGCGCTGGCCGCGGGCTGGGTGATCCCGACCCGATCCGCGGCGCGGGTGACGTTCTGCTCGCGGAGCAGCTCGCGCAGGACGACGAGCAGGTTGAGATCGACGTTGGCCAGGGCGACGGCGGCGGAGCGGGGCATGTCAACGCTGTCCGGGTTCGCGGGGCGCGGTCTCGAGCCGGGCCAGCGGGACGCTCGCGCGGACGGTCCAGCCGCCGCCGTCGCGGGGGCCAGCGACGAGCTCTCCGCCCCAGCGCTCGGCGCGTTCGCGCATCGAGACCAGCCCGAGCCCCAGTCCGCCACCCGGAGGGCCGGGCCGGTCGGCGCGGTCGTCGGCGGGACCGTCGTCACCGATCTCGAGCACGAGGTCCGTGCCGGTGCGCTCGATGCCGACCCGCACCGCGTCCGGCGGGCCGTGTTTGACCGCGTTGTGCACGGCCTCCCCGATGATCCGGTAGAGGTCCTCGACGGCGTCCGGGTCGGCGTCGAGGGGCATCGCGTCGTCCGCGCGGACGTCGACCAGGAGCTCGGCGCGCGCACTCACACTGGCCGCGTGCGTGCGCACGGCACGGATCAGGTCCCGGGTCCCCGGTCCGGCCGGGCGCAGCTCCTGCACCAGCAACCGCAGATCGGCCAGTGCCCGTGCGGACAGGTCCGACAGCTCGATGGCGGCGTCCCGGACGTGCTGCGGGTCGACACCGCCCCGATCCAGCCTGCTGCGCAGCGCCCGCGCCTGCATCCGCATCGAGAACAGCTCCTGGACGACCGAGTCGTGCACGTCCCGGGCGAGCCTGCGGCGTTCCGCGGAACGCGCGTCGGCGCGGGTCTGGTCGAGCAGCCGCGCGGTGTCCACGGCGACCGCGGCATGGTCGGCCATCGCCTCCAGGAACGCCAGCGACGACGGGCTCGGATCCTCCCCCGGCTCGTAGTAGGCGTTGATCACCCCGATCGTCCCGCCGCGCACCGTCATCGGCATCGCGACGAAGGCGTCCCAGTCCGGCCGGTCCATGATCTCGTGCAGCGGCGCCCAGGCCGGGTCGGACATGATCGCCGGACGCCGGTGGGGAACCACCACCGGCTCCGCGCTGACGAACGCGCTGAGGAACCGGATGTCGGCGCCGAGCCTGCGGCACGCGCCGAGGCGGGCGACGAACTCCGGCGCGGCGCCGAAGCCGGCCATGCCCAGGACCCGCAGGTCCGCCGCCGGGTCGTCGATCGCGAGGATCTGCACCGCCGAGATGTGCGCGGTCTGCACGATCTCGCTCGCGACCGCGTCCAGGGTGCCGGCCAGCGAGCCGGCCTCGGCGACGCTGGACGCGGCGCGGACGATGGCGGTCAGCCGCTCCCGGCTGCGCAGCTCGTCGGTGACGTCGCCGAACCACACCGCGTACCCGCCGCCCGGCCGGGCCGCGCAGCGGTACTCCAGATCACGCCGCCGGCCGTCGCTGGTGGTCCAGCGCAGCAGCCGGGGCGCGCCACCGCCGTCGTCGCGGGTCACGAACGGCGACCGGCGGCCGAGCAGCTCGGCCTCGCCGATCCCGAGCAGACGGCACGCCGAGCCGTTGACCAGGGCGAACCGCTCGTCGGTGTCGAGCAGCGCGAGGCCGTCCGCGCACACCTCGACCAGGGCGGACAGCCCGGTCCCGGTCCCGACCCGGTCGGCCACATCGTCGTGCACGGGCACCATCATGCGAGATCACGCCCGTCCGGACGAGACCCTCGCGATCATCCGGTGCGAGATCATCCGGTACCGCCGGTGTCCGGATAGTGCACCGTGATCCGGTCCTCCGGGACACCGAGCGCCGAGCCCAGGACGCTGCGCATCATGTCCTTCGGGACCAGGCAGTCCGCGCAGGCGTCCGGCCCGGCGGTGATCCGGGCCTCCAGCCCGTCGCCGGTCTCGGCGACGTCGAGGGTGTAGTCGTCGGCGGCCAGCGTGGACCGCAGTCCGTCCAGTGCGGCGGGGTCGATACTCATGGCTTCTCCTCCGGTGGGGGGTCGAGCGGGTAGTGACAGGCCACCCGGTGCGCGCCCGCCGGGGCGTCCCCGGCCGGGGGCACGGTGGGCCACGGGAGTCCTGTGAGCTCGGGCTGTTCCTCGGCGCACCGGTCGCGGGCGCGCGGGCAGCGGGTGCGGAACCGGCAGCCCGAGGGCGGGTCCAGCGGGGACGGTGGCTCGCCGGCCAGCGGCACCGGCCGGCGCACCCGGCCGGTGGCCGGGTCCAGGCCGGGGATCGAGTCGAGCAGCGCCGCCGTGTACGGGTGCCGTGGCGCCCGGTAGAGGGCCTCGGCGGGGCCGATCTCCGCCAGCTGCCCGAGGTGCATGACGGCCACCCGGTCGCTGACCTGTTTCACCAGGGCGAGGTCGTGCGCGATGAACAGGTAGGACAGACCGAGCTCGGAGCGCAGGCTCTCGAACAGGTTCAGCACCTGCGCCTGGATGAGCACGTCCAGCGAGGAGACCGCCTCGTCGCAGATGAGCAGGGCGGGGTCGAGTGCGACCGCGCGGGCGATCGCGACCCGCTGGCACTGCCCGCCGGACAGCTCGTGCGGGCGGCGCCCGCCGTAGACCGACGGGTCCAGGCCGACCAGGTCGAGGAGCTCGGACACCCGTCGCTCGCGGCCCGCCGCGGTCCCGACCCGGTACCCGACGAGCGGCTCGGCGACCAGGTCGCGGACCCGCCAGCGGGGGTTCAGCGAACCGAACGGGTCCTGGTAGACCATCTGCAGCGAGCGCCGCGCGCGCACCAGCTCACGGCGGCCGAGGCCCATCAGGTCCTCGCCGCGGAACAGCACCCGCCCGGACTGCGGCCGGGGGGCCTGGATCAGCGAGCGGGCCAGCGTCGACTTGCCCGAACCGGTCTCGCCGACCACCCCGAGGGTCTCCCCCGCCGCGATGTCCAGCGAGACCCCGGACACCGCATGCACGGTCCCACCGCGGGTCCCCCCGGCACCGCGTACCGGGAAGGTCTGCTCGACGTCGGTCGCCTGCAGCAGCGGCGCGCCCGCGCCCGTCCCGGGACCGGCGGAGCGTTCCTCCAGCGCGGTCACCGGCCGGCTCCGTCCGTGGCGGTCCGGTCCGTGGCGGCGCCGTGCGCGTGCCAGCAGGCCCACCAGTGCCCGGGTTCGTGTTCGGCCAGGGGCGGTTCGGTGCGGCAGTCGTCGTCGGCCGAGGCGCAGCGCGGGCGGAACGGGCATCCCTCCGGCAGGGCCCGCAGGTCCGGCGGCTGGCCGGGCACGACCGGCAGCATCGTGTGCGACGGCCGGTCCAGCAGCGGGATCGCGCCGAGCAGGGCCCGGGTGTAGGGCATCCGGACCGCGGCGAACAGGGTCGCCGCGGGTGCGTGCTCGACGGCCCGCCCGGCGTACATGACCAGGACGTCGTCGGCGTACCCGGCGGCGAGCCCGAGGTCGTGGCTGATCATGACGACGGCGGTGCCGAGCCGTCGGCGCAGCTCGTCGAGCAGCTCCATGATCTGCGCCTGGGTGGTGACGTCCAGTGCGGTCGTCGCCTCGTCGGCGATCAGCAGCCGCGGCTCGCCGGCCAGCGCGATCGCGATCATCACCCGTTGCCGCATGCCGCCGGAGAGCTGGTGCGGGTACTCGTGGAACCGGCGCTCCGGGGCCGGCAGCCGCACCAGGGCGAGCAGCTCGACCGCCCGCGCCCGGGCGGCGCGGGCGTCGAGCTCGGCGTGCGCGCGGACCGCCTCGGTCACCTGCAGCCCGATCTTCATGGTCGGGTTGAGCGAGCGGGCCGGGTCCTGGAACACCATCGCGATGTCCGCACCGCGGTGCCGCCGCATCCGCGCCTCGGGCAGGCCGACGAGCTCGGTGCCGTCGAACCGGGCGGACCCGGTGATCCGGGCCGAGGGCGGCAGCAGTCCCAGCAGCGCCCGCGAGCTCACGCTCTTCCCGGACCCGGACTCACCGATGATCGCCAGCGTGCGGCCCGGCTCGACGCTGTAGGACAGCCCGTTCACCGCGTGCACCGGCGCCCCTCGGCCCTCGAACCGGATCCGCAGGTCGCGGACCTCCAGGACCGGCTTCGCACCGGTCGCCGGGCGGACGGCCGCCTCGGAACCCGCTGATCCGGTGGACCCGGCGGGCCCGGTGTCGGTCCGGCTGGTGCTCATCGGCCGCTCCATCGGTCGCGGAGGGACTCGCCGAGCAGGTTGCAGGCGAGCACGGTCACGAACAGGGCGACGCACGGCCAGACGACGAGCATCGGCGTCGCGGACAGGCTCTGCTGCCCCTGGGCGATCATGTTTCCCCAGCTCGGGGCGGGCGGCGGAATGCCGAGACCGAGGAAGCTGAGCGCCCCCTCGATCACCATCACGATCCCGGCGCCGAGCATCCCGAACGTGATCAGCTGCGGCGCGATGTTCGGCGCCACGTGCCGGGCCAGGATCCGGCGGCCGGAGGTCCCGCACAGCTGCGCGGCGGCCATGAACGGCTGCTCGCGCAGCCGCAGGGTCGCCGCGCGGGCGATCCGGGCGAACGCGGGGATGCTGAAGAAGGCCAGCGCGAGGATCGTGTTCAGCCGGCTGGGCCCGAGGCTCTGCGCCACCGCGAGGGTCAGCACCAGCGAGGGGAACGCGATCAGCACGTCGAGCACCCGCATGATCACCGTGTCGAGCGGGCCACCGACGTAGCCGGACAGGGCTCCGAGCGTGCCGCCGATCGCCAGCCCGATCAGGTTCACCGACAGCGCGACGAGCAGCGACGACCGCCCGCCGTGCAGGATCCGGGACAGGATGTCGTTGCCGTTCGGGTCGGTGCCGAGCAGGTGCCCCGGCGACCCGGCCGGCAGGTAGCTGTCCAGCACGCTGCCACCGATCGGGGCCGGTATCCCCGGCAGCAGCGGGACGGCGGTGCAGGCCAGCACGACCAGGAGCAGCAGCCCGGCCGGGACGGCGACGTCCGGGTACCGGAGGAGCCGGAACCGGCTCGCCGCGGGTGCGACCGCGGCGGGGACGGGTGTGCCGGCGGTGGGGTCAGCGACTGCCATAGCGGATCCTCGGGTCGAGCACGGCGTAGAGGAGGTCGGCGACCAGGTTCGCCAGCACCGCGATCACGGCGAAGACGACGACGCAGGCCTGGACCACGACGAAGTCACGGGTGTTGATGGCCTGCAACAGCAGCTGGCCGAGCCCGGGGAGGGCGAAGATCTGCTCGATGATCACGGTCGCGCCGATCAGCGTTCCGAGGTTCAGCCCGACCACGGTGATCAGGCCGAACGCCGAGTTCCGCAGGGCGTGCCGGACCAGGACCTGCCACGGCCCGATCCCCTTCGCACGGGCGGTGGTGATGTAGTCCTCGCCCTGCATCTGGTCGACCAGGTCGCCGCGCAGGAACCGGGTGTAGAAGCAGAACAGCGGGAACGCGATCGCGACCGCTGGGAGGGTCAGCGACTGCAGGTTGCCGGCCACGCTCTCCGACATCGGGACGAACCCGATCGCCGGGAACACCGTGAACTGCACGGCGAGCACGAGCACCAGCAGCAGGGCCAGCACGTAGTTGGCCACCGAGAGCCCGGTGATGCTGACCAGCATGCTGATCCGGTCGAACAGGTGGTTCGGCCGGTGGGCGGCCAGCAGCGCGACCGGCACGGCGAGCCCGAGCGAGATCAGGAACGCCATGCCGACCAGCTGGCCGGTCACCGCCAGCCGGGCTCCCAGCACCGGGGTGACCGGCTGGCCGCTGACCACCGAGTTGCCGAGGTCGCCGGTCACCGCCCCGCCCAGCCACTGCAGGTAGCGCACCGGTCCCGGCTGGTCGAGCCCGAGCCGCTGCTCCAGCGCGGCGATCTGCTCGGCGGTGGCGTCGGCGCCCAGCAGCTGCTGCGCCGCGCCGCCGGGGATCAGGCTGAGCACCCAGAAGGTCAGGATGCTGGCGCCCAGCACGATCGGGATCGCCATCAGCGCCCGCTTCCCGACCATCCGCAGCGCCGGGGAGCCGAGCGCGGTCGCGAGCCGGCCGGGCTCGCGGCCTCCGACGGCCGCGGTCACTGCTGCGGCTCCCGCCAGACCTCGTCCCAGTGCACGCCGCTGTTCACCACGATCGGCGGGATCAGGGTGGTCAGGCCGGGCCCGTAGACGCCGGGTGCCGCGAGGTTGGCGGGGGCGAACGCCAGGCCGAACGGCGCGTAGTGCTGCTCGGCGATCCGGGCGCCCGCGGCGTCGTAGAGCTCCTGCCGTTCGGCCGGGTCGACCGAGGCCGCGGCCTGGTCGAACAACGCGTCCAGCTCCGGGTCGGCGACGCCGCTGAACGGGCTGTCGGCGTTGAAGCGGAAGTTCACCCCGACCCCGGACGCCGGGTCCCAGGATCCGGCGGTCTGCAGCATCGACTGCCAGTTGCCGGAGTTGAACTCCTGGACCAGTGTGGACAGCTCGTAGGTCTCGGTACGGACGGTGATGCCGGCCTCCTGCCACTGGGTCTGCAGCGCGGTCATGACCTGCTGGGCCACGTAGGAACCGAGCGTGCCGAGCTCGACCTCGAGGCCTCCGAGCTCGCCGACCAGGGCCCGGGCGCGTTCCGGGTCGTGTCCGGTGTAGCCGGGCACCGCGTCGGAGTGGAACAGCCCGCCCGGCCCGGTGAAGCTCTGGCTGACCGGGAACTCGCCGCCGAACAGGCCCTGGGCGATCGCGTCGAAGTCGGTGGCGGCGTAGATCGCCTCGCGGGCCCGCGGGTCGTCGAACGGGGCGGCCTTCGTGTTGAGCTGGACGACGTAGGGCGAGGTCGCCGGCTGGACCGCGACCGACAACCGGCCCTGGGACCGGGCCTGGTCGAGCAGCGGCGTCGTCGTCAGCCCCTCGTAGGCCTGCGCCTGCCCGGCCAGCAGGGCCTGGTAGGCGGGCTGGTCCCCGCCGATCGACTGGAAGGTGAGCCGGTCGAGGTAGGGCCGCCCCTCCTTGAAGTAGTCCGGGTTGCGCTCGAGGACGAGCTCGGAGCTGAGCTGGTTGGACACCACCGTGAAGGGGCCGGCCCCGACCGGCTCGATCGCGAACGCGTCCTCACCCTTCTCCTGCAGCGCGGTCGGCGAGGCGATCCAGTTCACGTTCGTCACCGGCATCGCGTTGATCACCGCGGCGTACGGCCGCTCGAAGCGCAGGACGACGGTCCGTGGCCCGTCGGTGGCGATGCCGTCCTGCGCCAGGGGCCAGTTCGGCGAGCAGGTGCAGGGTGCGTCGACCGCGCGGCGGAAGTTGAAGGCGACCGCCTCGGCGTCGAACGGGGTGCCGTCGCTGAACGTCAGCCCCTCGCGCAGCGTGATCCGCACGGTCCGGCCCTCGTCGGCGATCTCGGTGCTCTCCGCCTGGTGCGGCACCACGGCGGCGTTCGCGCCGTCGTCGTCGGCCTCCAGCCGGAACAGGCCGCCGTAGATCGCGCTCATCTGCGTGACGTTGGCGCCACCGGTGGTGTTGGTGGCCGGATCCAGGCCGGTCGGCCAGCCCCCGGCGAACGCTCCGTCCTCCAGCACGGTCAGCTCGCCACCGGACTGCGGCGGGCCGGAGGGGGTGGCGGGGCCGTCGAGCGCGCCGCCGTCGGCCGCACCGCCGCAGCCGGCCAGGACCAGTGCGGCGGCCAGCAGCAGGGCCGGCAGGTGGTGTCGTCGTCTCACGACAGGGCTCCCGTTCGTCTCGGGACCGGCCGGTACCGCCGCGCGGACCGGCCGGTCGGTAGACCGTGGTGGTGACTCCGTGACGCCACGTACACACCCGCGGTCGGGAACCGCCGGGTGGCACCGGGGCCGGCGTGACCGGGCTCACTACGTCCCGTCCAGCGTCGGTCAGCGCCGCGGTCCGGGTGCAGGGCGATTCCGCCCGGCGGAAGGGAACCTCCGCCGGAGCCGGGTGAGGCGCGACGGATGACGTATCCCGGTCTGTCCTTCCGACCCGATTCCCCCGCCGGTACCTGCCCGGACCTTGTAACCCTTCCCCGGCCCCGCCGATGCTGGCCCGGCGCCGGCCATGGGCCGACGGTCGAGGTGGACGCGGACGAGGGGGTCGGCGGATGACGGTGACGGCGGAACGCGACCCGGTTCCCGGCGACGGCGGACGGCCCCGGCTCACCGCGGCCGGCCGGGTGCTCGCGGTACTCGACGCCTTCGGGCCCCGACACCGCACTCTCACGTTGAGTGACATCGCGCGGCGGGCGGGACTCAGCCTGTCGACCGCGCACCGGCTGGTCAACGAGCTGATGGCGTGGGGCGCCCTGGAGCGCGACGCCACCGGCCACTACTCGGTCGGGCTGCGGCTGCTCGAGCTCTCCGCGCTCGCCCCGCGCGGCCTGGAGCTGCGCGAGGCCGCCTTCCCGCACCTGGAGGATCTGCACCGGGTCACCGGCGGCAACGTCCACCTCGGGGTGCGCGAGGGCACGGCGGTGATCTACGTCGAGGCCATCCGCGCCCGCGTGCGCAACCCGGTGACCAGCCGGGTCGGCGACCGGTGGCCGATGCACGCCACCGGCACCGGGCTGGTGCTGCTCGCGCACGCCGAACCGGAGTTCCAGGAACGCGTGCTCGGTGCGCCGCTCGAGCGCTTCAGCCCGATGACGGTCGTCGACCCGGCCGAGCTGCGCCGCACGCTGGCGACGATCCGGGCCACCGGCGTCGCGGTGGCCCGCGGCCAGATCACGACGCCGGACCTGGCCGTCGCGGTCCCGGTCACCGACGCCGCCGGCCGGGTCGCCGCCGCGATCAGCGTCGTCGTGGCGACCGACCGGGCGCGGCCGCGCGAGCTCGCCGGGGTGCTGACGCAGGCCTCACGGGCGATCTCCCGCACCCTGGGCCCGCGGCCGGTCCCGCGCTGAACCGGCCGGCGGGCCCCCTCTCACGCCGGCGGGTCGAGGCCCAGCCACCGGAAGGCGTTGAACCAGATGATGTCCTCCAGCTCGGCGGCCGGCAGGTCCAGCGACCGCAGCGTCCGGCCGCACGGCTGCTCCCGCGGCATCGCCGGGAAGTCCGACCCGGCGAGCAGCCGGTCGTGCCCGAGCAGGTCGACCAGGTACCGCAGGGCGCGGTGGTCGAAGACCATCGAGTCGTAGTAGAAGCGGCGGGCGTAGTCCATCGGCGACGGGCCCTCGGTGTGCGCGAACGCCCGCGCCGGCTCCGGCGGCTCCTCGTTCCAGACCCCGCTCCAGAAGTACTGCGCCCGGGGCAGCACCAGCGGGAAGCCGCCGGCGGCGTGGCTGAACGACAGCCGCAGGTCCGGGCAGGCCGCCGCGGTACCGCCGGTGATCATCGAGGCGGCGGCGGTGGCGCCCTCCAGACCGACGACGTGGGTGCCCATCGCCGAGCCGGGCAGCCGGTCGGTCGGCACCGGCATCGCGTGCACGAACACCGGCAGGTCCAGCCGCTGCGCCTCCTCGAAGAACCCGCGGAAGCGCTGGTCCCCGATCGGTGTGCCGAGCACGGCCGAGGCGATCTCGACGCCGTGCAGCCCGGCGTCGCGGATCTGCTTCAGCTCGGCCGCGGCGGTGTCCGGGTCCTGCAGCGGCACCATCCCGAACCCGTAGATCCGGCCCGGCGCCGCGGCGCAGAGCGTCGCGGTGAACTCGTTGACGTGCCGGGCCAGCGCCAGGCCGTCGTCGACCGGGAGGTCGTGGCGCAGCAGCGGCGGCATCGGGGTGAGCACCTCGGCGTCCACGCCGGAGGCGTCCTGGGCCTCGATCCGGGCCTCGGCGTCGAAGAAGACCTTCTTCGCGGTGAACCGGGTCGCGCCGAACAGCAGCAGCCGGGCGTCCGAGCCGTCCACCGGTTCCATCCGGGGGAAACACTCCGGGGCGTCGGCCGGGTAGTCGTGGGGCAGCAGGTGGGCGTGCGCGTCGATCAGCACGGGATCCCCTCTCAGGACAGGTGCGGGTGGACCGACACGTGCACGGCGTGCTCGCCCGGCTCGTCGCCGGCCAGCGTGCGCAGGGCCAGCGCGGTGTCGTCGAGGCCGAACGTGTGGGTGTGCAGCTTCTCCAGCGGGAACCGGCCGGATTCGATGATCGCGATCGCCTCGGCGTAGCCACGGGCGTCCACGCCGAAGGCGCCGCGCACGGTCAGCGCCCGGTTGATGATCACGTCGGTGTCCAGCGGGTGCTCCCGGTGCCCCTTGAGCCCGGCGAGCACGACGGTGCCGCCGTGCCGGGCCGCGCGCAGCGCCTGGCCGACCGGGGCGGTCGCCATCGGCGTCAGCTCCAGCACCACGTCCGCGCCGGCGCCGCCGGTGAGGTCCAGGACCGTCTGCACCGGGTCCTCGGCCCCGGGACCGTCGACGACGACGGTGTGGTCGGCCCCGAACTCGCGCGCCAGCTCCAGCTTGTGCACATCGGACTCCAGCCCGGTGACCACGATCGTCCCGGCCCCGGCGGCGCGGGCCGCGATGACCGCGGCGATCCCGCGCTGACCGGCCCCGAGCACGAGGACGGTGTCGCCGAACCGGATCCCGCCCAGGTGCACCGCCCAGCGGACACCGGCGCCCAGCGGGTTGAACATCACCGCCAGCTCGGCGGGCAGGTCCCGGTCGACCTTGTGCAGCACCGCGTTCGGCGACAGGTAGAGGTATTCGGCCATCCCGCCGTACAGCGACGGCGCCACGTCGATCGCGGTGACGCCGTGGCCGTGGCCGCGGTTGCGGCAGGACTGGTAGCGGCCGGTGAGGCAGTCGTGGCAGGACCGGCACGGCACGATCACCTCCAGCGCCACCCGGTCGCCGGGCTGCACTCCCCAGCGGGCGGCGGCCCGCTCACCGATCTCCTCGACGATCCCGAGCGGCTCGTGGCCGGGGATCACCGCGGCGCCCGAGCCCATCCGCATGTGCCCGCGGAACATCTCGACGTCGCTGCCGCAGATCCCGTTCGCCTCCACCCGGAGCAGCCCGTCGTCCGGACCGGTCTGCGGGCGGGGGAACTCCCGCAGCTCGATCGTGCCGGGGGCGGTCTGCACCGCCGCACGGACCTGGTCAGCCATGGCGGCCTCCTGAGAGTTCGGGGTCGGGTTCGGCGGGGCGCGGCAGCGGGAACGCGCTGAGCCCGCCGCCGTCGAGGACGAGGGTCTGGGCGGTGACGAAACCGGCGTCGGGCGAGGCGAGGTAGGCGACGGCGGCCGCCACGTCGGACGGCCCGCCGGCCCGGCCGACGGCGATCCTGGCGCCGCGGGCCGCCACCATCTCCGCCGCGGCGTCGTCGTCGAGGGTGGGGTCGAGGACCGCCCGGCTGGTGGCGAGCATCCCGGGGCAGATCGCGTTGACGGTGATCCCCCAGCCGGCCACGTCCATCGCCAGCGCGCGGGTCATGCCGATCACCCCGGCCTTGGACGCCGAGTAGGCCGCCGAGCGGGGCGCCGCGGACATCCCGGCCATCGACGAGATCGACACGATCCGGCCGTACCGCTGCCGGCGCATCACCGGCACCGCGGCCCGGCACATCAGGAAGGTCCCGGTCAGGTTGGTGTGCAGCAGCTGCTGCCACACCTCGAGCGGGACCTCCTCGACGTCGGCCCGGTCGGCGCCCTGTGGCGCGGCCGCGTTGTTGACCAGCACGTCGAGCCGACCGAACTCGTCCACCGCGGCGGCGACCATGCGCTCGGTGTCGCCGGGCTCGCCGATGTCACCCAGCACCGGCAGCGCCCGGCCACCGGCGGCGGCGACGTCGGCGGCCAGCGCGCCGAGCCCGTCGCCGGTCAGGGTCCCGTTCCGCGCGACCTGGCGTGCGTTCGGCACGCCCCCGGCGGCCCGGTCGGTGACGACCACGGCGTACCCCTCGGCGGCCAGCCGCCGCGCGATCCCCTGCCCGGCACCGTCCGGCTTGCCGCAGCCGGTGATCAGCGCGACGCGGATGCTCATCGGACGGCCCCTGCCGGTGCCCCGTCCCGCGTGCCCGCCACCGTGTCGACCGGCGGACCGGGCGGCAACCGGTGCGGTGGTCCGCCGTCGACGGCGAGGACGTGCCCGGAGATCCACCGCGCCCGCTCGCCGAGCAGGAAGGCGACGGCGGCGGCGACGTCCCAGGCGGTGCCCTCGGTCTTCAGCGCGGTCGCGTCCCGGCGGGGTGCACGCAACTCCTCGGACATGTTCGCCGCGGCGAACGAGCCCCAGATCGTGCCGACCTGCACACAGTTGACCCGGATGCCCTGCGGGCCCAGCGTCGTCGCGGCGCCCTCGGTGAGGTTCTCCACCCCGGCCTTCGCGACGGTGTAGACCATGCCGGGCCCGCGCGAGGAGACCGCGGCCGACGAGACGTTGACGATCGCGGACCCGCGCGGCATCCGCGGCACCGCGTGCCGGGTGATCTGCCAGGCCGAGACGAGATTGATCCGGAGCAGCTCGTCGAACCGTTCCGGGGTGACGTCGAACAGCCCGGCCCGGTCGCCGGTCGCCACGTTGTTGACCAGGCCGTCGAGCCCGCCGAGCAGCTCGGCGGCGCGGGCGACCGCGAGCGCGCAGGCGTCGTCGTCGAGCACGTCGGCGACCACCGGCACGGCGACCCCGCCCGCCGCGGCGATCCGCGCGACGGTGCGGTCCCCGGCGGCCGGGTCACGGTCGAGCACCGCCACCCGGGCGCCCTGGCCGGCCGCGATCAGGGCGGTCGCGTACCCGACGCCGGGCAGCTCCCCGTTCTGGCCCGCGCCGGTGACGAGGACGGCACGCCCCGCCAGCGGCGTCGTGCCGAACGGGTCGTCCAGCGGGTCGGCGCCGTCGGCGCTCATCGGGTCTCCCCCGCCGCGACCAGCGGCACGGCCGTCCCGGACCAGCCGGAGAACTGGCGGACCACCATCGAGATGCCCGCATTGCGGGCGCCGGCGACGGCGATCAGCAGGTTCTCCCGCTCCGGGCCGGCGAGCACCCGGTCAGCGCCCTCACCGCGACTTCCGGCAGTGCTGATGCGTGATCCGCTGGCGCTACTCGCTCCGGGGAGCCGCAGCCTGCCGTCGAGCCCGTCCTTCCCGGCCCGGGCGAGCTCGGCGGTGCTGCGCACGCTGTGCTCGTGCAACCAGGCCCGGATACCGTCCCGGTCGTACCCGGCGGCGGCGAGCTGCTGGGCATGTTCCGGGCAGAACACGATCCCGGCGCCCGCGTGCTGGAAGATCCACGCCCCGGTCCGGGCGAGCGTGTCGGCGAAGTCGCCGAGCAGCTGCTCGGCCGATCCGGTGTGCCGGTTGTCGACGTACTCGCAGGTCCGCAGCAGGGTCGCGGAGACCGCGGAGGTGCCCGGCGCGATCCCCGCCTCGGCGGCGAGCGGCTCCCAGGGACTCTCCTCCTCGTTCTCGCCGATGCAGATCGTCCACCGCCCGGGCAGCCCCTGGGTGGCCTGCTCCAGGCCGTGCGGGTGGATGCCGAAGACGTTGCGCACGATCAGCCCGATCGCGCGGGCGATGGTCGCGTTGGCCCGGAACCCGGGCCCGAACACCCCGCCGGTGGAGTTGACGGCCAGCCGGTCGCGGACCGGACCGTTCACCACGATCAGCGGCGCGGGCCCGCTGGTCGACTGCCATCCTCCGCCGCCGGTGGCGCGCTCGGCCATCAGCGCCTCCCAGGCCGCGAGGACGACCGGGAAGTACTCGGGGCGGCAGCCGGCCATCACCGCGTTGATCGCTGCGAGCTCGACGGTGACGACCCGGTCGAGCTGGGGCAGCCGGCCGATCCCGGTCTCCGGCGCGAGGTCGGTGGTGGCGAGGAACCGGTCCACCAGGGACCGCGAGGCGGGCACGACCGGCAGGCCGTCGCTCCAGCCCTGCTCGTAGCAGTGCTCGACGGCGGCGTGCGCGAGGTCCGGGTCGATGCCGGTGTCGGTGGCGGTCACCCGGTGGTCCCGTCGGTGAGCAGCGCGGCGACGCCGGCGGCGAGCTGTGCGGCCCGCTCGCGCACCTGCTCCGGCTCCAGGATCGCGACCGGGTGCGCGGTGGTCAGGTAGCGGTAGCCGGGCGCGCCGCGCAGCGCCGCCATGGTGTCGGCGGTGGTGGCGAAGGCGTCACTGCAGATCACCGCGGCGGGCAGCCCCGCCTGCTCGAAGAGCACTCCGTCGGCGACCGCGGAGGCGCTGCACGAGCCGCAGTCACCGACCCCGGTGACGACGACGTCGCATCCGTCCTTGTAGGACTCGATCAGCTCCGGTGGGGCCGGGACCGCGAACTTCTCCTTGGTGAGCGCGACCGACACCTCGGCGGCGCCGTGCTCGTCGACGAGCAGCCGGGCCAGCTCGGCGAGCAGCAGATCGGCGTTCTTCTTGGTGTTGCGCAGCACGCCGATCCGCAGGCCGCGCAGATCGGGCCGGCGCGGTGCGAGCAGGTCGGCGGCCGGATCACCGGTCGCCGCCGCGGCGCCGCGGCCGGTCGGGTCGAGAACGGGACTGGGCATGGTGGACCTCCTCTGGCCGGCGGGCTCTAGCCGGCGAGCCGTGTGAGCCGCGACTTCATCTCGGTACGTTCCAGGGAGCCGGGCGGGACGAGCGTCACCGCGGCGCGGACGGAGAGCCGCGAGCGGATCGCCGCCTCGATGTCCCGGCCGAGCTGTTCGGTGTCGCCCGGGTCGTCGCCCCACTCGGCCTCGACCCGCAGCGGCGGCTCGACCCGCGGCCCGTTCCGAGGCAGCACGATCTGCACCGCCCCGGTGGTGCGCGGGTGCAGCGAGACGACGAGGTCGCGTACGGCGGACGGGAAGACATTCACACCGAGCACGATCAGCATGTCGTCGGTGCGGCCGATGCAGCGGATCAGCGGCGCGCCGTCGGCGGCGCGCCCGGTGACGACCACCCGGTCCCGGGTGCGGAAGCGCACCAGCGGGCAGCACTCGCGGTCCACCGAGGTGTAGACGAGCTCGCCCTCCGCGCCGGGCTCCGCACCGACCGGGTCGCTGCTGTCCGGGTCGATCAGCTCGGCGACGACGTGCCGGCCGCCGGTGAACCGCATGCCGGTGGTCCCGGGCTCCTCGGCGAACAGCACCGGGGCCATGTCGGCGTTGCCGAGCCCCTCGGTCACCGGCGCGCCCCACTCCTGCTCGACGTGCGCCCGGAACGCGGGTTCCCCGCCACCCGGCTCACCGCCGACGAAGATCTTGCGGACGCCGAACTCGCGCGGGTCGCGCCCGGCGGCGCGCAGGTGCTCCGCCAGGTAGCGGGCGTACGACGGGGTGGAGTGCAGGGCGGTGACCCCGAGCGACTCGAGCGCCAACACGGCCTTCTCCGACGCCCCGGTACCGACCGGGACGACCGTGCTGCCGATGTGCTCCAGCGCGTCGCGGATGGGCAGGCCGCCGACGAACAGGGTGAGCCCGGCGCCGTGCAGGACGACGTCGTCGCGGGTCGCGCCCATCGTGCGGAACGCGCGGGCGACCATCTCGGTCCACGCGTCGGCGTCGCGCCGGGTCACCCCGACCCAGCTGGGCCGGCCGGTGGTGCCGGTGGAGGCGTGCACCCGCACCACCTCGGACATCGCCACGGCGGCGTGCCCGCCCAGCGGCGGGGACGACGCCTGGGAGTCCCGAAGCATCTGCTTGGTGGTGAAGGGGAACCGGGCCAGATCGGCGAGGCTCTCGAACGCCGGTGCCCGGCCGGCCCCGGTCACCAGGTCGGCGTAGAACGGCGACCGGGCGGGCAGGGTCTCGAGCTGGGCCCGCAGGAGGCCGGTGACGGCGTCGGCGTCCTCGGGCGGGACGAAGGTCGGTGGGGAAGCTGGGGACACGATGTCTCCTCGTCGGTCTTGAGCCGGAGGGGTCTCAGACGCCGTCGTGGACGAGCACGCCACGGATGTTCTTGCCGTCGTTCATGTCCCGGTAGCCCTGGTCGATCTCGTCGAGCCGGTAGCGCCGGGTGATCAGCTCGTCGAGCAGCAGGTCACCGTCCCGGTAGAGCCCGAGCAGGCGGGGGACGTCGTAGAGCGGGTTGCAGGCCCCGAACAGCGCACCGCGGATCTGCCGCTGGTAGCTGATCATGTTCCCGGCGTGCACGTTCACGGTGTTCTCGCCCTTCCGCCCGACGGCGGTGACGGTCACCTTGCCGCCCTTGCCGATCACCGCGACGGCGGCGTCGACGACCTCGGGGGTGAGCACGCCGGGGGTGCAGATGGCGTGGTCGGCGAGCTGGCCCCAGGTCGCCCCGCGCACGAACTCGTGCGCCTCCTCGGCTGCGGCGAAGGTGTGCGTGGCGCCGAACCGCTCGGCGGACTCGCGCTTGAACGCGACCGGGTCCACGACGACGACGTGCCGCGCCCCGGCGTAGCGCGCGCCCTGCACGGTGTTGGACCCGACCCCGCCTGCGCCGTAGATCACCACGGTGTCGCCCGGGCGGACCCCGGCGGCGTAGACCGCCGAGCCCCAGCCGGTGGGCACCCCGCACCCGACCAGGGCGCCGATCTCGAACGGGACGTCGTCGGGCAGCGGGATGCAGGCCCACTCCGACACCACGGCGTACTGCGAGAACGAGCCCACGGTGCAGAACCCGCCGAGGTCGACCCGGTCGGAGCCGGTCCCCTCGTGGAACCGGAACGAGCCGTCCAGGAACATCCCGGTGCCGGCGTTGAGGCCCTTCACGCACATGTTCTGGTAGCCGGTCGAGCACGGCCGGCAGGCCCCGCAGGCCGGGATGTAGGAGCAGACGATCCGGTCCCCCGGCGCGACCCGGCGCACGTCCGGGCCCACCGACTCGACGACGCCGGCGCCCTCGTGCCCGCCGACGATCGGGAACCGCACCCCGGCGTCGCCGGCGGTGATGTGGTCGTCGGAGTGGCACAGCCCGGCCGCGTGGAACCGCACCCGGACCTCGTGCGCGCGCGGCGGTTCGAGCCGCAGGTCGGTGAGCTCCCAGCCCTGGTGCGGGGCCCGGGCGACGGCGGCCCGGGTCGTGATGACGCCCGGCTCCGCCGTGTCCGTGCCGGACTGTTCGGTCGCTGTGCTCATCGCAGTGCCCCCTCCTCGGTCGCCGCGACGTGCGGCAGTACCTCGGCCCCGATCAGGGCGATGTGGTCGAGGTCGTGGATGTCGTAGACGTGCAGGTAGACGGTGTCGGCGCCGCTGTCCGCGAGCCCGGCGATCCGGTCGACGAGGTGCTGCGGGCCCCCGATCGCGGCGTGTGCGCGCATGAGCTCGGAGCCGATCACCGCGCCGCGGCGCTCGACCTCGGCGGCGCTCGCGCCGCAGGCCACGGGGAGCACGGCCGAGCGGCGCGCGGTGGCCGGGTCCCGGCCGATCGCCTCGCAGGCCCGGTCGAAGACCGCGTACCGGTCGGCGAGGTCGCCGCGGCCGAGCGCGCCGTTGAACTCGTCGGCGTAGCGGGCGGCGATCGCCGGTGTCCGCTTCGGACCGGTGCCACCGACGATCACCGGCGGGTGCGGGGTCTGCACCGGGTGCGGCGGCGAGTGGTTGTCGTCGATCCGGTGGTGCTCGCCGTCGAAGGAGAACGGGGTCCCGGTACGGGCCGCGCGCCACAGCCCGGTGACGACCGCGAGCTGCTCGTCGAGCCGGTCGAACCGGCGCCCGGTCGGCGGGAACGGGATGCCGAACGCGGCGTGCTCGCGCTCGTACCAGCCGGTGCCCAGACCGAGCTCGACCCGGCCGCCGCTCATCTCGTCGACCGAGGCGACGATCGTGGCGAGCAGCCCGGCCTCGCGGAACGTGGCCGCCCCGACCAGCGCGCCGAGCCGCACCCGGCGGGTGTCCCGGGCCAGCCCGCCGAGCGTCGTCCAGCAGTCGGTGGGCCGGTAGGCCGGGTCCCGCGGGTCGACGCCCATCAGGTGGTCGGAGCGGAAGAACGCGTCGAACCCGGCGGCCTCGGTGGCCCGCGCGAGCGCGAGGATCTCGTCGTAGCGGGCGCCGTGCCGGGGCTCCATCAGCACGCGCAGTCGCACGCCCTCAGCCACGGAACGACACCGTCTTCACCTGGGTGTGCTCCAGCACCGCGTCGGCGCCCATGGTGCGGCCGAACCCGCTGCGCTTGTAGCCGCCGAACGGTCCGCCGATCACCCCGGCGCCGAGCGCGGCGTTCACCGCGACCTGGCCGGCCTGCAGACCACGGGACATCCGGACGGCGCAGCCGACGTCACGGGTCCAGACCGAGGCGACCAGGCCGTAGTCGGTGCCGTTGGCGACCCGGAGCGCCTCCTGCTCCCCGTCGACCTCCAGCACCGACAGGACCGGCCCGAAGATCTCCTCGCGGGCGATCGTCATGCCGGGTTCGACGCCGTCGAACAGGGTGGGCTCGACGAAGAACCCGCGGTCGAATCCGTCCCCGGACGGGGTGCCGCCGCCGGTGACCAGGCGTGCGCCCTCGTCGCGTCCGGTGCGGACGTAGCCCAGTACCCGGTCGCGCTGCCGGGCGTTGATCAGCGGTCCCATCCGGACCTTCTCGGTGCCGGGACCGACGGTCACCGCGGCCATGTGCTCGGCGAGCCGCTCCACCACCTCGGCGCGGACCGCCCGGTCGACCACGACCCGGGATCCCGCGGCACAGATCTGGCCGGTGTTGAGCGTGATGCCGGCGACGATCGCCGGGACCGCCCGGTCCAGGTCGGCGTCCGGGAGGATCACCTGCGGGGACTTGCCACCGAGCTCGAGGTGCAGCGGCACCAGCCGCCGCGCGCAGGTCGCCATCACCGCGGACCCGGTCTCCGGCGAGCCGGTGAACCCGACCCGGCGGACCTCGGGGTGCGCGGGCAGCGCGGCGCCGGCCTCGTGTCCGTAGCCGGTGACGACGTTGACCACGCCCGGCGGGATGCCCGCCTCCCGGGCCAGCCGGGCCAGCGCCAGCGGGGTCAGCGGGGCGTCCTCGGCGGGCTTGACGACGACGGTGTTCCCGGCCGCGATCGCCGCGCCGACGTCGTTGGCGAACATCGGGCCGGGGGCGTTCCAGGGGATGATGCTCGCGACCACACCGTAGGGCTCGCGCAACGTGAACCCGAGCGCGTCCGGGTCGTGCGTGGGCAGCGAGCGGCCCTGCACCTTGTCCGCCTGCCCGGCCAGGAAGGTCAGCATCCGGGCCATCGGCGGCGGCCCCCAGTGCGGGCGGCCGACCTCGGCGGACTCCAGCCGGTCCAGCTCGCCGGCGTGGGCCTCGACGAGCTCGGCCCAGCGCAGCAGCAGCCGGCCGCGCTCGGTGGCGCTGGTGTCCCGCCAGGCCGGGAAGGCCGCGGCCGCGGCGGTGGCGGCGGAGTCCACATCGGAGGCCGAGCCGCGCGGGACCCGGCCGACGACCTCTCCGGTGGCGGGGTCGAGAACGTCGATGGTGCGGCCGTCGGCGGCGGGGACCCAGTCGTCGCCGATCAGGTGCGCGTCGCCGGTGGCGATCTCGGTGACGGTCATGTCAGGCGTCCTCGTGCACGATGACGCCGCGGACGTTCTTGCCGTCCAGCATGTCCTGATAGCCCTGGTTGACCTCGTCCAGCCGGTACCGGCGGGTGATCAGCTCGTCGAGCTTGAGGTCACCGGAGCGGTAGAGGCCGAGCAGCCGGGGCACGTCGTGCAGCGGGTTGCAGCCCCCGAAGATCGCGCCCTGCACCCGGCGCTGGTAGCCGATCAGCATCCCGGACGGGGCCTTCACCGTGCCGTTCCCGACGGCGGTGATCGTGACCTGACCGGCCTTGCCGACCACCTGCAGCGCGCGTTCGATCACCTCGTCGTGCAGGACGCCGACGGTGATGATCGCGTGGTCGGCGAGCTCGCCCCAGGTCGTCTCGACCACGAACTCGTGCGCCTCGGCCGCGGTGGCGAAGGTGTGCGTGGCGCCGAAGACCTTGGCCATGTCCCGCTTGAACTCGACCGGGTCGACCACCACGACGTTCTTCGCCCCGGCGTAGCGGGCGCCCTGCACCGCGTTGGCGCCGACGCCACCCGAGCCGTAGACCACGACGGTCTGCCCGGCCCGGACCCCGGCGGCGTGCACCGCCGAGCCCCAGCCGGTCGGCACCCCGCAGCCGACCAGCGAGGCGACGTCGAACGGGATGTCGTCCGGGATCGGGATGCAGGAGAACTCGGAGACGACGGCGTGCTGCGAGAACGTGCCGAGCACACACAGCCCGCCGAGGTCCTCTCCGTCGAGGTGGAACCGGAAGCTGCCGTCCGGGAACTCGCCGGTGGCGGCGTTCTTGCCGGCGTCGCACAGGTTCTGCCGGGCGGTCGAGCAGTACCGGCAGCGCCCGCAGGCCGGAATGAAGGAGCAGACCACGTGGTCGCCGACCGCGACCCGCGTGACGCCCGCCCCGACCGCCTCGACGACGCCGGCGCCCTCGTGCCCGCCGACGACCGGCATCCGCATCCGGGCGTCGCCCTTCTGGATGTGGTCGTCGGAATGGCAGAGGCCGGCGGCGTGGAACCGGATCCGCACCTCGTTCGCGCGCGGGTCGTCCAGCTCGACGTCGGTGATCTCCCACGGGGTGCCGGGCTCGCGGCAGATCGCGGCTCGGGTGGTCATGCCCATGTCGGCTCCTGTCTCGGTCTGCGCCGGGGCCGGCGGTGCCGGTCCGCGCCGGATCCGGCGGTCCCCTCCGGCGGTCGTTGACGGTGGGGCGGAGATGTGGGCCGGGTCACCGGCCGGTGCACTCACGATGCCGCCCGCGCCGAGGGGCACGGGAGGGAGATTTCACGACGCGGAAGGCAGGTCCACCGTGTCCGCGGCGGCCGTCGCGGCGAGCCAGCGCTCGGCCTCGATCGCCGCCGCGCAGCCCGTCCCGGCCGCGGTGATCGCCTGCCGGTAGTGCCGGTCGACCAGGTCCCCGCAGGCGAACACGCCGGGCAGCGCGGTCCGGGTCCCCGGCGCGAGGGTGCGGACGTAGCCCTCGTCGTCGAGGTCGAGCTGGCCGGCCACCAGGCCGCTGCGCGGGTCGTGACCGATCGCGACGAACATCCCGGCGACGTCCAGTGCGGACTCGGCCCCGTCCCGGACGTCGCGCAGCCGCAGTCTCTCCACAGTGGAGTACCCGGAGACGGCGACGACCTCCTGGTGGGTCCGCCACCGGATCGCCGGGTTCGTCCGCGCCCGCTCCAGCATGATCGCCGAGGCGCGGAACTCGTCGCGCCGGTGCACCACGGTGACGGTGCGGGCGAACCGGGTCAGGAACTCCGCCTCCTCCATCGCCGAGTCCCCGCCGCCGACGACCGCCACGTCGCGGTCCCGGAAGAAGAACCCGTCGCAGGTCGCGCACGAGGACACGCCCCGCCCCAGCAGCTCCTGCTCACCGGGCACGCCGAGGTAGCGGGGCTCGGCGCCGGTGGCGAGCACGACCGCGCGGGCCCGGTGCACGGTGCCGTGCGCGACGACCTCCTTCACCGGTCCGGTGAGATCGAGACGCTCGACGTCCTCGGCGCGCAGCTCGGCGCCGAACCGCCGAGCCTGGTCGCGCATCCGCTCCATCAGCCCCGGCCCGTCGACGGCGTCCGGGAACCCCGGGTAGTTCTCGACGTCGGTGGTGGTCATCAGGGCGCCGCCGTAGCGGGTGCCCTCGAAGACCAGCGGGACGAGCCGCGCCCGCGCGGCGTACACCGCGGCGGTGTAGCCGGCCGGGCCGGAGCCGACGACGATCAGCTCGTGCACGGGCGCGCTCACGGCGTCTCCGGCTGGTCGCTCAGCCACACCTCGGCCAGCCGGCGGCCCTGGAGGATCGGGCTCGGGTACAGGTCCTGTACCCGGTCGGAGTTGATCGCGTAGTCGAACTTCTGGATCGGGTAGAGCCCCTGGGCGATCTCGGTCTCCATCCGGGTCTGCATCTCCCGGTAGGTCTCGCGCTGCGCGTCGAGGTCGGTGGCCGCGCGGGTGCCGGCGTAGTCGGCGACCAGCTGGGGGTCGTCGACGAGTGCGTAGTTCTCGATGTAGTCCGGCATGAAGTCGCGGAACGCCTGGTCGGGCAGGTGCACGGTGCGCAGCGCCTTGGCCATCGCGAAGTCGTGGTTGCGGCGGCGTTCGATGCCGGTGCCGGGGTCGACGGTCTCCAGCGTCACCCGGATCCCGACCTCGGCCAGGTCGGCCTGGATCCACTGCGCCTCGCGGACGTCCTCGTCGTCGACCCGCTGGACCATCATCGTGGTGTCGAACCCGTCGGCCAGGCCGGCCTCGGCCAGCAGGCTGCGGGCCTGCTCGGGATCGAAGGGGCGCAGCTCGCGCACCTCGTCGGCGGACAGCGCCGCGTCGGTGATGTCCGGGCGCAGGATCGAGGTGAGGTTGAACGATCCGCGGATGTTCTCGCCCATGCCCTCCCAGTCGACCGCGAGCATCACCGCGCGCCGCACACGCAGGTCGCCGAACGGCTCCGACTGCGGGTTCAGGTAGAAGCTGACCGGCGCGCCCGGGGTCTCGGTGACGGTGAGGTCGTCGCGGAACTCGTTCGCGACGTTGATGTCGCTGGTGGTGCCGATGTCGAGGCGGCCACTGCGCATCGCGGCGGTCATCGCCGCGGTGTCGTTGATGACGGGGCGGCGGATCTCGTCGAGGTAGGGCCGGTCCGGGACGTAGTACTCGGTGTTGCGGGTCAGCACCCACTCGACGTCCTGGTTGTGCTCGGTGAGCACGAACGGGCCGGTGCCGATGGCGACGGTGTCGAGGTCGTAGGCCCCCTCGACGCCTTCCCTCGGGATCATGAGGAAGGTGTGGTAGGCCATGTACTCCAGCAACGGCGCGAACGGAGTGCTCAGCCGCACCACCACGGTGTGCTCGTCCGGTGCCTCCACCGACTCGACGGCCTCGAGCATGTAGGCCTGCAGCCCGCGTTCCTTCATCGCGGTGAGCGTGGCGACGACGTCGTCGGCGACGAACGGGCGCCCGTTCACCGGTGCGACGTCGTGCCAGGTGACGTCCTGGCGCAGGTCGAAGGTGTAGGTGAGCCCGTCGTCGGAGATCTCCCAGGACTCGGCCAGGTCGGGGACGATCTCCAGCTCGGTCACGTCCGGGCCGGTCCGGTAGTCGACCAGCTTGCCGTAGACGGTGCCGGAGATGATCCCGGTGGCGCTCGGGTCGGAGCTCTCCAGCGGGTTGATGTCGGTGGAGACCTCGGCGGGCAGCTGCATCACCAGCGATCCGCCCGGCCGGGGGTCGCCGACCGGCCCGTCGTTGCCGCCGCCCCCGCCCCCTCCCCCGCAGGCGGTCAGGACGAGCGCGGTGACGAGCGCGAGTGCGGGCAGCCCGCGCCGCGCGTTCACACCGGCTCCCGGTCGAGCTCGCCGGTGACGTCGAGACCGACCAGCGGCACCGGGCCGGCAAGCTCGGTGGCCGCGGCCGGGGCGTAGGCGAAGTTCTTCGCCCGGGCGCCGCCGTCGACCACGAAGTCCTGGCCGGTGATCAGCCGGGCCTGGTCCGAGCACATCCAGGCGACGCAGTGCCCGATGTCGGTCGGCGTGCCGGTGCTGCCCATCGGGACCATCGGGATGCGATCGCCCGACCAGCGGGCGGGGCGGCGCCAGGACTCGGTGCCGGCCTCGCCGCCGATACCGCGACCGGGCCGCGGCCGGTCGAGGACACTGCGCCCGTCCAGCGCCGGGTTGTCCGGTGTCGGTGCGGTCGGGGTGAAGGAGTTGACCCGGATCCCGTACGGCGCCAGGTCCATGGCGGCGGCCCGCGTGAAGTTGTTGATCCCGCCCTTGTGGAACGCGTAGGCGATCACACCGGCCGATCCGGACCAGCCGTTGGACGAGGACACGTTCACGATCGAGCCGCGGGTGCCGCGCTCGGCCATGTGCCGGCCGACCTGCTGGGTGTTGAGGAAGCTGCCCAGCGCCGCGACCCGGACCGCCCGGTCGAAGAACTCGGCGCTCTCGTCCAGCACGCCCCTGCCACCGAGCAGGGCGGCGTTGTTCACCAGGATGTCGATCCCGCCGAGCTCGTCCACGATCCGTCCGATGTATCCGGTGACCTGCTCGGGGTCGGTGACGTCGCCGGGCACGGCGATCGCCCGCCCGTCGTTGCGCTCGATCCGGGCGACCGCGGCGGCCGCGGCGTCCGGGTCGATGTCGTTGCACGCGACGGTGGCGCCGTAGCGGGCCAGCGCCAGCGCGATACCGCTGCCGATGTTCGGTCCGGCCCCGGTGACCAGGGCCACCTTGCCGGCGAGGGAGATCTCCATCGATCGCTCCTAGAGGTGGGACGGGCCGCCGGGGCCGGCGGCGGGAGGCCGGTCGTCGGGACCGGGCTGTGCGGAGGTGCCGTCGGTCCGGTCGGCGGCCGCGGCGAGGCCGGGGGCGAGGCCGGCCGGCGGGCGCGGCCGCCACCAGCGGCGGGACTCGGTGAAGACGGTGCGCTGCAGCCGCGGGTCCAGGTGGTCGCGCAGTGCGTCGCCGAGCAGGTTGAGGCTGAACACGGCGAGCGAGAGCAGGATCGCCGGGACGACGATCATCCACGGGGCGCGCTCGACGTAGCGGACGCCCTCGGAGAGCATCATCCCCCAGGACGGCGTGGGCGGCGGCGGTCCGATGCCCAGGAAGCTGAGTGCGGACTCGGCGATGATCACGCCCGCGAAGATCAGGCTGGCCAGCGTGAACACCGGTGCGAGGATGTTCGGCAGCACGTGCCGGAACAGGATCCGGCCGAGCCCGGCCCCGGTGGCGCGGGCCGCCTCGACGTAGCGCTCCTCGCGCACCCGCAGCGTCTCGCCGCGGGCGATCCGGTTGAACGCCGGTGTGATGACCACGGTCAGCGCGATGATGGTGTTCCGGACCGACGGCCCGAGGATCACCGCGATGAACAGCAGCAGCACGATGCCGGGGACGGCCTGCACGGCGTCCATCACCCGCTGCAGGACCAGGTCCACCCCGCGCCCGGCGTAGCCGGAGACCACTCCGATCGTCGTGCCGAGCACCAGGCTGACCGCGGTCGTCGCCACCCCGATGAGCAGCGAGGTCCGCGCCCCGTGCAGCGACCGGGAGAGCACGTCGCGGCCGAGGTCGTCGGTGCCCAGCCAGAACTGCGCCGAGGGCTCGGCGAGGATGTCGCGCCGGAACTGCTCCAGCGGGTCGTACGGCGCGACCAGCGGCGCGAGGAGTCCGCAGAGGACGAACAGGGTCAGCACGGAGAGCGCGACCGCACCGAGGGGCTGGGACCGGACGAACCGGCCGACGGCCGCCGCGACGGCCCGCAGCCGCCCGGCCGTCGTCGTCGGGGCGGTCCCGGTGGGGGCGGCTGGGGCGGGCGGTGCCGCACCGCCGGTGGGCAGGGTGCTCACGACAGCGCCCTTCCGGTCCGGATCCGCGGATCGACCCAGGCGTAGAGCAGGTCGATCACGATGATCGTCACGATGAACAGGGCGGCGTAGAAGATCGTGCAGCTGACGACGACCGGGTAGTCGCGTTCCAGCACGGCGGTGTAGACGAGCTGTCCGGTCCCGGGGATCCCGAACATCTGCTCCAGGATCACCGTGCCGCCGAGGATCGTCGCGAGCTCCAGGCCGAGCAGGGTGAGCACGGCGATGGTCGAGTTCCGCGCGGCGTGCTTGCCGATCACCGTGCGCTCCCCCGCCCCCTTGGCCCGGACGGTGCGCACGTAGTCGGAGTTCAGCGACTCCAGCAGCGACGAGCGCGCCATCCGGGCGGTACCGGCCATGCCTGCGGTCCCGAGCGCGATCACCGGGATCGCCATCTGCTGGATCCAGCCGGCCGGGTCCTCGGTGAGCGGCCGGTAGGCCAGCGGCGGCGACCAGTTGAGCCAGACCGCGCAGGCGGTCAGCACCAGCAGCGCGACGACGAAGTTCGGCACCGAGAGGAACGCGACCGCGAAGGTGCGGACGGCGCCGTCGACGGCGGTGCCCCGGGTGACGGCGGCCAGCACCCCGAGCCCGACCCCGGCCACCGTCGCGAACACCAGCGCGAGCAGCCCGAGGGTGACGGTCACCGGGATGCGTTGCAGGAACAGCTCCGCGACCGGGGCTCCGGTGTAGAACGAGGTCCCGAGATCGCCGCGGACCACGCCGGCCAGCCAGTTCCCGAGCTGCACCCAGACCGGGACGTCGAGCCCGAACTCGGCGCGCAGCGCAGCGGCCTCCTCGGGGCCGGCGCCGGAGTCGACCAGCTGCAGGGTCACCGCGTCGCCGGGGACCAGCCGCATGAGCACGAAGACCAGGACGGTGACCAGGCCCATCACCACGGCGCCGTAGGCAAGCCGGCGCGCCACGTAGCGGATCACGGCGAGACCACCGGGTCCCGGCGGTCCCCGGAGTCACGCGAGTCGACCAGCCGGCACGCCACGTCCCGGTCGGGCACGGTGCGCAGCGGCGGGCGCTCGGTGTGGCACTCCGGCTCGGCGACCGGGCAGCGGGTGTGGAACCGGCAGCCGTCGGGCGGGTCGATCGCGCTGGGGACCTCACCGGTGACGGCCTCGGCGACCGGCCGGCGGGCCGCGGCGGCCGACGGGCCGAGGTCGCGGACGGCCGAGACCAGCATCCGGGTGTAGGGATGGCGCGGGTCGCGCAGCACGGCGTCGCCGTCCCCGCGCTCGACGATCTCGCCCAGGTACATGACGCAGACCTCGTCGGACATGTAGCGCACCACGTTCAGGTCGTGCGCGATGAACAGGTAGGAGATGCCGCTCTCGGCCTGCAGCCGGCGCAGCAGGTTGAGCACCTGCGCCTGCACCGAGACGTCCAGTGCGGACACCGCCTCGTCGCAGACGATCAGGTCCGGTCCGGTGGCCAGCGCCCGGGCGATCCCGATCCGCTGCGCCTGCCCGCCGGAGAACTGGTGGGCGTAGCGGTGCAGGTCGCGCGCGCCGAGCCCGACCCGCTCCAGCAGCTCGACGACCCGGTCGGCGAGCTCCTGCCCGCGGGCCATGCGGTGCACGACGAGCGGCTCGCCGACCGCCTGCAGGACGGTCATCCGCGGGTTCAGCGACCCGACGGGATCCTGGAAGACGATCTGCATCCGGCGCCGCAGTCGCCGCAGTGCCGCACCGGAGGCCGCGCCGAGGTCGGCGCCGTCGAACCTCAGCGCCCCCGAGGTCGGCTCGATCAGCCGCAGCGCGAGCCGGGCCACGGTGGACTTGCCCGACCCGGACTCGCCGACCAGGCCGACCGTGCGGCCGCGGGGGATGCTCAGCGAGACCCCGTTGACGGCCTGCACCGTCCCGCGCCCGGTGCGGAAGTGCTTGACGAGGTCGTGCGCCTCGAACAGCGGTGTGCCGTTCATCGGGTCGCCCCGGCCGCTCCGGCGAGCTCGGCCGCCGGGTCGGAGAGCCAGCACCGGCTCTCGCCGCCGTCCGGAGTCCCGACCACCGGGGGCTGCTCGGTCCGGCACCGTGGCACGGCCTCCGGGCAGCGCGGGTGGAAGCGGCAGCCGGCCGGGATCTCGCTCGGGTTCGGCACCCGGCCCGGGATCGCCGGTAGCGGCACGTCCCGGCCGGTGTCCACGGTCGGCACCGAGGTGATCAGCGCCCGGGTGTAGGGATGGGCGGGCGCGGCGAGGACCCGATCGGTGCGGCCCCGCTCGACGACCTGCCCGGCGTACATCACGACGACCCGGTCGGCCATCCGGGCGACGACCGACATGTCGTGCGTGATCAGCAGCAGCGCCGCGCCGTGCTCGGCCTGCAGCCGGCGCATCAGCGCGAGGATCTGCGCCTCGACCGTGACGTCCAGCGCGGTGGTGGGCTCGTCGGCGATGAGCAGCCCGGGATCGCAGGCCAGTGCCATCGCCACCCCGACCCGCTGCTGCTGGCCGCCGGACAGCTCGTGCGGGTAGGACCGCATCCGGCGCTCCGGGTCGGGCAGCCCGACCTCGCGCAGCAGCTCCACCGCCCGGGCCCGGGCCTGCGCCCGCGTCGTCGGCCGGTGCACCCGGATCGCCTCGACGACCTGGTCGCCGACCGAGAACAGCGGGTCGAGGGCACTCATCGGGTTCTGGAAGATCATCGCGATCTCGGCGCCGCGCAGCGTCCGCAGCCGGTCGCGGCCGGCACCGGTCAGCTCCTCCCCGCGCAGGGTGATCGTGCCGCTCGCGACCCGGCCGGGGCCGAGCAGGCCGAGCACGGCCAGCGAGGTGACACTCTTGCCCGACCCGGACTCGCCGACCACGGCGACCGTCTCTCCCGGGCGGACGTCGAACGACACCCCCGCGACGACCTCCACCGCGCCGGACGGCGTCGGGAACTCGACCCGCAGGTCCTCGACCTGCAGCAGCGTTCCCGACCCGGCGCCCGGGTCGTTCTCGGTCTGGACCATCGACGGCTCCCTCGGACTGTCGCGGGGCGTCCTCGCCCCGTGACCTGCGATGACGCTACGAGTGGTGAGCAGTGCTCCACATCGGCCTTTTCGCCACCCGGAAGGCCGGTTCCGGATGGTGATCTTGGTTGGCTGTGTAGCTGTGTGGCTCAGGGGAAGACGACGGTCCGGTTGCCCAGCACCGCGACCCGGTTCTCGCAGTGCCGGCGCACCGCCCGGGCGAGCGCGAGGGTCTCGGCCTCGCGCCCGCGCGCGGCGAGCTGGTCCGGGCTCAGCGAGTGGTCGACCCGGAGCAGCTCCTGCTCGATGATCGGGCCCTCGTCCAGGTCGGCGGTCACGTAGTGCGCGGTCGCACCGATGACCTTGACGCCGCGGGCGTGCGCCTGGTGGTAGGGCCGGGCGCCCTTGAAGCTCGGCAGCATCGAGTGGTGGATGTTGATCGCGCGCCCGGCCAGCTCGGTGCACACGTCGTCCGAGAGCACCTGCATGTACCGGGCGAGCACCACCAGGTCGACGTCCTCGGACCGGACGAGCTCGAGCAGCGCGGCCTCGGCCTCCGGCTTGCCGCCCGGCGGGACCGGCACGTGCCGGAACGGGACCCCGAAGCCGTCGGCCAGCTTGCCGAGGTCGGGGTGGTTCGACACCACCGCGACGACGTCGAGGGCCAGCTCCCCGATCGAGGACCGGAAGAGCAGGTCGTTCAGGCAGTGCGCAAACCGGCTCACCATGATCACGACGCGGTGCCGGCGGGCGGGGTCGTCGAGCCGCCAGGTCATCCCGAACCGCTCGGCGAGCGGGGCGAACGCCGCCCGCATCGCCGGCAGCCCGACGTCGGCGCCGTCGGTGCGTGCGAACTCGACGCGCAGGAAGAAGGTGCCGGTGGTCGAGCTCCCGAACTGCTGGCTCTGCAGGATCGTGCAGCCGTGCTCGAGCAGCAGCCCGGAGACCGCGTGCACGATGCCCGGGACGTCCGGGCAGGACAGCAGCAGGGCGCCGTGCCGGGCGCTCATCCGGGTGCCCCCACCGACGCCCTGGCCGGCGCGCCGGCCAGGGCGGCATCCACGGTGGACCGCAGCAGGCAGGCGTCGGTGACCGGTCCGACGCCGCCGGGCACCGGGGTGAGGGCCCGGACCCGCGGCGCGACCGAGCCGGCGTCGACGTCGCCGACGGTCCGGGGACGCCCGTCCGGGCCGCGGACGGTGTGGATCCCGACGTCGACCACCACCGCGTCCGGGGACACGTGCTCGGCCCGGATCAGCCCGGGCCGTCCGGCCGCGACGACGAGCACGTCGGCCCACCGGGTGAAGCGCCCGAGCCCGCCGGTCCGGTCGGCCCACTCGTCGATCGACTGGACACCCGCCTGCCGGGCGCACCCGAGCGCGACGACCGGGGCGCCGACGGTCACCGACCGCCCCACCACGACGATCCGGGACCGCCGGTAGAACGCCGCCCGGTCCTCGCCGCAGGCGTCCAGCCAGCCGTCGAGCAGGTGGAACACCGCCGCGGCGGTCGAGGGCACGAACCGCGGGGAGCCCAGCGCCAGCAGGCCGGCGTTCTCCGGGTGCAGCGCCTCGACGTCCTTGGCCGGGTCCAGCGCGCGGAACACCGCGGTCGGGTCGAGGTGGGCCGGCAGCGGGCGCAGCACGAGGATCCCGGAGACCGCGGGGTCGGAGTTCAGTGCCGCGACGGCGTCGAGCACCTCCCGCTGTGACGCGCCGGCGGGCAGTGTGTGGGCCCGGTGGTGCACGCCGAGGCGTCCGGCCAGCGCCGCCAGCCGCCGGACGTACATCGCCGCACCCGGGTCCGTGCCGACCGCCAGGGTCGCCAGGCCGGGCCGGCCACCGTCGCCGCGCAGTTCCCGCACCCGGTCCGCCAGGTCCGCGGCGAGCGCCCGCGCGCTCGCCCGGCCGTCGATCAGGTCCGCGACCACGCCGGTCACCCGGCCCGTTCGATCCGGCGCCGGCGCCAGGCCTCGGTGCTGGCGAGGTCGTTGAACGTGAAGACGTGCACCCCGCCCAGGCCGGAGTCCGGCCGGGCGAGAGCGGGAGCCAGCCCGCGCAGCAGCCGGTCCGGGTTGTAGCCGCCGGGCAGCAGGAACCGCCACAGCAGCCCGGTCTGCTTGGCCAGGAAGCGGGCGGACTGGCCCAGCCCGAGGCCCGCCGAGACGCGCACGAGCTTCTGCCGGGACACCGCGCCGGGGATCCCGACCCGGACCGGCAGGGTCACGCCGCGGGCCGGCAGCCCGGCCGCCCACCGGGTGGTGACCCCGGCGTCGAAGCAGAGCTGGGTGATCACCTGGGTGGCGTGCGGGGCCTTGTCGCGCAGCGCGGCGTCGAGCCGGACGTCGTCGATCCGGCCGTGCCCCTCGGGGTAGCCGCCGATCCCGACCTCGGTGAAGAGGCGCCCGAGCTCGTCCAGGTCGCGCAGCAGGCCGAGCGCGTCGGTGTAGCTCCCGGCCGGCTCGGGGGCGTCGCCGGCGATCACGAAGATCCGCTCGACGCCGCCGTCGCGCAGCCTCGCCACGATGTCGGCAAGGTGCGCCCGGTCGCGGACCAGCCGGGCCGCGAGGTGTGGGGCAACCCGGTAGCCGTGCCCGGTGAGGCGGACGGCCAGGTCGAGGGTCGGGTCGAGGCCCTTGGCCTCGGTCGTGGTCACGGTCAGCCCGGTCGCCGGGGAGACGTGCTCGCACACCGAGTCCTCGGTGCCGCGGAACGGCAGGATCTCGTAGGTCGCGTCGCGCAGGGCGCGGGCCACCGCGCCACGGGCCCGGAGGGCCTCGTGGGCGCCGCCCGGGACCGCGGCGGGAACGTGCTCGCCGCCCGTGTCCGGCCCGGACTGCGGGGAGTCGGCCACCGAGGTCATCACGCCTCCGGATGTCGGGGAACGCCGCGGAGCGGACGCTCCCGGCGTGCGTTCGACGCTAGGAATCCCGGGCCCCGGCGGGATCGCGCGGACGACCCGACCCGCCTCGGCGGCGGTCGCGCCGGGCCCGCGACGATCGACGTAGCTCAGCCCGCGCGGTTGTCGAACAGGGCCAGGCCGGCGGCGGTGTTCGACGCCGGCACGTGGTAGGCGGTGTGCACGGTGCGCACGGTCGGGTTCAGCGCCCCGCGCATCACCAGCCACATGATCAGCTCGATGCCCTCGGACCCGGCGAGGCGGATGTAGTCGTCGCGGTGCAGCGCGGTCAGCTTCTCCGGGTCCCGGGCGACGGCGTCGAGGAACATGTGGTCGAACTCGGGGTTCACGAACCCCGCACGGGCCCCGGCCAGCTGGTGCGACATGCCGCCGGTCCCCAGCACACCGACCGTCCCGACGCCGTCGTAGCTCGCGATCGCCCGGCCCAGCGCCTGCCCGAGCGCGTAGCAGCGCGCCGCGCTCGGCTGCGGGTAGCGGATGACGTTGACCATCACCGGGATGACCGGGCACGGCCAGGCCTCTCCCGGGTCCGGCGTCCACACCGAGAGCGGGACGGTGAACCCGTGGTCCACGTCCAGCTCGGAGAACACGGTCAGGTCGAAGCCCTCGTCGATCAGGTTCTGGACCAGGTGGAACGCCATCTCGGGAGCCCCGACGACGTCCGGGACCCGGCGCCGGCCGAAGCCCTCGTCGGCGACCCGGTAGTGGTCGGCGGTACCGATCCCGAAGGTCGGGGTGATGTCGAGGTCCACGCCGTTGGCGTGGTCGTTGTAGATCAGGATCGCCACGTCCGGGTTGCGCCCGGCCAGCCACTCGCGGGCCGGCGCGTAGCCCTCGAACAGCGGCGCCCACAGTGGGTCGGCGACCAGGCCCCTGTCCATCGCGGCACCGATCGAGGGCACGTGCGAGGTCCCGAGACCCCAGATCACCTCAGACATCGCGGCGTCCCCCCGCCCGCATCGCGGCCGTGAACTCGGCCTCGGACATCCCGGTGAAGACGCCGCCGAGGTACTGCATGGACAGCCCGTCCATCATGGCCAGCTTGTAGATGTAGAAGATGCTGCCGCCCAGGTCGAGCATCGCCTGCCAGTCCCGGTCCAGGACGGCGGCCGTGTGCGCCTCGGACAGGCCGAAGCGCGCGCAGTAGGCGGCCTCACCGGCCCGGAACTCGGCGCGGGCGTGCTCGTCGCGGAGCGAGGAGAACATACGGTTCATCGTCTGGCCGCGCCGTCCGGCCGGGCCGTCGAAGACGTAGGTCCCGGCCGGTCCGGGAACGGTGTCGTCGGGCACCAGGCACCTCACACCAGGTGCCGGGTCAGGAAGGTGACCACGCACGCGGGCTTCGCCGCGCCCTCGGCCGTGATCGTCAGCGTGGTCGTCAGCTGCACCCCGCCGGGCACCTCGGCCACGGAGTCGAGCACCGCGGAGCCGGTCAGCACCGAGCCGACCGGCACCGGGGACGGGAACCGGACCCGCTCGCAGCCGTAGTTCACCACCGTCGTGAACCCGGTGAGGTCCAGGATCTGCCCGAACAGCCGGGGTACCAGGGACAGCGTCAGGTAGCCGTGCGCGATCGTGCCGCCGAACGGGCCGGACCTGGCCCGCTCCGGGTCGACGTGGATCCACTGGTGGTCGCCGGTGGCGTCGGCGAACAGGTCGACCGACTTCTGGTCGATCTCGACCGGGTCGCTGTGCCCCAGAACGGTGCCGGTGGGCAGCGCGAGCGCTCCGCCGACGCCGTGCGCGGTCGTGGTCATCTCTACGGTCCTTCCAGATCGAGCGGGGTGGGCAGGTGGTCACACAGCTCCTTGCCGAGCGGACCGGTGAACTCCTCGGCGACCGCGTCGGCGGTCCAGCCGCCCTCGCGCAGCCGCTCGGCGACGATCTCGGGGTGGGTCCACAGCGCGATCCGGTCGCCGCCGGTGGCGATCGCCTGGCCGGTGACCTCCCCGGACGCCGCCGAGGCCAGCCACACGACCACCGCGGCCGCGTCGTCGGCGGTGCCGAGGCCCTGGCGGCGCAGGTGCGCGGGCACCGGCTCGCCACGGTCGGCGGACTCGACGAGCTCCCCGAGCCCGGGGATGGTGGCGACCATCCGGGTCAGCGCGGTCGGGATCACCGCGTTCGCGGTGACCCCGATCCGGGCGTACTCGGCGGCCCAAGTGCGGGTCATCGCCACGATCGCCGCCTTCGACGCCGAGTACGTGGTCTGCCCGAAGCTGGCGCGCTGCCCGGCCGGGGAGCCGACCAGGATCAGCCGTCCCCCTTCGCCCTGCTCGCGGAACCGGACGACGGCGGCCCGGGCGCAGGTGAAGGTCCCGCGCAGGTGACTGCCGACGACCAGGTCGAAGTCCTCCTCGGTCGTGTTGCGCAGCGTGCGGTCCCGCAGCGCGCCGGCGTTGGTGACCATCGCGTCCAGCCGGCCGTACTCGGACACCGCCCGCGCGACGAGCGCGTCGGCGGTCCCGGCCGGGCCGACCGGCCCGGTCTCGGCGACCGCGGCGCCACCGGCGTCCACGATGGACCGAACAGTCTGCGCCGCGACGTCGGCGTCGATGTCGTTCACCACCACCGAGGCACCGGCGGTGGCGAGCGCCCGCGCGTACGCGCGACCGAGTCCACGGCCCGCTCCGGTCACCACGGCGACCCTGCCGTCGAGCATGTCCCCTCCTCGCGCTGCGGGCGCCCGCCCGCTTCCGTCGACGCTAGGAGGAGACCCCGCGCGTCCGGATGGCGCCGATGACGGGTTCGGTGGCGGCAGCCGTCGCACCCGTCCTACGTCGTCCGTCGCGGACGCCGGGGTGGAACTCAGGCCGGGGGCGGGACGAGCCCCTGCCGGATCGCGACGAGCGCCGCCTGGGTGCGCGAGGTCAGCTGCAGCTTGCGCAGCACGTTCGACACGTGGGTGCGCGCGGTCCGCTCGCTGATCACCAGCTCGTCGGCGATCTCCTGGTTGGACCGTCCCCTGGCGACCTGGACGAGCACGTCGCGCTCCCGGCCGGTGAGCGCGGCGAGCCCGGTGGGCGGCGCGACGATCTCCCGGGTCAGCCGGCGCGCGACGGCCGGGTCCAGGTAGACCTCGCCGGCCGCGGCGGCCCGTACGGCGGCGACCACCTCGTCCGGCTCGGCGTCCTTGAGCAGGTAGCCCGACGCCCCGTGGGACAGCGCGGTGTGCACCCGCTCGGTCTCGCCGAAGCTGGTCAGCACCACCACCCGGACGGCCGGGTGGCGGGCGGTGATCCGGGACGTGGCCTCGGCACCGTCCAGGCCGGGCATCAGCAGGTCGATCAGGACGACGTCGGGCAGCTCGCCGTGCGCGGCCATCGCGTCCAGCCGCTCCAGGGCCTCCCCGCCGTCGGCCGCCTCGGCGACCACCTGCAGGTCGTCGCTGACCTCCAGGTAGGCGCGGATCCCGCGGCGGACCACGGCGTGGTCGTCGACCACCATCAGCCGGATGCCCGGACCGGCGTCGGGCGCCCCGGGCCCGGTGCGGCCGCCGTGCCGGGGCCCCGGCCGTCCGTGCGGCGGCGCTCCCGCCGTCACCGGTCCCGTCGGTCGTACCCGCCCGGACATCGGCGCTCCTCCCCCGGTGGCCGTCGCCGCCCGCCCCGTCGCGGGCGCCGCGCACCACCGGTCCGCCCAGCATGCCGCCGGCACCGCTCCGGGAGAACCGTCGCGGACCCGCGGGCGCCGGATCTACGTCATCCGTCGCGCCACCGCGGATGACATCCGGCCGAGCCCGACGCGTCGAAGCGCGCTGGCCGGGTGTCGCGGTCGATTCCTAGCGTGACCGTCGGCCCCGAGCGCGTCCCCGGAGCCGACCCACCCGCCCGACCACTCGACGAGGAGTGCCGTATGGACATCGACCGGCTGACCGCGATCGACGTGCACACCCACGTGCTGGCGTCGGTCACCGAGGAGGAGAGATCGGGGGTCGACTCCACCGCGCTGGCCGGACGGTTCGGCACGATCCCCGAGCTGACGGTGCCCGAGCTCGCCGCGCACTACCGCGAGCGCGAAATGGCGGCGGTGGTGTTCACGGTCGACTCGGCCACCCGTACCGGCCGTCCGCCGCGGGTGTCCAACGACGAGATCGCCGACCTCTCCGCCGAGCACTCCGACGTCCTGATCCCGTTCGGGAGCGTGGACCCGCACCGCGGTGAGGTCGCGATCCGGCAGGCGCGGCGGCTGATCGAGCGGGGCGGCGTGCGCGGATTCAAGTTCCACCCCAGCGACCAGGCGTTCTACCCGAACGATCCGATGGCCTACCCGCTCTACGAGGTGATCGCCGAGGCCGGCCTGCCCGCGCTGTTCCACAGTGGGCAGACCGGGGTCGGGGCCGGGCAGCGCGCGGGCGGTGGCATCCGGATCAAGTACTCCAACCCGCTGTTCCTCGACGACGTCGCCGTCGACTTCCCGGACATGCCGATCGTGATCGCACACCCGTCGGTGCCGTGGCAGGACGAGGCGCTCGCGGTCGCCGGGCACAAGCCGCAGGTCTGGATCGACCTGTCGGGGTGGTCGCCGAAGTACTTCCCGCCGCAGCTGGTCGCCCAGGCCAACTCGCTGCTGCAGGACAAGGTGCTGTTCGGGTCCGACTTCCCGGCGCTGTCCCCGGACCGCTGGATGGCCGACTTCGCCAAGCTCGACCTCAAGGACCACGTCCGCCCCAAGATCCTCAAGGACAACGCCGTGCGTCTCCTCGGGCTCGGGAGCTGAGCCGTGGACGCCTCGTTCGGCACGGTGTGGGAGCGGATCTCCGACCGGCAGCCCGACGCGGTCGCGATCTCGGCGCCCGGACGCGCGTACACCTGGCGCGAGTTCGACGACCGCGCCGCCCGGCTGGCCGGAGCCCTCACCGTGGCCGGGGTGGGTGCCGGGGACACCGTGGCGTGCTACCAGTACAACGGACCGGCCTACCTCGAGACGGTGTTCGCCGCGTTCAAGATCGGCGCGGTGCCGGTGAACGCCAACTACCGCTACACCGGTGGCGAGCTCGCCTCGCTGCTCACCGACGCCGCCGCGGCGGCGGTGGTCTACTCGGGCGCACTCGCCGGGAACCTCGACCGGGTCGCAGCCGAGGTCGGCACGCTGCGCCTGATGGTGCGGGTCGGCCCGTCGCAGCCGGACGCCCCCGGCCCCGCGGCCCCCGAGCTGTCGGAACTGCTCGCCGCGACACCTCCCCGGCCGCGGGAGCCGCGCCCCGGGTCGGACCGGCTGTTCATGTACACCGGCGGCACCACCGGCCGACCCAAGGGCGTGATCTGGCGACTGGACGACCTGCTGCACTGCCTGACCGTGCCGATCTTCGGGCCGCTCGGGCTGGACGCGCCCCCGGCGTCGGTCGACGAGGCCGTCGACGTCGCGGTGGCCGCGCGGGCCGCGGATCGGGCACCGGTGACCCTGCCGGTGGTGCCGCTCATGCACGGGACCGGGCTGTTCAACACGATGGGTGCGCTGCTGGCCGGCGGGCGTGCGGTGACCCTGCGGCCGGGCCGGCTCGAGCCGCGGCACGTCTGGGAGACGGTGGCCGTCGAGCGGGTCCGGACCGTGATCGTCGCCGGGGACGCGGTGGCCCGGCCGCTGGTCGACGAGCTCGTCCGGGCCGATGCCGCCGGGGCCCCGCACGACCTGAGCTCGGTCACCGACCTGCTCAGCTCGGGCACCGCCTTCGCCGACCGGCTCAAGCATGAGTTCCACGCCCGCGCCGAGCTGGCCGTGGTGGACGCCATCGCCTCCAGCGAGAGCGGGCCGTTCGCCTTCGCGGTCACCCGCTCCGCCGCCGACCTGCCCTCGCGATTCTTCCCGGTACCGGCGGCCGCGGTGCTCTCCGCCGACGACCGGCTGCTCGAACCCGGTGACCCGGAGCCCGGGGTGCTGGCCTACCGGGGCCCGATGCCGGTCGGCTACCACGGCGACTCCGCGCGCACCGCGACCACCTTCCGCGAGGTCGGCGGTGTCCGCTGGTCGGTGCCCGGCGACCTCGCGCGGCTGGCGGCGGACGGGTCGATCCGGTTCCTCGGGCGGGGATCGGGCGTGGTGAACACCGGCGGGGAGAAGGTCCACCCGCAGGAGGTCGAGGAGGTGCTCCTGACCGATCCCGGGGTCGCCGACGCCGTCGTCGTCGGGGTGCCGGACGAGACCTGGGGCGAGGTCGTCGTCGCGGTCGCCGCCCCGGTGGCCGGGCACGCCCTGGACGAGGGTGTCCTGCGCGAGCGGGTGCGCGCGGAGCTGGCCGGCTACAAGGTCCCGCGCGCGGTGGTGACGGTGGACGCGATCCCCCGCACCCCCACCGGCAAGATCGAGGTCGCCTGGGCCCGGACCGCCGCGGCGGAGGGCCTGCGGTCCCGGGACAGCTGACCCCGTGACAGATGACGTAGCGCCGGTGGGACGCGCGTCCGCGTGGGTCGCGTCGTTCGCGGCGTCCCCCGGCCCGTCGGCGTCCCTAGCGTCGACGGACGTGAACGTCCTGGTGATCAGTGCCCACTCCGGTGACTTCGTCTGGCGGGCCGGTGGCGCGCTCGCGCTGCACGCCGCGCGCGGCGACGACGTCCGGGTGGTGTGCCTCAGCTACGGCGAGCGCGGCGAGTCACCCGGGCTCTGGAGACAGGACGGGATGAGCCTGGAGCGGGTCAAGGAGGCCCGCCGCGGAGAGGCGGAGGCGGCCGCGAAGGCGCTCGGCGTCGCAATCGGGTTCATGGACTTCGGGGACTATCCACTGAGGATCGACGACGAGGGACTGTTCCGGATCGTCGGCGAGATGCGCGCGGCCCGCCCGGACGTCCTGCTCACCCACGTCGCGAACGATCCCTGGAACCGCGACCACGACGCGGCGCGCGAGGCGACGCTGCTGGCCCGCCAGGTCGCGCAGGCCGCCGGGCACGACCCCGCCACGCCGGTGATCGGCGCGCCCCAGGTGCTGCAGTTCGAGCCGCACCAGCCCGAGCGGTGCGGCTTCTCCCCCGACCTGCTGCTCGACATCACCCCGGTGTTCGACCGCAAGCAGGCGGCGATGGAGTGCATGGGGGCGCAGGCGCACCTGGTCTCCTACTACACCGATCTCGGGGCGCGTCGCGGCGTGCAGGCGGTCCGCAACGGTGGACACCGGTCGATCGAGCAGGCCGAGGCGTTCCAGCGGGTGTTCCCGACCGTCGCGGGGACGCTCGGATGAGCGGGGGCGGGCATGTGATCGTCCGGACCCGGCGCGGGCCGGCGCCCGAGGTCGTCGACGGACTGCGCCAGGCCGGGGTGGCGACCGCGCACGAGGCGGGGGGCACCGCATGAACACCTTCGTCCTGGTCCACGGCGCCTGGCACGGCGGCTGGGCGTGGCAGCGGGTCGTCCCGGCCCTGCGCGCGGCCGGGCACGAGGTACTCGCCCCGACGCTGAGCGGGCTCAGCGACCGCGCACACCTGCTCTCGCCGCAGGTGGGGCTGTCCACCCACGTCGAGGACGTCGTCGCGCTGCTGGAGGCGCACGACGTCACCGACGCCGTCCTGGTCGGACACAGCTACGCCGGCCAGGTGATCACCGGCGTAGCCGACCGGGTGCCGGAACGGTTGCGCCTGCGGGTGCACCTGGACGCCTTCGTCGGCGAGGACGGCGTCGCGGCGATCGACCTGCTCCCCGCCCGGGTCGCCGCGCACTACCGCGAGTCCGTCGACGGGCCCGGCTTCGGCTGGCTCATCCCGGTGCGCCCGCTGGAACGGCTCGGCGTCACCGAACCCGACGACCTCGCGTGGCTCGCCCCGCGGCTCACCCCGCACCCCTGGCTGACCTACACCGAGCCGCTGCGGCTGGCCGGCCGCGAGCGCAAGGTGCCCGGGTTCTTCGTCGAGTGCACCGACTGGATGCGGGTGTTCGACGCCCAGGCCGGCCGCGCCGGTGACCTGGGCTGGCCCCGCGACGAGCTCGCCACCGGGCACGAGGCCATGGTCACCGCCCCCGACGAGCTCGCCGCGCTGCTGCTCGACCTCGCCCGATAGCCCCGCAGAGGAGTACCCCCATGGAGTTCCTGGTCCGTGCCGAGAACCGGCTGCCGCCCGAGACCCCCGACGACGTCCGCGAGCGGCTGCGCGCCGGTGAGCGGGAGCGGGCGATGCAGCTGCGCGCGGACGGGACGCTGTGCCGCCTCTGGCGGGTGCCCGGCCGCAACGCCACCCTCGGGCTGTACCAGGCCCCCGACGCGGCGGCCCTGCACGACGCGCTCGCGTCGCTGCCGATGTGGCCGTGGCTCGACGTGCACGTCGAGGCACTGGCCACCCACCCGCAGGAACGCTGACCCCTACGTCGAACGTCGCACGGCACCGGCCGGGTCCGGCCGGCGCGCCGCCGTCGTTCCTCGCTCCACACCGGCCCCGCCGATTCCTAGCGTCGGCGCAGAACGGCCCACCTCCACGCAGAACGGGTGTCTCATGAGCGCGAAGAACCTGCAGGACGTCCTCGACCGGGCGGGCGACACCGTCGACCTGCTCCGGAACTCCCAGCTCGGCGCCTACGTCTATCCGGTCGTCCCGGCCGAGTTCACGAACTTCCGGCGCGAGGTGCTCGCCTGGCAGTCCAGCGCGGTGCTGTTCGACCAGTCCCACCACATGGTCAACCTCTGGGTCTCCGGCGCCGGAGCCCTCGACCTGTTCACCGAGACCGGGATCAACAGCACCGCGAACTTCCCCGTCGACTCGGCGAAGCAGTTCGTACCGGTCGCACCGGGCGGCGGGGTGATCGGCGACGGGATCCTGTTCCGGCTGGCCGAGGACGAGTTCGTGTTCGTCGGCCGCGCGCCGGTCGCCAACTGGCTGACCTTCAAGGCCCGGGACTACGACGTCGACCTCCGCCAGGACGACCGGTCGCCGTCGCGGCCCTACGGCCGGCCGGTGACGCGCGACGTGTGGCGGTTCCAGATCCAGGGGCCGCGTGCCTGGGACGTCATCGAGAAGGTCCACGGTGGCCCGGTGGAGAAGGTCAAGTTCTTCCGGATGGGCACGATGACCATCGCCGGGGAGCAGGTGCGGACGCTGCGGCACGGCATGGCCGGCGCCCCCGGCCTGGAGATCTGGGGGCCCTACGAGTCCTACGACCGGATCCGGGAGGCCGTGCTGGAGGCCGGGCGGGAGTTCGGCCTGGAGCCGGCCGGGGCTCGGGCGTACTCGTGCAACACCCTGGAGTCCGGCTGGATCCCCTCACCGCTGCCGGCCGTCTACACCGGGGAGGAGCTGCGGGCCTATCGCGAGTGGCTGCCGCCGAACGGCTACGAGGCGACCAACGCGCTGGCCGGCAGCTTCGTCTCGGGCGACATCGAGGACTACTACACCAACCCGTGGGAGCTCGGGTACGGCAACTTCGTGAAGTTCGACCACGACTTCGTCGGCCGCTCCGCGCTGGAGGCGATCGACCCGGCCGCCCAGCGCCGCAAGGTGACCCTCGAGTGGAACGCCGAGGACGTCGCCACCCTGCTCGCCGCGCCGGTCTCCGACGGCCCGGCCTACCAGTTCTTCGACCTGCCCAACGCCAACTACGGCTCGTCCAACTTCGACTCGGTGGTCGACGCCGACGGCCGGAGCGTCGGGCTGTCGATGTTCACCGGGTACAGCGCGAACGAGCGCCGCGCGCTCTCCCTGGCCACGGTCGACCCCGACGTGCCGCTCGGCGCGGAGGTGCGGGTGCTCTGGGGCGAGCCGGACGGCGGCACCCGCAAGACCACGGTGCAGCCGCACGAGCAGTTCACGGTGCGCGCGATCGTCAGCCCCACCCCGTACACGAGGATGGCCCGCGAGACCTACCAGACCGGCTGGCGCACCGCCGCCACCGCCACCGTCTGACAGCCCCCGCCCCGGCCGCCCGCCCGACCGCGGGCGTCCGGAGCTCGAGGGGTACCACGGAGCTGTTCGATCTTGTGCCGACAGCGCTCCTGTGTCCCTCGGGCCCGGACGTCAGGCGCGGTACAGCAGGTCGACCGTGCCGGCGGTCGCGTCCAGGCGGATGCGGTCGCCGGTGCGGAGCACCACGAGCGGGTCCGCGTCCGGGTCGGCGATCGAGGGGATCCGGGTCACGACGGCGCCGAGCGCGGCCTTCGTCGTGGTCACCGTGACGATCATGCCCAGCGGCGCGGTATCCAGCAGCCGGGTGGACTGGAAGAACCCCGACCAGCCCGAGGACCCCTTCGCCCCCGGGAACACGAGGATCCGCCCGGTGAAGCAGACCCCGGCCAGCGCGTGCCGGGCCTCGATGATCGTGCCGGTGGCGGGGTCGATCCCGCCCCAGCCGGAGATCGTCTCCGGGGAGACCAGCGCCTCGCCCTCCACCACCCCGGGAACCATCGTGCGCCCACGCAGCACCGTCCGGACCCCCGTGTCGTCCAGCCCCGTGTCGCTCATCGCAGCTCCCCTCGCCAGCGGCCGGTCACGGCCGCGTCCACGCACTCGGCGGTCGTGCCGAACCAGGCCTCGATACCGAGGATCGCCGGCAGGTAGTGCGCCTGCTTCGCCGAGTCGGTCGCGAACACCCGGGTCCCCGCCGGCGCGACCCGGGACATCGCCGGGCAGGAGTCGGTGAGCACCTTCCCGCCGGCGGACTCGATGACCTCGATGTACCCGCTGCGCTCGGCGACCGCGGCCAGTGCCCGCGGCGCCATGATCCAGAGCTCGGTGCCCTCGTGCAGTCGGCGGCCCTCCAGCGCCCGGGCGGCGTCGCGGACCTGGTCCAGCGACGCGTGCGGGCAGCCGAGCAGCACGAAGTCGACGTTCTCGGACGTCCCGCGGTCGTTGAGCCGCTCGTACATCGCGCGTCGTTCCGCGGCCCCGTACCGGACGGCCTCGGGGACGGGGCCGCCGCCGAACGCGGCCTCGACGGTGGGAGCCTCCGGCGTCACCCCGGGCACGTGGAACATCTCCACCCCGCCCGACGACGCCGCGGCCGCCCCGAAGTGCTTCAGGTCGGTCAAGTCCGGCAGCGCGCACTCACCGGTGACGACCGGGCGTGCCTCCTGCACGACGTCGCCGGTGAAGTAGCCGAGCAGGCCCCAGTCCAGGAAGGACTCCACCGGGGTCTCCACCCGGATCGCGTGCGTGCCGCGCCGGTGGGCGTCGTGGTGGTTGCCCCAGCACGGCACCCGGCCGGTGAGACTCGCCGCCCCGGTCGACGCGGTGCCCTCGCAGTTGGTCCGGGCGCCGAGCACCGAGTTGGCGTAGACCACCGCCGACGACTCCATCCAGGCGCAGTGCTCGCCGCGCACCGGCAGGTTCCCCACCTGGTACGGCGTGCAGGTCGCCAGGATCGAGACACCGCGCCGGCCGTAGAAGGCCTCCGCGTCGGACTGCAGGGCGACGAAGTCCGCGGGGTAGGGAACGGTGCCCGCCGAGTCCGGCCCGAACCCCTGCTGCAGCTGGCAGGTCGGCACCGCCATCGGCGGGATCTCGTGCGTCTCGTCGGAATCGAGGTTGATCACCGAGAAGGCCCGGTCCCAGCCGCCCTCGGCGACCAGCCGGGCCTTCAGCGGCGACGGCTGGGTGGTCGTGCCGGCCACGTTGCGCACGGTGCAGAGCCGCTCGGCGTCGAGCGCCTCGCCGTAGCGGACGAGCAGGTCCATCGCCGCGGCGACGGCGGAGCCGTCCCCACCGTCGTGCATCCTGCGTTCCTCGTCGGTGAGGATCACTGGCGTCTCCTTCGTGGTCAGTCCTGGACGTTCTCCCGGATCCGGCCGGTCAGCTCCGCGGCGTCCAGCTCGTGCACGCTGCCGTCGGGCCCGGCCAGGTCGAGGGCGTGCGCCGCCGCGTGCCCCATCGCCGCGCAGGGGCCCATCACCCGCACGCTGGACAGTGCGGCCGCGTCGCCGTCGACACAGCGCCCGGCGGCCAGCAGGTTCCCGACGGCGGGCGGGGTCATCGACCGCAGCGGCACGTAGTGCAGGTGGTCCGGCGCGAAGGTCTCCCAGACGTAGCCGTCCGGGGTGTCGTGCAGCTCGATCGGCCAGGCGGTGCGGGCCACCGCGTCCGGGAACCGGGTCCCGGCCCGGACCTCGTCGACGGTCAGCTGGTGGGTCGCCGCCACCCAGCGGGTCTGCCGGCGGCCGGGCAGCCCGTAGGACCGGACCGCGGCCTTGCCGAACACCTCCGGGAACTCGGCCCGGAGGAACTCGACGACGCGGTCGGCCTGCGCCTTGCCCTCCATCTGCGCCTCGGCGGCGGCGATCGGGTCCAGCGGGGCCTCGATGTGGGTCATGTTCAGCACCGCCGTGCCGCGCCCGGGGAAGTAGAACGCGAGCCCGTCCTTGCGGCGCAGGCCGTACCGCTCGGCCTTGTCGGCGACCCGGGCCGCCAGCTCGCCGGGCTCCGGCGCGGCCGACTCGTCGAGGTGCTCGACGACGAGCTGCTGGCTGCCGTAGATCTCCCGGTCCGGCAACCGGCACTCCAGCCCGGCGGCCCAGCACAGCGCGGCGTCCCCACTGGCGTCGACGAAACCGGCAGCACGCACATCCACCGCTCCGTAGCGGGTGGCGACGCGCAGCCCCTCGATGCGGTCGCCGTCCCGGTCGACCCCGGTGAGCGAGGCGTTGGTCAGCACCCGGATGCCGTGCTCGCGGACGGTGTCCTCGACCCAGCGGCCGAGGCGGACCTCGTCGTAGCCGACGGTCGTCGTGTGCCCGACCCGGTGGAACAGGTCCCCGCTCGCACCCAGGTCGGCGAGGATGTCGTCGAGGATCCCGTGGGTGAGCCGGCGGTGCTCGGGAGCGTTGCCGTAGACGCCGCAGAACAGGCCGATCAGCGAGTTGACCATCTGGCCGCCGAGGACCGGCAGGGCGTCGACGAGCAGTACCGTGTGGCCCAGCCGGGCCGACTCGATCGCCGCGGACAGCCCGGCGATCCCGGCGCCGAGTACGCAGACGTCGGCGTTGACGATGTGCTCGGCCGGGTCGGACGGCCGCACGGCCCCGTCCCGGACGACGGTGCGGACCGGCAGCTCGGTGAGCGGGTGAGGCATGGCTCACACGCTAGGGACCGGGGATCGGGCCCCGGAAATAGACGATCGACCTGACGGCCATCGACCCGACGAATAGCTCCAGTTCACAGCTCCGCGGCCAGGGCCACGACGAGGTCCCGCAGCCAGCGGTGGGCCGGGTCGGCGTCCAGGTCGGCGTGCCACCACAGACGTTCCCGGATCGGCCCGGGCTCGCCCGGGCACTCGAGGACCGCCAGGCCGAGGCGGTCGGCGACCTGGTCCGCCAGCCGCTCCTGCACCAGCGCGACCCGGTCGGTACCGGCGACCAGGTAGGGAACGGCCAGATAGCTCTCCACCCTGATCCGGGTCTCCGGCTCCAGCCCCAGCCGGGCCACCTGCCCGGACAGCGGCGACGCCCCGGACATCCCCCGGTCCGGGGCGAACGGGACCACCCACGGCATCGCCGCGAGCCGGTCGAGGGTGAGCGGACCGGTGGCGGCCGGGTTCGACCGGTCGACCACGCAGACCCAGCGGTCGGAGAAGAGGGGCACCGAGCGGAACTCCGGCTGGTCGAACCGGGCCGCGGGCGGGGCGATCATCCCGTCGATGAGGCGGATGGTCCGTCCGATGTCGGCGGTGAAGGACTCGCGGACCAGCCGCAGCCGCAGGTCCGCGCCCGGTGCCCGCTCGGCCATCGCCGCCGACAGCGCAGGGCCGAGAACGGCGACGGTGTAGTCGGCCAGCAGGAGCGTGAACCCCCGGGTCGAGGTCCGCGGGTCGAACCGGTGACCGGTGCCGAACAGCCGCTCCGCCGCGGCGCAGACGGCCTCGGTCTGGTCGGCCAGCGCCACGGCGAGCGGGGTGAGCACGTAGCCGCCGGCGTGCCTGCTCAGCAGCTCGTCGTCGAAGTGCCGGCGCAGCCGGGACAACGCCGCGCTGGCCGCCGGCTGTGAGATCCCGATCCGACTCGCGGCCCGGGTGACGTTGCGTTCGCGCAGCAGCTCCCGCAGCGACACCAGCAGGTTCAGGTCGAGGTTCGCCAGGTGCACCGCCGGATCCCGCATGCCCCGACCCTTCCACGATCGGGTGTCCGTCCGCTGTGGATCGTGCGGCCTCAGAGGTCGAGCACCAGTCGCGCGCAGCGGGCCCGGGACACGCACGGGAAGATCGTCTCGTGGGCGTCGCGCTCCTCCGCGGTGAGCAGCACGTCACGGTGGTCCGCCTCGCCGGCGAGCAGCCCGGTCTCGCAGGTGCCGCAGGTGCCCTCCCGGCAGGACGACAGCGGCATCGCGCCCGCCTCCTCGAGGACGTCGAGCAGGCTCCGGTCGGCCGGCACCGTCAGGACCCGGCCGGACCCGGCCAGCTCCACCTCGAACGCCGTGTCGGCGCCGGTGTCCACCGGCTCGGCGGGAGCGAACCGCTCGACGTGCAGCGCACCGGGACGGTCCGCGCACGCCGTGGCCACCGCGTCCAGCATCGGGACCGGCCCACAGCAGTAGAGCGCGACGTCCGGGTCCGGCGCGGCGAGTGCCAGGCCGAGGTCCGGCAGCCCGTCGCGGTCCTGCGGAACGAGCTCGACCCGGTCGCCGTAGCGCTCGCGCAGTTCGACCGCGAACGCCATCGTCGCCAGGCTGCGACCGCCGTAGGTCAGCCGCCAGTCGGCACCCGCCGCCTCGGCGGCCGCGAGCATCGGGACCAGCGGGGTGATCCCGATACCGCCGGCGACGAACCGGTAGGACGCCGACGGGACCAGCGCGAAGTGGTTGCGCGGCCCGCGGACCCGGATGCCGGCGCCGGGCACGAGTCGCTCGTGGACCGCGGCCGACCCGCCGCGGCCGGCTGCCTCACGCTGCACGGCGATCCGCCAGCGTCCGGCGTCGGCCGGGTCGCCGCACAGCGAGTAGGAGCGGACGAGTCCGTCGTCGAGCAGCAGGTCGACGTGCGCACCCGGGGTCCAGGGCGGCAGCGTCGCGCCGTCCGGGGTGACCAGGTCCAGTGCGACGACCTCGCTCGCCACCGCCGTCCGCGCCGCGACGACGAGGTCGAGGTCCGTCGGGATGACGGCGTCGGCCGGGTGGACGGTGTCGGCCGCGGCGGCCGGGGAGGGGGCGCTCATCCGGCCACTCCCGACGGCTCCGGACGGGTGGCGCGCGGCGAGGCCGCCGCCTCGTGGGTCCGGTGGTCCCGCGGGTGTCCGCGCAGCCATGACCAGGCCTCCTCCGGGCCGTCCAGCACCGCGACCGCGCCGCAGTGGCAGGTGGCCTCCAACCGGTCGTCGCCGGGCAGCCAGCGGATCGTCAGCAGCAGCCCGCTCATCGCGCCCCCACCTCGGTCGCCGCACCGGCCGGCGCGGTCATCGCCGCCAGCATCCTGCGCGCGGCCAGCCCGCCGGTGTCGATGTTGATCGAGAGCTCCTGGGAGCCCGGCGGGTCGGTCGCGACGACCTGCTCGAGAACGTCCAGCGCGGCCACGTCCTGCAGGACGACGGTGCGGTTCTGCTCGGCCAGGAACTCCGACACCTCCTGGTCGTCCCGGGCGAAGTCGCGGGCGACGGCCCAGAAATCGTGTGTGGTCGTCGCGGTCTCGGGGGTGATCGCGTAGACGACCTCGACGTGGAAGGCGTCGGGGTCCGAGCCGTCCGGGTGCGGGACGGACCCGAGCGGCGCGATCCGCGAGTGCAGCGTGTAGAGGCACGGCGGGAAGTACTCGATGTCCTGCCAGCGGCTGATCCGCCCCGACAGGCCGGTCGAGCGGGAGTAGAACGGCGGGCACTCGGCGTCGGCCATCCGGCGGCTGACCCGGACGACTCCGGCGTCGTCGTCGACCTCGGTGGTGATCGGCGTGGCCGCCACCTCGGGGGTGCCGATGTAGCCACCGTGCAGGTAGGTCTCGTGCGACAGGTCCAGCAGGTTGTCCACCAGGAGACCGAACCGGGCGCGCAGCGGCTCCATCCCGCTCACGACTGTCCACTGCGGATCGTTCAGCCACGTGGCGCGCGGGATCGTGGTCACGTCCGCTCGGCCGGGGTCGCCGATCCAGACCCAGACGAACGAGTCCTGCTCGACGACCGGGTAGCGGGCGAGCCGGGCGGTGCGCGGCACCCGGGTCTGGCCCGGGACGGCGACGCAGCGGCCGTCGGCGCCGTAGGTGAAGCCGTGGTACCCGCACACCACCCGGTCGTCGACCAGCCGGGTCGGCGCCTGGGACAGCGGGAACCGCCGGTGCACGCACCGGTCGGCCATCGCGGTGACCTCGCCGGACCGGGTCCTCCAGAACAGGATCGACTCCCCGCAGACGGTGCGGGAGAAGAGCTCGTGGCCGATCTCCCGGCAGTAGGCGGCGACGAACCAGCGGTCGCGCGGCAGGGCTGTGCTGACGGGTTCGGTCACGGCGACCACCTCTCCGAGGGCTCCGGACGGCTGCGGTGCCGCCGTCGAGAGAGTGCAGTCCGCCCGGGCCGGGCAGCGACGACCTTCCCGTCCACCGGAAAGTCCGGCCGGAACCCGCAGGTGGATCGGGACATCCGACCCGCCCGACGCGCGACCGACGACGCCCCGGCTTCGCACCCCGTGGCGCCCCGCCGCACTGTGCGGCGCCCTCTGGGCGGGGTGCGAGGCAGCGCCGCGCCGGTGCGGCGGCGGAGCGTGGAGCGGGCGCAGCGGGTTCCGCGGAACGGCGCCGTGCGGGCAGGATCGTGTCCGATGGAGCCGTGCCGACGGCCGGGTGAGGAGGCGTGTGTGCGCACCACGGGGTCCGGGCGGGCGGCCGATCCGCCGCCGGAACGCGAGCGGACCACCGGTCAGGCCGTCCTCGCCCGCGGGCTGGCGGTGCTCGCGGCCTTCGACGCGGACCGGCCCGCGCTCACCCTGAGCCAGCTGGCCCGGCGCACCGGGATGCCGATCTCCACCGTCCACCGGCTGCTCGGGCCGCTCGTCGACTGGGGCGCGGTGGAACGTGGGGAGGACGGTGCCTACCGCATCGGGTTGCGGCTGTGGGAGACCGGCTCGCTGGCCCCGCGCGGCGGCGGGCTGCGGGAGCGGGCGCTGCCGTTCCTCGAGGACCTGTGCCAGGTCAGCCAGGAGAACGCGCAGCTCGCCGTACGGCAGGGGACGGAGTTGGTGTTCGTCGAGCGGCTCGCGGGCAGCGGCGCGGTCCCGGTGCTGACCCGGGTCGGCGGGCGATTCGCGCTGACCAGTACCGGCGTCGGGCTGGTGTTGCTCGCCCACTCCCCGGACGACGTGGTCGACGAGGTCCTGTCCACCCGGATCGAGGCGCACACGCCGTGCACGGTCACCGATCCCGGGCAGCTCCGACGCATGCTCGCCGACGTGCACACCCGCGGGTTCGCGGTGAGCGACCGCCAGGTCACCGACGACGCGCTGTCGGTCGCCGCCCCGGTCCTCGACCGGGCCGGCCGTGCGGTCGCCGCGGTGTCGCTCGTCGTCCGGTACGGCACCGCGGCGCCGCACCAGCTCGCGACGCCGGTGCGGACCACGGCGCGCGCGATCTCCCGGGCGCTCGACGGCCCCTGACCCTGCGCGCCGTGCGCCCGCCCCGGGTCCGCGCACCCCGGCGCCGATCTCGCGCGTCACACGTCGGCAGCTCGCACCGCGGCGACGGCCGCGCACCCTCGCAGCGGCCTGTCGCACCGTGGCTTGTTCTTCCAGCACCAGGTCGTCGCGAGCATCGCGACCACCGGCCTCGGCGGCCGATGACAGTCCTCCCACCGTTCGATCAGTCTCACGAAAGGGAACCCGCGCACGTGAACGACCACCCGATCCCGCGTCCCGAGCACCCGCGCCCGCAGCTGTACCGCCCGGAGTGGCGGTGCCTGAACGGCGAGTGGGAGTTCGAGGTCGACCTGGGCGACTCCGGTCTGGAACGGGGCCTGCGCACCCGCGAGCTCGCCGAGCGGATCACCGTGCCGTTCGCGCCCGAGTCCGAGCTGTCCGGCATCGGACGCACCGACTTCATGGAGGCGGTCTGGTACGCCCGGACGGTCGACGTCCCGGCCGGCTGGGACGGCCACCGGGTGCTGCTGCACTTCGGCGCCGTCGACCACGACGCGACGGTCTGGGCCGACGACGTCGAGGTCGCCCGGCACCGCGGCGGGTTCAGCTCCTTCACCGCGGACATCACCGAGCACGTCACGGCCGGCGGGCCGGTGCGGATCGTCGTCCGCGCCCGGGACAGCCGGCACGACGCACAGGCCCGCGGCAAGCAGGCGACCTGGTACGAGAACTCGCACGCCCAGTACACCCGCACCACCGGGATCTGGCAGACGGTCTGGCTGGAGGCGGTGCCCGCCCAGCACGTCGTCCGCCTGCAGCTCACGCCCGACCTCGCCGGCCGCACCCTCACGGTCGGGAGCCGGCTGAGCGGCAACCACGCCGGACACGAGGTCGTCGCCGTGTTGTCCGACGCCGCCGGGACCGTCGCCGAGGGACGGGCCCGCGCCGATCTCGACCTCGCCCCGTCGGTCGCGCTGGCGGTCCCCGACGACCGGCTGCGGCCCTGGAACCCGCAGGACCCGTTCCTCTACGACCTCGTGGTCACCCTGCTCGACGGTGACGGCGCCGAGGTCGACCGGGTGCAGAGCTACGCCGGGATGCGCTCGGTCGCCGTCGACGGCCGGGCCCTGCTGCTCAACGGCGAGCCGGTCTTCCAGCGCCTGGTGCTCGACCAGGGCTACTGGCCGCAGTCGCTCATGACGGCGCCGAGCGACGCCGACCTCGTCCGCGACATCGAGCTCGGGCTGCGCGCCGGGTTCAACGGCGCGCGGCTGCACCAGAAGGTGTTCGAGGAGCGCTACCTCTACCACGCCGACCGGCTCGGCTACCTGGTGTGGGGCGAGTTCGGGGACTGGGGTGTGCGCGGGCTGGGGGTGAAGGGGCACAACCAGCAGCCGACGGCGTCGTTCGTGACGCAGTGGCTGGAGGTGCTCGAGCGGGACCGCAACCACCCCTCGATCGTCGGCTGGTGCCCGCTCAACGAGACCGACCAGGCGCTGCACGACCGGATCACCGTGCTCGACGACGTGACGCGGGCGATGTTCCTGGCCACCAAGCTGGCCGACCCGACCCGCCCGGTGATCGACGCCTCCGGGTACTCGCACCGGGTCCCCGAGACCGACGTGTACGACTCGCACAGCTACGAGCAGGACCCGGAGGCGTTCCGCGAGCAGGTCGCGTGGTCGGCCGACGGCAGCCCGTACGTCAACCTGTCGCACGCCGGGGACGTGATCTCGGTGGACTACGCCGGGCAGCCCTACTTCCTCTCCGAGTTCGGCGGGATCTGGTGGGACCCGGACGCCGCCGCCCGGGACGGCTCCGGTGACGGCGAGGACGCGTACACCTCGTGGGGCTACGGGACCCGGGTCCGCGACGAGGAGGGATTCCACCGGCGGTTCGAGGGGCTCACCGGCGTCCTGCTGGCCGACCCGCGGATGTTCGGCTACTGCTACACCCAGCTGACCGACGTCATGCAGGAGCAGAACGGGATCTACCGGTTCGACCGCGGCGACAAGCTCGACGTCGAGCGGGTCCGCAAGGCCCAGCTCCGCCCGGCGGCCTACGAGGACGGCGATCGCCGATACTGACACCCATGTCGCCCGGCCGAACGTCCGGCCGGCCACCCGGGACCGCGTCCTCACCGCGATCGAGGAGCTCGGCTACCGGCCGGACGTCGTCGGCCGGCAACTGCGCGGCGGGCGGACGCACACGCTCACGCTCGTCGTGCCCGACATCGTGAACCCCTACTTCGCCGTGCTCGTCGACGCGACGTTCGCCGCCGCGGCGGAGCGCGGGTACGCGGTGTTCGTGGAACAGGCGGGGCAGCGGCGCGGCGACGAACGGCACGCCGCGGACTCCCTGCAACGGGTCGCGTTCGACGGCGTCGTGTTCAGCCCGACCTTCGCCACCCGCAGCGAGCTGGAGTCGCTGGCCGAGCGCATGCCGGTCGTCCTGCTCGGTGAGAGCACCGGGGACACCCCCCTCGACGTCGTCCGGATCGACAACGTCGCCGCCGCACACGACGTCACGGCGCACGTCCTCGCCCAGGGGCGCACCGCGCCCGGGTTCGTCGGGGCCACGACCGACATCGCCCCGGAGCCCGCGGCAGTCTCGAACTTCACCCAGCAGCAGGGAGCCGAGGCCGCCCGCCGGCTCCTCGCCGCGGGCCCGGAGATCGACGCGCTGGTCTGCGCCGACGACCTGCTCGCGATCGGGGTGATGGCCGGGCTGCGCCGGATGGGAGTGCGGGTCCCCGACGACGTGGCCGTGACCGGCTGGGACAACGTGCCCGACGGCGCCTACCTGCACCCCACCCTGACCACGCTCGAGCCGCACGCCGACCGGATCGCGGCGGCCGCGGTGGCCCGGCTGGCCGACCGGATCGACGGGGCCTGCCCGCCGGCGGAGCACGTCGTCGTGCCGCACGAGGTGGTGGTCCGGGAGTCCTCGACCCGGCTCGATAGGCCGTGATCGACATCCGGCGACGCCCCGGACCCGGTCCCGCTCAGGACGGCGCCTGCTGCGGCCCGGTCGCATCGCCCGCCCCGGGGGGCTCCGGCGTCGGCCGGGGTCTCTCCTCGGCGTCGGTCCGCAGCAGGGCGTCCGCCCAGGCGGCCCGCCCGTCGACGTCGACGAGGAGCGCCTTGACCAGCAGCGTCAGCGGAATGGCCAGCAGCGCGCCGAGGGGGCCGATGACCCATGCCCAGAACAGCAGCATCACGAACGTGACGGTCGCCGACAGCCCGACCGAGTTGCCGACGAAGCGGGGCTGGATGAACGACTGGATGACCACGTTCAGGACGCAGTAGACGACGACCACCGCGACCAGCAGCTGCCACCCGCCGATCAGCAGCGCCAGCAGGGCCGGCGGAACCAGGCCGAAGACGAAGCCGATGTTCGGGATGTAGTTGGTGATGAAGGCGAGGATCGCCCAGAGGACCGCGAGCGGGATGCCCATGAGCTGCAGGGCGATGCCGTCGAGCACCGCGACGATGAAGCCGAAGACCGTGGTCACCACCAGGTAGCTGCGGGTGCCGGTCGCGAAGCTCTCCAGAGCGCGCACCACCTGCGGGCGCTCGCCCGCGATGCTGTCCAGGCGCTTGTCGAACGAGCGCGCGTCGGCGATGAAGAACAGCAGCAGCGCCAGGACCAGGACGATCACGGTGAGGACCCCGGAGACGCCGGAGACGACGCCGCCCACCGCCCCCACCAGCGAGCTGAGGCTGAACGACTGTGTCGCGGCACGGAGCTGGGCCTGCCCGATGCCGAGGCCGGCGAGGGTGTGCTCGACCGAGGCGAGCAGGGCGTCGAACTGGGCCGAGTACTGCGGCAGGACCGTGTAGAGCTGGCCGACCGACACCAGCACGACCAGGATCAGCGCCAGCAGACCGGCGTTGATGACCAGGGCCAGCGCCAGGGTCGCGGCCCAGCCGGGCCATCCGCGGTCCCGGAGCCACCGCTGGACCGGGTAGGCCGCGATGACGATGATCAGCGCCAGGAACACCGGTCCGACCAGCCAGGCCGTCGCGCGGATACCGACCACCACGATCACGGCGGCCGCGATGCCGAGCAGCAGGACCAGGGCCCGGGGCAGGGCGCCGGGGGTGTGCGGCGCGGTCGCCGGGACGGCCGGGCCGGTGGGCTCCGCGGGCACGGTCATCGGGTGAGGCTGCACCGGCCGGGACGTGACGGCCTCACGCACGGAGGATGAGTTACCGGCTCACCCGGTGAGGAGCTGGTAGGTGCCGACCGTCCCGAGGTAGAGGCCGACGACGGCGAGGACCACGACGACCAGCACCGTCCGGCGTTCCCGGACCCACCCGGTGATCCACGCCGCCGCGCCGCGGGTGGCCTCGGGGCGCCACGTCCAGGATGCGAGGGCCGCCAGCGGGACCGAGTACCAGAGCAGGTTGTACAGACCGACCTGCAGCAGGCCCCCGACGAGATCGGGGCCGCTCGCCACGATCGCGGCCAGCGCGGCCAGGTAGAAGAACCCCGGCAGGTGGGTGACGACGCCGGCGACCGCCGCGCTCGACACGGTGGGTTCGGTCAGCCGGCGCCGGACGGCCGAGGGTGGGCGCTCGGGCCGTGCCCTGCCGGGGTCCGGTACCGGCCGGCAGAGGTAGTAGAGGGCGGCCCCGAGGGCGACCACGCCGAGCACGACGTCCAGGACGGCCCGGCCGCCGCTGGTGGCGGTCGGCGGCGGGGCGGTGACGTGGAAGACCGTCACCGCTCCGACGCCGACGGTGAGACTGAGCGCCAGTCCCGCCGCGAGGTAGGCGACCAGCAACGGGGCCGGGGACCGGGCCGAGAGAAACGCGTAGACGGCGGCCACGGCGGTCGGCCGGACGACGCTCGCGAGACCCAGCACCAGGACGTCCGTGCTCACCCCGGGTCCCCCGGGAGGGCTCCGGGGCCTGGTTCCCGCCGTCGTGGCTGCACCGGGCACCTCCCCGGCGGGCAGGCTTCCCGGGCCCGGGACGGCACGCATCACCCGGGGTGGGTGGTCCGCGCTGTGCCACCCCGGCCGCATTCCGCGCCGGATCAGGCGAACTGCGGCATGATCTTCTCCGCGATCAGCCTCAGCTGCTCGTCCACGGTCGCGACGCCGGGCAGGTCGCGGCCCATGAACGTCTTCACCAGCGTGGCGTCGGTGATCGCGCAGATCATGTGGTTCGCACCTCCCGCCTTCATCTCCTCGATCTTCGCGACGCACTCCTCGGGCGTCCCGGCGACCGAGAGCTTGTCGGCGAGCGCGTCCGGGGTGGCGTCGATCGAGCCCGCGAGGTCACCCGCGACGAACTTGTCCAGGATCGGCTTCATCTCCTCCGGGGAGACGCCGTTGCGCTCGAGCAGCGAGTCCGGCATCGCCGAGGCGTAGAGCCCGACCATCGACTTGGCGGCCTCCTTCGCGACGGCGGAGTCCTCGCCGACGGCGAACACGCACCAGGCGCCGATGTCGAGGTCGTCGACGTTCTTGCCCGCCTTGTCCGCACCGATCTTCATGTTGTCGTACATGTACTGGTAGGCCTCGCGGGTGTAACCCAGCGCGTGGTGACAGCCGTCGGACACCTCCCCCGCGACCTGGAACGACTTCGGGCCGGCCATCGCGCCCATCTTCACCGGGACCCGGTCCTGCACCGGCCGGGCGAAGGTGAACAGGCCGTTGTAGGTGAAGAACTCGCCGTCGTGGGTGATCGCGCCCTCGTCGAGCAGGGTGCGGATCACCCCGACGCCCTCGCGGACCCGGGAGAGCGGCTTCTGGGTGCTCCAGTCCATCCCGTACTGGGCCAGCAGGCCGAAGTTGCCCGAGGACAGCACGACCTCGGCGCGCCCGCCGGTGAGCTCGTCCAGGGTGGCGGTCGCCTGGGCGATCAGCGAGGGTTCCCGCAGCACGACAGCGGAGACGCTCGGGCCCATCCGGATGTTCGTCGTCTTGTCGGCGGCGGCCGCGAAGAGCAGCCAGAGATCCTTGTGCCAGGTCTCGTCCGCGGCGTAGACGGCGTGGAACCCGAGCTCGTCCGCGAGCTTGATCGACTCGAGCGACTCGGTCAGCGGATAGTCGGGAAGCATGACGTAGCTGAACTTCACGGGCACTCCTCCTGGGGCCGGACTCCGTGGCGTGGGTCACGTCCGCGCGGAAACATATGGAAGCAGATGTCAAGCGCGGCGCCTAGAGTGCCGGTCCGCGGTGTCGACTGTGTACCACTGCGGTAACACGACGGCGGCCCGGCGGCGATGATGGGCCGGTGTCGAGGGGAGCTGTCGTGGAACGGGACGTGGTCGTGGACCCGTCGGGGTTCGAGCCGGAGTCCGGGGAGGTGCCCGCGGACGCGCCGCGGATCGCCGTCGTGGTGTCGCTGTGGTTCCCCGGCATGACCGCGGAGAGCCGGGACCTGATGGCCGAGCTGACCGCCACCGCGTTCACGGCGGTCCGCGACGGCGGTGGCCGGCCGGTGCTCGTCGACAGCAGCGCCGCGGAGCTCCCGGCACCGTCCGATGTGGTCGCCGCGTACGACGGTCTCCTGTTCCTCGGCGGTGGCGACGTCGACCCCGCGCTCTACGGCGTGGACGGCCCGGTCCCGGGTCTCTACGGCGTGTACCGGCCCGCGGACGAGTTCTGCCTCGCGCTGCTGGACGCGGGCATCGGCGAGGACCGGCCGACGCTGGCGATCTGCCGCGGGTCCCAGCTGCTCGCCGTCGCCTCGGGAGGCACGCTGGTCGGGGACCTGGGGCCGGAGAACCCGCATCGCGGCAGGTCCGGCGAGCCGGTGTTCGTCGACGAGGAGGTCGCGCTCGTCCCCGGCTCGCTGATCCACGCCGTCCTCGGCCGCGGCCGGGTGCCCGTGCGCAACGGCCACCACCAGGCCGTCGACCGCCCGGGGCACGGGCTGGTCGTCACGGCGCGCGCCGCCGACGGGGTCGTCGAGGGAACCCAGCGCACCGACCGGCGCTTCGTCGTCGGCCTGCAGTGGCACCCGGAGGAGCCGGCCGCCGATCCCGGCGACCGCGCACGCATCTTCGGGGCCCTGGTGCGTGCCGCGCGGCGCTGAACTCAGCGGTGCAGCAGGCGGAGCAGGTCGTGCGAGCCGGGCAGCGGGGTCAGCCGGAAACCGTCGGGGATCTCGGCGATGCGGTCTCCGGTCAGCAGGCGGCTGGAGTTCCCGACCAGGACGGCGTCGTGGGTGTTCAGCACGGCGGCCGCCCCCGGCACCCGGCGCATGATCGGCATCAGCGCGCGTTCGAGGTCGCTGACCCGGATGTCGGCGCCCGCGGCCCCGATCGGCCGCCCGTGCGCGACGGCCTGCACGGTGAGGGTCACGATGTACTGGTCCACCCCGAGGTAGTCGATGTAGGGGCCGGCGATGCACGGCCGGCCGTCGCGGTACGCGCGGACGAACCACTCGAGCCGCTCGTACTCGTAGAAGCCGGCCGCGGCCGGGTCGGTCCCGAAGCGGTAGCGGTCGATGTCCCCGCCGCTGCCCCGCACCCACCACTCGATCGCGCTCGGCGACGTCGCGTCGGCCGGGCGGGCGAACACCAACCCGGCCCCGTCGGTGCTGCGGTGCTCGCCCAGGAACCGCCCGACGCGCCCGCGCAGCGCCGCGCGGCCGGACTCGGCCAGCCGGGCGACGCCGTCGTCGGGGGTGCTGACCTGCTCGATCAGCGCGGTGAAGTCGCGGTTCATCGCCTCGATCCCGTCGAACACGCAGGCGAACCATCCGGAGAGCTCGACCACGGCGTCATCGGGCTGCGGATCACGGGTCATCTGGTGGACCTCTCCGTCGCGACCGGCTCCCGGCCGAGCGCGATCTTGGCGTCGATCAGACGGTAGACGCAGTCGTGGACGTGCTCGGTCATCAGCCGTTCGGCACGGTGTGCGTTCCCGGCCCGGACGGCCTCGACGATCCCGAGGTGCTCGGCGTGCACCGCACCGGCCACGGTCACGTCGGTGCCGGTGACCGCGCCGGACCAGTACAGCGAGCTGACCTCGCTCTGCAACCGCAGCAGCGACCGCAGCAGCCGCGGCGACTGGGCGAGCACCGCCAGTTCGATGTGGAACCGGCTGTCGGCGGTGGCCCGCTCGGGCGCGGTACGCGCCCGAGGCATCCGCGCGGCGACCTCGGCCAGCCCGTCCACCCCGGACGCGACGGCCCGGGTCGCGGCGAGCCCGGCGACGGCCGACCCGACCGCGACGTACTCGTCGTGCAGGTCGCGCAGATCGACGACGCCGGCCCGGGCCAGCGCGTCGGCGGCCTCCCCATCGGACGGGAACGGCGCCCGCACGACGAAGGTGCCCCCGAACCGGCCGCGGCGGGTCTCCACCAGACCGTGCTCGCGCAAGGTCGCCAGCGCCTTGCGCAGGGTCGCGACGGCGACCCCGAACTGCCGGGCGAGGTCGACCTCGGTCGGCAGCCTCTCCCCGAGCGAGAACACCCCGAGCGCGATCGACGACGCCAGCCGGTCGGCGATGCCGGCGCCGTTCGCGGCCGCACCGTCCTCGGCCAACGCCGGGAGCAGCCCGTTCCGGTCGGACACGGTCCCCCTCCTCGTCGTCGCCGCGCACCGTAGCGCGTTTCGGACACCCGGACGCCGCCGATCGGACTCTTGCGGCGCGAATACCTTCACTCGTAGTTTATTCCTCCCGCGCCACGTCGCCGTCGTGCTCGTCTTCGAGGAAGCAGTCCGATGAACCGAACACCGCACGTGACCGATGCTCCGTACCTCGACATCACCGACCCGTCGTTCTCGATGCACTCCGAGGCGGTGCGGGACGCGCGGGAGCGGTCCTGGTACGCCCGCACGAACTACGGGCTCGCGGTGCTGCGCTACGCCGAGGTCACCGAGCTGCTCCGGCACCCGTCGCTGGTCCAGGGCAGCGCCCGCTGGCCGGACCACCACGGGGTGCACGACGGACCGTTCCACGCCTGGTGGGCGCGCAACCTGCTCGTCCTGGAGGGCGACGAGCACCACCGGATCCGGCGGCTGCTCAACCCCGCTTTCTCCACCCGTAGCGCCCGGCGGCTGGAGCCGGTCTTCACCGAGGTCGCCGAGGAGCTGGTCTCCTCCTTCGCCGGCCGCGGCCACGCCGAGTTCGTGAGCGAGTTCGCGGAGCCGTACGCGACCCGGGCGCTGTGCGCGATGATGGCGCTCCCGCACTCGGACTGGCCGTTCATCGCCGAGCACGCCAACACGATCGGCCTGGCACTGACGGTGTCGGTCCGGGACGACATCGACCGGATCGACGCGGCGGTGCGGGCGCTGCACGACTACGTCGAGACCCTGATCGCGGCACGGGTCGCCGATCCGGGCGAGGACATCGTGTCCCAGCTGGTGCACACCTCGGCCGAGGACGGCGACCGGCTCTCGGCCGCCGAGCTGCGCAACGCGGTGGTGCTGATGCTGTTCGGCGGGATGGACACCACCCGCAACCAGCTCGGGCTGATGCTGCGGACGTTCCTGCGCCTCCCGGACCAGTGGGAGCTGGTCGCGTCCCGCCCGGAGCTGGCCCGGGCCGCGACCGAGGAGGCGCTGCGCGTCGCCCCGACCACGACCTGGGTGACCCGTGAGGCCGCCGAGACCTTCTCCTTCGGCGGGGTGGAGATCACCGAGGGCACCACGGTGCACCTGTTCACCCGCGCCGCGGGCACCGACCCGCGGGCCTACCCCGGCGGCGGCGACGTGGACGTCACCGCCGAGGAGCGCCGCCCGCACCGCACCTTCGGCGGCGGGATCCACCACTGCATCGGCCACCAGATCGCGCGGACCGACCTGGCCGTCGCGCTGCGCGTGCTGACCGGCCGGCTGACCGACGTCCACCCCGCGGGTGGCGACGAGTGGCTGCCCGACTCGGGCAACACCGGCCCGATCCGCTACCCGATCACCTTCACCGCGCGCGCCTGACGAGCCGAGGAGCCGACCATGACGCTGTCCCAGAAGGACGCCCCCGGCGGCGCCGGCCCGACCGTCACCGCCGTTCCGACCGGCGCCGCGGTGGGCTCCGCGGTGGACTCCGGCCCGAACCGGTTCGGCGAGGACCTGCGCACCGCGCTCGGCGACCGGGAGGCCTTCGACCGGCACCGAGCGGCCAATGTGGACTCCCCCGACGTCGGCCGGCTGGAGGAGACCCTCGCCCAGGAGGGCGTCGAGTTCGTCTACTACATGATCCCCACCATCGGCGGCCGCACCGTCGCCAAGGTGGCCCCGGCCGGGCACCTGCGCCGGATGCTGGGCACGGGCATCGCCTTCCACCGCACCGCGCTGACCGACCTGCAGTCCGACCGGTCCGGCTACCTGATCGGCGGCGGTATCGAGGCCCGGGAGTTCTGGGCGCTGCCGCAGCCGGAGACCCTGCAGGTGCTGCCCTGGGACACCACCGTGGCGAGGGTCTTCTGCCGCGCCTACGAGCCCCCGCAGCTGCCGGGCGTCGGCGGACGGATCATGCCCTTCGACACCCGCGCGGTGTGCGAGCTCGCGCACTCCGGCTTCACCGCCCGGACCGGGCTGGAGCTGCGTTCCGGTCTGGAGCCGGAGATGACCTGGGCCGGGCCGGGCATGGAGGTGACGGCGAAGGACGGCCAGAGCCCCGCCTACCAGGTGGAGAACCTCGAACGGATGCGGCCGGTCTACCAGCGGGTGATCCGCTACGCCCGCGCGCTCGGCCTGGACATGATCCAGGGCGACTACGAGGACGACGGCCAGCTGGAGCTGAACTGGCACTACGACCGGGCCGGCCTGACCGCGGACCGGCTGGTGACCTACCGGCAGATCTGCAAGCAGGTCGCCCGCGAGCTCGGCCTGCAGTGCAGCTTCATGCCCAAGCCGACCAACGGGAAGATGGGCAACGGCTGCCACCACAACCTGAGCCTGTGGCGCGGGACCGGCGAGGACGCCGAGAACATCGTCGACGACGGCCGCGTCGAGCTGCACGTCACCGAGCGGGCCCGGCACGCGATCGCCGGGATGCTGGTGCACTCCCCCGGCTCGATGCTGGTCATGGGCTCGACGGTGAACTCCTACAAGCGCTACTGGGACGCCGGCCAGTTCGCCCCGGACGAGCCGACCTGGGGGCTGGACACCCGGGCCGCGGCCGTCCGGATCTCGTCGAACGGGCGGATGGAGTTCCGGCTGCCGGACGCGTCGGTCAACCCGTACCTGTCCCACCTGTACCTGCTGGCGTCCATCGAGGACGGTCTGCGACGAGAGCTCGACGCGGGCAAGCCGGAGACGGCCGGCGGTGACGTGGCGGGCATCCGGCTGCCGCGCACCCTCGGCGAGGCGATCGAGGCCTTCCGCGCCGACGACTACCTGAACGAGGCGATCCCCGAGGCGCTGACCTCGGTGTACCTGGACCTGAAGTCGGACGAGTGGGCGCGGTTCTGCGGCACGATCACCGAGTGGGAGTACAAGCAGTACTGGGAGGCAATCCCGTGAGCGCGCCCCCGCTGCGGCTGGCGTGCATCGACTCCGAGGCGCCGCCGCTGTTCCACCGCAGCCCGGACGGCGCGACCCGCACCGGGTACGAGCCCGACGCGGCGGCGCTGGTCGCGGCGCGGCTGGGCCGGGAGGTCGAGTGGGTGTTCCTGGCCTGGGAGGCGATGCTGCCCGCGGTGCGCGACGGGCGGGCCGACGCCGTCTGGTGCGGCCAGGGCGTCACCCCGGAGCGCGCGGCCCAGGTGGACTTCACGCTCCCCTACGCGATCTTCGACGAGACCCTCGTGGTCCGGGCCGGCGACCCGGCCAGGGGCCCGGACGACCTCGCGGGCTACCGGATCGGCGCGATCTCCGGCTCGGCCAACGAGAAGCTGGCCCGCACCTTCGGCGGCATCGAGCTGGTCGGCTTCGGCAGCAGCGACGACGTGTTCGGCGACATGATCGAGGCGACCCGCAACGGCACGATCGACGGCTTCGTCGACGACGACGTCGTCAACATCCCGCTCACCCGCCGCGACCCGGGGCTGGTCAACGCGTTCGTCGCGCGGACCCGCAACCGGTGGGCGGTGGGCATACGGCCAGGGAACGACGCACTGCGCGGGGCGCTGGACGAGGCGATCGCCGCCGTGACGGCGGACGGCTCGCTCGCCTCGGCGTGGCACCGCTGGATGCCGGATCTCGACTTCCCGCTGGTGCCGGACGACGTCCGGTGAGCGCGCCGCTGATCGGCGTCACCGGGATGTGGTCGAACCGGGTGCACGGCCTGCGGTTCGCCGGCAACGCCGTCGCCGTCGCTGTGCTGCGGTCGATCGCGCGCGCCGGCGGGGAGCCGCACACGCTGTTCGCCGAGAGCCCGCTGGACCCGCGGGAGCGGGTCCGCCGGTGCGACGGGATCGTCGTCCCGGGCGGGGCGGACCTGCTGCCCGCCACGCACGGCGCCGAGCCCGACCCGCGCACCGTGCCGGCCGACCACGCGGGCCAGGACGCGTTCGAGGCCTCGATCGTCCGGGCGGCGATCGCCGAGGGCGTCCCGCTGCTGGCGATCTGCCGCGGGTTCCAGCTGCTCAATGCGATCTCCGGCGGCACGATCGACCAGCACATCGGCGACGAGGGCACGCTGCACCGCAACGGGACCCACGACGTCGAGGTGGCCGCGGGCAGCCGGCTCGCCGGGATCGTCGGGGCCGGACGGATCGCGGTGTCGTCGTACCACCACCAGGCGGTCGACGCCGTCGCCGACGGGCTCGTCGTCACCGCGGTCGCGCCGGACGGCGTCGTGGAGGGGCTGGAGCACCCGGACGCACCGGTCGTCGCGATCCAGTGGCACCCCGAGGACGACGCGGAGCGCGACCCGCGGCACCAGGCGCTGTTCGACTGGGTCGTGGGTACGGCCGTCGGCGTCGGTCCCGAGACCCCGGTCCGGTCCCGCTCCCCGGGCCCGGTCCCGCACCGTCGCTGACCGGTGCGGGGCCGGTGGACCGTGCCCGGCTCGCGCGGCGGTGGTGCTACCTCGGCCCGGCGTTCGTGCGCCGCTTCACCGCACCCCACGCCGCGGTGGCGACGAACAGGACGATCCCGATGACCGCCAGCCAGAGCAGGCCCTTGACCACGAAGCCGAGGACCGCGAGCACCAGCCAGACGACGAGCAGCACACCGATCAGCGCAAGCATGCTCCGACCGTACGCCCGCGCAACGGTCCGGGGCGCGGCTCAGGCCGTGGCGTCGTCGGAGTGCAGGTCCCCGCGTCCGGCTCAGCGGCGGGAGAAAGCGCACCCGCTGCGACGGCCGTCCCCGACGTCCCGAACGCGTCGTCGAGAACCGGTGTGCCGCAGGTCATCCAGGGGTAGAACGGCCGCATGACGCGCACGGATCCGGCACCGGGAGGCGCCGTCCCCGGCCTCGTGCCCCACCCGATCCGTCCGACGCCGCGCCCGCGACCGCCCGGCAAGGGCAACCGCTTCCTCGCGATGCTGCGCACCACCGACCCGAAGGACATCGGCGTCCTCTATCTGGTGACCGCGTTCGGGTTCTTCCTCGCGGGCGGTGCGATGGCGTTGCTGATCCGGGCCGAGCTGGCGCGCCCGGGACTGCAGTTCCTCTCCACCGAGCAGTACAACCAGCTGTTCACCATGCACGGCACGATCATGCTGCTGCTGTACGCGACGCCCATCCTGTTCGGTTTCGCGAACTACATCCTGCCGCTGCAGATCGGCGCACCGGACGTCGCGTTCCCGCGGCTGAACGCGTTCTCCTACTGGCTGTTCCTGTTCGGCGGGCTGATCGTGCTGTCCGGGTTCCTGACCCCGGGCGGCGCCGCCGACTTCGGCTGGTTCGCCTACAGCCCGCTGTCCGACGCGATCCGCTCGCCCGGTCCGGGCGGTGACCTGTGGATCACCGGCCTGGTCATCGCCGGGCTCGGGACGATCCTCGGCGCCGTCAACATGGTCACGACGGTGGTCTGCCTGCGCGCGCCCGGGATGACCATGTTCCGGATGCCGGTCTTCACCTGGATGATCTTCTTCACCGCGATCCTCATCCTCATCGCGTTCCCAGTGCTCACCGCGGCATTGTTCGGGCTGCTGGCCGACCGGCACCTCGGCGCGCACGTGTTCGATCCGGCGAACGGCGGAGTGGTGCTCTGGCAGCACATGTTCTGGTTCTTCGGCCATCCCGAGGTCTACATCGTGGCGCTGCCGTTCTTCGGGATCATGACCGAGATCATCCCGGTGTTCGCCCGGAAGCCGTTGTTCGGCTACAAGGGCATGGTCTTCGCCGGGTTCGCGATCACGGCGCTATCGGTGGTGGTCTGGGCACACCACATGTACGCCACCGGGGCGGTGCTGCTGCCGTTCTTCGCCCTGACCACGTTCCTGATCGCGGTCCCGACCGGGATCAAGTTCGTGAACTGGGTCGGCACGCTCTGGAAGGGGAAGATCACCTTCGAGACCCCGATGCTGTTCGCCGCCGGATTCCTGGTGACGTTCCTGCTCGGCGGCCTCACCGGGGTGCTGCTGGCCGCTCCCCCGATCGACTTCAACCTCTCCGACACCTACTTCGTCGTGGCCCACTTCCACTACGTGCTGTTCGGGACGATCGTGTTCTCGGTGTTCGGCGGGATCTACTTCTGGTTCCCGAAGATGACCGGCCGGATGATGGACGAGCGGCTCGGGAAGATCCATTTCTGGACGATGTTCATCGGCTTCCACATGACGTTCCTGGTGCAGCACTGGCTGGGCGCCGAGGGGATGCCGCGCCGCTACGCCGACTACCTGCCCTCCGACGGGTTCAGCACGCTCAACACGATCTCGACGATCGGCGCGTTCCTGCTCGGTATCTCGACGCTGCCGTTCCTCTACAACGTCTTCCACAGCTACCGGTTCGGCCGGGTGGTCACCGTCGACGACCCGTGGGGTTTCGGCAACTCCCTGGAGTGGGCGACCAGCTGCCCGCCGCCGCGGCACAACTTCACCGAGCTGCCGAAGATCCGGTCCGAGCGCCCCGCGTTCGACCTGCACTACCCGCACATCGCGCAGCGGGCGAAGGCGGAGGCGCACGCCGGCCGGAACATGGTCTACGACGAGGTCGGCCGGGGTCCCGACGACGGCTGATACCCAGGCGGGCTCGGCGCTCAGGTGGGCCCGGCCAGCCCGTCGATCGCCCCCGCGGCGAGCTCCACCTCCGGGCCGAGCGGGTGGTCGGCCACGATCTCGGGCAGCAGCCCGTCCAGCTCGGAGAACGACGCGGCCAGCAGCCGGCCGTGCGGCGCGGTCTCGGCGAGCCGCAGCGCCCGGACGGCGGCGACGAGCTCGCAGGCCAGCACGGTGCGGTAGTTCCCGGCCGCCGCGGCCGTGCTGCGGGCGGCGTGCGGGGTGAAGCTCGCGTGGTCCTCGACGCCCCGCGAGATCACCGAGGTCCCCATCGTCACCGGGCCGGCCGAGTGCCGCAGCCGGCCCAGCGCGTCGTGCGCCACGTACTCGAGGATCATCACGCCCGAGCTGCCGGCCGGGCCGCCGGCCAGGAACGGGGCCAGCCCGGTGTACTCCGGTTCCACCAGGTCGCCGAGGCGGGCCGCGGACAGCTCGGCGACGTGGTGCACCGCGGCGCGCAGGTGGTCCAGCGCCAGGGCGGCGTAGGCGGTGGAGAACTGGCCGTGATGGAACACCCCGCCGGTGGCGACGTCGATCAGCGGGTTCTCGGCGGCCGCGTTCACCTCGATCTGCAGGATCCGGCGCAACTGATCGACGCTGTCCAGCGCCGGGCCGTGCACCTGCGGGAACGCCCGTAGCCCGAACGGGTCCTGGATGCGGCGCCCCGGGCTCAGGTCGCCCTCGTGCCACAGCAGTTGCCGCATCCGCGCGGCCGCGCGTACCGCGCCCGGGTGCGGACGCCGGGCGTGCACCACCTCGGCGAACGCCTCGGGTGACCCGCCGAGCGCGCAGTAGGACAGCGCCGTCACGGTGTGCGCGGCCTGCAGCAGCCGGCCCAGCTCCTCGCCGGCGAGCACGGCCCGGGCCAGCGTGATCGCGTTCGACGACAGGAACGCCAGCGCGTCGCCGGGCGCGAGCGGGATCGGCGGCACGGCCCCGCGGCCCCAGCGCAGGTGCCCGGTCAGCGCCAGGGCGATCTCGGCGAGGCCGGACAGGTCGCCGGTGCCGATCGACCCGCCGTCGTGCACGACGGGCACGGCGTCGCCGAGCAGCGCCGTCTCCAGTGCGGTGACGAACCGCGGGTGGATACCGCTCCCGGCGGCCGCGAGCTGGTTGAGCCGGATCAGCATCGCGGCACGCACGACGTCGTCGTCCAGCGGTTCGCCGACCCCGGCGGCGTGGCTGAGCAGCAGCCGCAGGTCGTGCGTCTCGGCGTCGCTGGTGCCCACGACCGCGTCCCGGTTCGCGCCGACGCCGGTGGTGCGCCCGTAGACGGGGCGGGCCGAGCTCGCCGCGCACGCCGTCTCGTAGGACAGGTGCACGGCCTTCATCGCGTCCGGGGAGACCGTGACCGGCACCCCACCGCGGGCGACGCGCACGACGTCGCCGCAGTTCAGGGTGCTGCCGTCGATGACGAGGGAGTTCGGCCCGGGCGCACCACTGCCGGGCGCGGCTGTGCCGTCCGGTCCGGTCATGCCGTTCCCTCGGGGACCGGGGCCGGTCGGCGCCCGACCGTGTACCGGGCCCCGCCGGCGACGACCTCGCGGACCAGCGGCACCCCCGGCCGGTACGCCAGGTGCACATAGGACGGTGCAGCGAGCCGGACCAGGTCCGCCCGGGCACCGGGGACGATCGCGCCGACGTCGGTGCGACGCAGCGCCGCCGCTCCCCCGGCCGTCGCCGCGTGCAGCGCCTCGGCGGGGCTGAGCCCCATGTGCCGCACCGCGAGCGCGATGCAGAACCCGATGCTGGAGGTGAACGAGCTGCCCGGGTTGCAGTCGGTGGCCAGCGCGATCCGCGCGCCGGCGTCGAGCAGCCGCCGCCCGTCGGCCCACGGGGTGCGGGTGGAGAACTCGACGCCGGGCAGCAGGGTCGCGACGGTCGAGCTGCCGGCGAGGGCCTCGACGTCGGCGTCGGACAGGAACGTGCAGTGGTCGACGGCGGCGGCGTCGAGCTCCACCGCCAGGCGCACCCCGTCGCCCTCGCCGAGCTGCCCGGCGTGCACCCGCACCCCGAGTCCGCGGTCCCGCCCGGCGGTCAGGACGGCGCGGGACTCGTCGGCGTCGAACGCGCCGGACTCGCAGAACACGTCCACCCAGCGGGCGTGCGGCGCGCAGGCGTCGAGCATCGGGCCGCGGACGAGCTCGACGTAGTCGTCTCGGCGGTCGGCGAACTCGGCCGGGACGACGTGCGCGCCGAGGTAGGTGGTCTCCGGTGTGGACCGGGCGGCGATCTCCAGCGCGCGCCGCTCGTCGTCGACGGTCAGGCCGTAGCCGCTCTTGCACTCGAAGGTGGTGATCCCGGCGGCGAGCATCTCGGTGGCGAGCCCGGTGACGCCGGCGGCGAGGGTCTCGTCGTCCGCGGCCCGGGTCGCGGCGACGGTGGTGCGGATACCGCCCGCGGTGTAGCTCCGCCCGCTCGCGCGGGCCGCGAACTCCTCGGCCCGGTGCCCGGCGAACACCAGGTGGGCGTGGCTGTCGACGAAGCCGGGGACCACGGCGTCGCCCTCGCAGTCGACCCGGCGGTCGGCGTCCGGCGCCCGGTCGGCCGGCCCGGCCCAGGCGATCCGGCCGGAGTCGACGACGACGGCGGCGTCGGTCAGCACCCCCAGCTCGGTCCCGTCGCCCTGCGCGGGGTCGTTGGTGACCAGCTGGCCGATCCCGGTGTACAGCGTCGTCATGCGGCGTCCTTTCCGGTCGCGTCGGGGTCCAGCAGCGCCGAGACGGCGGTGGCGAGGAGGCGGGGCAGGTCGGACAGTGTCCGGTGCCGACCCTCCCGGACGACCACCCGGCCGTCGACGATCACGTCGGTGACGTCGGCCGCGCTCGCCGCGAACACGGCGGTCTCCGCGGTCGGCCCGCCGCCGGCGGTGCGCACCGACTCCAGGTCGAGCGCGACCAGGTCGGCGCGGGCGCCGGGGGTGATCGTCCCGGCGTCGGTGTGGCCGAGGGCGCGGTGCCCGTGCCGGGTGGCGCAGGTCAGCAGGGTGTCCGCGGCGAGCACGCCGCGTTCCCGGCGGTGCAGCCGTTCGTCCAGCTCGACCGCGCGGGCCTCCTCGAGCAGGTCGATCACCGCGTGGCTGTCCGAGCCGAGACTGAACGGACCGGCGCCGGGCGGGCCGGCGAGCAGTGCGGGCGCCGGGCCGATGCCGTCGCCCAGGTCGCGTTCGGTGGTCGGGCAGAAGCAGGTCCCGGTGCCGGTGGCGTGCAGGGTCGCGATGTCGGTGCCGGTGAGGTGGGTGGCGTGCACGGCGGTGGTCCGGGGGCCGAGCACGCCGTGGTCACCCAGCAGCTCGACCGGGGTGCGGCCGTGCACCTCGAGGCAGCGGGCGACCTCGGCGGTCTGCTCGGCGACGTGCGCGTGCAGCGGCGCCCGCCGGGCCGCGGCCCATTCGACGACGGCGGGCAGGTGTGCCGTGGGGACCGCGCGCACCGAGTGCACGGCGGCGCCGACCACGATGCCGTCCACACCGGACAGACTGCGGTGCAGCTCGTCCACCCGGGCGGCCCAGGCGTCGCCGGAGCCGTCGGAGAAGCGCGCCTGTGTCCCGACGACCGGGCTGCCGTCCACATCGGAGCTGAGGTAGCAGGTGTCGAGCAGGGTGAGCCGGATCCCGGCGGCGCGGGCGGCGTCGGCGAGCGCGAGCCCCGTCTCGTTCGGCTCGGCGTAGCGGGTCCCGCCGCGGTCGTGGTGCAGGTAGTGGAACTCGCCGACGCAGGTGATGCCGGCCAGCGCCATCTCGCCGAACACCGCGATGGCGAGCTCCCGGTAGCTGTCCGGGGTCAGCCGGTCCGCGGCCCGGTACATCAGGTCCCGCCAGGTCCAGAACGAGCCGCGGTCGCGCTGGGTGCGGGCGCGCAGCGCCCGGTGGAAGGCGTGCGAGTGCGCGTTCGCCAGGCCGGGGACGACGAGGCCGCGCAGCACCGGGACCCCCGCGGGGCGGGCGGTGCCGGGCTCGACCCGGGTGAACCGGCCGTCGTCGACGGTGACGAGCACGTCGTGCTCGACGGTGCCGGTGCCGGTCCAGACGTGCGCGCACCACCACGAGCTCGCCCCGCTCACGGCGCGATCCCGTCGCGCAGGACCGCGGTGAGCGCGTCGACGCCGGCCAGGCAGTCGTCCCGCTCGGCGTGCTCGTGCGGCGAGTGCGAGACCCCGGTCGGGTTGCGCACGAACAGCATCGCGGTGGGGACCTCGGGGGCCAGGACGCCGGCGTCATGGCCCGCGGCGGTCGGGAGCACCGGCAGGTCCGGCCCGAGCACCGCGCGGATCCGGTCCCGCGGCCCGTCCGGGAACTCGACGATCGGCGACAGCGACTCGGAGCCGATCTCGACCGCGGTCCCCTCGGCGGCGGCGTGCCGGGCGGCGTCGGCGAACAGGTCCGCGGTGAGCGCGTCGAGCACGGCGCCGGACGGGGCGCGCGCGTCCAGGGTGGCGATCACCGCGGAGGCGATGGCGTTCGCGCCGTTCGGGGCGACCGCGACCTTGCCGAACGTCGCGACCGCGCCGTGCTGGGCGGCCCGCTCGCGCGCCGCGGCGACGGTCGCGGCGTAGGGCAGCATCGGGTCGTGCCGGTCGGCGAGGCGCGTCGCGCCGGCGTGGTTCGCCTCGCCGGTGAAGCTCAGCCGCCACCGGCCGTGCGGCCAGATCGACGACGCCACCGCGACCGGCGCGCCGAGCCGGTCCAGCGCGCGGCCCTGCTCGACGTGCAGCTCGACGAACAACCCGACCCGCGACGCCAGCGTCTCGTCGCGGCCCAGCCCGGCCGGGTCGATCCCGGTGCCGGTGAGCACCTCGGCCAGGGTGCGCCCGTCGGCGTCGCGCAGCCCGCGGGCCCGGTCCGGATCCAGCGCGCCGGTGGACAGCTGCGACCCGGTACAGGCGACGCCGAAGCGGGCACCCTCCTCGTCGACGAACGCGACGACGCCGAGCGGGCGGCGCGGCCGGACCCCCTCGGCGCGCAGCGCGTCGACCGCGGCGAACGACGAGACGACCCCGAGCGGCCCGTCGAACGCGCCGCCGTCGGGCACCGAGTCCAGGTGCGACCCGGTGACGACGGCGTCGACCGGGTCCCCCGACCACCCGGACGGCAGCCACCAGGCCCACAGATTGCCGTTGCGGTCGCGCTCGACGTCCATCCCGCGGGCCGTCGCGGCGCCGGTGAACCACTCGCGCAGGGTCAGGTCGGCGTCGTTCCAGGCGTAGCGCCGGTAGCCGCCGGTGCCGGGGTGCCGGCCGACGGCCGCGAGGTCGGCCCAGAGCCCGTCGAAGCTGCTCACTCGGCGCCGGACCGCATCGGGATCCGCACACCCCGCTCGTCGGCCACCGCGGCCGCGTGCGGGTAGCCGGCGTCGACGTGCCGCATCACCCCGGTGGCGGGGTCGTTGGTCAGCACCCGCTCCAGCTTCGCCGCGGCGAGCGCGGTGCCGTCGGCGACGCAGACCTGCCCGGCGTGCTGGGAGCGGCCGATGCCGACCCCACCGCCGTGGTGCAGCGACACCCAGGTCGCCCCCGACGCGGTGTTGACCAGCGCGTTCAGCAGCGGCCAGTCGGCGATCGCGTCCGAGCCGTCGAGCATGGCCTCGGTCTCCCGGTACGGCGAGGCGACCGAGCCGGAGTCGAGGTGGTCGCGGCCGATCACGATCGGCGCGCTCAGCTCACCGGAGGCCACCATCTCGTTGAACCGCAGGCCCGCCCGGTGGCGCTCGCCGTAGCCGAGCCAGCAGATCCGGGCCGGCAGCCCCTCGAACGCGACCCGCTCCCCCGCCATCGTGATCCACCGGCGCAGGGACTCGTTCTCCGGGAAGAGCTCGAGGATCGCGCGGTCGGTGGCTGCGATGTCGGCCGGGTCGCCGGACAGTGCGGCCCAGCGGAACGGGCCGCGCCCGGACTCGAACTGCGGCCGGATGTAGGCGGGCACGAAGCCGGGGAAGTCGAACGCTCGCTTGTAGCCGCCGCGGCGGGCCTCGTCGCGGATCGAGTTGCCGTAGTCGAACACCTCGGCGCCGGCGTCGGCGAACCCGACCATCGCCTCGACGTGCGCGGCCATCGCGGCCCGGGCCCGGGTGGTGACGCCGTCGGGGTCGGCCGCGGCGGCGGCGCGCAGGTCGGCGACCTCCATCCCGACCGGGAGGTACGCGAGGGGGTCGTGGGCGGAGGTCTGGTCGGTGACGACGTCGATCGGCGCCCCGCGGCGCAGCAGCTCGGGGACGACCTCGGCGGCGTTGCCGAGCACCCCGATGGACAGCGGCCGGCGGGCGTCGCGCGCGGTGACGGCGCGGCGCAGGGCGTCGTCCAGGTCATCGGCCCGCACGTCGAGGTAGCGGTGCGCGATCCGGCGCTCGATCCGGGTGGGGTCGGCCTCGATGCAGAGCGCGACGCCGTCGTTCATGGTGACGGCGAGCGGCTGGGCGCCGCCCATCCCGCCGAGTCCGGAGGTCAGGGTGATGGTGCCGGCCAGCGAGCCGCCGAACCGCGTGCGGGCGACGGCGGCGAAGGTCTCGTAGGTGCCCTGCAGGATCCCCTGGGTGCCGATGTAGATCCACGAGCCGGCGGTCATCTGCCCGTACATGGTGAGCCCGGCGGCCTCGAGCTTGCGGAACTGGGTCCAGTCGGCCCAGTCGCCGACCAGGTTCGAGTTGGCGATCAGCACCCGGGGCGCCCACTCGTGGGTGCGCAGCACGCCGACCGGCTTGCCGGACTGGACGAGCAGGGTCTCGTCGTCGGCGAGGTCGCGCAGGCACGTCACGATCGCGTCGAACGCCGGCCAGCTGCGGGCGGCGCGCCCGGTACCGCCGTAGACGACGAGGTCCTCCGGGTGCTCGGCGACCTCGGGGTCGAGGTTGTTCATCAGCATCCGGAGCGCGGCCTCCTGCTGCCAGCCGCGGCAGGAGATCTCGGTGCCGCGCGGGGCGCGCACGGCGGGGCGGGCCGGTGAGGGCGTCATCGGGTCTCCAGGGTCGGAGGAACGTGCGTGCGTCGAGTGCAGCCCATCAGCACCGCCGGGCACAGGCCCGCAGCACTAAGGTCGTCTCGGATCCGAGACGTACGCGACGGGAGGTCCCCCGTGAGCAGCACCTCCCCCGCCGTCGGCCGGGCGCTGGACGTGCTCCGCTACCTGGCGGGGCGCCCCGGCCCGGTGCCCGGCGCCGCACTCGTCCGGGATCTCGCGATCCCGCGGTCGTCGGCCTACCACCTGCTGGAGGTGCTGACCGAGCGCGGCTTCGTCGTGCACTACCCCGACCAGCGCACCTACGGGCTCGGTGTCGCGGCGTTCGAGGTCGGCAGCGCCTACCTGCGGCACGGGTCACTGGAGCAGCTCGGCCGTCCGCTGGCCCGGCGCCTCGCCGCCCGGACCGGCGAGATCGCTCACCTCGGCATCCTGCACGGGCCGGACACCCTCTACCTGGTCAAGGAACGTCCCCGGCGCCAGGCGTTCCCGGTCTCGCTGGTCACCGAGGTCGGAGTCCGGCTGCCCGCGTCGCTGACCGCGAACGGCCGGTCGCTGCTCGCGCACCTCGGGCCCGCCCAGCTGCGCGCGCTGTTCCCGGCGCCGTCGGCACTCGTGAGGCGCACCGGCACCGGCCCGGCGTCGCTCGGGGAGCTCCGCACGCTGCTCGCGGCCGAGCGCGACCGCGGTTGGGCACTGGAGGACGGGATGATCACCGAGGGGATGCAGTCGATCGGCGCGTGCGCGTTCGACCACCACGGGAGCCCGGTCGCGGCGTTCAGCGTGACCCGGCGGCGGGACCGGTCGACGGAGGGCGCCGACGAGGTCGCCGCCGCGGTCCGGGCTGCCGCGCAGGTGCTGACCGGACGGCTGTCCGGGGTCGCGCCGCCCGGCTGGTTCACGACCTCCAGATAGCCCGGCACACCGGGCCGCAGCGCGCACCTCACACCCCCTGGACGCATCTCGCACCCGTCGCGGCGGGTGTGAGGTGGAGCCAGGGGGTGTGAGGTGCGTCGGAGCCGGGGTCGATCAGTCCCGGGCGAAGCCCCGGTAGCCGTCCGCGGCGACGCCGTCGCAGATCTCCCGGTAGGCCCCCACCCCGCCGGCGAACGGCATGAAGATCCGCGTCTTGCCCGGGACGTTGGCGCCCATGTACCAGGACGCGGCGCGCGGCATCAGCGTCATGTCCGCGATCTCATTGACCTGCGCCACCCAGGCGTCCTCGGCCTCGACCGTCGGTGCGAACCGGGACACGCCGTCGGCGACGAGGTGGTCGATGCACGCCACGATCCAGTCGACGTGCTGCTCGATGGACACCACCATGTTGCTGAGCACCGACGGGCTGCCCGGGCCGGTGACCATGAACAGGTTCGGGAAACCGGCGCTGGCCAGTCCCAGGTACGCGCGCGGACCGGCCGACCACTTGTCCCGCAACGACCCGCCGGGGCCGGTGATCGCGATCCGGTCGAGCGGGCCGGTGATCGCGTCGAACCCGGTGGCGAGCACGACGACGTCGAGCGGCACCTCCCGTCCGCCGACGACGATGCCGTCGGCGGTGAACCGCTCGATCGGGCTCTCCCGCAGGTCGACGAGCGCGACGTTCGCCCGGTTGTAGGTGGTGTAGTAGTCGGTGTCGACGCAGATCCGCTTCGTGCCGATGGGGTGGTCGTGCGGGCTGAGCACCCGCGCGGTCTCCGGATCGTCCACGATGTCCTGGATCCGGTCCCGCACGTAGTCGGCGACGACGTCGTTGGCCTTCTCGTCGACCGCGATGTCGGTGTAGGCGGTCATGAACCCGGCTCCGCCGAACTCCCACCGGCGGTCCAGCTCCGCGCGCACCGCACCCGGATCGGCGCCGACCAGGGCCTCGTCGCCCGCGTTCCAGAGCGCGCCCGCCGGCGAGCGACGGGCCTGCTCCCACAGGTCCGGGGTGTCGCGCCGTTCCGACTCGTGCTCGCCGGGCTCCAGCGGCCGGTTCCGCGCGGGCAGCGAGAAGTTGGCCGTGCGCTGGAAGACGGTCAGGTGCCCGGCCTGCTCGGCCAGCACCGGGATCGCCTGGATCCCGGACGACCCGGTGCCGATCACGCCGACCCGCAGGCCGGACACGTCGACCTCCTCGGCCGGCCAGTGCCCGGTGTGCAGGACCCGGCCGGCGAACCCGTCCAGGCCGGGGAACCGCGGGTCCTGCGCGGCCGACAGGCAGCCGACGGCGGTGACGACGTAGCGGGCGGTGACCTCGGCGCCGTCGCCGGTGCGGACCCGCCAGGTGTCGGTGGCCTCGTCGAACTCGGCGCTCTCGACCGTCGTGCCGAGGCTGATGTCGCGGCGCAGGTCGAACCGGTCGGCGACGTGCTGCAGGTAGGCGAGCAGCTCGGGCTGGGACGGGTAGCGCTCCTCCCACCGCCACTCGGCCTCGAGCCCGGGGTCGAACGAGTAGGCGTAGAACAGGCTCGGGGTGTCGCAGCGCGCGCCCGGGTAGCGGTTCCAGAACCAGGTGCCACCCACGTCGGAGCCGCGCTCGAACACGTGGGTGCGCAGGCCGCGGCCGCGCAGGCTGTGCAGCAGGTGCAGGCCGGCGAACCCGGCCCCGATGACGACGACGTCGTGGTCGGTCACAGGGTCACCCCCGCACGGGCGCGCAGCAGCCGCCCCAGCGCCGCGGTCTTCTCCGCGACCATCCGCTCGGCGACGGCAGCGCCCGCCACCATCTCGGCGCCGTGGAACGTGCCGGGGAACAGGTGCAGCTCGGTGGGCACGCCGGCCTGCACCAGGCGGGAGGCGTAGGCCATCCCCTCGTCGCGGAGCGGGTCGAACTCGCACACCGAGACGTAGGCGGGTGGGAGTCCGGTCAGGTCCTCGGCGACGGCCGGCGAGGCATACGCCGGGACGGGATCGGTGTCGCCGAGGTAGTAGGCCCAGCTGCGATGGGCGTCGGTCCGCGTCCAGATGGGGGTGTCGTCGTAGGCCGTCATGGACGGTGTGTCCAGCCGGTGGTCCAGCTCCGGGATGCTGAGGCACAGACCGGCCAGCGTGGGGCCGCCGTGGTCGCGGACGCGCAGGGTCAGCGCCGCGGCCAGACCGCCACCGGCGCTCTGCCCGGCGACGGCGATCCGGTCGGCGTCGACGCCGTATGCGCCGCCGGCCAGGAACTCGAGGACGGCGTGCACGTCGTCCAGCGCGGCGGGATACGGGTGGTCCGGGGCGAGCCGGTAGTCGACCGACACCACGACCGCGCCGAGCTCGGCGGCGAACCGCCGGGCGTCGCCGGCCTCCAGGTCGACGCTGCCGGCGACGAAGGCCCCGCCGTGCAGGTGGATCACCGCGGGCGCGCCGGGCGCGTCGTCCGCGGGCCGGAAGACCCGGCAGCGGACGGTCCGGTCCGGACCGGTGGCGGGGACGTGCACCTCCTCGTCGAGAAGGCCGGGGGCGTCGGGCAGGGGCGGTGCCTGCCGTTCGAACTCGCGGGTCTGCTCCCGCGCGGCGGGGACGTCCGCGATGTCGAACCTCGGCATCAGCGGCGCCACGGGCGCGAGATCGGGGTCGAAGGCGTAGACCATGGGAACCTCGTCGTTCTCGGTGGGAGATCCAGTGTGAGATCGCCCACCTACCCCGGGCACCCTGCACGTGGTGGCGGTTCCGGCCCGATCCGCGCCGGATGGCGGGCTCAGCCGAGCGGGGCCGAGCCGCGGATCCGCTGCAGCATCAGCCCCACCATCAGGCGGGACCGGCCGTACCCCTCGGTGAGGTCGAACCCGAGCACCTGCTCGGCGCGGGCCACCTTCTGCGCGACCGAGGTGTGGTGCAGGTGGACGACCGCGGCCGCCTTGCGGAGCGACTCGTTGGCGGCGACCGCGACCAGCGTCCGGATCATGTCGGCCCCGCCGGGTTCGGCGGCGAGCTCGTCGAGCCGGCGGACGTCGTCGACGTCGGCGATGTCGGCGCCGGTGACCAGCCGCGGCAGCAGCGCGTACCCGCCGAGCAGCTCGGCGCGCACGATCACGCCCTCGTCCTCGGGGTACGGCGGCAGCGGATGGCGGCACGGCAGCGCGAAGCGCAGGGCGGCCCGCGCCTCCCGCCAGGCCCGGGGCAGCTCGGCGGCGGTCCCGGGCGGGCCGACGCCGACCCGGGCCCCGACCGGGACCGGGAACTGGTCCGGCACCGGGCGGGGGCAGAGCAGCAGGTCGACCGGTCCCAGCGCCGTCGCCCGCACTCCCCGGGCCGGTCCACCCAGGACGGCGACGATCCCGGCCGTGGAGCGTGGCGGGCCGTGCACCGCCATGATCGTCACCGGCGTCGAGTGGGCGAGGCCCAGTGCGTCCAGTGCGCGGGACCGCTCGAGATCGCCGACCGTGTCGTCCACGCAGAGCTGCAGCAGTCCGGGGTCGCCGAGCCGCGGGTGACCCGCGCGCGTCGCGATCGCGACGGTGCAGGCGATGGCGAGCCGCTCCAGCAGCACGGCGTCGAGCGGGCGGGCGCCGCCGGGACGGTCCAGCCAGACCACGCCGCCCGACCGCAGCGGCCGGACCGCGGCAACCGGAGGGACCCCACCGTGCCCGGCGCCGGCCGGACCGCCGGCGACGAGCGGACCGAGACCATCGTGATCCAGGCCGGCCGGGCACTCGGCGAGCTCGGCGGCCCGTCGCAGCACGACGTCGACGGGCGCCTGGTTCTCGATCAGCACGTCGAACTCCGCGACGAGCGCAGCGGCCGCCGCGCCGGGCACCGACGACGGAGTCGTCGCACCCGACACCGACGCCGGCGGCGTCACATCGTCCTCCGACAGCGGCGGCGGCACATCGGCAGCCGGTCCGGCGCGGTCCCGGGCCGACAGGGTCATGGTGTGGTCCGGTCGACCGGGGCCTCGCCGCCGGAGGTGGTGACGCCCAACGCCGCCCGGACCTGCATCTCCTCGAAGGACGACTGGTCGTCGCGGTGCCTGCGGCCACCGAGCACCGAGCCGAGCCAGCAGCCCAGGAACCCGATCGGTACCGAGGCGAGCGAGGGGTAGGTGAGCGGGAAGAGCGCACCGTCGCCGAGGACCTGCGGACCCACCAGGATGAGCAGCACCGCGCTGCCGACACCGCTCGCGATCCCCCAGATCACGCCGGCGGAGGTGAGCCGCTTCCAGAACAGCAGCAGGACCAGCACCGGGATGTTCGCGCTCGCGGCCACGACGACGGCCAGCACCCCGAGGACGGAGATGTTGGTGTTCTGGGCGCCCAGCGACACCGCGATCGCGACGAGCGAGACGGCGACCGAGGCGGCCCGCCCGGCGACCACCTGCTCCCGTTCGGTCGCCCGCCCGCGGCGCAGGATCGAGCTGTACAGGTCGTGCGCGAGCGCGCCCGATCCCGCGATGACCAGGCCGGACACGGTCGCGAGGATCACGGCGAAGGCGACCGCGGCGACGAGCGCGAACAGCACCGGCCCGCCGAGCAGGTCGGACACCTGCAGGGTCGCGAGGTTCCCGGAGGCCGCTGCGTCGGTGATCGCCTCCTGGCCGAGCAGCGCCACCGCGCCGTAGCCGATGACCGGGACGGCGGCGAACGAGAGGCCGATCCAGACCAGGGCGTAGTTCATCGAGCGGCGGGCCTCGCGACCGTCCGGGACGGTGAGGAACCGGATCAGGATGTGCGGCAGCGCGGCGGTCCCGAGACCGACCGCGATCGCCAGGGACAGCAGGTCCAACCCCGGGAGCAGACCGCTCGGCGAGGTGAACAGGTCCTTCGCGCCCGAGTCGGCGGCCGCGGCGAACATCGCCATCGGGTCGAAGCCGAACCGGGCGAGGATCAGCACCACGAGCAGCGCCATGCAGCCGAGCAGCATGACCGCCTGGACGATCTGGATCCACGTCGTCGCGAGCATGCCGCCGATGGCGATGTAGGCGGTCATCAGGACGCCGACCACGAGCACGGCGACCGCGTAGTCGACCCCGAGGAGCAGGCTGATCAGCGCTCCCGCCGCGACCAGTTGCGCGATCATGTAGAAGATCGTGACGAGCAGCGAGTTCACCGCCATGGAGGCGCGGACGCCACGGGACCGGAACCGGCCCGCGACGACGTCGGCCATCGTGAACCGACCCAGGTTGCGCAGCGGTTCGGCCAGGACGGTCAGCAGGATGACGAACGCGACGAACGGCCCGACGATGTAGAAGTAGGACGACACGCCCTGGGTCGCGAACAGGCCGACCGTCCCGAGGAACGCGGCCGCCGAGACGAGGTCCCCGGTGATCGCGAGTCCGTTCTGGGATCCGGTCAGCCGGCCACCGGCGACGTAGTGGTCACCGGCCCCGGTGTTGCGCCGGCCGGCCCAGAACGTGATACCGAGGGTGAGCGCGATGACGCCGGCGAACACCGCGAGGGTCAGCGGCGAGGCGTTCACGAGGTGCTCCGCACCGCGCGCAGCACCTCGGCGCGTTCCTCGTCCCACTGTTCGGCCCGGCGGCGGTAGAGCACGGCGCAGACCCCCACCAGCGGGAAGCCCAGGGTCAGCAGCAGGAAGAGCCAGGTCAGCGGCCCCACGACCGGCGCATCGAGCACGTCACTGAATCCGGACAGCGCGGTGACCAGCATGAATCCGCCGAAGCTGACCAGGCAGAGCGGCAGGGCGAACCGGAGTCGCCTGCGGGTCATGGCCTGCGCGGCGGCGACCAGGTCCGGGACGTGCGGCGGGGACTCGGAACGACCTGACTGGACCATGCGGCGTCCTCCTGTAGGCGTCGTTGCCTCGGCGCACCCGGGTGGGGTGCGGGTCGCACCATGACCCGAATGGCGTCTTCTCGTCAATACATTCTTCTCTAGCAAGAGACGCTTCTTGACTTGTGATGTAGGTCATCGCACGATGGCAGCCGTCTCCCACTCCACACAGTCGTCTTGCTGGGAATACGCATTAGGAGGTGCCCATGCCACGAGAAGGACGGGTCGCAGGGAAGGTCGCCCTGGTCACTGGGGCGGCCCGCGGACAGGGACGGTCGCACGCCGTGCGCCTGGCCGAGGAGGGCGCGGACATCGTCGCCGTCGACGCCTGCGGGCCGATCGACACCGTCGAGTACGCGTTGTCGACACAGGAGGATCTGAAGGAGACGCAGCGGTTCGTCGAGGAGAGGGGCGGCCGGATCGTCACCACCGTCGCCGACGTCCGGGACACCGACGCGCTCGACGCCGCGGTCCGGGCCGGGCTCGATGCGTTCGGCCGGCTGGACGTGGTCTGCGCGAACGCCGGCATCTCGTCGTTCGGCAAGGCCTGGGAGCTCTCCGAACAGCAGTGGCAGACCCTCATCGACACCAACCTGACCGGGGTCTGGCGGACCCTGAAGGCCGCGATCCCCACGATGATCGAGGCCGACAACGGCGGATCGCTGATCATCACGGCGTCGTTCGCGGCGAACAAGGGCGTCCCCAACATCGCCCACTACGTCGCGTCCAAGCACGGGGTCGTCGGTCTCATGCGGACACTCGCGGCCGAGCTGGCCGAGCACCGGATCCGCGCGAACACCGTCAACCCGTCCTCGGTGGGCACCGGGATGTTCTTCAACCCGCAGACCTACGGCTTCTTCCGGCCCGACCTGGAGAACCCCGGCAAGGAGGACATGGCCGAGGTCGCCGACGTGCTCAACCTGCTGCCGGTGCCCTGGATGGAGCCGGAGGACATCTCGGCGGCCGTCGTCTACCTCGCCTCCGACGAGTCCCGGTACGTGACCGGCAGCCAGATCGCGGTCGACGCCGGCGCGGTGGGCAAGTGAGCCGCGGCCGGATCACGACGAAGGGCGCGCTGCTGCGCAAGCCCGGCACCCGTTCCGGGTGGTCGGTCGAGGAGATCGGGATCGACCCGCCGAAGGCCGGCGAGGCGCGGATCAGGCTCGCCGCGTCCGGGCTGTGCCACTCCGACGACCACCTCGACACCGGGGACGTCGACCTCGGCGGCTGGGCCCCGGTCCTCGGCGGCCACGAGGGCGCGGGCGTCGTCGAGGAGGTCGGGCCGGACGTCACGCACTTCGCCCCGGGCGACCACGTCGTCATGTCGTTCATGCCGTCCTGCGGGCGGTGCGCGATGTGCGTGAAGGGCTACTCGACGCTGTGCGAGCTCGGGGCCGGGGTCCTGGGCGGCACCGCCCCGGACGGCACCCACCGGGTGTTCACCGCCGACGGCGAGGGCGTCGGCTGCATGTCCTACCTGGGCACCTTCGCCCCCTACGTGTGCGTGCCGACCAACGCCCTGGTGAAGATCGACCCGGAGGTGCCGCTGCGGTCCGCGGCGCTGCTCGGGTGCGGGGTCCCGACCGGCTGGGGCTCGTCGGCCTACGCCGCCGACATGGAGATCGGCGACATCGTCGTCGTGATCGGCACCGGCGGCGTCGGGATGAACGCGGTGCAGGGCGCACGGCACCGCGGCGCGAGCGTGATCGTCGCGGTGGACCCGGCCGAGTTCAAGCGCGAGCAGGCACCGCTGTTCGGTGCCACGCACACCGTCGCGTCCTGGGACGAGGCGAAGACCCTCGTCGACGGGATGACCAACGGCCAGGGCGCGGACCGGGTGATCATCACGATGGGCGTGGTGCCGCCGGAGGTCATGCATCCCGCACAGACCATGCTCCGCCGCGGCGGGACGATGGTGCTCACCGGCGTGGTGCCGATGGGCGTCAAGGACATCAAGATGGACCTGTTCGACTACGTCATGTGCGGCAAGCGGCTGCACGGCACCCTGTACGGCGACACCAACGCCCGGGCCGACATCCCGCTGCTCGCCCGGCTCTACCGGGAGGGCTCGCTCAAGCTCGACGAGCTGATCACCCGGACCTACCCGCTCGAGGACATCAACCAGGCCTTCGCGGACATGCACGCCGGGAAGAACCTGCGCGGCGTCATCGTCTACGACTGATCCGCTCCCCCGCCGGCGGGCGGTCCTCCCCCGGGACCGTCCGCCGGCCGGTGCTGCCCTCGAAGGAGAGGTGCCGTGCACGCACCGCCGGTCCTGGAGATCCGGGACCTCACCAAGACCTTCCCCGGGACGACCGCGCTCGACGCCGTCGACCTCGACGTCGCCGACGGCGAGATCCACGCCCTGGTCGGCCAGAACGGGTCCGGCAAGTCGACCCTGATCAAGATCCTCGCCGGGTACCACGACCCCGACCCCGGCTCGGTCGTGACGCTGTCCGGGGCGTCCGGCCGGGAGCGGCTGCGCTTCGTCCACCAGGATCTCGGCCTGTTCCTCGAGCTGTCCGCAGTGGACAACCTGGCGCTGCGCAGCGAGTTCCTCACCCGGGCCGGCCGGATCCGCTGGGCCGCCCAGACCGAGCGCACCCTGGAGCTGCTGGCGGACTTCGCCGTCGACCTCGACGTCCGTGCGCCGCTGTCGTCGGCCACCCCGGTCCAGCGGACCGTCGTCGCGATCGCGGCGGCGCTGGCCGGGTGGGAGGGCGGGGCCGGTCTGCTGGTGCTCGACGAGCCCACCGCCGTACTGCCGCCCGCGGAGGCCGAGCACCTGCTCGAGATCGTCCGCGGGGTCCGGGCCCGCGGTACGAGCATCCTGTACGTGTCGCACCGGCTCGACGAGGTGCTGGCCGTGGCCGACCGGGTCACCGTGCTGCGGGCCGGGCGGCTGGTCGCGACCCGGCCCACCCGCGGGCTCGACGCCGGGGCGCTGGCCTCGCTGATGGCCGGCGACGAGGTCGACGCCGGCTACCGCGCCGGCCTCCCGCCGGCGGTGCACCGACCGGTCGCCCTGGCGGCACGCGACCTGCGGGCCCGCTACCTCGACGGAGTGGGCCTGGAGCTGCACGAGGGCGAGGTGCTCGGCATCGCCGGACTGCCCGGGTCCGGGAGCACCGAGCTCGCGCACGTCCTCGCCGGTGCGGTGCCGCACGCGACCGGCGAGGTGAGGCTGCACGGCAGTCCGCCGACACCGGTGTCGCGGGCCGGACGGCTGAACCTGCCGCTCGTGCCGTCGGACCGGTTGCGGGAGGCGGTGCTGCCCGGCATGTCGGTGGCGGAGAACCTCACGATCTCCGTCCTGGACCGGCTGCGCGCCGGGCCGTCGCTGTCCCGGACCCGCGAGCGCCGGCTCGTGGAGCGCTGGACCGCCGACGTCCGGGTGAAGGCCGCCGGCCCCATGGCGGGGATCACCACGCTCAGCGGTGGCAACCAGCAGAAGGTGGTGCTCGCCAGGGCCCTGGCCCGCGAGCCTGCGGTGCTGCTGCTGTGCGACCCCTCCGCCGGGGTCGATCCCGCGGCCCGACAGGCCATCCACGAGCTCGTCGCCGAGCGGGCCCGGGCCGGGCTCGCCGTGCTCGTGACCTCGGCCGACCCGGGGGACCTGCTGGCGCTGTGCACCCGGGTCCTGGTGCTGGGCAACGGCCGGATCGTGCGGGAGCTGACCGGCACCGACATCACCGAGCACGGCCTGCTCCGGGCCATGGAAGAGACGGACCAGCGATGACCCTGCAGACCGAGCGTCCCGCGGCGCTCCCGTCCCCGCGCACCCGCAGCACCCCCCGCTGGGCGGCACTGGGCCCGCGCAACATCGGCGCGGTCTACGTGCTGGGGCTCATCGTCGTGCTCTTCACGATCTACCTGCCGGTGACCTACCCGACGCTCGCCACGGTGAAGCAGGTCGCGAACGGCTACTCGATCACGGCGATGGCCGCACTGGCCCTCGTCGTCCCGCTGGCGACCCGGACCTTCGACCTCTCGTTCGCCTACGTCATGACCCTGTCCGGGGTGACGGCCGCGCACTTCGTCGTCGCCGGGGTGCACCCCGTCCTCGCGATGGGGCTGGGCATGCTCGCCGCGCTGCTGATCGGCGCGCTGAACGGCCTCGTGGTGGTCGGGATGCGGATCGACTCGTTCATCGGGACGCTCGCCACCGGCTCGCTGGTCCAGGCCTCGATCATCTTCTTCACCAACGACCAGATCGTGTCCGGAGTGGAGCTCGCCGGCGGGTTCGCCCAGCTCGCCCAGGTGCAGTTCGGCGGGTTCACCGGGCCCGCCGTCTACGCCGTCGTGCTCGCCGCGCTGCTCTGGTACCTGCTCGAGCACACGGTGACCGGCCGGCGGATCTACGCCGTCGGCTTCAACCCGGACGCGGCCCGGCTGGCCTCGATCCGGGTGGACCGGATCCGGTTCGGCGCGCTGATCGTGTCCTCGGCGATCGCCGGGTTCGCCGGGCTGTGCCTGGCCTCCTCACTGTCGGCGGGGTCCCCGACCGCCGGCACCGCCTACCTGCTCCCGGCGTTCGCCGCGGTGTTCGTGGGCGCCACCCAGCTGCGGGCCGGCCGGTTCAACGCCTGGGGCACCCTGATCGCCGTCGTCATGCTCGGCGCCGGGACGGTCGGGCTGAGCCTGGCCGCCGCACCCAACTACGCCGCGGACATGTTCACCGGCGTGGTCCTCATCGGGGCGCTCGCCGCCACCGGTCTGCAACGCCGCCGCGTCCGCCGCGGCTGATCCCCTCCCCACGCGAACACTGGAGTTCCTCATGCGGAGAACGACCCTGCTCGGGCGTGCGACGAGCGCGATGACCGCGATCGTCTGCGTACTCGCACTCGGCGCCTGCGGCGCGGGCGAGCAGACCACGGAGTCGGGCCCGGTCGACGAGGCCGGCGTCCAGCAGGCCCGCGACATGATCGCCGAGCACACGACCCGGCCGACCGAGCTCAACGTGACCGAGCCCGTCGGCCGGCCGATCCCGCCGGGCAAGTCGGTCGACTTCATCAGCTGCGCCGCTGCCGACTGCAACCAGATCGCCGGCTTCCTGCAGGACTCGGTCGAGAAGCTCGGCTGGACGCTGAACGTCATCAACACCGACGGCAGCCCCGAGTCCCAGCAGCAGGCCTTCGCCCAGGTCGTCCGCAACAAGTCGGTCGGCGCGATCTACATCGCGATCGACCGCACCGTGTACGAGCGCTACCTGCCCGAGCTGCAGGCGAACGGCACCTGGCTGGTCAGCGCGTGCTCGGACGACGAGGTGGGCGACGGCGTCGACTACACGATCTGCACGCCGGACCAGCAGAAGGCCGCGGGCGAGCTGATGGCCGCCTACCTCGTCGAGGAGAGCGGGGGCACGGCGAACGCGGTCTACTTCAACGTCCCGGCCTTCGTGAACCTGTCGAAGATGCAGGACGAGTTCCTGGCGACGATGCAGCGGCTGTGTGCCTCCTGCGGCACCGACACCCAGGACATCCCGGTGACCGCGCTGGGCAACGCGGTGCCGCAGCAGATCGTCGGCTACCTGCGTGCGCACCCCGAGGTCGACCACGTGGCGCTGTCGATCGACTCGCTGGCCGCCGGGCTCCCGGCGGCCCTGAAGGCGGCCGGGCTCGACCACGTGAAGATCGTGGGTGAGGGTGGCGGCGACACGACCTGGCAGTACATCCGGACCGGCGACCAGCTCGCGTCCGTGCCGTCGCCGTTCGTCGAGACCTACCTGGCCGGGCTGGACTCGATCGTCCGGAACGTCACCGGCGCCCCGCAGGTGCCCTCGGAGCTTCCGCGGTTCTGGGTGGTCACCCCGGACAACGTCGACCAGACCGACCCGAAGGTCAACGGCGCCACACCCGTGGTGGCCGGCAGCGACACGATGTTCCAGCAGCTGTGGGAGGGGAACTGATGCCGAAGATGATCCACGCGGTGTTCAGCGACGTGGTGAGCCCGGACCGGGAGGACGAGTTCAACGACTGGTACTCGAGGATGCACGTCCCCGACGTGTGCGCGATCCCCGGGGTGCTCTCGGCCCGCCGGTTCCGGACGGCCGAGCAGCGCAGCGCCTTCCACGGCGAGCTCGCCGGCGGCCACCGCTACCTGGTGATCTACGAGCTCGACACCGACGACCCTGCCGGGGTGGAGAAGGAGCTGCAGGAGCGCTTCGCCGACGGCCGGCTGCGGCCGACGGACACGATGGCCGGTGACCCGCCGCCGGTCGCGGTCTACTACGACGAGATCCCCTGACCCGCCTGCCCGTGCGGCCCGCCGGCACCCGCCGGCGGGCCGCACGGCGCGTCCGGGTCCTCCTCGTGGAACGCCCGGATCAGCGCGGCGAGCTCGGCAGGGCGTTCGGACTGGACGTCGTGCCCGGCGTCGAGGGTCTCCAGGCGGGCGCGCGGCAGCGCCACGACGAGCCGGCGGGCGTCGGCCGCACCGAAGACCGGGCTGCGGGCACCCCGCACGACCAGGACCGGACACGACACCGCCCCGAGCAGCCCGGTCAGCGCCCGCGCCTCCGCACTGCGCTCCGCGTAGCTGTCCCGGCGGGCCGGGTCCCACTTCCAGCTCCAGCTCCCGTCGCCGGCCGGGCGCATGGACCGGCGCAGGCTCGAGGCCAGCGACGCCCGGTCCCGGTCCGGTCGGAACTCCGCGGCCGCGTCGAGGGCCGCGTCGAAGCTCGGGTAGGAGTGGGTGCGCATGAACGTGCGGATCGGGTTGTCCGGCCGCTGCAGCAACCGCGGCCCGACGTCGACGAGCGCCAGTGACCGGGCCGCGAACCCGTGACAGACGGCGTGCAGCGCGACCTGGCCGCCCAGCGACATCCCGACCAGGTGCGGCCGGGCGATCCCGAGCTCTGCGACGACGGTGCGCAGGTCGGCGGCCATGCTCGTCAGCGTGTAGTCCGCGGACGGCGACCAGTCGCTGTCCCCGTGCCCGCGCAGGTCGACGGCGACGCACCGGTGGTCGCGCGCGAGGTCGGCGACGACCCGCCGCCAGGTGTGCGCGGTCAGCCCGCCACCGTGCAGGAACACGATGGCGGGCCCGTCGCCCTCGACGAGCACGTTCAGGTCGAGACCGCCGGACCGGACGGTCCGGCGCCGCGCACTCACAGACGGACGCGCTCGAACACCGCGGCGAGCCCCTGACCACCACCGATGCACATCGTCACCAGCAGGTACCGGCCGTCGCGACGGGCGAGCTCGCGCAGACCGGTCGCGAGGATCCGGGTGCCGGTGGCCCCGACGGGGTGCCCGAGCGAGATCCCGGAGCCGCGGACGTTGAGCCGGTCGTGGTCGGCCTCGCCGAACTTCCACTCCCGGGTGCAGCCCAGGACCTGGGCGGCGAACGCCTCGTTCAGCTCGACCAGGTCCATGTCGGCCATCGTGAGGTCGGCCCGGCGCAGCGCCGCCTCGACGGCCGGGACCGGACCGAGCCCCATCAGCTCCGGCTGCACCCCGGCCACGCCCCAGGACACCATCCGCGCGGCCACGCCGACGTTCAGGCCCGCGGCCACCGACCGGGTCGCGACCAGGCACGCGGCGGCGCCGTCGTTCTGCCCGGACGAGTTGCCGGCCGTGACCGTGGCGTCGGCGTCGACACCCCGGCGCACCGGCTTCAGGCGGGCCAGCGACTCGGCCGTCGTGTCCGGCCGCGGGTGCTCGTCCCGGTCGACCAGCACGCTCTCCTTCCGGGTCGTGACCTCGACCGGCACGAGCTCGTCGACGAACAGGCCCGCGTCGTGCGCCTCGACGGCGCGGCGGTGCGAGCGCAACGCCAGCGCGTCCTGTTCCTCGCGCGGGATCGCGTGGATCCGCCGCACGTTCTCGGCCGTCTCCAGCATCCCGCCCTCGACCGGATGGTCCCGGCCACCGGGTGTCTGCCGGGCGCGGGCGAGCCGGTCGTGCAGCTCGACGGTCGCGCCGGGCGATCCGAACCGCATGCCGGTCGCGTAGTACTCGACCTGGCTCATGCTCTCCGCGCCGCCGGCGATCACCGCGTCGCCGGCGCCGGAACCGACCTGCAGCACCGCGTTGACCACCGACTGCAGGCCGGAGCCGCAGCGCCGGTCGACCTGGGCGCCCGGGGTGCTCACCGGCAGGCCCGCGTCGAGCGCGACGATCCGGCCGATCGCCGGGTTCTCGCCGCTGGCGTAGCACTGGCCGAGGATCACGTCGTCGACCCGCTCGGGGGCGATCCCCACCCGGCTGATGAGCTCGCGGACGACCCGGACGCCGAGGTCGACGGCCGGCACGGTGGCCAGCGCTCCCCCGAACCGGCCGATCGGGGTCCGGAGCGGCTCGCAGACGAGCACCTCGCGGGACATGTGGCCTCCTAGATCTTGAGGGTGCGCTCGGCGGCGGGCACGCCCAGCTCGTCGAACAGCGGGACCACCACCGACTCGCACAGGTGGGCGAAATGGTCCCGGTTCTCCGCCGGGTCGGACCCCGGCGCGAGCCAGGTGAGCAGCAGGTCGGTGTAGGGGAACTCGCGGGCGTGCGGGACGAGCTGCTCCACCACCGAGGCGGCGGTGCCGGTGATCGTGCGGTCGGTGGCCTCGCGGTCCCGGGTGATCGCGGTGTTGACGTCGGAGCTGGTCCAGGTGCTCGCCGAGGCGTACCAGTCGAACATGGTGGTCATCCGGTCCAGCCGGGCATCGGCACGGGCGGGGTCGGGGTCGACGGACAGGAACTTCGACATCGCCCAGTACCGCGGCGCGGGCCGGCCGAGCGCGTGCAGCTCGTCCCGGTAGGCCTCGTTGATCCGCCGGTAGCTGTCGTGGTCCATCACCCAGGACACGTTGAGCCCGTCACCGAGCCGGGCCGCGCGCGCCGCGGCCTTCGGGCTCTGCACGCCGAACACCAGCGTGGGGTCCTCGCGCGGCAGCGCGCCGAGCCGCCCGGTGACCGAGAAGTGCTTCCCGGGCTTCACCTCCTCGCCGGCCCACAGCGCGCGACAGGTCTCGACGATCTCGGTGAACCGGCCGACCCGGTACCGCACGTCGGTGCCCGCCGCGGCGAACTCCTCCGGCCGCCATCCCAGGCCCACGACGTAGGTGACGCCGTGCAGGGCGAGCCGGTCGAGGGTGACGACCTTCTCCGCCACATCGATCGGCGAGAACAGCGGGAGCTGGATGAAGTTGCTGTTGAGATGGGCCTCCGGCCAGGCCGCCGCGGCGTAGCCGAGCACCGTCCAGGGGTCGGCGAACTGCTGCGGGTGCGACATCCAGTGGTGCCCGGAGCCGTAGAAGGTCGGTGCGACCCGGCCGTGCCGCTGCCAGATCGTGGCCAGGTCGGTGCGCCGGGCGATCTGCCGGTCGAGGACGTCGCGGAAGGTGTCGTCGGGTCCGGAGAGGACGCCCAGCCGCGCGCCGGTGTCGAGCATGCGCAGCGTGACGCTCGGGACGGGTGTCTCAGGCACTCATACCTCCGTCGACCGGGATCCAGGTCCCGGTGACGTACCGGGACTCGTCGGATGCGAGGAACAGCGCGACCTCGGCGGTGTCCTCGGGTTCCGCGGCACGGCGCAGCGGGATCCGGGCGGCGCGGGCGGCGACCTGCTGGTCGTAGTCGTCCCCCTCGGCCATGCCGGCCCGGTCCGGGTCCACGAAGGTCCGCAGCATCGGGGTGTTCGTCGGGCCCGGGCAGATCGCGTTGGCCCGGATGCCCTCCGGGCCGAGCTGCTTGGCGACCGACCGCATGAGGATCTGGGTCCCACCCTTGGTCATGCCGTAGATCGGGCTGCTCGGCGCCGCCATCAGTCCGGAGACCGACGAGGTGTAGATGATCGACGCGCGCGGGGCGGCCGCCCGCAGCAGCGGCAGGGCCAGCTGCGTCCCGAAGAACTGGCTCTTGAGGTTGATGTCGACGGTCCGGTCGAACTCCTCCTCGGTGAGGTCCAGCCCGGGCGGGCCGGGGATCCCGGCGTGGTTGAACAGCACGTTCAGCCGGCCGTACTGCGCGGCCACCACCTCGACCATCGCCCGCAGGCTCGCGACCGAGCCGACGTCGACCTGGACCGCCTTCGCCTCGCCACCGCCGGCCACGATTCCGGCGGCCGCCCGGTCGGCGGCCGCGGCGTCGAGATCGGCGACCACCACGGCCGCACCCTCCTCGGCGAACCGGGTCGCCGAGGCCAGGCCCATCCCGGACGCGCCGCCGGTCACCAGCGCGACCGTGTCGTCGAGCCGTCCCATCAGGCGATCCCGACGGTCTTGGCGCGCAGGAACTCCTCGAGTCCGCGGCGCCCACCCTCGCTGCCGATGCCGCTGGCCCGGAAGCCGCCGAACGGGGCGCCGGGGTTGCGGCGGTTGGCGTCGTTGACGTAGACGGTGCCGCTCTTGAGCCGGTGCACCATCCGGGTCGCGGTGCGCAGGTCGCGGGTGTGCACGTAGTTCGAGAGTCCGAACTTCGTGGAGTTGACCTGCTCGACGAGGGTCTCCTCGTCGCTCCACCGGAACATCCCGAAGACCGGGCCGAAGATCTCGTCCTGGCCGAGCGGGCTGGCCGGGTCGACGTCGGTGAACACGGTGGGCTCGACGAAGTACCCGTGGCGCAGCCGGGTGTCGAGCTGCGGGACGCCGCCGCCGAGCAGGACCTGACCGTCACCGCGGCCGCGGGCCCCCTCGACGAAGCCCAGCACCCGCTCCTGGGCGCCGCGGGTGATCAGCGGGCCCATCGTGGTGCCGGTGTCCTCCGGGTCGCCGACGACCACCCGGCCGATGGCCGCGGCCAGCTTCTCGCGGTACTCGTCGAACACCGCGTCGTGTACGAACAGCCGGGACCCGAACTTGCAGGACTGGCCCGCGTTGGACATCTCCTTCGACGCCAGGGTCACCGCGAGGTCGACGTCGGCGTCCGGGAAGACCGTGTAGGCGGACTTGCCGCCGAGCTCGAAGCAGAACGGCTTCACCAGCGCCGCCCCGGACCGCATCATCGCCGCGGCAGTGCTCAGCCCGCCGGTGAAGGACACCTTCTCCACGTCCGGGTGCACGGTGAGCACCTCGCCGGCCTCGGCGCCACCCACGACGACGTTGACCACACCCGGCGGGATGCCCGCCTCGAGGCAGGCCCGCCCGAACAGCGCCGGGGTGTAGGGGGTCAGCTCCGAGGGCTTGACGACGACCGTGTTCCCGGCCGCGAGCGCCGCCGGGATCTTCATGCACAGCGAGAGCAGCGGCGAGTTCCAGGTGATGATGATGCCGACGACGCCGTAGGGCTCGAGCCGGGTGTACTCCAGCGTCCCGTCGTCGGCCGAGGCCGTGACGTCCCCGCCGACCTTGTCGGCGTAGCCGACGTAGGTGCGGATCCACTCGCAGGACAGCCGCACCCGCCAGGCGAAGCCCTGTTTCGGCATGCCCGTCTCGGCCGACGCGATCGCCTCGAACCGGCCGGTCCAGGACTCGACCACCTCGGCCAGCCGGGCGAGCCGGTTGCGGCGTTCGACCGGGCCGAGGGCCTCCCACGCCGGCAGCGCGGCCTTCGCGGCGGCGACGGCGGCGGCGACCTCCGGCTCCCCGCCGAGCGGGACCTCGCCGTTGGGTTCGCCGGTGGCGGCGTAGTGGTGGGTCAGCGTCGGGCCGGACGCCCCGGTGAGGATGTCGTCGCCGATGAGCATCTCGGAGACGAGCGGGGTGGTCGCGGTGCTCATACGGGGCTCCCGGTGAGGCTGAGGGCGGACGGGGGCGGGAGCAGGCCGGGGACGTCGGCGTCGGTCACGAGGACCGCGCCGTCGAGCTCGCCGATCGGCTCTCCCTCGTCCTGCAGGTAGGCGTAGGCGGTGGTGACGACGAGGGTCCGCAGGTCGGGGCCGGCGAACCCGGGGCAGGTCGGGTAGCGGACGGGGACGGCGACCTTGTCGGCGAGGGTGCCGTCCGGGGTGTAGCGGTGCAGCTGCCACCCGCCGTAGAGGGCGACCCAGACCGAGCCCTCGGCGTCGACGGCCAGGCCGTCGGGCATGCCCTCGGCCTCCGGGATCTCGCAGAGCACCCGCCGCTCCCCGAGCGACCCGGTGTGCAGGTCGTAGTCGAAGACGTCGATCCGCTGCCGGCGACTGTCCACGAAGTACATCCGGTCCCCGGCCGGGGACCAGCCGAGACCGTTGCCGAGCAGCACGCCGGGCACCTGGACCGACGCCGCGTCGGGCGCGTCGAGCCGGTACAGCGCGCAGTGGTCCTGCTGCTGGGGCCGGTCCAGCGTGTCGAACCACAGCCGCCCGCGGGGGTCCACCTTGCCGTCGTTGATGCTGGTGTGCGGCAGGTCGGTCTCGATCGGCAGCTGCGCCGGCGCCTCCCCCTCGGCCGGCAGCGGGCCGAGCCCGTGCGCGACCGAGACGATGGCCGAGCCGTCGGCGGCGGGGAGCACGAAGGTGACCCGCTCCCCCACCTTCCGGTCGGTCGTCGCCCCGGTCGCCCAGGCGGTGCGCCGGAAGAGTCCGTTGTGGACGTCGACGTGCCAGAGCTCGCCGTCGTCCGGGCGCCAGGTGGGGTTCTCGCCGAGCCGGGAGCGGGCCGCGCCCAGCGGGGCGAACTCGAATCGGGTCATCGTCGACCTCCTCCTCGTCCCTAGAGGACCTGTGCGGCGCGCAGCCGGGCGATCTCGGCCGTGTCCAGCCCGAGCTCGCCGAGCACGGCGTCGGTGTCGTGGCCCCGGGTGGGGCCGGCGTGCCGGATCTCGAGGTCGTAGCCGGGCAGCTTCGGCGCGATGCCCTGCATGCGCACCGCGCCCAGCTCGACGTCCTTGACCTCGACGATGTTCTCCCGCTCGGTGAAGTACGGGTCGGCGTAGATCGCCTCGACGTCGTAGACGCGCTCGTAGACGACCCCGCCGGCCAGCAGCGCGGCGTCGATGTCGGCCCAGCTGCGCTGCCGGGCCCAGGCGACGACCCGGTCGTCGGCCCGGCGGAAGAAGCCCTCCAGGGTGTCCCGGTCGTGGCTGGCCAGCGTCACCCCGATCTCGCCGATGAGGTCCTCGGCGCCGACCGTGGTGAGGATCCGGCGGATCGTCGCCGCCCCGACCGCGCTGGCGGTGAACCACACGCCGTCGGCGGACTCGTAGAGGTTGCGCAGCACGCCGTGGTCGCCGATGAAGTTGCCCGGCCGGGTCGGGACCAGGCCCAGCTGGTCGTAGCCGATGACCTGGGTCGGGATGATCCGGAACAGCGACTCGACCAGCGACGCGTCCACGACCTGGACGCCCTTCGGTGCGACCCCGCGCAGCTTCCCGTTCAGCGCCACCATCGCGCCGAGGCAGCCGAAGGTGCCGGTGACACCGTCGGCGAGGGTGGTCGACGGGAAGGTCGGCGGGCCGTCGGGCATGCCGGTGAGGTGCGCGAACCCGCTCATGGCCTCGGCGACCGAGCCGAACCCGGGACGGGTGCGGTGCGGTCCGGTCTGCCCGAACCCGCTGATCCGCAGCATCACGGCGTCGACGCCGGCGGCCTCCAGGTGCTCGGGTCCGAGCTCCCACCGCTCCAGGGTGCCCGGCCGGAAGTTCTCGATGATCACGTCGGCCTCGCGGGCGAGCTTCAGCGCCACCTCGCGGCCGTCCGGGTCGGACAGCTTGAGCGTGATCGCGCGCTTGCCCCGGCCGGCGACCTTCCACCACAGCGACGTGCCGTCCTTGAGGGGCAGCATGGTGCGGACCATGTTGCCGTCCGGGTGCTCGACGGCGACGACGTCGGCGCCGAAGTCGGCGAGCATGCTGCCGGCCAGCGCGCCCGCGTACTGGTGGGCGAGGTCGAGGACCTTGAGGCCCGCGAGCGGTCCCCGCGCCGTCGGTTCCGGACTCATTCGGTCTCCTCCCGCCCGACCACGCCGGCCTCGACCAGCGCGTCGATGTCCTGTGGGGTCCTGCCGAGCAGTCCGGTGAGGACGGTCTCGGTGTGCTCGCCGATGTGCGGCGACGTGCGGTGTGCCCGCCCGGGCCAGGCGGTGGAGCGGACCGGGTTCGCCGCGACGTGCCCGGACCGGGTCCGGGCGGCGTCGTGTACCGCGACGGTGGTGCCGGACTCGGCCGCCTGCACCGACGCGAGCGCCTCGGACACCGACTGCACCGGGGTGTGCGGCACGTCGGCGGCCTCCAGCACGGCGCACCAGGCGTCCCGGGTGTCCGCGGCCAGGATCTCCTCGATCAGCGGGACCAGCACCGAACGGTTCGCCACCCGGGCGGCGTTCGTCGCGAACCGCTCGTCGGTGATCCAGTCGTCGTGGTCGAGCGCGGTCGCGAGCCGGCGCCAGAACGCCGAGGTGAAGGCGCCGATGATCACGTGGCCGCCGTCGCCGCAGCGGAACGCCTGGTACGGCACGATCTGCGGGTGCCCGCGACCTAGTCGGGGAACCTGCTTGCCCAGGTCGAGCACGCCCGGGATGTAGTTGGCCATCAGCGCGAGCGTCGCGTCGAACATCGACACCTCGACGTGCTGGCCCTCCGGGTGCGTGCCGCGTGCGAGCAGCGCGGCGAGCACACCGGACAACCCGAACAGGCCGGTGGAGAAGTCCGAGATCGGGACGCCGACCCGCACCGGGTCGCCGTCGGGCTCGCCGGTGATGTCCATCATCCCGGTCACGCCCTGCATGATGATGTCGTTGGCCGGGCGGCCCCGCCACGTGCTGTCGGCGCCGAACGCCGAGAGCGAGCAGTAGACCAGCCCCTCGCGCAGCCCGCGCAGGTCGTCGAAGCCCAGGCCGAGCTTGTCCAGCACGCCGGGGCGGAAGTTCTGCACGACGACGTCGCAGTGCGCGGCGATCTCGCGCACCAGTTCGACGCCCTCGGGGGTGTGCAGGTCGACCGACACGCTCTGCTTGTCCGGGTTGAGCGCGACGAAGTAGTCCGAGTGCTTCGGGCCGTGCATCGGTTCGCCCATGTACCGGGCCCCGTCGCCGCGCCCCGGCTTCTCGATCTTGATGATCTCGGCGCCGAGGTCGGCGAGCCACATCGTGGCGTACGGGCCGGCGGCGGCGTGGGTGAAGTCGAGGACCCGGTAGCCCTCCAGCGGCCGGGCGGTCACCGGGCGGTCCCGGGCAGGCGCTGCAGGTCGGGGGCCAGCTCGGCGAGGCGGGTCTCGAAGTCGAGCGACCGGGACGACGCCGCGGCGACCGGGCGGTACCCGTCCCGGCGGGGCAGCGCGACCAGCGCCGAGCCGGGCATGATGTCGCGGCCGTCCTGGTGGGTGCTGTGCACCTCGAGCCGCACGACGGAGTCCCCGTCGTCGTCGACGAACTTCTCGGTGACGGTGCCGGCGAGCGTGGTGAGGTCGCCGAAGTAGTTCATGCCGCGGAACTGGACCGAGCACTCCTTGACGAACGCGGCGTCGCCACCCCAGTCCGACAGCATCTGGAACAGCCACTGGTGGCGCTGGATGCCGACGTCGTACGGCGCGGCGAGCCCCGAGGAACGCGCGGCCTCCATGCTCTCGTGCACCCGGATGTTGGGCTCGAGCACGCCGATCTGCGGGTTGCGGAACGCCCACTTCGGATGCTTGCGGTAGTGCTGGAGCGCCATGCCGTGGGCCGGCTGGTACACCGGTTGCGAGCCGCCGTACCAGGCGATCATGTCGGTGGCGCAGAGCGGGCCCTTCAGCAGCTCGCCGGCCGGGTCGCCCACCTCGACGTCGTCCCAGAAGCGGTCCTCGCCGCCGCGCCGGGCGTAGGCGAGAATCTTCTCCTCGACCGGTTCGAGCTCCTCGGGCGTCCAGACCTTCATCTGCTTGCCGGACTCCTTGCCGCGCTCCCGGCTCTTCCGCCGCTCGGAGCGGATCGAGTACGACTCGGCCTCGGCGATGACCCGGCCCTCCTGGGTGGCGTAGACCGTGGTGAAGAAGACCCAGACCGAGTTCCCGGCCAGTGTGGACTCGCGCTCCTCGATCCGGTTCAGCCAGCAGACGACCTTCGGCGTGAACCCGGTGGGCACCGGGCCGTGGAACCGCCAGTTCGTCCCCGCGTGCAGGCCGTGCACGCCGGGCAGGCCGACCTGCACGTAGGTCGGGTGGGTGGTGTAGAGCAGCCCCTGCGGGGCGACCGGGGCGCCGTACTCGGTGCCGCGGGCGTGGTCCTCGTCGAGGTAGAGCGGGTTGTCGTCGCCGATGCCCCAGCAGTACTTGCGGACCGCGTCGTAGGTGATCTGGGTGTTGAGGATGAAGGGGCGGCGCAGCTCGACCTGCACCAGCCCCTGCATCTTCGCGACGCCCTCCGGGGTGATCAGGCCCTGGGCGAGCTCGGCCGGTTTCTCCGTCGTGGTCATCGGCGGACTCCGTTGTCGGGGGCGTGGGCCGGGCACGGGCCCTCGCCGGGGTACCAGGGGGAAGGAGCGGGGAGCCGGAGGCCGGGGGACGCCACCTCGCCCGTCAGCGGGCGAGGGAGCTCGGAGGCGACTGCTGCGCGGATGGTGCACCACCTGTCGACGTCGTCGGGACCGGGGTGAGGCGCCGCGGGCGGCGCGACGGGAGCGTCTCACACCAAAGACACACTTATCTAGTAGGAGACACCACCGCCGTCACCTGCGCCGCGGGCGAGCTCCGGACACCGCCCCGGGACACCGGACGGCCACGGCTCGCCACGCGCGGACCGGGGTCCCCGCCCCCGCCGACAGGTGCACCGACTTGTATCGTGGGCGAGACACGCCCCCGCGGGCACGGTGAAAGGTGCACCCCATGCCGACTGCGGTTCCGGCTCTCGACCGCACCATGCAGATCCTCGAGCTGCTGCGGAACCGGCCGCTCGACCCGATGACGCTGTCCGACATCTCGCGCGCGACCGGGATCCATAAGGCCACCTGCGCCTCCACGCTCACCACGATGGCGGCCTACGACATGGTCCGGCGGGACGAGTCGCTCCGGTACTCGATCGGCAGCCGGTTCGTCGGCCTGGCGCACGCCTTCAGCCGCCAGTACCCGGCGTTCTTCCACGGCCGGGAGGACGTCGTCCGGCTCGTCGCACGGACCGAGCTGAGCTGTGCCGCGATCGCCCGCGACGGCGACGACCTGGTCATCCTCGACATGCTCGGCAACGCCCAGCCGGCGCACCTGCGGATGCGCACCGGCATGCGGGTCCCGCTGGTCCCACCGGTCGGCACGATCTTCAAGGCGTGGGAGCCCGTGGCCGAGCAGGACGCCTGGATCGACGGGATGATCGCGGAGTTCGGCGGTGAGCGGGACGAGTACGTCGGCGCGATCGCGGCACTGCGAGCCCGCGCGTTCTCCCTCGGCGGCGAGCACGACTTCCACCTGGCGCTGGACACCGCGCTGCGCCAGGCCACGCGTGCACACGCCGACGACCGGGTGCTCGAGGTCGCGATGATCGTCGCCGACAAGATCCGCAACTACAGCACGGCGACGAACGGCGACGAGCCGATCAACTCGGTGATCGGCCCGATCTTCGACGCCGAGGGCCGGGTCACGATGACGCTGAACCTGTTCGGCGAGCTCGGCAGCGTGCGGCGGCGGGACCTGGACTCGATCGTGCCGTCGCTGCTGGGGACCTGCGCCCGGGTCACCCAGAAGGCCGGCGGGCGACTCCCCGAGGGCTTCGGCCTGCACCTGCTGTAGCCCGCCCCGGCCCTTGACGGCACACTCCCCGACCGGTGACCATCACGTCTTGCTGCGATGACACTCGTCTCTCAGAGAAGACGGACAGGGAGTCTCATGATCGCCGGCCCATTGCAGGGACTGAAGGTCGTCGAGTTCGCGGGTCTCGGCCCCGGACCGTTCGCCGCGATGCTGCTGGCCGACGCCGGCGCCGACGTCGTGCGGATCGACCGGCCCCGCCCTCCGGTCGACGGCGGGGCACTCGTCCGCGGCCGCCCGGTGCTGCACCTCGACCTGAAGTCCGAGGACGGCCGCGCCCGGGCGAGGGAGATCATCGATCACGCCGACGTGCTGATCGAGGGCTTCCGCCCGGGTGTCATGGAACGCCTCGGTCTCGGGCCGGACGAGTGCCTGGGCGTCAACCCCGGCCTCGTCTACGGCCGGATGACCGGATGGGGTCAGGACGGCCCGCGGGCCCAGCAGGCCGGCCACGACATCAACTACCTCGCCCTGACCGGTGCGCTGCGGTCGTTCGCCCGGGCCGGGCAGGCACCCGTGCCGCCGCTCAACGTGGTCGCCGACTACGGGGGCGGCGGGATGATGCTCGCCTTCGGCGTGCTGGCCGCCCTGCAGGCCCGGGGACGGACCGGGCGCGGGCAGGTCGTCGACACCGCGATGGTCGACGGGGTCAGCCTGCTGATGACCGGGGTCTGGAGCCGCCGGGCCCAGGGCCGCTGGCCCGGCGAGCCCGGCCACAACGAGCTCGACACCGGGGCGCCGTTCTACGACGTCTACGCCACCTCCGACGGCGGCTACATGGCCGTCGGCAGCATCGAGCCGCAGTTCTGGTCGCGGCTGCTCCAGGGTCTGCAGATCTCGCCGGCCGACCTGCCCGACCAGTGGGACCGCACCCGGTGGCCGGAGACGAAGAAGGTCCTGGCGGAGGTGTTCGCGAGCCGGACCCGCGCGGAGTGGACGGCGGTGTTCGATCCCCTCGACGCCTGTGTCACGCCCGTCCTCGACCTCGGCGAGGCGCCCGACGATCCGCACCTGCGCGCCCGGGGCACGCTGTTCGACACCGGCGACGGTCCGCAGCCGGCAGCCGCGCCCCGGCTCGCCGGCACACCGCTGAGGGCGGCGGCCGGTGACCCCGGGACCGCGGAGGACACCCTGCGGCGCTGGGGGGTACCGGCGGAGGCGCGGACGTGACGGGTACGTGACCGCCCACCCGGGCGCGACGACTCCGCGGTAACCCGACCGCAACACCTCGCGGCTAGCGTCGCCGGACCCATGATCGGATCCGGGACGAGAGGAACGAGATGACGCTGTCCACCCTGAGACATCCGGCGGTACTGATCGCCGCCGCCGCGATCGCCGGGATCCTGTTCGGACTCGTCACCGGTGGGTGGGCGGCCAACCTGAAGGTCGTCGGCGACGCGTTCATCGCGCTCGTCCAGATGGCGATCGTCCCGCTGGTCATGACCTCGGTCATCGCCGCCTGCGGCTCGATGACCGGTGCCGGGATGGGACGGCTGGCCGGCCGGACCTTCGGCTGGATGCTCGGCCTCTCCGCGGTCGCCGCGGCACTGGCCGTCGTGCTCGGCCTGGCGTTCCGCCCCGGTGCCGGGATGGTGGCAGGCGAGGCCGTCGACCCGGCGCTGCAGGGGGAGGCCGAGCCCGCGGGCTGGCAGGACACGGTGCTGGACTTCTTCAGCACCAACATCGTCGAGTCGATGGCCGAGGCCGCGATGGTCCCGATCATCGTGTTCTCGCTGCTGTTCGGCCTCGCCCTCAACCGGCACGTCCGGGCCACGGAGAACCGCCTAATGCTCGACGTCGTCGAGCAGTTCCAGCAGGTGCTCCTCACGCTGATCCGGATGGTCATGTACGTCGCGCCGATCGGCGTGTTCGCACTGCTGGCCGACCTCTCCGGACGGATCGGGTTCGCCGTCATCGGGTCCGCGCTGGCCTACCTCGGCACGAACCTGCTCGGCGTCGTGATCCTGACCGCCGTGTTCGTGGCGATCACCGCGCTGCGCACCCGGCTGAACCCCTGGCGGCTGCCGCGCAAGCTGGCCGAGCAGACCGCCGTCGCGGTGACGACGACGAGCTCCGCGGTCACCTACCCGACCGTGCTGCGCACCGCGATCGAGAAGGTCGGCGTGAGCCCGCGGGTCGCGAACTTCACGCTGTCGGTCGGGCTGACGATGGGGTCCTACGGCGCGGTCCTGAACTACACGATCGTCGTGCTGTTCCTGGCGCAGGCGGCCGGGATCGAGCTGTCCGCCGGCCAGATCGTGTTCGGCATGCTGCTGGCGATCATGCTCAACATGGGCACGATCACCGTGCCCGGCGGCTTCCCGGTGGTGGCGATCTTCCTGGCCACCACGCTCGGGCTGCCGCTCGAGGCCGCCGGGCTGCTGATCGCGGTGGACTGGTTCACCGGCGTGCTGCGGACGTTCCTCAACGTCAACGCCGACACCCTGGTGAGCATGCTCGTCGCGCACCCCGACGACGAGATCGACCGGGACACCTACGACGGCAGCGGGGTCCCCGCCGAGCACGGCGGCGACCGGGCGGTCGCCACCGGGTGACCCGTCACGACGGCCGCCGGCTCCCGAGGTGCTCGGCGAAGTGTTCCTCGATCGCGCGGAACATCGTCACGAGGTTCTCCGGGTTCTGGAAGCCGTGGCCCTCGTCGTCGGCGACCAGGTACCCGACCGGCACCCCGCGCTCGCGCAGCGAGGCGACGATGTTGTCGGCCTCGGCCCGGACCACCCGGACGTCGTTCGCGCCCTGCACGACCAGCAGCGGCGTCCGGATCCGCTCCACCATCGTGATCGGGGACCGGCTCAGCATGTCGGCCTCCTGGGCCGGGTCCTCGGGGTCGCCGACGTAGGCGTGCCAGTTCGCGATCAGGCTCGGCCGGACGAACGCCGGCAGCGTGCGCATGAAGTTCGCCAGGTCGGAGATGCCGACGTAATCCACCGCGGCGGCGAAACGCTCGGGGGTGACGGTGACCCCGACCAGGGTCGCGTAGCCGCCGTAGGAACCGCCGAAGATGCCGACCCGGTCCGGGTCGGCGTAGCCCCGGTGCACCGCCCAGTCGACGGCGTCGATCAGGTCGTCGTGCATCGCACCGGCGAACTCGCCGACCGCCGCGGTGAGGTGCCGGCGCCCGTAGCCCGTCGAGCCCCGGAAGTTGACCTGCAGCACCGCGCAGCCGCGGCTGGCCAGGAACTGCGCCCGCGGGTGGTAGCCCCACATGTCGTGCGCCCACGGTCCGCCGTGGACGAGCAGCACCAGCGGCAGGTTCTGCGGGACGACGCCCACCGGCAGGGTCAGGAACGCGTGCAGTTCCAGCCCGTCCCGGGCCGGGAACCGGACCGCGGTCATCGGGGCAAGCTCCGCGGGGTCGAGGTCGGGGTAGGCGCGGAACAGCAGCCGGGCGTCACCGGTGGTGTGGTCGTAGAACCAGGTCACCCCCGGCTCGCGGTCGGTGCCGAAGGTGGCGACCCAGCGCCGCTCCGACTCGTCGGATGAGACCGAGAGCAGCACCCCGTCGGAGAGCTCGGACAGCCGGGCGAACACCTCCGCGAACTGCGGGTCGAGCACCTCGATCCGGGGCCGGTCACCCACGAAGCGGGCCGCGATCACCTCACCGGTGCGCCGGCTGGTGAACACCGACGGCGGCAGGTCCGGGCTGATGGCCGACATCGTGCACAGGCTCTGCCCGTCCACCCCCGCGACGACGGTCTCCTCCCCCGTCGTCCCATCGATCCGGACCAGCCGCAGGTCGTCGGAATCCTGGTAGGCGCCGATCAGGAAGCCCTTGCCGTCCGGGGTCACCCGCATCGGTGGAGCACCCATCGGGTACTCCGGGCCGCCCAGCCGGCGCAGGTGGCGCATCCGCCCGGTCTCGACGTCGACGGCGGAGAAGTCGTAGACGCCGTCCTCGGCCAGCTCCACGTAGTACTGCGACGCGCTGTCCGGGCCGACCAGGAACGAGCCCCGCGGGCTCGGGGACTCCAGCAGCGGGGTCGTCGCCCCGGTCGCGACGTCGATCCGGAACACATCCATGTACAGCGGCCGGCGGTTCATCGTGACGAACACGGTCCCCGGTACGTCGGTGGCCGGCCGCACGTCCACCACCCGCGACCCCGGTTCCATCGGCGTGAGGTCGACGGCGGGGCGGTCCGGTGCCTCCAGATCGACCCGGTGCAGGTGCCAGTCCTCGTTGCCGTCGGTGTCCTGCCGGTACAGCAGCCAGCGCGGGTCGTCGGTCCAGTGGTAGCCGGCGACGCCACGGCGGGTGTCGTGGGTGACCGGCACGGCGTCGTCATGGGTCCGGTCGACGCCGCGGACCCAGACGTTGCGCCGGCCGCGGTGCGGGGCGAGGTAGGCGAGCCGCGTCCCGTCCGGCGAGACCGACGCCCCGGCGAACGACGGGTCCGCGAAGAACTCCTCGACGTCGATCAGCCGTGGACGGGGGTGCTGGGCGCTGGTGGTCACGGGTCGCTCCGCTCGGTCGGTCCGCTGCTGTCACCGGCCACCGGACACCGTGCCGTCGCGGCACGGTCAAGCCTGGTCCGGGCCCCGTGCCGTCACGGACGGCGGCCGTCGTCGATCCAGCGGGCGAACACCGCGACGCGGTCCTCGGGCCACGGCCCGTCGCACGGCATCGAGCCGTCGCGCAGCCGGCCCAGGATCTCGTCGGCGTGCTCGGCGACGTCGTCGCACTCCCACAGGTCGAACACGAACCGCATCGACCCGCGGTCCCGGGGCCGGAACAGGCCCCGCACGTGGGCGGCGAAGCCGACCGGCTCGTCGTCGGCGGGCGTGCTCACCTCCGGCACGTCCTGCGGCTCCGCACCGGGCAGCGCGCTCGGCCGGGCCGCCGGGGTCGCGTCGCACACCCACCACCAGCGCGGGACCGGCATGCCCTCCGGCGGCGCCGCGCCCTCGGTGCTGTTCTCGACGGCGATCCGGGTGCCCCACTCCAGGTAGCCGGCGAACGCGGCACGGAACTCCGGGTCCGACGGCAGCCCGGCCTCGTCGGCGCTGCGCACCAGCAGCGTGATCCACCGGGACCGCTGGGCCTCGGTGAGGTGCTTGCCAATGTGCTGGGAGATCATCCGTGCGTAGCCGCCGTAGCGCTGCGAGTACAGCTCGGGCCCGCCGAAGACCTCGGACAGCCAGGACGCGACCCGCTCGGGGTGGTCCGGCTCCATCCGCGCGAACAGCGGGGCCAGCAGGTCGTCGTCGGCGACGTGGCGCTCGTAGAACAGCCGGGTCGTGCGCAGCAGCGCCGGGTAGCCCCCGGCCCAGGCGAACAGCGTCGGGTCGTCGCCGGGCACGGGGTCGTGGAAGTCTGCGTGCCAGTGCGCCCCGCTGCAGAACGGCTTGTTCGTCGAGTGCCCGCAGCGGCACAGGCTGGCGTGCTCGGGCGAGTACCCGACCGGCCGCGGCTCCGGCCGGCCCTCGGCGTCGACGACGGCGATGCCGCCGGTGAGCCGGTACGGCCCGTCCCTCGACACCTCGATCGACGGTTCGCGGTCGGAGTCCACGAGCGCGGCCGCCCGGCGGCCCTCCAGCATCGCGCCCAGCGCGCCGGACGGGCAGGCCTGCACGGCGCGCAGGATATCGTCGGCCCGGCCACCGGCGGGCGCGACGAACGGCTCCTCGCCGGCCCGGAACACGGTGGGCAGGCCGTCGGTGCACCGCGCCGAGTGCGCGCACAGGCCCCGGTTGTCGGTGATCTCGAACTGGCGCGCCGGGTAGGTGTCGAGCCGGTCCGGGACCCGGTCGTCCCGCGTGGCGCCGGAGAAGCCGGTGTCGGCGTGGCTGCCGTCGCACCAGGGCTTGGCGGCGGACGCGCCGCAGCGGCACAGCGCGACGACCGGCGGCGGGTCCAGCCGCTGACCCAGCCAGTCGACCATCGCGGTGACGCCGGGGCCCGCAGCGAGATACGGGCCGTCGTGGGAGACGGTGACCCGGCCGGCCGGAACGGCGGCGAGCACATCCAGCGCGGCGAGGAGCCGCGCCCGGCGCGCGGAGGAGTCGTCGCCCGTGGCGGTGCTCGCGTCCGTGAGCGTGAGCAGGCGCAGCGCGCCGGCGCAGGCCTCCAGCACCTCGGGTCGTGCGTCCCGGGCGGCGGCCTCGGCCAGCTCCACGGCGAGGTCGAGACACATCCCGGCAGCCTCGGCGCTCCCGACCATCCGCCGCTGCTCCGGAACCTCCGGCACGTCGAGCCGCGCGGCGTCGACCACACCGCCGCCGACCAGGGGGCGCACCACCGTCCGCTCCAGCCACGCCGACCACGACGTCGCCCGCTCGTCGCCCGACGCGCTCCACGCCCGCATCCGGGCTCGGACCCTGCGCAGCACCGACGCCACCGCGGCGTCGGCGGCCTCGGTCACCGGACTCATGGCTCCCCCTGGGGGCTCCAGATCGTTGCGTCGCAACACTGTAAGGGTGGGGGCGACGGCCCGCCCGGCGATCGGCCCGTCGCGCTCGAGCAGCTTGAGCATGCCGCGACGGCATGGTGTCGGATCGTGGTCAGTCGTCCGATGCAGCACCGAACCTCGTGAGCGGAGAACAGCGTGACCACGACCGACCGTCCGACCGGCCCGCGGCCGGCCCGGATCGACGCCGAGACCTTCTTCGCCGACCGGGACTTCGCCTTCCCGAGCATCTCCCCCGACGGCACCCGGCTCGCCTACCTCGCCCCGCACCAGGGGCGGCGCAACGTCTGGATCCGGGGCATCGACCAGACCCACGACGACGCCGTCCCGGTCACCCACGACACCCGCCGCGGCATCACCAGCTACTACTGGATCGACGACCCGCGCTGGCTGCTCTACCTGCAGGACACCGACGGCAACGAGGACTGGCACCTGCACCGCGTCGATCTCCGGAACCCCGAGGCACCGGCCGTCGACCTCACCCCGTTCGAGCCCGGCTCCCGGGTGTTCGCCGTCGACCCGGAGACCACGGTGCCCGGCACCGTCCTCGCGTGGATGAACCCGCGCCCGCTCTACGTCGACGTGTTCCGGATCGACGTCGCGACCGGGAAGACCACAGCCCTGGTGGAACGGACCGACCCGGCCGAGACCTTCCTCGTCGACCGGACCGGCCGGGCGTCCTGGTTCATGGCGCAGGACGCCGAGGGCACCCACGAGATCTCCGCCGCCGATCCGGACACCGGAACGCGGCGCGTCGTGCACCGCGCCGGCGGCCCGGAGCACCCGATGGGTGTGTTCGTGTTCCCCGAACCGGACGGCAGCGGTGTGCTGATCGGCGACTACCAGTCCTCCGACGACCTGCGGCTGCTCCGCGTCGACCGGGCCACCGGCGCGCAGACCGTCGTCGCCGCCGTCGACGGGCACAGCCTCGACACCGCGAGCTCGGCCTCGGACACGCTGCCGCCGAGCGTGTTCACCAGCCGTCGCACCGGCGAGGTCGTCGCCGCCCGCTTCACCGGCGACCGGCCCCGGATCGTGCCGCTCGACCCGCACTTCGCCGAGGTCCAGACCGCACTGGAGAAGCTCTCCGACGGCGTCCTCGGCTGGGTGGGCTCCGATGTGGACGAGCAGCGCTGGGTGGTGACCTTCGTCCACGACCGGGAGCCGGGCACGACCTGGTTCTACGACCACTCGACCGGCGAGGCCCGCCTGCTGTACCGCCGCGACACACCGGATCCGGCGGACCTCGCGCCGATGATCCCGGTCGGGTTCCCGGCCCGCGACGGCCTGCCGCTGCACGGCTTCCTGACCCTGCCCGTCGGCGTCGCTCCCGAGAACCTGCCGCTGGTGCTGCTGGTCCACGGTGGACCGTGGATGCACGACTCCTGGGGTTACAACGCGGCCGTGCAGTTCCTGGCCAACCGCGGCCACGCGGTGCTGCAGGTCAACTTCCGCGGCTCCACCGGCTACGGGCGCCGGCACCTCACCGCCGCGATCGGCGAGTTCGCCGGCGCAATGCACGACGACCTGATCGACGCCGTCGACTGGGCCGTCGCCCGGGGCTACGCCGACCCGGAGCGGCTGGCGATCGTCGGCGGGTCGTACGGCGGCTACGCCGCACTCGTCGGCGTCACCGTGACACCGGAGAAGTTCGCCGCGGCGGTGGACTTCGTCGGGATCTCCGACCTGGCCAACTTCCTGGCCTCGCTACCGCCGTTCGTCCGGGCGAACATGACCAACAACTGGATCCGCTACGTCGGTGACCCCGACGACCCCGCGCAGCTCGAGGACATGCGGCGCCGGTCCCCGATCACCATGATCGAGAAGATCCGCACGCCGCTGCTCGTCGCGCAGGGCGCCAACGACGTCCGTGTGGTGCAGGCCGAGTCGGACAACATCGTCGCGCCGCTGCGGGAGCGCGGGGTGCCGGTCGAGTACATCGTCGCCGAGGACGAGGGGCACGGCTTCGAGAACCCGGAGAACATGATCATGTTGTTCGAGGCGATCGAGCGGCACCTCGCCGAGCACCTCGGCGGCGCCACCGGCTGATCGCGCGCCGACTCCGGAAGGCCTGAGCCCCCGCCGTTGTTGCAGGGGACGTCCGGTCCGTCGACCACGAGGTGCCACCGTGTCCCAGTCCACTCCCCTGCCGTTGTCGATCCTCGATCTGGCCGTCGTCGCCCGGGGCGAGACCGTGGGCCAGGCGCTGGAGGCCAGCACGACGCTGGCGCAGCGCGCGGAGGAGTGGGGGTTCCGGCGCATCTGGTACGCCGAGCACCACAACATGGGCGTGATCGCCTCGGCCGCGACCAGCGTGCTGATCGCGCACGTCGCCGCGCGCACCGAGCGGATCACCCTCGGGTCGGGCGGGGTGATGCTGCCCAACCACTCGCCGCTGCAGATCGCCGAGCAGTTCGGCACCCTCGCCGAACTCCACCCCGGCCGGATCGAGCTGGGACTGGGCCGGGCGCCCGGGACGGACCAGGAGACCGTCCGCGCGCTGCGGCGGGATCCCGCGGCGTCCGAACGCTTCCCGCAGGACGTCCAGGAGCTGCAGGCCTTCCTCGGGACGACGAGCCTGGTCCCGGGCGTCGACGCCTTCCCGGGGCACGGCACCGCCGTCCCGCTGACGATCCTCGGGTCCTCGCTCTACGGCGCCCGGGTGGCTGCGGCGCTCGGGCTGCCGTACGGGTTCGCCTCGCACTTCGCCCCGGACGAGCTGGAGCGTGCCGTCGCCCTCTACCGGGCGGAGTTCCGGCCGTCGGCCCAGCTCGCCGCGCCGCACGTGCTGGCCGGGGTGAACGTCATCGCGGCCGACTCGGACGACGAGGCGCAGGCGCACTTCCGGGAGATGCAGCGCGAGCGGGTGCGGCTGTTCGCCGGCCGTCGCGGGAGCGCGCTGACCGACGCCGAGGCCGACACGGTGCTCGACGGCCCGGCGGGTGGGCAGATCCGGTCGATGACGCGGTACAGCGCCGTCGGCACGCCCGCGACCGTCGCGCGCTACCTCGACGACTTCGCCACCCGCGCGGACGCCGACGAGCTGATCGTCGCCGGCGCCGCTCCCGGCCGGGAGGCCTGGTGGCGCAGCTGGGAACTGCTCGCCACCAAGGTCCAGAACGCCCGCTGAGCCGCTGCTGCTGCGCACCTCCGCTCACCAGGAGGTCCTGACCACTCACCCACGAGGCGAGGTCGCCGGCGAAGTACCGAGCCGCGTCGGCGACGTCCTCGGACCGGCCCATCCGCCCGCTCGGCGAGCGACTCGACGCCTCGCCCGCGGATCTCGTCGACCGTCCGCGCGGTGTTCGCCTCGTCGCCCGAGTAGTCGACGACGACGTTCGCGCCGAGTGCGGCGTAGCGCGGCGCGGTCCCCCTCCGGCGGCCGTGATCCGTCCCGTCCGTCCCGCCCGACGACAGCCACGGTCCGGTGATCCCCCTCAGGAATCTGGTCACTTCGGACTATCAGTACTAGCGTACAGATTGTGGATGGCCGCCGTGCCCGCAGCGCACGAACCCGTACCGCCCTGCTCGATGCCGCTATCGAGATCATCTGCACCCAAGGCGTCGCCGCCGTGACCCAGCGCGCGGTCGCGGCGAAGGCGGGCACGTCCCTGGCCTCGACGACGTACCACTTCCGCACCGCCGACGACCTGCTCGTCGCCGCCTTCGAGCTGACGAGCACCCGGACGATCGCCGACATGCGCCGGACCGGCCGCGAGGCGGTCGAGAACGGGATGGGGATCGTCGACGCCGCCATGGCCGTCGTCGCGCGCGCCCCCTACGGCGACCGCCTGCCACCGGACGGGGTCGTCCAGCTGACGCTGTCCGCGATCCACAACCCGCGGCTGCGCCCGATCGCCGAGGCGTTCATCGAGGAGCTGGCCGCCCTGTTCACGCCGCGGGTCGCCTCCCCGGACACCGCACGGACCCTCGCCCGCTCGCTCGCCGGGCTGATCCTGCACGAGATGGCGCGCGGCGCCGGGACACCCACCGACACCATGCGCGCCGACGTCACGCGCCTCTTCGAGGCCTTCGGCGTGATCGACGACCGGACCGACACAGCACACCACGAGACGCGGGAGCACAAATGATCACCATCGCCGGATGGCCGACCGGTCGATCGAGCCGGTCCGCCGTGCTCGCCCAGTTCGGCGAGGGCCGCGCCGACCTGATGCAGTGGGCCCTGACCACCGGCGACCCGCTCGCCGACGCGGTCGTCGCCGAGATGCACGAGCTCGGGATGTCGACCGCGCGACCGCTGCTGGTGCGGGGCATCGAGGACGGCCTGGACTCGCTGGAGGACCCGCCGCCGGCGCTCGCCGCGTTCCTGGAGAGCACCGAGACACCGCCCGCCTACGTCGACGACGTCCTGCTCGACGAGCTCCCGCGGGCCTGGTTCAGCTCCCCGTCCCCGGTGCACATCCTGTCCCTCAGCGCGGGCGCCCTGGTCCGGGTCTACGAGTCGCCGTCGATCGCGAAGGTCCTGTCCACCACCGGCCGGCTCGTCGACCGGGCCGACAAGCGGCTCGTCGAGACCGGGACATGGCTGACCCAGGCGATGCTGCCCGGGAACCTGCGGCGGGGACGGCCGGGGTACGTCGCCACCCTGAACGTCCGCATGCTGCACGCCCACATGCGCATGCTCGCCCTCGACCGCGGGTACGACAGCGCGGCCGACGGCGTGCCGATCAACCAGGTGGACCTGGCCCGGACCTGGATGGACTTCACCCTGACCTCCTTCGTCGCCGAGGACATGCTGGGCTTCGGCCTCACCGGACGTGAGCTCGACGGGCTCTACCGCTACTGGTGGTACCTCGGGCACCTGCTCGGCATCGACGCCCGGCTGGTCGAGGGCATCACCGGCAACGACGGCGCGCGCCGGGTCGACGACGTCCTGCAGACCGTGACCGGGCCCGTCTCGGACGACTCGGCCCGGCTCGCGGCCGCGACGCTGGACTCGATCTCGGTCCTGCTCCGGGACCTGTTCCGGATCCCGGGACGGCTCTCCCGGCCGGCCCTCGACGCCATCACCCGCCGCATCCACGGCCCGTCCATGAGCCAGGACCTGCAGGTCCGCGCCGCACCGGTCGCCGACACCCTGCTGACCCCCGCCATCGCCGGTGTCCGGCGGACCCGGTCGGTGCGCCGCAGGTCACCCGAGCAGTGGCAGGCCGCCATCGACGCGAACATCGCGGCCGAGCGCCGGCGCGCGGGCGAGCCGGGTGAGCCGACCGCCTACGAGCGCGGTGCCACCGGCTCGGCCGACTGATCCGTCACCCCGTCCGAACACCCTCAGGAGACCGACGCCATGCCCCGCACCATCGACATCACCCTGCCCGACCTCACCGGGAAGCTCGCCGTCGTCACTGGCGCCAGTGACGGGATCGGTTTCAACATCGCCCGTCGCCTCTCGGCAGCCGGAGCCGAACTGCTCATGCCGGTGCGCAACCCCACGAAGGGCGAGCGGGCCGCCGACCGCATCCGCGGCGACGTGCCCAGCGCGAAGATCACCATCCGCCCGCTCGACCTGGCCTCGCTGGCGTCCGTCGCGGGTTTCGCGGAGCAGGTCGTGGCCGACGGCCGTCCCATCGACATCCTGGTGAACAACGCCGGCCTGATGAACCCGCCCAGCCGGCAGACCACCCAGGACGGCTTCGAGCTGCAGTTCGGCACCAACCACCTCGGCCACGTCGCCCTCACCCACGGCCTGCTGCCGGCGTTGCGGGAGGGCCGGGCCCGGGTCACCAGCCAGTCGAGCGTCTCCGCGCGCAGCGGCCGCGGGACGATCAACTGGGACGACCCGAACTGGGAGAGGTCCTACGACGTCGACAAGGCCTACACCCAGTCCAAGATCGCCACCGGGCTGTTCGGCCGCGAGCTCGACGCCCGCAGCCGGGCGGGCGGCTGGGGCATCACCAGCAACCTGTCCCACCCCGGCATCTCCCCCACGAACCTGCTCGCCGCCCAACCCGGGCTCGGACGCCGGCAGGACACCCTCGGGGTCCGGGCGATCCGGCTGATGTCCCGGGTCGGGCTCGTCGGCACCCCCGACTCCGCCGCCCTGCCGGCCCTGCTGGCCGCCACCGGTCCGGACACCCGGCGCGGGAGGTTCTTCGGGCCGAAGGGGGCCGGCGGCGTCGGTGGGGCGCCCGGCGAGCAGAAGCTGTGGCCGCCGCTGCAGAGCATGGACGACGCCCGCAGGCTCTGGGACCTCTCCGAGAAGTTGGTGGGGATGCGCTTCCCCGCCTGAGCCGCGTCGACACCGGGTGTCGGCCTGCGCGGTTTCCGTCACCTCCGTCCCGTTTCGTGTGACAATGCCGCAATGGCCGAGGTGAGCACACAGCCCGGATCGCCCGCCCACGAGACGAAGCTGAACCGGACCATCGGCGTCGCGCTGCTGTTCTTCTTCATCGTCGGCGACACCCTCGGCGCCGGGATCTACACGCTGATCGGGACGATGGCCGCCGACGTCGGCGGCATGCTCTGGCTGCCGCTGCTCCTCGCGCTCGTGCTGGCCCTGCTCACCGCGGGCACCTACGCGGAGATGATCACCAAGTACCCGCACGCCGGTGGTGCGGCCCGCTACGCCGACCGCGCGTTCGGGGTGCCGTACCTGACCTTTGTCGTCGGGTTCTTCATGGCGGCGTCCGGGATCACGACGTCCGCGGCGCTGGCCAACGCGTTCACCGGCCACTACCTGACGGCGCTGGTCGACGTGCCCACGATCCCGGTCACCGTGGTGTTCCTGCTACTCCTGATCGCGATCAACCTCCGCGGGGTGCGGGAGTCGCTGTCGGCGAACGTCGTCATGACCGTCGTCGAGACCACCGGGCTGGTCCTGGTGATCGTGGTCGCGGCGATCGTCTTCGGCAGCGGGGACGGCGACCCGGCCCGGGTCCTGACGCCGTCGCCGGACCAGCCGATCCTCACCGGCGCGTTCGCCGCCTCGGTGGTCGCGTTCTTCTCCTTCCTCGGCTTCGAGGCCGCCGCCAACATGGCCGAGGAGGTCAAGGACCCCACCCGTGCCTACCCCCGCGCCCTGTTCGGCGCGATCGGCACGGCCGCGCTGATCTACCTGCTGATCGCGCTGGGCGCGGCCGTCGTGGTCGCCCCGGACGTCCTGGCCACCTCCAGCGGCCCGCTGCTCGAGGTCATCACCGCCTCCGGGCTGGCGATCCCGGGCTGGCTGTTCTCGACCATCGCGCTGATCGCCATCGCGAACGGGGCGCTGCTGTTCATGGTCATGGCCAGCCGCGCCGCGTACGGCCTCGCCGAGGCCGGCCTGCTGCCCGCGGTGTTCGGGCGGGTGGGGCCGACACGGCGGACGCCGTGGGTCGCGATCCTCGTCGTCGGTGGGGCGACGATCGGGATGAGCTTCGTCGGCAACGTCGGTCAGCTGGCGGACACGACCGTCCTGCTGCTCGTGATCGTGTTCATCGCGACGAACGTGTCCTGCCTGGTGCTGAAGTCCGACCGGGTGGAGCACGAGCACTTCACGATCCCGACGTTCGTCCCGGTCCTCGCGATCATCGCGAGCATCGTGCTGCTGACCCAGCAGACGTCCGACATCTGGCTGCTGGCCGGGGCCTACCTGGTCGTCGGGTCGATCCTCTTCCTGATCGCGCGCTACAGCGCCCGGCGGGACCCCGCCGGGCCGGGGACCACGACGTCGACGACGGACTGACGCCCGGCCCGGTCCGGGAACCGGTGGCCTACGCCGGCCACGGGGTCCCGTACCGGGCACCGATCGTCTCGACGGCCTCGGCCACCGACGTGGCCACCATCTCCGGACCCGGGTCCCAGCCGGGCAGCAGCAGGCCCGGCCAGAGGACGACGTTCGCGATCATGCCGAGGAAGTGGGTGGTCGCGATGTCCAGGTCGTCGATGCGTGCCGTCCCGGCCGCCCGCTCGGCCGCGAGATAGTCGCGCACGGCGACGTAGAACGGCATCTTGCCGGTGTCGAAGTGTGTCCGGCTCAGCTCCGGGAAGCGCGGGGCCTCCGCGATCACGATGCGGTACAGGTCGACCATCTCGGGCCGGCCCAGCAGCTCGGCGTAGCGCGTGCCGAGTGCGCGGAGGCCGGCTCGCAGATCTCCCGCCGCGGGCAGCGGCCCGTCGTCGGCGCCCGGCGCCCAGGACTCGGTGACCATCGCGTCGAACAGCGCGGCCTTGGTCGGGAACTGCTTGAACAGGGTCGCCCGGGACACGCCCGCGTCGACGGCGATCCTCGCCAGCGAGGCCCCGCTGTAGCCCTGCGCGAGGAACAGTCGGGTGGCCGCCGCGACGAGTGCGCTCCGCTTCTGCTCCGCGACCTGCCGGTGGTAGGCCGTGGCCCCGGGCGGCGACGCCTGCTCGCTGCTCATGGCACCCATCATGCGCCACCGGCGTCGGGCGTGACGAGGCGAGCCACTTGACTCACCTCTCGGAACGGCCTAGCTTCGGAGAGGTGAGTCGTTCGACTCACCATCTATCGAGGAGTGGGAAGATGGACACCACACACCATCCCGGGACACGCCCGGAGATCGCCGTCGTGACCGGCGCAGGCCGGGGCATCGGACGCAGCACCGCCCTGGCTCTCGCCCGGCGCGGCGCCAGGGTCGTTGTGACCTACCACCAGGGGGCCGACGGAGCCGCGGAGACGGTCCGCACGATCGAGGCGGCCGGGGGCGAGGCCGTCGCGGTACGGCTCGACGTGGGCGACCTCGCCGCGATCGAGGCGTTCGCCGGCGAGCTCACCGGGATCCTCGCCCGGTGGGACGCTCCCGCGGTCGACGTGCTGGTCAACAACGCCGGGATCGGCCTGTTCGGCCTCCTCCAGGACGTGACGGCGGCCGACTTCGACGCGAGTGTGTCCACCAACTTCCGTGGCACGTTCTTCCTGATCCAGGCGCTGCTGCCCACCTTCGTCGCGGGCAGCCGCATCGTCGTCGTGTCGACGTCGGCGACCCGGCACATGAGCCCGGGGATGAGCGTCTACTCGGCGTCCAAGGCGGCGCTGGAGGCGATGACCCGCGGCCTCGCCGGGGAGCTCGGAGGGCGCGGGATCCGGATCAACACCGTGGCGCCCGGCCCCAGCGCGACCGACTTCAACGGCGGGGCCATGCGCGACGACCCGGCGCTGCGCGGCCACCTCGCCGACCACACCGCCCTCGGTCGCGTCGGGGACCCGGACGAGATCGGTGACGCCATCGCGGCACTCACCTCGGACGGGATGCGCTGGGTGACCGCCGAGCGCCTCGAGGTGTCCGGCGGCGCGCTCCTCTGAACAGGACGATCTCCGTCCCGGGGCTGCGTCCTCCTCCGGAGGTCGTAACCGCGGCTGGGCACTCGAGCCCGATGTGTCGGCCCCCGGCAGCGGCCAGGCTGATCAGCGATCAGTTCCGGCCCGACGGGAGCGCAGCACCGATGCAGACCGACCACAGAGGACGACGAGGAGTCCGGCGCGCGATCGCCCGGCTGGCGGCGCTGGCGACGGTGCTCGTCGTCGCCGCCGGCTGCGCGGGAGCCGGAACCGAAGCAGGCGGCCCGCAGCCGGCACCACACGTGCCGGCGCCGGCCACCGCCGAGCTGACCGCGACCGACGTCGAGAGCTGGCTGGACGGCCTCGTCCCGGCCGCCCTCACCCGCTCGGGGATCGCCGGCGGCGTGGTCACCGTCGTGCAGGACGGGCAGCTGCTGACCGCCCGCGGCTACGGCGACGCCCACCTCGGCGACGGGAACGGCGACGGCCGGGAGCCGGTGGACCCGGAGCGCACGCTGTTCCGGGTCGGCTCGGTGTCGAAGGTGCTCACCGCCACCGCGGTCCTGCAGCAGGTCGAGCAGGGCCGGATCGACCTGGACGCCGACGTGCGCGAGCACCTGGACTTCGCGCTGCCGCTACGGTTCGACCAGCCGGTCACCATGCGGCACCTGCTCACCCACACCGCCGGGTTCGAGGAGGTGATCGACGGGCTGATCGCGTTCGACGACCGGCCCACCGACCTGCGTGCCGCGCTCGCCACCGCGCCACCCGAGCAGGTCTTCTCCCCCGGGACCACCCCGGCCTACTCCAACTACGGCTACGGTCTGGCCGGCTACGTCGTCGAGCGCGTCAGCGGCGTCGGGTTCGACGACTACGTGCAGCGCAACATCCTCGAGCCGGCCGGGATGACCGGCTCCAGCGTCGCCCAGCCGCTGCCCCCCGAACTGCGGGAGCGGCTGTCCGGCGCCTTCGCCACCTCCGCCGGACCGCCGATGCCGTTCGAGACGATCGGTGCCGCCCCGGCCGGATCGCTCACCGCCTCCGGTACCGACATGGCCCGGTTCGCGACCGCGCTGATGGACGGCCGGCTGCTGGCCCCGGAGACGACCGCGCTCATGCAGGAGCCGGGTCTCGGCCCGGAGACGCTGGGCACCCTCGCCGGGAGCCCCCGGATGGCGCTGGGGCTGTTCGACGAGTCCCGCAACGGCCGGCGCATCCTCGGCCACGGCGGCGACACCGTCTTCTTCCACTCGCACCTGCAGCTGTACCCGGACGCGCGCACCGCGGTCTTCGTCAGCCTCAACAGCGCCGGGGCCGGCGCCGACACCCTGGACCTGCGCAACGCCGTGCTCGACGGCTTCGCCGACCGCTACTTCCCGGCCGAACGGCCGCCCGCCGCACCCGCGTCGGGCACCGGGACACCGGAGCGGGCCGCCGCGTTCGCCGGGCGCTACGAGTCGGCGCGGGCATCGTTCAGCACCTTCGCCTCGGCCGTGAGCCTGACCGGGCAGACGACCGTGACCGACCGGCCGGACGGGACCGTCCTGATCTCCCCCGGTCCGGGCAGCGTCCGGTCGGCCGCCTACCGCGAGGTCCGGCCCGACGTCTGGCAGGAGATCGGCGGGCAGCGGACGATCAGCACCCGGACCCGCGACGGCCAGGTCGCCGAGATCGGGTACGCGTCGGCGTTCACCCTGCTGCGCGCGACCCCGGTCCGCGACGCCGGGATCGGCGTCCCGGTGCTCGCCGGCTCGGCGATGCTGCTGCTCGCGAGCCTGCTGGCCTGGCCGCTCGGCGCGCTGCTGCGCCGCCGCTACGGTGCCGCGGCGCCCGCACCGCTGGGACGGGCGGACCGCCTGCTGCACGGGCTGACCCGGGTCGCCGTCGCGGCCGGCGTCGTCGCCCTCGCGGGGTGGACGGTGTCGATCGCTACGATCCTCTCCTTCGGTGACATCCCGTTCGCGGTCCTGCAGGGGCTGCAGGTGGCGCAGTGGGTGGCGCTGCTCGGCGTCGCCGCGGCGGCGGGGGCCGTGGTGACCGCGCTGCGGGCCGGTGCGGGACGCGGCCGGGTCACCGGCCGCGTGGTGCAGCTGCTGGCACTGGCCGGTACGGCCTGGGTCGCGGTGGCGTTCGGCCTGCTGTCATCGAGTCTGAGCTACTGAGCTGAGGAGCCATGGCCGTCACATCCGACCGAGCGGACGCCGCTCGCTTCGACGCCGCTCGCTTCGACGCCGCCCTCGACGCCGTCGGGCTGACCGGCCCGTTCCGCCGCGACTGCACGCTCGCCGTGCTCCTCGCGGCGGTGACGGCGGGCATCGTCCTGCTGATCCCGGTGCTCGAGCCGGCGGTCGCGCCCGAGCAGCTCCCCTCGACGGCGGTCCTCCTCGTCGTGGTGGTGCAGACGCTGCTGCTGGCCGCGCGCCGCGTCGCGCCACAGCTGTGCCTGCTGGCGGTGACCGGGCTCCAGGTCGTCGTGCCGTTCCTGGCGCTTCCCGAGGACATGGTCCGCGGACCGGCGACGACCGTCGCGGTCTACACCTGCGCGACCCTGCTGGCGCCGGGGCGGGTCGCGGCGCTCACCGCCGGTGTCGTCGCCCTCGAGACGGCCGGGGTCGCCGGTGCCCTCCTCCCCGGACCCGGCCTGCCGATCGGGGTGCTCGTCGCCCAGCTCGTCGGGGTCGCGCTGCTCTACCCCGGCGCCGCGCTGGTGGGCTCCTACGTCGCGACCCGTCGTCACTACACCGCGGTCCTGCGGGCCCGGGCGGCCGAGGAGATCGAGGCGCACCGCGCCCGGGCCGACGCCGCCGTGGTCCGGGAACGCACCCGGATGGCCCGCGAGCTGCACGACATCGCCGCCCACCACCTCTCGGCGATGGTCGTGCAGACCGCGATGATCGAGAAGCTGGTCGACCGCGATCCGGAACGCGCGAAGCAGACCGCGGCGGACGCCCGGCGCCAGGGCCGGGAGACGCTGCGCGACCTGCGGATGGTCGTCGGCGCACTGCGTGAAGACGTGGCCGGTGACCTGACCGCCGACCATCCAGTCCCCGGCCTGGCCGATCTCGACCGGTTGATCGGGACGCACCGGGGGCTCGGCGCCGCGGTGACCGTGGAACGCACCGGCGGGCCGACCGGCCTGTCCCCCGTCGCGGACGTCACCGGCTACCGGGTCGTCCAGGAGGCCCTGGCGAACGCCCGGGAGCACGCGCCCGGGGCGCCGGTCCGGCTCGCGGTCGACCGCACGTCCGACACGGTGACGATCACCGTGCAGAACCCGCTGCCGGACGGCGTCGTGGATCCGGACCGGTCCGGCCGCGGCTTCGGACTGGCCGGGATGCGGGAACGGGCCCAGCTGGTCGGGGCGGACTTCGAGTTCGGCCCGACGGCCGACGGGAACTGGCGGGTCCGCCTGGTGGTGCGGGGCGAGGACGACGAGACGGGGACGACGTGATCCGGGTGCTGCTGGTCGACGACCAGGCCGTCGTGCGGGCGGGGTTCCGGATGTTCCTGGACCTCGCCGACGGCATCGAGGTCGTCGGGGAGGCCGCCGACGGGCCCGAGGCGGTGCGTCTGGCGCGGCGGCTCGCGCCGGACGTCGTCTGCATGGACGTCCGGATGCCCGGTGGGAACGGCCTGGTCGCGACCCGGGAGATCACCTCGGGAGCCGACGGCACGCACGTGCCGGCGGTGCTCGTGGTGACGACCTTCGACCTCGACGAGTACGTCTTCGGTGCGCTGGAGGCCGGGGCGAGCGGGTTCGTCCTGAAGGACACCGACCCCGACGACCTGGTGGACGCCGTCCGCAGGCTCGCCGCGGGGCACGGCATGGTCGACCACACCGTCACCCGGCGGGTCATCACGGAGTTCGCGCGCCGGCAGCCGGTCGGGCCGGTCGATGCGCCGGAGAGCCCGCTGACCCCGCGGGAGCTCGACATCGTGCGGCTGCTCGCCCGGGGACTGTCCAATGCGGAGATCGCCGAGGAGCTGGTCGTCGAGACCACGACGGTCAAGTCGCACCTCGGCCGGGCGATGGCGAAGATCGGGGTGCGGGACCGGCTGCAGGTCGTCGTGTGGGCCTACCGGAGCGGGATCGCCGACCCCGGCCGGAACGCTTGACCCTCACGCGGCGTGAGGCTCCAGGCTGTGGGTCATGACCGAGTACTACGACGCGTTCGCGATCAGCCCCGTGCCCGCCCCCGGCCCGGACGCGGTGGCGCCGGAGCCGTTCCGCGGGATCTACGGAATACCCGCGTTCGTCACGATCCCGACCGTCGACCTGGCGACGTCGGTGGACTTCTGGGTCCGCGGCCTCGGCTTCTTCGAGCTGTTCGCCGTCCCCGGCACGCTCGTGCACCTGCGCCGGTGGGCGTTCCAGGACGTACTGCTCGTCGCGGCCGGGACCGCCCCGGAGCAGCCACCGGCGATGAGCGTCAGCTTCGCGTGCGTGCTCGGCGAGATCGAGCCGCTCGTCGCGTCCTGCCGGGCGGTTCGGCCGGGCTCGGTCGAGGGCCCGCGGGACACCCCCTGGAACACCCGCGACGTCGAGGTGGTCACCCCGGAGAACGCACGGGTCGTCCTGACGGCGGCGAAGGTCCTCGATCCGTCCACTCAGGAGGCACGGAACCTGGCGGCGATCGGGATCAGCCCGCCGAGTGGTCGCGGCGACAATGGGGAGCATGCCTGATGTCACCGACGCCGACGGCCTGACCGTCGGCCGGGCCGCGGCGCGTCTGGGCGTGACCGTCCGGACCCTGCACCACTGGGACGACATCGGCCTGGCCACGCCGTCGCTGCGCACACCCGCCGGGTACCGGCTCTACACCGCCGGCGACCTGGACCGCCTGCACCGCATCGTCGTCTACCGGGAGACCGGCCTCGACCTGGACCGCATCCGGGCGGTGCTCGACGACTCGGCCACCGACGTGCCCGGCGCCCTGCGCGCGCAGCGGGCCCTGGTCGCCGAACGGATCGACCGCCTGCAGCAGCTCGGGGCCGGGCTGGACCGGATGATCGACGCCCACGAGCGCGGTCTGCTGCTCACCGCCGAGCAGCAGGCCGCGATCTTCGGTCCCGGGTGGGACCCGGCCTGGCCCGCCGAGGCCCGTGAGCGCTACGGGCACACGGCGCAGTGGCAGCAGTACGCGGAACGTTCGGCCGCACGCGGGCCGGCGGAGTGGCGGGCTGTCGCCGACGCCGTCGCCGATCTCGACCGCACCCTCGCCGAGGCGATGGATGCCGGGGTCGTACCCGGCAGCCCGGAAGCGAACCGGCTGGTCGAGCGGCACCGCGAGGTGTTCGCGGCGTACTTCCCGCTCACCAGGCAGATGCAGGTCTGCCTCGCGCGCACCTATGAGACCGACCTCGCGTTCGCGGCGCACTACGACGGCGTCCGCACCGGCCTCGCCGCCTGGTTCCGCCGGATCGTCGACGCCGACGCACGCGCGCACGGCATCGACCCGGACACGGCGACGTGGCAGTAGCCACGGCGCGGCACCCCGGCCGTCGCCGACACCCCGCCCCGGTCGTCGCCGACACGACACCGGCTCCACGGACATCCCGAACGACCCGTCTCTCCACGGGACTCGCGATGTTGCGCGCCCAAGACCACACGAGGGGCACCTGAGGGTAGTTCGATCATGTAGCGACAGCCCTGGTGTGCCCCTCACGCCTGATCTGACCGCCCGCGTTCGAGTGCGGGCACCCATACTTGCGATCAGGGGTCGCCAAGCGGTCGGTTTCACGCGCCGAAAGACCGGAAACCGCAGCTCACAAGCCCTATAATCGAACGCATGAGCGACCACATCGATGGCGGGCAGGCCGTCCTGGCGGCGGTGCCGGTCGAGCTGTGCGCGCATGGCTGGCCGCCGTCGGTGTGCCGGGAACTCTGCGACCAACTCGATGAGCACGACGAGCCGTGGGGGCTCGCGGCGCTGCCCGACACCCCGGTCGGGCCCGGCCTGGCGCTGCAGGTCCACACCGCCGCCGCCACCGCGCAGTTGTGTACCGATACCGACTTGCTCACTCTCGCCGAGAGCGCGGCCCGGCTCCGGGAGTGTTTCTCGGCGGTGACGATGCGGATGGTCGGGGTCTTCGCCGCCCGTCACCCACCCGGTAGCAGTGCCGCCCCGCCCGACGCCGACCCCCGTGCGATCTCCCCGGTCTCGCGCTGGCTGCCCGACCAGATCGGCTTCGTGTTCTCGGTCTCCCGCGAGGAAGCCCTGTCGATGATCGCGCGCGCCCGCCGGTTCACCGACGTCCTGCCCGCCACGTTGGCCGCGTGGGAGGCCGGACGGATCGACGAACGCCGCGCCGACCAGATCGCCAACGCCACCACCGTGCTCTCCGACGACCAGGCCCGCGAAGTCGAAGCGGCCGTGCTGCCCGGTGCCGGGGAGGTGACCCGCCGTCAGCTGTCTGACCGGATCCGGCGCGCCATCGCCCGCCTCGACCCTGACGGGGCCCAACGCCGGCATGCCGTCGCCAAGGCCGACCGGCGGATGTCGATCAGCCGCGGTGAGGAGGGCATGGGATCGCTGTGGATCTCCGGGACCGCCGAGCAGACCGAAGCCTCCTGGCGGTGTGTGGACCGGATGGCCCGCTCGCTGGGTACGCAGGACACCCGCACCCTGGACCAGCGCCGGGTCGACATCGCCCACCACCTGTTGCAGGGCACGATGTCGGTCACCGACCTGGGCGCGGTCGAGTCCGCGGTGGCGAGCGTGCTCGCCGCGGCGCAGGGCACCCCGGTCCCGCCCGACGCCGCCGACCACTCCGGCGGCGACGACGGAACCCACACCACCGCACAGCCCGACACACGACCCGGCGCCCACGGCACGAACGGCCAGGACACGACCGGACAGGCCCGGCAGTCCGAGACCGGTACCGCGCCTGCCGCCCCCGCGGCGATCGTCTCGCGGGAGGTGATCGCCGCGGCGGTCGCCCAGGCCCTGGCCACCAAGCCGGACCCGAACACCGTGATCGGGCGCAAACCCCTGATCCAGGTCGTGGTCGGCCTCGACACCCTGCTCGGTTCCGAGCGCCCCGCCGAACTCGCCGGCCACGGACCCATCCCCGCAGTGACGGCCCGCGCCCTGGCCGCCGGCGGATCGCTCGCCCGGATCGTCACCGACCCGGTCACCGGGCAGTGCCTGGACTACGGGCGCAGCACCTACGCGCCCCCGGCCAACCTCGACGACCACGTCCGCGCCCGCGACGGCCACTGCCGCGGAGCCCTCTGCACCCGCGACATCCGCGAGCTCGACCACCACATCCCCTTCGGCGGCGGCCACCACGGACACACCAGCGCCGAGAACCTGCACGGCTTCTGTACCGGGACCCACAAGCTGAAAGACGCCCCCGGCTGGCACGCCATCTCACTGCCCGACGGTGGCCTGGAATGGATCAGCCCCTGCGGCTGGACACGCACCACCTACCCCAAGGACTACACACCCTTCACCGACCCACTACCCCAACCACCGGCCGCACCCGCGGCCCCTCCGGACGAGACACCGGCGGACCCCGGTGAGGTCGTCGTGGACCCGGACATGCCGCCGCCGTTCTGACGGTTCCGGCGAGGACCGACACGGCGTCCCCGATGCCCCACATCCGGCCCAGGCGCGGTCGACGCCTCCAGGACGACGTCGAGATCGAGGCGTTCAGGCGAACGGCTCAGGCTCGTAGGCCGCCCGGCGGGACCGGCGAGCCGGTGACAGAACTCCTGCGCGGGGCGGCGGCACGGCCGGGTAACGCGGCGAAGCGTGTGTCCGAGGGTGTCACCAGCGGGACCCGGCGACCGGCAGAACGCCACGTCGGGACGGTGACCCCAGCTGTCGTCGGCCGGGGTTCACGACCGATGGGAGTCCATCCTCGTGAAGGCACCTCGCGACCACCGACCACGAGCCCGGCACCGGTGATCCCATGAGTGAACGATCGCACGGCAACTTCGACCGGGCCGTCGAGATCAGCTCCGATCTCCTCACCGTGCTCACCCGGCTGCAACTACCGCCTTCGCTGCTCAGCACGTTCGAGCTTCCGGTCAGCCTGCCGAGCACCATCGCCGGCGGATCGGAGCTGTTCACGCTGACCGTCGACGCCCAGATCGCATTGACGATCGAGTCCGCCTACACGAGCCTGCATCCCGACTACGGCCGACTGCCCGGCACGAAGATCGAGAGACTGGCCGACGGCTACCGCGTCCAGACCAGGACCGGGAAGAAGACGCTGCCCTACACCAGACCGGCGTACCCCGGAAAGCTGACCTTCCGGATCGGCTTCGACGCCCTGCTGGTCGCAGGCTCGATCTCCATCCCCGCGCTGGGAGTGACCGAACCCCTGTCCGACGCGATCGACCGCGTCCTGGGCGCCGGTCTGGGAAAGGAGCTCGTGACGTTCGGGGTGGAGGGACTCCTCTGGCTCGACGGAGATCTCCTCGCCGCGCCTCGCACCGTCAGGATCGACCCGGATCTGCCGCCCACCGGCGGCAACCTCGCGCACGACGTACCGGTCGCCCTGATCGGCACGACCGGTATCGGGGCCGCCGTCGTCGACGCGTCCGTGGTGGACAGCAACCTCTTCTTCCTCGCGTTGATCGACCTGGCCGAGGGGATCGCCCAGATGGTGGGCGCCTCGCCGGCCCAGGTGGCCACGCTCGACCGGTTCCTGCGAGAGCAGCTGGTGGGCGCGCTCGAGGGCGCGTTGTCGTCGGCCGGCCCGGCCCTCCTCGCCGGACTCGGCGGCGGCCCGGGATCGGGGACCGATCCCGGCGAGTTCATGCTGTACCGGCCGACGACGGCGGTCCTGGTCTCCGGCGAGGCGCCGCAGCAGGTCGACGTCGCCGCCACCGGGAACGGCTTCGTCCTGCTCATGAACGACGTGGAGAACCCGGACTCCGACCCGGCCCTGATCGACGACTCGAAGGTCGAGTCCCAGGATCCCGCTCAGATGGTCGCCTCCTCGCTCCTCTCCCGCACCGGGGCGATGGCGGTCACCGTCGGCAACGCCGCGCTGCTGTCCATGGTCGCCGAATCCGTGGAGAAGTCACTGGGGGCCGGGCCCGGATCGCTGTCCGGACCCCCGGGCGCAGGCCTGTCCAGCGCGACGCTGCCCTATTCGGACGGTACGGCGGTCCCGACGATCAGCGGAGTCCGGCAGTCGACGGGCCAGGAGATACAGATCGCCGTCGCCGTCGACACGGCGCCGATCGGCGGAGCCGTGGAGGTGCGGAGCTACCTGGAGCTCGGCATCACGTTCGCCGGCTCCCTGGGGCGCAAGGGGAGCGACAACGTCCTGGTGATCACGCCCAGGTTCCGGCGGTTCACGAGGAGCCGGACGACGGCGAAGTGGTGGGCCTTCGTGGTCGCCGCCGTGGCAGCCCCCGCCGTCGCACCGCTACTGGGTGCCGTTCCGGTCGTCGGCGCGATCTTCCCCGTCGTGGCCCCGACCCTGCACCTGCTGACAGGGGTCGGCGCCGTCCTGGCGGTCCGGGCGATCGTCGACGGTGTCGCCGACGCCGCCACCACAGCGGCCGCTGCTGCGGTCACCGCGGACGCCCAGACCTCGGGCCTGATCCAGAAGGTGGTGCCGTTGAGCGCTTCTGCCGCCCTGACGTCCGACAGCCGCGACGACGACGCCGTGACCACGAGTGGCGTCACCACCCTCCCCTCGTCCACCACGGATCACGGAGAGGCGCTGCGCAGCAGGCCGGACCTGGTGGTTCTCGTCGGGTTCCGGGCGATCGACGACGACGACTCGGACGTCACCGCCCCGGTCGGGGTGGTCACCTGTCGCGTGCCGGACCCGTCCGGCAGCCCGGACCGTCGCATCGACGCGCTGGAGATCCGGCTCGCCAACGACGTCCACACCCGGCTCGACCTCGACTCCGCGATCGAGCTCGTGGAGAACGGCCATCTCGTGCTGCTCATCGAGTCCGCAGGCCCACCCGGCCGGAACAAGCTCGTCGTACGGAGGTCGAGGAGCGGTACGCCCTACCTGACCACCAACCCCAACAGCACGACTCTCGACAACCTCGGCGAAGTGCCCGTCTGCCATGACCAGACCTGAGTCCACCGACGACGTCCGGTCGCCGGGAGCCGAGGTCGTCGTCTCGATCCGGCACCCACGATCGGCCCGGACGGCGCAGGACATCCTCGTGGATCCGCAGCGGATCGAGGTCCCCGCCGCGGACGTCGAGGCGGGCTGGTTCCACGGACGTCTCCCGACGAACGACACGCGGAACGTGCGGATGCTTCAGGACTCAGGCGTCATCGAGTCGATCGAGCCGGCGTTCGTCACGCTCCAGCTTGCCGCCGGCGTCGGCTGTGCCGCGCCGACCTACACCCCGAACGCGGGCGACGACGCCTGGTCGCCGCCCGGCGGACCGAGCACCCGCCTCGCGACCGCCCTCGTCCGCCATGGTGTCCTCGATGCCTGGAACCTCTTCTCCGGCGCCGGCCGGAGTGCGGGTGAGGGGGTGCGCGTCGCGCTGCTCGACACCGGGGTCGACCCACAGTCGACGTTGGTCTCCACCTTCCAGGGAGGCGCAGCGCCCCCGAGAACCGTCGCTGTGCTCGATGCGACGGGCACCGGCTCGACGCCGATCTGCAACCACGGGACCCGCATCGCGGGTGTCACCGCCGGTGGCCTGTCGGCGGCGACCGATCCGATGCCCTACGCGGGGATCGCCTGGGGCTGCGACCTCGTCACCGTCAGGATCACCGACGGCGTCGTGCTCTCCCCGTTCCACATCACGCGCGTGGTCGACGGTCTCACCCTCGCGCTCCAGCACGATCCGCACGTCATCATGATGCCGTTCGGTTTCGCGACGGACTCACCACTCGTGCGAGCCGTCATCGAGTCGATCAGCCGCAACACCGACACGGTGCTCGTCGCGGCGGCCGGCACGCTGGTGCCGTTCGTGGTGTTCCCGGCCCGGATGCCGGAGGTCGTCTGCGCCACCCTGGTCCAGGGCGGCACGACGGCGGCCGACCCGCCGCGCCGGTACCCCGATCCGGCGGATCCCGTCGAGTCCGTGGTCGCCTACGGGCCCGAGGTCGACGTCGTCGCCCTGAACGTCCCGGGTGACACACCGACGCACTCCATGACGGGCGAGCCGCTGCCGACCACCCTGGGTGGCAGCTCGCTCGCCACCGCGATCATCGGCGGCATCGTCTGCCTCGTCCGGTCGCGCTACCCCGATCTCGACCGGGCCGGAGTCCTGTCGAGGCTGTTCGGCGCCGGTGCCACGTCCGGTCTGCCCGATGTGGGAGCCGGGGTACCGGATGCGTACGTGGCCTGCGGGGGAAGCCGCAGGCTGGACCTCCGGGTATCGCGGACGGGACTGTCCTTCGGCGCGGAGGCGGTTCCCGACGGCGATCCCGCGCTCCTCGACCCGGTCTGGTCCGACGGGAGCACCGGATGGACCTGCCCGGTACCGATGTCCGGGCTCGTCCTCGGCATCACCTGTACCGCGCGCAACCGCCTCGACGGCACATCGATCACGGCTCGCGTCGGAGGGCTCACCCCCCTCCGGACCGCCTGGCGCGGGCTCCGGACGGGACGAGGACGACGACCGGTCTCGCTCAGGCCGCGGCGGCCCGGATGACGTCCGCGACCACGTCGGGATTCGACACGTAGATCGAGTGACTCCCCGGCGTCTCCGAGACGGTCGACCCGGCCCGCTCGGCCATGGCCCGCTGCGCGGGCGGCGGGATCATCCGGTCGTCGGCGGTCACCAGGTACCAGCTCGGCCGCATCCGCCACGCCGGCTCGGACACGACGCCGCCGAGGGCGTCCACGCCCCACGGCACCTGCGAGTCGGCCATGAACGCGGCCTTCTCCGCGGGCAGGTCCCCGGCGAACGAGTCCGGGAACTTGTCGCGGTCGAGGTGGAGGAAGCCGTGGCGCGGCGGGAGGATCGGGGGCACGGGTGCCCCCGGCGGCGGGTCGGCGATGAGGGTGTTCACCGACTCGTCGGAGTCCGGGGCGAACGCGGCGACGTAGACGACGGCGGACACCGCGTCGTGCGTGCCCGCCTCGGTGACGACGGCGCCGCCGTAGGAGTGCCCGACCAGCACCGTCGGGCCGTCCTGATCGTCGAGGACCTCCCGGGTGACGGCCACGTCGCCCTCCAGGCTGACCGTCGGGTTCTGCACCACGCTCACCCGGAACCCGTCGTCGGTCAGCCGCCGGTAGACACCCTCCCAGCCCGAACCGTCGACGAACCCGCCGTGCACCAGCACCACGTTCTCGGCATGCGTCACGACCTGCTCCTCTCCTCGGCACACCCTGCGCGGACGCCGACGGTGTGCCCGGCGCGCAGCACGCCGAACCTGTCGATCGACGGGGCCCGTCGACCCGGGATCGTCCCGGGCCGACGGGGTGCGGTCGCTCTCCCGTCAGGCCGGCTGTTCCGCCGCGCTCGCCGCAGGCATCCGCCACGCGACGACCGTGCCCGCACCCAGCCCGACCACCGCGAGTCCCGCGCCGACGAGGAACGCGTCGTAGGGGTGCAGTCCCGAGGCGAACCCGATCCCGATGCAGATCGCGACGCCGAGCGCACCGCCCAGCTGGTCGGCGGCGCGCTGCACGCCGGAGGCCATGCCGGCGTCGTCGGAGGTCACACCGCTCACCGCGATGTACTGCAGGCCGACGAGACCGAAGCCCATCCCGGCCCCGACGAGCAGCATCGCCGGGACCAGCGCCGCACCACCGGCCTCCACGGTGGACACGACCGCGATCACGGCCAGGGCGGCCGCGGTGAAGCCGAGCCCGGCCAGTGCGCAGGCACGCGCGCCCCACCGGCCGATCAGCCGGGGCACCACCATCGAGAACACGATCAGCGCCACCGCCAGCGGCACCATCATCAGTCCCGCCGCCATCGGCTCGTAGCCGAGCCGGTCCTGCAGGGCGAAGGTGAACAGCAGGAACGACGTGGACAGCGCGCCGCTGAGCATCATCGTCGTCACGTTGGCGGCGACCCGGCTCCGGTTCCGGAAGAAGCGCGGGAGCAGCAGCGGGTTGCGGGAGCGCGCCTCCACGCGGACCAGCCCGAATCCGGCCGCGACCGCACCGGCGAGTGCCGGGACGACCACCCACGCCGAACCGCCGGCCTCACCCGCCTCGACGACGGCGAGGGTGAACAGCAGCGGGCACGCGGTCAGCAGCACGGCACCCGGGAGATCGAGCGTTCGCGAGCCGCCGGACGCGGGCCGATCACCGTCGACCAGGACCATCGCGGCGAGCATCACGACCAGGATGAACGGGACGGCGATCAGGAAGATCCACCGCCAGCCGAGATGCGCCGTCACGATGCCGGACAGCACGAACCCGAGCACCAGACCGCAGCTGGCGACCGCCGCCCAGACTGCCAGCGCCCGCGACCGCCGCGGGCCCTCCGGGAACGTCAGGACGATGACCGCCATCGCGGCCGGCAGGGCGATGGCCTCGCCGACGCCCTGGAGCAGCCGGGCGAGCACCAGCACCCAGAACGTCGGGGCCAGGCCGGCGAGCAGGGACGCGGCACCGAACACGCCGGTCCCCAGCAGCAGCACCCGCCGTCGGCCGAGCAGGTCACCCAGCCGGCCACCCAGCATGAGCAGCCCGCCGCCGGTGACCGTGTAGCCGACGACGACCCAGGTCAGTGCGCCACCGGAGACGCCGAAGTCGGCGCCGATCGAGGGCAGCGCGATGGTCACCACGGTCACGTCGACCGCGATGAAGAACTGCAGCATCGACATCGCGCACAGCACGAGCCATGCACGGGAAGTAGTTCGAGGAAACACCAGTGCTCCGTCGCTCGGAGGGAAGTCGGAGCAGCACGGAAGGCCGCTCCGAGATGATCACGAAGCGGCGGGCGTCGAGAAGCCGTGTGAGGTGAACGCCCCGCCGCTAGCGGGACGTCCGGGTGACAGCGGCGCACGAGGCAGCAGACATGGCGGGAAGGCTACCAGCGCCGACGACCCCCACCGCGCCGTGATCCACGTCACGATACGGCGCCCCCGGCTTGAGTATGCCGTGGCGTCACGTCGTCTGATCTCTGCATGACGCAACACCCGGAAAGCGGCTCCAGGCACGCGGGAGAAGGATCAGCCATGACCACGAGAGCAACATCGACATCCGGCCGGAATCGCGCCGCCGGCGTCGCGCTGTGGGTCGTCCAGGTGGTGCTGGCGCTCGTCTTCGCGTTCATCGCGTTTCCGAAGATGATGGGAGATCCGATCGCCGTCGCTCCGTTCGACCTGATCGGCTTGGGCATTCCGGGAATGGTGATCGTCGGTTGGCTCGAGTTCGCCGGGGCGATCGCGTTGCTCGTCCCCCGCCTCTGCGGGCTCGCCGCTCTCTGCCTGACCGTTCTCACCATCGGCGCGACCACCCTGACCGCCGTCCAGGACCCGGAACTGGTCGCGATCCCGGCGATCACGCTCGTCCTGGTGAGCCTCGTGGCCTGGTTCCGTCGACACGACACCGCCGAACTGGTCCGTACGGTCCGTCGCTGATCGGTCCGTGGAATGCACGACGATCCGGCTCGATCCGTTCATGTCACCGGATAGGTGACAGCCTCCCGCACATCCGAGACGGGACAGTCCCCACTCGCTACAGTTCTGTCAGCGGGAGCTCGGATCGCCGCGCCCCTCGCACAAAAATGCACGGAAGTCCCGCAACGGACATTCGTGCGCGATCTGTCGCCCGTCGTGTTTAGGTGGCCAAGGGGAGTCGGCGGAAGGAGCGGCCGTGATCGAGGACCGTGTCGACCACATCGCCATGGCCGAGAGGGCCGCGGAGCTGAAGAACCTCGCCGCCCGGCTGGACGAGCGCGGCCGTCACGACGAAGCCCTGGCCGCTGCCGGCGAGTCCGCCAGGCTGTACCGCCGGCTCGCCCACCGCTTCCCGGTGATGTTCGGCGTCGACGCCGAACGCGCCGACGCGCTCGTCGCGCCCAGGCGGGGAGGCCCGACCGGGGACTCGCCGACCGCCTCCACCGCCACCGACCAGCCGGGACCGGCGGACGAGCACGCCGTCGCCGCCTCCCCCACTCCCGCTACCGCCCGAGCGGCGGAGCCGCCGATCGCCACCGGAGGTCAGCCGGCCCGACCGCGACGGCGGCCCGTCGTGTCGGCGACGGTCGCCGCCGCAGCGGCCGCCGTCCTGCTCGGGGCCCTGGGCGCGACGGCCTGGGCCCTCTCACGACCGCCGGCACCGGACCCCGTCAGCATGAAGCCGCCGCCCGCCCCCGCCCCGATCAGACCGTGGACCGCCACCGCCCGGGTCGATGTGGCGCCGGACGGCGTCGCACTACGCCCCGCACCGTCCACCGCCGGTGAACCGGTCGGGCGGCTACTGGTGGCCGACGACGTCCGGATCCAGTGCGGCGAGGTCGGTCGGGAGACCTCCACCGAGACCGGCGAGCGCAGCGCCAGCTGGCTCCGCACCGTCGACGGGCAGTACGTCGCCGCGGTGAACGTCGACTTCCGCGGGCCCGGCACGGTCAGGAACTGCGCCGACGGACAACCTCCGGTCCCCGTCCCGCACCACAGGTGAGAGCCGGGGCGGCGATGTCCGGCACCGCCACGGACCGGCCTCCCGACTGAACGGCCGCCAGTTCCGTCGCGAACCGCGCCGGCTCCGCGGCGAACCCGACGTGGTCGCCCGCGAACGGCACCGGCTCCCGCCCGAGCCTGCGCGCCGGCTCCCGCCCCGCCCGCTGTCCGATCTGCCCCCGCCACCACTTCCACCACGGGCAGGTCGCGACGGCGCGGACCGGTCATGCCCGCACCGCGGCCCGGCGGCGCGCGGTGCACTGATCCCGTGGCCGGGGATCCGTAGCTGCCGGTTCGGACATCTTGACTGTGCCGCGACGGCAGGGTGTCCAGTGGCGCAGGGCCGCTGGCCCGCTTCGTCTCCGGGACCACCGAACGCCCTCGTCCGCGGATCGCACGGCCGGCTGACGAGCACGCATTTCACATCCGCACGGAGAGGACGACCATGCTCCACCTCGAGCACTCGATCGACATCAACGCACCCGCGGGCCGGGTGTGGGCGATCTTCACCGACACCGCCGCGTATCCGGAGTGGAACCCCTTCATGACGAAGCTCGACGGAGAATTGACCCTCGGGTCGCGGCTCGCCGTCACCATCGTCCCGCCCGGTGGGAAGCCGAACAGCTTCCGGCCCACCGTGACCGCGGTGGAACCCGGGCGGCGTCTCGCGTGGCTCGGGCGGCTGCCCATCCCGGGCCTCGTCGACGGCGCACACTCGTTCGAGCTCGAACCGCTCACTCCGGAGACGACCCGGTTCACCCAGTCCGAGCGCTTCACCGGACTGCTCGTACCGCTCCTCGGCGGGATGTTGCGTCCGGCCGAGGCGGGCTTCGCCGCGATGAACTCGGCCCTCGCCGCGCGAGCGGAGTCAGGACCGGCGTAGCGCCGGACGGTCGTCCGACCGATACGGCGGCCGATGCGGTACCGCCGACGTGCTCCGTAGGTTCGAGCATCCGATCAGCCGACGGGGACCCGCGGACGTCGAGGGACCCGCGGTGTCCCTGTTCCTCACGAAGGAAGAACCCATGGGATACATCCCCGTAGGACACGAGAACAGCACGCCGATCGAGCTGTACTACGAGGACCAGGGTTCGGGCCGGCCCGTCGTCCTCATCCACGGGTACCCGCTGAACGGTCACAGCTGGGAGAAGCAGACCCGTGAGCTGCTCGCCGCCGGATTCCGCGTGATCACCTACGACCGGCGCGGTTTCGGCCGGTCGTCGAAGGTCGGTTCCGGCTACGACTACGACACCTTCGCCGCCGACCTGAAAACCGTCCTGGAGACCCTCGACCTCCGCGACGTGATCCTCGTGGGCTTCTCGATGGGCACCGGCGAGCTGGCCCGCTACGTCTCCCGGTTCGGGCACGACCGCGTGGCGAAGCTCGCGTTCCTCGCCTCGCTGGAACCGTTCCTGGTGGCCCGCGACGACAACCCCGACGGCCTGCCCCGGGAGGTCTTCGACGGGATCGCGGCCGCGGCGAAGGGCGACCGCTACGCCTGGTACACGCAGTTCTTCTCGAACTTCTACAACCTCGACGACACCCTCGGGAGCCGGATCAGCCAGGAAGCGGTCGACGGCAGCTGGAACGTCGCCGTCTCCAGCGCCCCGGTGGCGGCCTACGCCGTCGTCCCGTCCTGGATCGAGGACTTCCGCGCCGACGTCGAGGCGGTCCGCGCCAGCGGAAAGCCCGCCCTGATCCTGCACGGCACCGCCGACAACATCCTCCCCATCGACGCCACCGCGCGCCGCTTCCACAAGGCGCTGCCCGAGGCGGAGTACGTCGAGATCGAGGACGCACCGCACGGTCTGCTGTGGACGCACGCCGACGAGGTCAACGCCGCGCTCCTGTCGTTCGTCCGCTAGTACGGACAGGAGGCGGGCGGCGGTGGGCACCCACGCCCGGCGTCGCCCGCCTCCTCCTGCCGACCCCGTCCCGAGGAGCAGAGGACGCCCCATGTCCCGGACACCACCCCTGGCGCTCGACCGCTACCTCGCCGCATCCGATCGGGCGATCGCCGACCACACCGCGATGGACGAGCTCCTGGACGTGTTCGCGCCGGAGGCCGTGGTGCAGATCGACGACACCCCGATCCGGGGGGCCGAGGCGATCCGGGAGTTCTACCGCGGCTACGTCAACGCCCACGTCGCGTCCCAGCACTTCTGGAACACCACCGTCCTCACCGACGGACGGCAGCGGGCGGAGTGGGTGTGCGCGGCACGCACGGCCGGTGGTGCGGTGATCACCGTCGCCGGTGTGGAGCACGCGACGATCGGGCCGGACGACCGGATCGTCGAGCTGCGCAACGAGTTCACCCGGCCGCCAGCCTGAACGCGCCGCTGACACCACCTCGGCTGCCCACAGAACGCGGCGAAGGCCCCGTGGCGGCAGATCCGCGAGCGCGGCGACGGTGCCGGTCGAGTCCGCCAGCACCCCGGTGGCGACGTCGCGGCACAGTCCCGCGACGTCGCCGGCGAACCGGGCCGGCATGCAGAGGCAGATACTCAGTGAGTGCGCACCCCCTTGCACACCTGGGTACGCTCGCGTTCGCACCTCAGACGAACCAGAGACGGGGTCCGCCATGTCAGAGCGCCTCACCGTGTCCTTCGACAGCCGCATCGCCGCCAGGGTGCGTGCCTGCGCGGCCACGACCCGAGGCGGGGCCTCTGGCTACCTCGCCCGCCTGGTGGCCGACGACCAGCTGCGAGAGGCCGGCGAGTCCATGGCCCGGTGGTACGCAGCCAACCCGACGTTCCTCGAGGACGCCGTCTCCGAACGCGAGGCAGCCGAGGGCTCTGCGTGAGCTTCCACCGGGGCGAGGTGCGCTCGTACGCCCCCGTACTGCCTCGCAAGGGCCAGAGTCTCGTCCGCGTGATCATGTCGGCAGACGCTTTCAACGCCACGTCGGCGCCGATCGTCTACTCGGTCCACGTCGTCGACACGGACCCCGGCAACCTGCTCTCCGTCGAGCTCGCAGGCCATGGCTTCGCGCTCGCCACGACTCTCGAGGGCACCATGAAGTCCCGGCTGGGCGATGTGCAGGGCACCATCTCGCTCGACGAGCGTGAAGCGATCGAGCGGGCACTACGCGCACTACTCGACCTGGACTGAACCATCCCCTCCCCCGACCAGAGTGGTCCGCGACAGGCTGCGGGATGAGCCGCAGGGCTTCCACAACTCTGATGATCCAGTGCCGCCAAGTGCAACACCCGATTACTCCGCACGACGTAGGGACTGTGACAACCCCGCAGGCCCCGCAGGGCCCTTCTCAGAACATCCCGTCTGGTCAGTACCCGCAGCAGGGTCAGATCCCGCAGCAGTGGGGCCCGCCGACCGCGACCTGGGCGCAGCAGCTGCCGCAGCCCCCGGCTCCGAAACGACGGCGGAAGTGGCCCTTCATCGTCGGCGGCGCCGCTGTACTGATCGTCGCCGCCGGCGTAGCGGGAGCCGACGAAGGACGCACGGAATCCCCGGCCGCAGCGGCTCCGACCTCCGCACCCGCGGTCGTTCCGCCCGCCCCGGTCACCGCACCGACCGAGGCCGCGGTGCCCACACCCGACACCACGGTATCCGCACCCGAGACGTTCGCGGCGGCACCGCCGGAGCCGGCCACGCCCGCCCTGTCGGTGAGCCAGCAGAACGCGATCAAGTCCGCCGAGAGCTACCTCGATTACAGCGCATTCTCCCGCCAAGGCCTGATCGACCAGCTCGAGTACGAGCAGTTCTCAACGGCCGACGCCACCTACGCCGTCGACCACGTGACCGTCGACTGGAATGAGCAAGCCGCGAAGTCCGCGAAGAGCTACATGGACTACAGCTCGTTCTCCCGCGGAAGCCTCATCGACCAGCTGGAGTACGAGGGCTTCACGGCAGCGCAGGCCACACACGGCGCGGACTCGGTCGGGCTCTGACCCACTGCGGTCCCGGCCTCGGGCTGCGCACCCTGTGCGGGGTTGTCACGCACCGCCGGGCGTCTCCGCGAGGCTCTGACCTCGGCTGCGGTGACCACGACACAATCACGAACCGGCTGGTGAAACGGATCCGGTAACGGTCGGGCACCTCGCCGGTCCGGCCGCACCCGGCACCGCCCGCCTGGGTCGACTGCGGATGCAACACCTCCGCACGAGAAGATGATGTCGGAACACCCAGGTCGAGGGCGGCCGGGGCAACCAGATGTGGCGCCTCTGGGACGACCTCCCGGTGCGGATCAAGCGCTCGGCGCTTCGATGTCAGAGCTGTTCCCTACTGTCCGGCCCATGAACGGACACGAGGCTGTCGAGCGAACGCGTCGCGACTACGACAATGTCGCCGAGCTGTACGACAGCATGGTGAGCCAGGGCGACGACGTCACCGGCACACTCACCACCGCGATGATCAACGCTTTCGCGGGGCTCGTCCACGCCGGTGGCTCGGACGGCGCCGTACTCGACGCGGGCTGCGGCCCCGGACAGTGGACCGACCACCTGGACCGAGGCGGCACACGCGCCTACGGGATCGACCTGTCACCAGCCATGATCGCGATAGCCCGCCAGTATCGCCCCGACCTGCGCTTCGAGATCGGCTCCATGCTCCACCTCGACGCACCCGACCAGTCGATCGCCGGCGTCCTGGCTCATTTCTCCCTCATCCACACCCCACCAGATCTCCTGCCGGGTGTCCTGGCCGAGTTCGCCCGGGTCATCGAGCCGGGCGGCTCCCTGCTCATTGCCGCGCAGATCACCGACACCCCAGGCGCCGACGGCTGGATCCCCTACGACCACAAGGCCTCACCGGCCTACCTGTGGAGCCTCGACGCACTGACCGAACAACTGCGAGCCCACGACTTCACCGAGTTCGGACGCATGCGCATCGCTGCTCCCGCCCCAGGCAAACCCCCAGCCGGCTACCTCCTCGCCCGCCAGGGCCCCTACCTGTCCGAGTCGGCGGACGACTGATGATCCGGACCCTCCTCGGCTGGACTCGCCCACCCTCTTCGGCGATTACCGCAGGGCTCGACTATCGCGCGTACGCCAGTCACGAGCTGCGGACTTGCATCCGATGCAACATCTCCGCGTCCGGCAGGTATCTGGCCAGGGCGGCGGCTGCAATCAGCATCGCGCGGCCGCGACCCGAGAGCCGACAGCGCCACTCGCCCAGCGTTCCCGTCAGCGCATCGACGCCGCCGGCGCCGTGGATCTGCTCGACTACGGGTCGGAGTTGCTCGAGCAGGTACCCACCGCGGCGCAGCTGGTGAACCAGCTGGGCGTCGCGAACATCGGCCGTCGTGTAGATGCGGTAACTCGTGCGGGGGTCGCGCTGAGGCACGACCAGACCGGCCCGCTCCCATTTACGCAGCGTGGCCGGGTGCAGGCCCAGCTGCCGCGCGAGCTCACCGATCAACAGCCTGTCCCCCGCAGCGGGGACCTGCACCGTGTCCTGGAGGGCGAGGTCGCGCACGGCACGTTCGACGACGGTGAGCGTCTCTCGGTCCCGGCGCAGTTGTACGTGCCCGTCGTCGATCAGGGCCAGCGCCACGTCGACGTCGGCTGCGTTGACCGCACGCATGATCGCAGTGGCCGTGGCGTGCCCGAAGGCCGGGACGAGTGCGAGGAAAGCGCGTAGTGCCTTCGCGTGACGGTCGTCGAAGACCCGGTAGCCGCTCGATGTGCGTCCGGCGGGCGGCAGGACGCCGATGGCCTCGTAGTTGCGGATCGCCTGGGTGGACAGGCCGTGCTCACGGGCCAGGTCGACTGGGCGCAGCCGCTCCACTTCGACCTCCGGTTTGAGGCTTGGACCAGGTCTCTCAGCCACACGCAGGCGACTGCCTGGCCGCGCTCACCGTCGACGACTACGTGGCCGGCGGTCCAGGCGAACTCGACGAGATCATGACCGCCGGGTTCAGCCACGACCTGGGCGCCGCTCCGTCCAACCGTGAGCTGGTGTCGTGGATGCGGCGCTGGAACGCCGAGCGCGACCCGGTAGACCGGCTGAGGTTCCTCGGTATCGACGCCCCGACCGAGCTCACCCGGACGCCGCCCCCGCGCGCAACACTGCTCACCGCGCATGACTACCTCGCCTCGCACCTCGATGACCCAGACCTGCTGCCTGCCGACGCGACCACGATCGACCGGCTGCTCGGCGAGGATGACCGCTGGACCAGCTTCGAGGCGATGACGAACGCGCACGACTCGATCGGCCGCACTGCCGAGGCAGTCGAGCTGCGCCTCCTCGCCGAGGAGATGCTCGGACTGCTCGACTCCGAGTCCCCGCACCTGGTCGCGGCCACGTCAGCGACGGCGTGGAACAGGGCCCGCTTGCACGCTCGCTCGGCCGCATGGCTGCTGCGCTACCACGCGACGATGGCCGAGGACTCCCCGCGGCGCATGAGCCGGCTCAGCGGCCAGCGCGACGCGATGATGGCGGCGAACCTGATCACACTCGGCGAGGAGGAGCTCGACCGCGGACCGACGCTGCTCTTCGCGCACAACAGCCACCTGCAACGCTGGCCCAGCACCATGCAGCTCGAGTGGGAGCCGTTCACCGAGGCGATGCGCTGGTGGAGCGCCGGGTCGATCGTTGCCACTCGGCTCGGGGAGCGCTACGTCTGGGTGGCGATGACAGTCGGCCGAGGCCCGGAACGCGGGCTCGAGGCGCCCGCGGCAGACACGCTCGAGGGGGAGCTGGACGCGATCACCGAAGGCCCGGTCCTGGTCGACGCCCGACGGCTCGGCACCGCGCTGCAGGCGGCCGGCCGAAAGCTGGCCCCGCGCACGGACACGACCACCGACCAAGGCTATGTCGGCTTCGACCCCGACCACCTTGGTGACGTCGACGGCATCATCCACGTCGAGCGCATCGGCCCAATGATCCCGCAACCAGCCTTCCATCGATAGCCTAGTACGCCCGCGTGACGATGTACTCGGCTGCCGACGTCGAGACCTGGTTGCGGAGCCGACGGGTCGACCCCGGCAGGGCTGCGTGATGGCTCCGCCGGATCATGGCCTGCCGCTCGGTGTCTCGATCCGCGGCGACGTGGAGCGCCGGCCGAACAGCGCTCAGCAGTACCGCGCTCGTGTGCGGTGGATGGACCCGACCACCCGGCAACGGCAATCGAAGTCGGAGGTGCGCAGAGCTGGATCGACCAGGTGCCGCGCCTCGCGACGGCCGGAGGCCGCGGGATGATCCTCACCAACATCACGACCCGGACAACTAAACAGCCCGCTGACCTGGTGGAGTTCCAGTTCAGCGGGCTGATGATCGGCCTGTCGGGACGACAGGATTTGAACCTGCGACCCCTTGACCCCCAGTCAAGTGCGCTACCAAGCTGCGCCACGTCCCGGCCACCCCTCGCGGGGCTCCGCAAGACTACCCCACGCGGTCCCCCACTCCACCGGGGGCCTCACCCCACAGAAGCCCCGTTCAGGTCGAGCACGACCTTCCCGACCGCTCCCCCGGAACGCAGGTACTCGGCCCCGGAAACCCCCTGGTCGAACGGCACGACGCGGTCGACGGTCGCCCGCACCCGCCCGTCCCCGACGAGGTCGAGCACCCCGGACCCGACGGCCCCGGCGACCGCGGCCCGCTCGTCCGCGGACCGCACGCTGAACGTCGTCCCGATCAACCGCAGCCGCCGGAACGCCAGCGTGTTCAGGTCCAAGGTGGACGGAGGCCCGGCCAGCCGGCCGATCTGGATCGCGACGCCGCCGATCCGCATCCCGGCCAGCGCGGCGGCGAGGTACTCGCCGCCGACGAGGTCGAGCACCACGTCGACACCCGATCCGTCGGTCAGGGACAACAGGGACGAGGCGAGATCGGAGGTCCCGACCAGCGGAGTCGCACCGGCGGCGGCGAGCGCGTCGGCCTTGGCCGCCGACGTCGTCGTCGCCAGGACCGGGGACGCCCCGAGCGCCGACGCGAGCCGGATCGCGACCTGGCCGACACCCGTCGTCCCGCCCAGCACCAGCACCGAGCCGGAGCCGGTGAACCCGGCCTGGGTCACCAGCGCGTCGTGCACGGTCTCCAGCGCCACCGGCAGTGCGGCGGCGTCCGTCCACGACAGACCGGACGGGACCGGCAGCGCGCGCCGGGCGTCGACGACCGCGTACTCGGCGAACGCCCCCGCACCGGTGCAGAAGACCCGGTCGCCGAGGCCGCGGCCCGCGGTGCCCGGGCCGGCGGCGACGACCTCACCGGCCAGCTCCATGCCGGCGGTGAAGGTGCCGTCGTCGTCGGCGTGCGGGACCGGGTAGCCGCCGCCCAGCGCCAGCAGGTCGGCCCGGTTCAGCCCGGCCGCCCGCACCCGGACCAGGAGCTCGCCCGGGCCGGGCTCAGGAACCGGGACGTCCTGGAGGAGCTTCCACTGCGGTCCGTGCCCACCACGCAGTGCCTGCATACGCACTCACTTCCTGCGCGGGCGCTTCTCCCGCACCCGCACGGACAGCCGGATCGGCGAGCCGCCGAACCCGAACTCCTCGCGCAGCCTGCGCTCGATGAACCGGCGGTAGCCGGCCTCGAGGAAGCCACTGGTGAACAGCACGAACGTCGGCGGGCGGGTCTGCGCCTGCGTCGCGAACATGATCTTGGGCTGCTTGCCGCCGCGGACCGGGGGCGGTGTCGCGGCGACCAGGTCGTTGAGCCACTGGTTGAGCCGGCCGGTCGGGATCCGGGTGTCCCACGACGCCAGCGCGCGGCGCAGCGCCGGGGCGATCCGCTGGGTGGCGCGCCCGGTCGCGGCGGAGACGTTGACCCGCTCCGCCCAGCGGACGCTGATCAGGTCGCGCTCCAGCTCACGCTCGAGCTGGTAGCGGCGGTCGTCGTCGACCAGGTCCCACTTGTTGAACAGGATGACCAGGGCGCGGCCGGCCTCGGAGACCATCGTCAGCACCCGCTGGTCCTGCTCGGCGATCGGCTCGGAGGCGTCGATCAGCACCAGCGCGACCTCGGAGGCGTCGATCGCGGAGCTCGTCCGCAGCGAGGCGTAGTACTCCATGCCCGACGCCATCTTGACCCGCTTGCGCAGGCCCGCGGTGTCGACGAACTTGAACACCTCGCCGTCCAGCTCGACCAGTGAGTCGACCGGGTCGACGGTGGTGCCGGCGACGTCGTGCACCACCGAGCGCTGCTCGCCGGCCAGCTTGTTGAGCAGGCTGGACTTGCCCACGTTCGGCTTCCCGACGAGCGCGACACGGCGCGGGCCGGCCCCGGCGGCACCGAAGTCGTCGCGCGGGGTCTCGGGCAGCACCTCGAGGATCGCGTCCAGCAGGTCGCCCGAGCCCCGGCCGTGCAGGCCGGACACCGGGTGCGGCTGACCGAGCCCGAGCCGCCACAGTTCGGCGGTGTCGGCGGTGAGCCGGTCGTCGTCGACCTTGGTGGCGCACAGCAGGACCGGCACGTCGGCGCGGCGCAGCACCCGGGCGACGGCCTGGTCGGTCGCGGTCGCGCCGACCGACGCGTCGATCACCAGCAGCACCGCGTCCGCGGTCCGCATCGCGACGTCGGCCTGCTGGGCGACGAAGGCCTGCAGCCCGTTCGCGTCGGGCTCCCAGCCGCCGGTGTCCATCAGTTTGAACCGGCGGCCGTTCCACAGTGCGTCGTAGACGACGCGGTCGCGGGTCACGCCGGGCACGTCCTGCACGACCGCCTCGCGGCGGCCCAGGATCCGGTTCACCAGCGTCGACTTGCCGACGTTCGGGCGTCCGACGACGGCCAGCGTCGGCGTGGCCAGCACCTCGTCCGGGTCGAGCCCGGCGGCGACATGCCCCTCGTCGTCGACGGCCACGAACTCGGCCGGGTCCAGCCCCAGCCGGTCCATCTCAGCACGGTCGGCGGCGTCGCCGATCTCGATGCCGGTCCCGCCCGTGCCGTAGGAGTTCTCGCTCACTTCTCACTCACGTCCCGGCCGGGTCTCGCCGGCCTCTCGTCTCTCTCGTCCAGCTGGTCTATCAGCGCCCGCAACGCGACGGTGACGTCCGTGGTCGCGGCGGCCAGGCCGTCGCGACCCGGTGCCGACGGCGCGGGCAGCGGCTCGCCGACCAGCACGTCGACCCGCGGCCGGAACCGCCGGCCCGCGCCGTCCGGACGACGGGTGCCGCGCACCGCCACCGGCAGCAGCGCCGCCCCGGCCGAGCGGGCCAGCCAGGCCGCGCCCTGCCGCGCCGCGGCGACCTCACCGGAACCGCGGGTGCCCTCGGGGAACACCGCGACCACGCCGCCGTCGCGCAACACGTCCTGCGCCGCGAGCAGCGGCCGCCGGTCCACGACGTCCCTCCGCACCGGGAGCTGCCCGATCGCGGGCAGCAGCACCCGCAGCGGACCGCGGAACATCTCGTCCTTCACCAGGAACACCACGCGCCGCCGGATCATGCCGAACAGCAGCGGCCCGTCGACGAACGCGCTGTGGTTCGCGACGAGCACCACCGGGCCGTCCGCCGGAACCCTGTCCCCATGCTGCACCCGGACCCGCAGGAACGGGACGAAGATCCAGGTGCCGAGCCACCGGGCCAGGTCGTGCAGCCACCCGAGCGCGCCGGGCGGCAGCATCTCCTGCCCGGACCGGCTCACCCGTCCAGCCCCCGTTCGGCGACGAGCTCGCGCAGCCGGTCCAGCACCGCGTCGGCGGAGAGCCGGTCGGTGTCGAGCACCAGCGCGTCGGCGGCCGCGTAGAGCGGGGAGACCCGCCGCGACGAGTCGAGCCGGTCCCGCCGCTCGACGTCGGCGAGGGTGGTGTGCAGGTCGGCCTCCCGGCCGGCCCGGGCGTTCTGCCGCCCGCGCCGCGCCGCACGGACCTCCGGCGACGCCGTCAGGTAGACCTTGAGCGGCGCGTCCGGCACCACGACGGTGCCGATGTCCCGGCCCTCGACGACGATCCCGCCACCGCGGGAGACCGCGGCCTCGATCAGCGCGTGCTGCCGGGCCACCAGCCGGGTGCGCACGTCCGGCAGCGCGGAGACCGCCGACACCAGGCCGGTCACCTCCGGCCCGCGGATCTCGGCGGACACGTCGTCGCCGTCGAGGGTGATGGTCGGTGACGACGGGTCGGTGCCGGACTCCATCCGCGCCCCGGTCGCGACCTCGGTCATCTCCCCGGCCGGCGCGTCCTCGCCGAGCCCGGCGCGCAGCACCGCCAGCGTCGCGGCCCGGTACATCGCACCGGTGTCCAGGTAGGCCGCGGCACAGGACTGCGCCAGCCGCCGCGAGACGGTCGACTTGCCCGTCCCGGACGGACCGTCCATCGCGACGACGCCCCGCAAGGCCACCTGTCCCCCATGAGTTGTTCGGGTAGTACCGACCGGCATTCTCGCCGGTCGGTCCGACGGGGCCCTTACCGGGGCAGGTCGGTGCGCAGCGCCCGTGCCCCGTGCAGGTAGACGTGCCGCAGGTCGGCCCGCGGCTTCGGGGTGTCGACGTGGGCCAGCAGCCGCAGCACCCGCGGCAGCGCGCCCGGCACCGCGATCTCCGTCGCGCACATCAGCGGCACGTCGGTCAGCCCGAGCAGCCGCGCGGCGTAGGCCGGGAACTCGGCCGTCAGGTCCGGGGTCGCGGTGAACCAGATCGAGATGATGTCGTCGGGATCCAGGTCGTTGCGTTCCAGCACGGCCGTGACCAGCTCGGCGGAGCGGTCCAGGATCTGGTCGCGGTCGTCGGCGTCGACCTGGGTCGCGCCGCGCAGTGCACGGACCGCCACTAGAGACCGACCGCCTTGTAGAGCGACCCGACCTCGACCCGGTCCAGCGGGCGGAGCTTGCCGGGCCGCTGGTTGCCGAGCCGGACCTCGCCGACGGCGGTGCGCACCAGGCGCTGCACCGGGTGCCCGACCTCGGACAGCAGGCGCCGGACGACGTGTTTGCGGCCCTCGTGCAGCACCAGCTGCACGGTGGAGCGGCCGGGCACCATGTCGACGAGCTTGAACGCGTCCACCGTGGCGACGCCGTCGTCGAGCTCGATGCCGTCGCGCAGCCGCCGGCCCAGGTCCCGGGCGATCTTGCCCTCGACCTCGGCCAGGTAGGTCTTGGGGACCTCGTACGACGGGTGCATCAGCCGGTGGCCGAGCTCGCCGTCGTTGGTGAGCAGCAGCAGGCCCTCGGTGTCGGCGTCGAGACGGCCGACGTGGAACAGCCGCTGCGCCTCGTTCATCAGCTCGACGCGATCGGCGAGCAGGTCGCCGACGCACGGCCGGCCCAGGTCGTCGGACATCGTCGAGTGCAGGCCGCGGGGCTTGTTCAGCGCCAGGTAGACCTGGTCGTCGCGCAGGGTGACCCGGGCGCCGTCGACGTGCAGCACGGCCGTCTCCGGGTCGATCCGGCGGCCCATCTCGCGGACGGTCACGCCGTCGACCTGCACGCGGCCCTGCGCGATCAGCTCCTCGGCCGCGCGCCGGGACGCGACGCCCGCGCGGGCCAGCACCTTCTGCAGGCGGACGCCGTCGGGGTCGTGGGTGGTACTCATGTGGCTCAGTTTCCGTCCAGGTCGTCGATCGCATCGATGTCGGGCAGCAGTGGCGCCAGCGGCGGCAGCTCCTGCACCGAGGAGAGCCCGAGCCGCTCCAGGAACAGCTCGGTGGTCCGGAACAGTGTCCCTCCCGTGGTTTCCTCGGTTCCGGCCTCCTCCACCAAGCCGCGGGTCCAGAGGGTCTTCAGGACGCCGTCGCAGTTGACGCCGCGGACCGCCGCGACCCGCGCGCGGGTCACCGGCTGCCGGTAGGCGACGACGGCGAGGGTCTCCAGCGCCGCTCGGGTGAGGCGGGCGCGCTGGCCGTCGAGCAGCATCTTCTCGACGTAGGGGGCGTAGCGGTCGCGGGTGTAGAACCGCCAGCCCTCCCCCGCGCGGCGCAGGTCGATGCCGCGGGCGTCGGCGGTCAAGGCCAGCGACATGCGGTGCAGCGTCGCCCGGATGCGGGCGGCGGGCTGGTTCAGCGCGGTGGCCAGCGAGGTCTCGTCGACGGGTGAGTCGACGACGAGCAGCAGGGCCTCGAGGGCGTGTTCCAGGTCGGTGTCGTCGGCGAGCTCGTCGCCGGTGACGGGCGGCTCCTCGGCGAGGCCCGGCATCTCACCGGACTCGTCCTCCGCTCCGGCCGGATCGTCGCCACCGGGCTCGTCGACACGAGGGATCCCGGCCGCGTCGTCCTCACCGGGACCGGCCGTGGCTCCGCCGTCCGGGCCCCGCTCCCGGTCGATCTGCCCGGGGCCGCCTGCCGCACCGCCGGGTGTCACGTCCGTGTCGACCGGTCCGGTGTACTCGGCCGGCGTGGCCTCCGCTGCCGGCTCGGCGGCCTCGACCGGCTCGGGATCATCAGCCGGCTCGACCGCAGCGGCCGGCTCGGTGTCATCGGCCGGTCGCTCGACCGGGACGGTCGCGCGGAACGCGCCGGCGTGCGGACTGCGCGGCACGGTGCGGCCGATCAGCCGCAGCAGCTCGGACGGATCCTCCGGGTCGTCCGAGCCCGGCCGGTCGTCCGGCTCAGTCACCACCGCCGGCTCCGGGCCTCTCGTCGTCGTGCACGGGGTCATTGTCCGTGTCCGCGCCGACCGGCTCCGCGTCGCCCCACTCGTCGACGGCCGTGTCGGTGTCGGCCCCGGGCTCCGGGTCGCGGTTCTTCTTCCGCTTCCGCGCGTTTCGGGCCCGCACGGCCTCCTCGGCCGCGACCCGCTCGTCCTCGATCGCCGCGGCGTAGGCCACCGGGTCGTCGGTCCGGTCCGCGGTCCAGGTGACGGTCAGGTCCGCGAACGGCTCCGGCTGCACCAGCGCGACCGAGCGCTCCCGGTACAGCTCCAGCAGCCCCATGAACCGGGCGATCACCTCGAGGGTCCCGACGCAGTCCGCGGTCAGCTCCGCGAACGTCGCCTCCCCCGCCTCGGCCAGCCGCTCCCGCATCAGCTGGGTGTGCTCGGCCACCGACACGTACACCGCGTGCAGGTGGTCGATGCCCACCTCCTCGGGCGGGCGCGGCCGGAACACCGCGGCCGCGAGCTCGGCGAACGCCTGCGCGTCGACCCCGAGCAGCACCTCGGGCAGCAGCTCGGCGTAGCGGTCCTCGATCGCCACCGAACGCGGGAACCGGCGCATCGCACCGTTCTCGAGCTCGACGAACAGCTGCGCCGCCTCCTTGTAGGCGCGGTACTGCAGCAGCCGGGCGAACAGCAGGTCGCGGGCCTCCAGCAGGGCCAGGTCCTCGGCGTCCTCGACCTCGGCGCCGGGCACCAGCCGGGCGGCCTTGAGGTCGAGCAGGGTCGCCGCGACGACGAGGAACTCGGTGGTCTCGTCCAGGTCCGCGTCGTCGCCGAGGTCGGTGAGGTGCGCGATGAAGTCGTCGGTGACCTTGTGCAGGGCCATCTCGGTGACGTCGAGCTCGTGCTTGCCGATCAGCTGCAGCAGCAGGTCGAACGGGCCCTCGAAGTTCGCCAGCCGGACGGTGAACCGGCGCGACCGCGGGGTCGCGACGTCGGTCTCGTCGAGCGTCTCCGGAACATCGCCCGGCCCGTCCGCCAGCAGCGTCACCGGGCGATGACCTCGCGCGCCAGCATCCGGTAGGAGTCCGCCGCGTACGACGTCGGCGCCCACTGGGTGATCGGCTCGCCGGCGACCGTGGTCTCCGGGAACTTGATCGTGCGGTTGATGACGGCGTCGAACACCTTGTCGCCGAACGCCTCGACGACCCGCTCGTGCACCTCACGGGTGTGCAGCGTCCGGGTGTCGTACATGGTGGCGAGCACGCCGAGCAGGTCTAGGTCCGGGTTGAGCCGGTCCCGGACCTTGTCGATGGTGTCCATCAGCAGCGCGACCCCGCGCAGCGAGAAGAACTCGCAGGCCAGCGGCACCAGGACCGCGTCGGCGCAGGCCAGCGCGTTGATCGTGAGCAGGCCGAGCGACGGCTGGCAGTCGATGAGGACGACGTCGTAGTCGGGCAGGAACCGCTTCAGCGACCGGCCGAGCGCCTGCTCCCGGCCGACCTCGGTGACCAGCTGCACCTCGGCCGCCGACAGGTCGATGTTCGACGGGAGCAGGTCCATGTTCTCGACGCCGGTGTCCTGCAGGACCTCCGCCGGGTCGGTGTCGCGCTCCATGAGCAGGTTGTAGACCGTCGCCTCGAGCTGGTGCGGCTGCACGCCGAGGCCCACCGACAGCGCACCCTGCGGGTCGAAGTCGACGAGCAGCACCCTGCGGCCGTACTCGGCGAGCGCGGCCCCGAGGTTGATCGTCGACGTCGTCTTGCCGACGCCGCCCTTCTGGTTCGCCACGGCGATCACGCGGGCCGGGCCGTGCACCTCGACGGCCGACGGCTCGGGCGCACGCGGACTCGTGCGGTGAGTATTTCGCCCCGGGTCCGACGTCTGCTCATCGGCCGGGTCGTCGAGCCGGTTCTGGGGTTCCGGCCGCGTCGGGTTCATGCGGTCTCCGGTCTCGTCGTGGGGTGCCGTACCGGGTCGTGGGTCCTCGACGGGCGCTGCTTCCCGACCCGCACGGTGGGAACGCCCCCCACGTGATGTGCAGGTCACCTTACCGGCGGCCGCTGGGGACCCCTGGCACCCGGGTCCCGGGCGTGTCGCGGGCCGCCCGGTCGCTGCGACCGCGTCGGCTCCGTTCCCCGGACCGCCGCGCCGCGCCTCAGCCGTGCCCGACCGTCACCCCGCCGGCCGAGGACCGGGCGGTGATCCGGTGTGGCGCACCCGGCGTGTCCGCGAGCTCGACGCGCGTCTGCCCCGCCGTCGTCTCGGCGTCGACCGCGTAGTCCTGTCCGTCGGGCACCCGGACGTCGACGCTGCCGGCGCTCGACTCGGCCGTGACCTCCGGCGCCGCGGCGACGAAGGTGAGGTCGACCGACCCGGCGCTCGACTCCGCGGTCACCGAGCCCGGGCCGAGCCCACGGCCCTGCACCCCGCCGGCGGAGGTCCGGACCTCGTGCTCACCGGTCAGGCCCTCGATCTCGATCGCACCCGCGGACAGCTCGGCCCGCGACGACGACGCCTCCGGGACCGTGATCACCAGCCCGGCCTGGCAGCGGTCCGAGCCCCGGTCCGGGCAGCGCGCCTCGACCCGCAGGACCTCGCCGTCGAGCCGGTGCGTGACCTCCGGCCGGGCGTCGCCGGTCCAGCGCAGGTCCTGCTCGACCCGGGCCTGCGTGCCCGCGACGAGGCGCAGGTTCCCGGCGTCGGAGTCGACCTCGACCCGGGAGACCGCCCCGTCGATCTGCTCGGTGACGTCGTCCCGCTGCTCCGCCCCGGTCGCGCCGCACCCGGCCAGCAACCCCACCACAGCTCCGAGGACCCACCATCGGTATCGCATCGACCCCGGACCGTAGTCCCATGCCGAGAGGCGATCGCGATCCGGGCGCGAGAACGGCCACCCCCGTGGCCGGATCCGCGCCGAGAACCTGATCACCCGCGCGCGCGGGGGTGCGAGGTGGCGTAGACCTCCTTCAGGGTGTCGACGGTGACGTGGGTGTAGATCTGGGTGGTCGCCACGCTGGCGTGGCCGAGGAGCTCCTGGACCACCCGGACGTCGGCGCCGCCGGAGAGCAGGTGGGTGGCGAAGCAGTGCCGCAGTGTGTGCGGAGAGATGCTCGCGACGGTCTCCGGCGGCAGCCCCGAGGCCTCGGCGGCCGAGCGGAGCACGTGCCAGGCGCTCTGCCGCGACAGCCGGCCGCCGCGCGCGTTGAGCAGCAGGGCCGGGCCTCCGGACCCGCGCCCGGCGAGGTCCGGGCGGGCGCGCACCCGGTACGCCTCGACCGCCCCCAGCGCGGGGCGCCCGACCGGCACGATCCGCTGCTTGTTCCCCTTGCCGTGCAGCAGGATCGTCCGGGCCTCGACGTCCAGGTCGTCGAGGTCGGCGCCGACGATCTCGGAGATCCGGGCGCCGGTGGAGTAGAGCAGCTCCAGCAGCGCCCGGTCCCGCAGCCCGGTCGGTCCGTCGGCGACGCACCCGGCCAGCAGCTGGTCGACCTGGTCCACCGACAGCGCCGACGGCAGCGTCGACGGCAGCGACGGCGGCGAGACCCCGGCCGCCACGTCGGCACCCACCAGGCCCTCGACCACCGCGAACCGGTGCAGGCCGCGGACCGCGGCCAGGGCCCGGGCCGCCGACGAGGCCGCGAGCGGGCGTTCCCCGGTGCGCAGGGCCGTCACGAACCCGGCCACGTCGGCCTCCCGCACCTCGCCGAGCTCGTCCCGCCCGAGCGAGGCGCAGTACTCCACGTACCGCGCGAGATCGAGCCGGTACGAGCGCAGCGTGTTCTCCGCCCGCCCGCGCTCGACGGCGAGGTGGCCGAGGTAGTCCTCGACCACCCGCGCCGGGGTCGCCACCGGTCCTCAGCCCTTCGGCCCGTCAGCCCTTCAGCGCCGGCACGACCTCGCGCTCGAACATCTCGATGCCGGACCGGTCGTAGGCGGCCTCCGGGAAGTAGAAGATCCCATAGGACATCCCGCGCTCCTGCAGCGCCGAGAGCTTCTCGACGATCTGCTCGGGCGTCCCACAACCCGGCATGCCGCGGAACGCGCCCAGCGCGCCCTCGGCCTTCTCCTTGCCGACGAGCGGCTCCAGCCGGGCCACGAGCTGCTGCAGGCGGTCCTCGACCTCGGCCTCGGTGGCGCCGATGGCGACGTTGTAGTTGGCCGAGCGGACGATCGCGTCGTAGTCGGTCCCGACCTCGCGGCAGTGCTCGGCGAGCACCGAGGACTTGTGCGTGAAGCCCTCGAGGGTGCCGTCGAAGTTGGTGTACCGGGCGTACCTCGCGGCGATCTTCAGGGTGACCTTCTCGCCGCCCCCGGCGATCCACATCGGGATGCCGCCGTCCTGCAGCGGCTTCGGCGTCACGATGGCACCGTCCACCTGGTAGTGCTTCCCGTCCAGGGTCGCCCGGCCCTCGGACCAGGCCTGGGCGAAGATCTGCACACCCTCGTCGAGCATGGCCAGCCGCTCGCCGGGGCGGGGGAAGCCGTAGCCGTAGGCCCGCCACTCGTGCTCGTACCAGCCGGCGCCGATGCCCATCTCGATGCGGCCCTTGGAGATGATGTCGCAGGTGGCGGCGACCTTCGCGAGGTAGGCGGGGCTGCGGTAGGCCATGCAGGTGCACATCTGGCCGAGCCGCACCCGCTCGGTCGTCGCCCCGAGGGCCGCCATCAGGCTCCACGCCTCGTGGCAGGCCTCGTCGGTGGGCGCGGGGACGGTGTGGAAGTGGTCGTAGACCCAGACCGACTCCCAGACGTCACCCCGGTCGGCGTGCTCGGCGATCCCCCGCATCACGTCCCACTGGGCGCCGGGGTCGATGCCGACCAGGTCGAGCCGCCAACCCTGGGGAACGAAGAGTCCGAAACGCATGGAACGGGAGCCTAGTGCCCGTTGTGCGGATACCGTCTGGGTCATGACGTCGGGGCAGATCGGTTACGCCGAGCAGGAGGACGCGGTGCGGGCGCTGTCCCGGCACTACACCGCCGGCCGGCTGGACGTCGCCGCGTTCGACGACCGGGTCCGCCGCGCCCGCGCGGCGACCACCACCGGGGAGCTCGTGGCGCTGTTCGCCGACCTGCCCGAACCGCACCCGGACGCCGTCCGGCCGGGCGCGCAGGACACCGGGTCCACCCCGGACGCCGGCGCCGGGGACCCCGCGGGCGCGTCCACCGCCGACGACGACACCCCGACCCGCGCGACGCCGTTCCCGTCCGGCTACCCGCCGCACGGCACGGCGCACTTCCCGGCGCCGGACGACCACCCGGCGGCCGCGCCGTTCCCGGACGCCCACCCCGCCGGGGCGGGCGCACCGCCCTGGTCGGACGTCCACCGTGCACAGCAGCCCTACGAGCAGGACCCGCGCTACGCGCCGTACCCGCCGCGGTTCCCGTCCTACGAGCAGCGGTTCGGGACGCCGGGCCAGGGCCCGCAGGCCTACTCCGGTCACTACCCGCCGCATCCCGGGCCGCCCGCGTACGGCCCGAACGCCGGCTACGACGCGGCCGCTCCGTTCGGCCGCGAGCCCTTCTCCGGCCGGCCGTACTCGGACAAGCAGAAGATCATCGCGGGGCTGCTGCAGCTGTTCCTGCCGTTCGGGGTCGGCCGGTTCTACTCCGGACACACCGGGCTCGCCGTCGCGCAGCTGGTGGTCACGTTCCTGACCTTCGGGCTGGGCGCGGTGTGGTCGTTCGTCGACGGCATCGTGATCCTCGCCGGGAACCCGCACGACCCCGCCGGGCGCCCGCTGCGGCCCTGAGCGGCGCTGCCGCGCTGGTGTCAGTCGTCGCCGTCGCGTCGGCGGGCGAAGCGTTCCGGCCGGTCGGTCCACTCGGTGTCGACGGGCCGCGGTTCCATGTCCCCGGACAGCACCATCCGGGTGGCCAGCAGCCCGGCGCAGGACACCGCGTTCACGATCTCCCCGGACAGCACCATCGCGACGGCCTCGTCGATGCCGAACCAGCGCAGCTCGATGTCGGCCTCCTCGTCGTCGCCCATGTCGGGCCGGGGCCGCTCGGACAGGTCACGCGCGAGGAAGATCCGTACTGACTCGTCGGAGAACCCGGGTGACGGGACGACGTCGAGCAGCAGCGCCCAGTCCGACGCCGACAGCCCGGCCTCCTCGGTCAGCTCCCGGTCCGCGGTCACCGCGGGGTCCTCCCCCGCGACGTCGAGCAGCCCGGCCGGCAGCTCCCAGAGCCGGCGGCGCACCGCGTGCCGGTACTGCCGGATCAGCCGGACCCGCTGCTGGTCGTCGACCGCGACGACGGCGACCGCGCCCGGGTGCTCCAGGATCTCCCGGGTCGCGACGCGCCCGCCGGGCATCACGACGCGGTCCGAGCGCAGCGCCATCACCCGGCCCGAGTAGATGTCGGTCGCCGAGCGGACGGGGAAGTCGTGCTCGCCGGGGCGGATCATCGGGCCGGCTTCCGAGTCGCACTGTGCAAGACGATCACGAATCGCACAGTAGCGGCCCGGTGACCGGACGGTCACGACCGGCGCGCTCCCCGCTGCACGAGCGGATCGTTCGTGGGATCAGGCGCCACGAACGGTCCGCTCGCGGGAGGAGCGGTGGGCTCAGGCCCCGGGAGCGCTCTCCGCGGCGACGCCGTTCGAGCTCGGCACACCGTCGGCGGCCCGCCCCTCGACGGTCGGGTCCTCGACCACCGGCTCGTCGCTGCCGTTGCGCCCGGGCAGCTCGACCGGCAGCCGGTCCTCGGCCCGGTAGCGCAGCGCGGCCTTCACGAACGCCGCGAACAGCGGGTGCGGACGGGTGGGGCGGCTCTTGAGCTCCGGGTGGGCCTGGGTGCCGACGAAGAACGGGTGCTCCGACGCCGGCAGCTCGACGAACTCCACCAGCGTGCCGTCCGGCGAGGTCCCGAACACCAGCCCGGCCTCGGACAGCTTCTGCCGGTAGGCGTTGTTGACCTCGAAGCGGTGCCGGTGCCGCTCGGAGACCTCCTTCGCCCCGTAGGCCTTGGCCGCCACCGAGCCGGGCGCCAGGACGGCCGGGTAGGCGCCGAGCCGCATCGTCCCACCCATGTCCCGCTCCCCCGCGACGACGTCGCGCTGGTCGGTCATCGTCGAGACGACCGGGTGCGCGGTGTCCGGGTCGAACTCCGAGGAGCTGGCGCCGTCGAGCCCGGCGAGGTTGCGCGCGGTCTCGATCACCATGCACTGCAGGCCCAGGCAGAGCCCCAGGGTGGGGATCCGCCGGGTGCGGGCGTGCGTGATCGCACCGAGCTTGCCCTCGATGCCGCGGATGCCGAAGCCACCCGGCACGAGCACCGCGTCGACGCCCTCCAGGGCCTCGGCGGCCCCGGCAGGGGTCTCGCAGGTGTCCGAGGGGACCCAGCGGATCGCGACCTTGGCGTGGTGGGCGAACCCGCCGGCGCGCAGCGCCTCGGTGACCGAGAGGTAGGCGTCGGGCAGGTCGACGTACTTGCCGACGAGCGCGATCGTCGCGGTCTCGTGCGGGTGGTGCACGCGGTCGAGCAGGTCGCCCCAGACGGTCCAGTCGACGTCGCGGAACGGCAGGCCGAGCCGGCGCACGACGTAGGCGTCGAGGCCCTCGCCGTGCAGCACCTTCGGGATGTCGTAGATCGACGGCGCGTCCGGGGCGGCGGCGACGCCGTCGAGTTCGACGTCGCACATCAGCGAGATCTTGCGCTTCATCGCGTCCGGGATCTCCCGGTCCGCGCGCAGCACCAGCGCGTCGGGCTGGATACCGATGTTGCGCAGGGCGGCGACGGAGTGCTGGGTCGGCTTGGTCTTCAGCTCCCCGGACGGCGCGAGGTAGGGCACCAGCGACACGTGCAGGAAGAAGCAGTTGTCGCGACCGACCTCGTGCCGGACCTGACGGGCCGCCTCGACGAACGGCAGCGACTCGATGTCGCCGATGGTGCCGCCGACCTCGGTGATGACGACGTCCGGGGCGATCCCCTCGGCGTCCGGCTCGGCCATCGCCAGCACCCGGTCCTTGATCTCACCGGTGATGTGCGGGATGACCTGCACGGTGTCGCCCAGGTACTCGCCCCGGCGTTCCTTGGCGATCACCTCGGAGTACACCTGACCGGTGGTGACGTTGGCACGTCCCTTGAGGTTGCGGTCGAGGAAGCGCTCGTAGTGGCCGATGTCGAGGTCGGTCTCGGCCCCGTCCTCGGTGACGAACACCTCGCCGTGCTGGAACGGGTTCATCGTCCCGGGGTCGACGTTCAGGTACGGGTCGAGCTTCTGCATCGTGACCCGGAGTCCGCGTGCCGTGAGCAGCTGGCCCAGGCTCGACGCGGTGAGGCCTTTACCCAGCGAGGACGCAACCCCGCCGGTGACGAACAGATGACGGGTGGCGCGGGTCTGCACGGAGTTTCAGCCTACCGACCCGTTCGCGGACTCCGGCACCGCCCCCTCCCTGGGCCCCGGGACAGGGCCGCTCGCGCCCTCGCCGGAGCCGTACTGCCCGGTGTCGCCGGCCGCGCGTTCGGCCAGCGCCAGCACGGTCGCGATGCGGCCCGCACCGGTACCGACGTCGTCGACGGTGGACAGCGACCCGGGGTTCGCGCGGGCGGCGCCGACCGCACCCTGCGGGGTGGCCGAGCCGTCGCGGCCGACCAGCACCGCACCACCGCCCCGGAGGTCCAGCTCGGCGGCCAGCGCGGCCGCGGTGGCGGCCGCGTCGCCGGCGTCGACGCCCGGCAGCGCTCCCCCGGTGACGACGACGGCGAGCTCTCCCGCTCCGGGGGCACCGCCCGGCGACCCCGGGGCGGAGCCGTCCGGCGACTCGGCCGCGGTGCCCGGCTGCCCGGTGCCGGTACCGACCGGCGCCTCCGCGGCCGTGGAATCCGCCGTCCCGGCCGGTTCCTCGGCGAACCCGCCCGCGGCGAGCCCGGCGACGACCGCACCGGCCTGCCCGGGGTCGGCTCCCGGCGCCAGCAGTGCGGAACCGAGCAGGCCTCCGGCCAGCGCTCCGGCGTCGGAGGAGGCGGGCAGCTGGGCGCCCGCGGGCAGCAGCCGGGCGGACAGGTCACGCAGCTGGTCGGCCCGGGCGGGATCGGTGACGGCCGGGGTGAGGACGACGTCGCCGGCGACGGTCCCGCCGGCGACCGTGATCAGTTCGGCGATCGCCCGGGTGTCGGCCTCGTCGGCGCCGATCGAGACGACGGTGACCGGGACGCCGGTCAGCGCCCCGTCGAGGACGCGGGGGCCGATCCGGGCGGCGAACGCGTCGTCGGCCTCCAGCCGGGCGACCAGCTGGTCCCGCTCCGCCCGCAGCGCCTCGACCTCGCCGGTCTCCCCGGTGCCGGCGGCGCTCGTGGCGGTCGCCGCGATCCGTTGCGGCACACCGAGGGTCGCGACCACGACGCCGAGTGCCATGGCGAGCACGAACACCGCGACGAGCGCGGTGCGGTGGTGACGGCGGGAGATCATGCGATCCAGGTCCGCACCGTGTCGATGAGCCCCTGGGCCCACTCCAGCACGGCCGGACCGGCCCCGGACACCATCACGGCGACGACGACGGCGGCCAGCGCGGCCAGCACGAGCAACAGTAACGGCGCCCACGACGACCGGCTCCGGAACATCTGCGCGATCACCGCACCGTCGACGACGGACCCCCCGGCCTGCAGCCGGGTCAGGAACGTCGAGGCGTTGCCACCGGAGCGGCCCCGGTCGAGGAACTCGGCCATCGACGCCGACAGCCCGACCGTGACGATCATGGAGGCGCCGTGGTGGTGGGCCAGTAGCAGCGCGAGGTCCTCCGGGTTGGCCGTGGACGGGAACGTGACCGCGCTCGCGCCGAGGTCCTGGACCCGGTGCAGGCCGGGCGCGTGCCCGTCCGGGAACGCCGGGACGACGACGTCGGCGCCACCGGTCAGCACCTGGTTCGACACCTCCGACGGGTCGGCGACGATCAGGTCCGGCTTGTGCCCGGCGTTGAGCAGGGCGTCGGCCCCGGCGCCGACCCCGAGCAGCACCGGGCGGTACTCCTTGACGTAGGCCTTGAGCCGGCGAAGGACCGCGGTGTGCTCGAAACCGGCGGCGACGACGAGCACCGGGCGGCCGTCGATCACGACGTCGACATCGGGGACGCCGTGCCCGTCGAGCAGCAGCGAGCGCTCCCGGCGCATGAACTCGATGGTGTTGGCGGCGAAGGCCTCGAGCTGGTGGGTCAGGCCGGACTTGGCCTCGGCGAGCGCGTCGGCGACCGTGTCCTCGGTCTGCTCGCGCCCCTCGCCCAGCGGCTGCTCGCCGGAGTAGATCACCCCGTCGTGCAGGCGGATCCTGGCCCCGTCCCGCACCGCGCGGAGGATCTCCGGACCACAGTCGTCGACCAGCGGGATGCCCTCGCTCACCAGTACCTGCGGGCCGAGGTTGGGGAACCGCCCCGAGATCGACGGCGCGGCGTTCACCACGGCGCCGACCCGGGCGGTGACCAGCGCGTCCGCGGTCGCGCGGTCGAGGTCGACCTGGTCGAGGACCGCGATGTCGCCGGGCCGCAGCCGGCGCAGCAGCGCCTCGGTACGACGGTCGGTACGGGCGGTCCCGATCAGACCCGGCAGCTCCGGTCGGGAACGGTGCAGCAGGCCGGAGAGCTTCATGCGCGGCACTGTGACAGCTGGGGCGCCCGGGACGGTGCAGGCACGCCGCAGCGTGGCCGGACCTTCACCGCCCGGGGTCGTCCACGGGTCGCGAACCCCGCGGGCCGACTCCCCGGCCGGCTCAGCCGGCCTTCCGCCGCCGGCGGGTGCCGGCGGCCGGGCCGGCGCCGGTGCGAGCGGCCCCGGACCGACGGGACCGCGCCTCGGCGAGGTCGGCCGGTTCCCGTCCGGCCCGGTCGGTCTCCCGGTGCGCGGTCGCCGCGGCCAGCAGCTCCTCGGCGTGTGCGCGCCCGGTGTCGGTGTCGTCCATCCCGGCCAGCATCCGGGCGAGCTCACCGACCCGGTCGGACTCGTCGACCCGCTGGACGCTGGACCGGGTCACCCCTTCGCCGGAAGCCTTGCGCACCACCAGGTGCCGGTCGGCGTAGGCGGCGACCTGCGGCAGGTGCGTCACGACGATCACCTGGTGGCTCTCGGCGAGCCGGGCCAGCCGCCGCCCGATCTCGACCGCGGCACGCCCCCCGACGCCGGCGTCGACCTCGTCGAACACCATCGTCGGGACCGGGTCGGACCCGGCGAGGGCGACCTCGAGGGCCAGCATCACCCGGGACAGCTCTCCGCCGGAGGCGCCCTTGTGCAGCGGCTGCGCCACCGACCCGGCGTGCGGGATCAGCCGGATCTCCACCTCGTCGACGCCGCCGGACCCCGCGTGGCACTCGCGGCCGCCGACCACGAGCACCGGGCCGCCGTCGCCGGCCGGGCGGGGTGCGACCTCGACCTGCAGCCGGGCGTCCCGCATGGCGAGCCCGCCCAGCTCGGCGGTGGTCGCTTCGGCCAACCGGCCGGCCGCCTCCGTGCGGGCCGCGGTCACCGCGGTCGCGTGCGCCGCCAGCTCGCCGGCCAGCTCGTCACGGCGGGCGGCCAGCCCGGCCAGCGCCTCGTCGGAGACGTCCAGCCCGGCGAGGCGGTCCCGGGCCCGCTGCGCCCACTCCAGGACACCGTCGGTGTCGGCGGCGTACTTGCGGGTCAGCGACTTCAGCTCGGCCTGCCGGGCGAGCACCTGGGACAGCCGCTCCGGATCGGCGTCGAGCCGGTCGAGGTAGCCGCTCAGCTCGGCCGCGGCGTCGGCGAGCACCGCGACCGCGTCCGCGAGCCGGGGGCCGAGCCCGGCCAGCTCCGGATCGCCGCTCTGCTCGGCCAGCGCGCGGGCCTCGCCGGCCAGCCCGATCGCGCCCGGCATCTCACCGTCGTCCGGCCCGGACAGGGCCATCCGCGCGCTCTCCGCGGTGGAGCGCAGGTCGTCGGCCTCGGCCATCCGGCGGGCCAGCTCGACGAGCTCGCGGTCCTCGGCCGGCTGCGGGTCGACGGCCTCGATCTCGGCGAGACCGTGCCGCAGCATGTCGGACTCCTGGGCCAGCCGGCGGGCGTTGTCCCGCCGCTCGGCGAGCTCGCCGACGACCTCCAGCCACGCCGTGCGCACCCGGCGGTACTCCTCGAGCGGCTGCCCGACGGCGATACCGGCGAAGCGGTCGAGCAGCGATCGCTGGTCGGCGCCGCGCAACAGCCGGAGCTGGTCGTTCTGCCCGTGCACGGCCAGCTGCTGCTCGGCCAGCCTGCCGAGCACACCGACCGGCACCGAGCGCCCGCCCAGGTGGGCGCGGGACCGGCCATCGGCGGAGACGGTGCGGGCGGCGATCACCGTGCCGTCGTCGTCCGGCTCGGCCCCCACCTCCTCCACCAGCTCGCGCGCGCCCGCCGAGGCGGCGAACCGGCCCTCGACGACCGCGCGCTTCGCCCCGGCGGACACCCGGGACGACTCGGCGCGCCCGCCACCGAGCAGGTTCAGCCCGGTCACGACCATCGTCTTCCCGGCGCCCGTCTCCCCGGTGAGCACGGTGAGGCCCGGGTCCAGCTCCAGGGTCGCATCGTCGATCACACCGAGGCCCTGGATCCGCATCTCGGCCAACATGTGGGGGACCATACGTTCGAACCCCGACAGATTCCGTCGCCGACACGCGCCGAGGGGCGAACGCATGTTCGCGTGCGCCGAACGGTCGATCAGGCGTTCGAACGGCCGTCGTCCCGCCGTTGCTGAGCGCCGCGCCAGCCGCGCACCGGGAGGTCGAACTTGCGCACCAGCCGGTCGGCGAACGGCTGCGCGGCCAGCCGCACCATCCGTACCGGGTCGGCGGCCCGACTCAGCTCGACCCGGGCTCCCGGCGGTACGGGCACGGTGCGCCGGCCGTCGCAGTCGAGCACGGCGGAGCCGCCCTCGGCGGACACCTCCAGCGCGAGCACGCTGTCCGGCGCGATCACCATGGGCCGCGCGAACAGGGCGTGCGCGTTGCTGGGCACGACGAGCAGCGCCTGCACCTGCGGCCAGATCAGCGGCCCGCCGGCGGAGAAGGCGTAGGCGGTGGAACCGGTCGGCGTGGAACAGAGGACGCCGTCGCAGCCGAACGACGACACCGGGCGGCCGTCGACCTCCAGGACGACCTCGAGGATCCGGCCACGGGTGGTCTTCTCGACGACGGCCTCGTTCAGCGCCCACCCGCGGCCGAGCACGTGCCCGTTCGAGCGGACGACGGCCGCCACGGTGGTGCGCTCCTCCACCTCGTAGGCACCGGCGGCGAGCTTCTCCAGCGCCTCGTCGAGGGTGTCCTCCTCGGCCTCGGCGAGGAACCCGACGTGGCCCAGGTTGACCCCGAGCAGCGGTACGCCGGCCGGGCGGGCCAGGTCCGCGGCGCGCAGCAGCGTGCCGTCGCCCCCGAGGACCAGGACCGCCTCGGCACCGGCCGCCGCGTCGTCAGCGGCCGTGACCGGCACCGGAGCCCACTCGGGCGGCAGATCGGGGTCGGGGCCGAGCTCGGCCCACTCGTCGGCGAGCACCCGGGTACGGAGCCCCAGCCGGCCCAGCTCGTTCATCACGTGCATCGCGGTCTTGCGGTTGGCCGGCCGCCCGGTGTGCAGGACGAGCAGGATCTCCCTCATGCCGGTCCGTCCGCGACGGCGGCGGCCAGCATCGGCCCGAGGTCCCCGGTGGCTCCGGGGTCCTCCCCGGTGTCCGGTCGCCCCAGGTGCAGGAAGTACTCGACGTTCCCGGACGGCCCGGGCAACGGGCTGGCGGCGGCGCCGAGCACCCGCAGCCCGGCCGTGGCCGCCGCGGTCGCGACGTCGTGCAGCGCCTCGGCGCGCAGCCCCGGGTCCCGGACGACCCCGCCGGAGCCCAGCCGCTGCTTCCCGACCTCGAACTGCGGCTTGACCATCGGCAGCAGGTCCCCGCCGGGCGCGGTGCACGCGGCCAGCGCGGGCAGCACGGTGCGCAGCGAGATGAACGACAGGTCGGCGACGGTCAGGTCGACCGGTCCGCCGATCGCGTCCGGCTCGAGCGCGCGGACGTTGGTGCGGTCGTGCACGCGGACCCGCTCGTCGGACTGCAGCCGCCACACCAGCTGGCCGTACCCGACGTCGACGGCGACGACCTCGCGGGCGCCGCGGGAGAGCAGCACGTCGGTGAACCCGCCGGTGGACGCGCCGGCGTCCAGACAGCGACGCCCGGCAGGGTCGACGCCGGGGAACGCCTCGAGCGCGCCGAGCAGCTTCTTGGCTCCCCGGGAGGCCCAGTCGGGCTCGCCGTCGTCGGCGCGCACGACGACGGGCGCGTCGCGCTCGACGACGGACGCGGGTTTCGCCGCGGGCATCCCGTTGACCGAGACCCGTCCGGCCGCGATCAGCTCTGCGGCCTGACCCCGGGACCGGGCCAGCTTGCGCCGGACGAGCTCGGCGTCCAGCCGTGCGCGGGTGGGCGCCATCTCCTCAGCCCCGTTCCGGCCCGGCGGAGAGCGCGCGGCCCAGCGCCGCGTGCACCCGCTCGAAGGCGGCCGGGTGCTCGGCCACCGGGCGGTCGGCGAGCTCGTCGAGCGCCGCGACGGCGCCGGTGACCTCGGCGCGGAGCGCGGCGAGGTCACCGGCCGGGCGCTCCTCGGGAGGCCGCGGGTCGGCCGGGCGCGGGCCTGGGGTGGGGACGGTCATGGATCGATCTCCGACAGACGGGGTTCTGGCGGCCACGGTATCCGAACGGACCGACAGCGGGCGGGACGGAGGGCCGCTCCCCCGCCGACGGCGGAGGGCGGCCCCGGCGGCCGGCGCGCCGCGACCGGAGTCATCCGCCGAGACCGAGCTCCCGCAGTGCCGCACCCGCCGCGTCGTCGCCGGCGACGACCGGACCGGTGCCGTGGTCCCACGCCGCCGCGCAGAGCGTGCGCAGGGCGTCCAGGGCCGGTTCGGCGGAGCCGACGCCGTCCCCGGTGAGCCGCAGCCCGTCCGGGCCTGCCGTGAGCCGCCAGCCGGCCCGCGGGCCGGGAGCCAGCTCGTCCGGGTGCCGGGTCAGCGCGGCCAGGCCGGCCCCCAGGTAGGTCGGCCGCAGCGCCGGCGGCGCGGCGAGCAGGTCGGCCGCGCCGCTCACCCCGGTCAGCACCATCAGCGACGGCGCACCGAGTGCGTTCGCCCCCTCGATGTCGGTGTCCAGCCGGTCCCCGACGACGAGCGGGCGCGTCGCCCCGCCCTGCGCCTCCCGGAGCAGCCGCGCGGCGGGCTTGCCGGCCACCTGCGGATCCGCGCCGGACGCCGTCCGCACGGCCTGCACCATCGCGCCGTTTCCGGGCAGCGTCCCGCGCTCCGTCGGGAGGGTCAGGTCGACGTTGGTCGCGACCCACGACGCGCCCGCACCGAGGGCGACGACGGCCTCCGCGAGCGCGCGCCAGCCGGTGTCCGGCGAGTGCCCCTGGACGACGGCGGCCGCCCCCTCGGCGGTCCGCACGGGAACGAGCCCGCGGGCCCGGACCTCGTCGGCGAGCGCGTCGGTCCCGAGGACGAGCACCCGGGCGCCCGCCGGCAGCTGCTCGGCGAGCATCGCGGCACCGGCCTGGGAGCTGGTCCGGACGTCGTCGACGACGGCCGGGAACCCCAGCTCGGCCAGGTGGGCGGCGACCGCGGACGGGCTGCGCGACGCGTTGTTGGTGACGTAGACCGTCGGGACACCGCGCGCGGCGGCGTCGCACACGGCCTCGACGGCAACCGGGATGGGGTCCGGGCCCCGGTACAGGGTGCCGTCGAGGTCCGCGAGCAGGACGTCGTGGTGGGACAGGAGGTCGTCGGTCACGGGCGCTCCGGGCCGTCCTTCTCCTCGGCGCCGGTCGCCTCGGTCGGCTCGGGCCTCTCGGCCGCCGCGCCCGCCTCGCCGGGCCCGGCCGTGTCGGCCGCCGCAGTCGTGCCGGCCGCCGCGGCCGCCGGCCCGGTCGCCGGCGCCGTCTCCGGCTGCTCGGTCGCGTCGATCCCGGTCACGTCCGCCTCGTCGGTGTCGTCAGGCACGGTGCCGGCGTCGGCCACGGTGCCCGTCACTCCGGCGTCGGCATCACGGGTGTCGGCTCCCCCGGTGTCGGCGCCCTCCACCGCCTCCGGCGCGACCGGCGCACCCTCTGTGCGGTCGGCCCCGCCGCGGTCGAGCACGTCGCCAGCGCCGCCCGCCGGGACCGTCCCTGCCACCTGAGCCGGAACGTCCTCGTAGCCGATCCTGACGCCGTCGTCGCCGGTGCCCGGCAGCTCCTCGCCGGTGATCTCCGCGATCCGCTCGGCGGCGTCGGTCTGCTGCTCGGTGTCCGCGTCGTGGGCGTGCACGAACCACTGGACGGCGTCGGCCTCGCGGCCGGCGGCGAACAGGTTGTCGGCGTAGGCGTAGAACAGCCGGGCACTCCACGGGTCACGTCGCCGCGGCTCCAGCTCCGGGATCTGCAGGCCGACGACGGCGGCGTCGCGCTCCCCCAGATCGCGGCGCGCACCCGCGGCGACGATCAGCAGCTCGATCCGCTCCTCGTCGCCGAGGTCGCGGGCCTCCGGGCTGCGGGCGAGGTCCAGCGCGCGCTCCGGACGGCCGAGCGCACGCTCGATGTCGGCCATCACGTGCACGTGCCCGGGTCCGCCGCCCATCCGCCGCGCGGCACGGAACTCGCCGAGCGCCTCGTTCCACTCGCCGGCGTGGTAGGCGACGATGCCGGCGGCCTCCCGCACCACCGCGATCCGCGAGGCACGACGACGGGCGTAGCGGGCGTGCGCCAGAGCCAGCGCCGGGTCGTCGTCGACGAGCACGCCGGCCGCGACCAGGTGCCGGGCGACGAGCTCGGCGGTCTCCTTCTGCAGACCGCGCAGGTCGCGCCGGACGCCCGGGTCGAGCTCGGACGGGCTGATGCTGTCCGGCAGCTGCGGCTCGTCCACGTACGGCTGGTGCGCTGCCTCCACCACCCGGCGCGGCCGCTCCCGGTCGTCCCGGGCGGGCCTGCCACGGTCCCGGTCGTCCCGACCCCGGAACGGGCGGTCGTCCCGCCCCCGCGACGGCCGGTCGTCCCGGCGTCCGGACGGGCGGTCTCCGCGACCATCGCGGTCCCGGCGGGGCCGGTCGTCACGACGGGGCTCGTCCCGCCGCGGCCGCGGTTCGACGCGGTTCGTCGTCTCGCGCGGCCGGTCCTCGGTCCGGCGCCCGTCGCCCTCGGCCGGGGCGTGTCCACGATCCCGGTCGTCGACGGCCGGGGCTGCGGTCACCTCGGCGGCGGGCTGCTCGCCCGTCTCTCCGGTGACCACCTCGGACGGCACCGCGGACGCCGCCGACCGCGTGCTGTCGTCGGTGGCCGCGTCGGTCGCGGCTACCGGCCGGCCCGGGTCGCCGTGCGGGACGTCGTCCCGGTCCCGGGACGGGGCCTTGTCCGTGCGCGGAGCGGTGTCGACGGCCGGGGCCGTCCACTCCCCGTGCGGGGCGGGGTCCCGGTCCTCGGCTGCCTCCCGGCCGTCGCGGTCCGCACGGGACGGACGGTCCTCGCGTCCCCGGTGGGGACGGTCGTCCCGGCTCCGGAACGGCCGGTCGTCGCGACGGCCGGGCTGCCGGTCCTCGCGACCGCCCCGGTCTCGGCTCGCGCGGTCGCCTGCGCCGCGCGCATCCCGATCCCGCCAGGGTGCGCGGTCGTCGCGCGGACCGCGCGAGCCCGGACCGCGGTCGTCACGTCGAGGTCCGCGGTCTCCGCGGTCGTCGTCGCGCCGGGCCGGACGGTCGTCGCGGTAGCTGCGAGGAGCCCGGTCGTCGCGGGCGCCGCGGTCGGGCCGGCCTCGGCGGTCCTCGCCGCCACCCCGGTCGTCGCGGAAGCCGCGGGTCTCCCGGGGACCACGGTCGTCACGGGAGCCCCGGTGGTCACGCGGGCCGCGGTCGGTCCGTGGGCCACGGTCGTCCCGGTAACCCCCGCCATCGCGGGAACCGCGGTCGTTCCGGTAGCCGCCACCGTCGCCGGAACCCCGGTCCTTCCGGAAGCCGCCACCGTCACGGGAACCGCGATCGTTCCGGAAGCCGCGGTCCTCACGCGGAGCACGGTCGTTCCGGAAGCCACCGCCATCGCGGGCACCACGGTCGTCTCGCGAGCCGCGGTCGTTGCGGACACCGCCGCCATCGCGGGGACCCCGGTCGTTCCGGAAGCCACCACCGTCGCGCGGCCCGCGATCGTCGCCGCGACCACGGTCGTCCCGGTAGCTGCGGTCGTCGCGCCGGCCCCGACGGTCCTGGGAACCGCGGTCGTCGCGGTTGCGGACGTCGCGGTCCTCGCGGGCACCACGGTTCCGGTCGGAGTAGCCGCGGTCGCCCCGAGCCGAGCCGGCGTCGCGCTCACCACCGCTACGCCGGAACCCGCCACGCGAGTCACCGCCGTCGCGCCCGCCCCGGTCCGGCCGGTCACCGCGGACGCCGCCGGGGCGACCCCGGCCGCCCCGGTCGTCGTCACGCCGCTCGTCCCGGTCCTCCCGGCGGCCCGCTCCACCTCGCGGGCGGTCACGGTCGTCTCGACGGCCGCGCTCGGAGGACCCGCTGTCGTTCCGGTCGCGCCACGGCCGGGACCCGCCGTCGCGGCCGCCGGACCGTCCACGGCCGACGTCCGCACTCCGGTCGTACCCGCCGTCACCCCGGAGCCGCCGGTCCGCTCCGCGCTCGTCGTCCCGCCTGCCCCGGTCCCCGGCCGACCGCTCGCCGTCCCGGGACCAGCCGTCGCCGGTCCGCGCGCCACCGCGTCCACCCGACCGCTCCGAGCCGTGCCCACGTCCGCGGGCGTCACGACCAGGACGGTCCCCGCCAGATCGCTCTCCGTCCGTCACGCGACCAGAATACAAACGAACCCCGTCACTTCCGCGGCTCACGGCCGCTCCCGGCCGCACGTTCCCGAACAGGGAGCCACGGCGGCACACATACGAAAAAAGGGGAGCCCGATCGGTTCCATGACCGATTCGGACTCCCCTTTCTACAGGTTGAATGTCGGCGGCGACCTACTCTCCCACACCCTGTCGAGTGCAGTACCATCGGCGCAGGAAGGCTTAGCTACCGGGTTCGGAATGGGACCGGGCGTTCCCCTACCGCAATGACCACCGACAACACTATTCCCTTATAGAACCCCCAACCACACACAATGGTTGTGGACTCAGGGTCACACAGTGGATGCGAACAACTCGTTGTGGCAAGCCCTCGGCCTATTAGTACCGGTCAACTCAAACCCCTCACAAGGCTTCCATCTCCGGCCTATCAACCCAGTCATCTCCTGGGAGCCTTACCCACTCAAAGGTGGTGGGAGACCTCATCTTGGAACAGGCTTCCCGCTTAGATGCCTTCAGCGGTTATCCCTCCCGAACATAGCCAACCAGCCGTGCCCATGGCAGGACAACTGGCACACCAGAGGTTCGTCCGTCCCGGTCCTCTCGTACTAGGGACAGCCTTCCTCAAGTCTCCAACGCGCGCGGCGGATAGGGACCGAACTGTCTCACGACGTTCTAAACCCAGCTCGCGTACCGCTTTAATGGGCGAACAGCCCAACCCTTGGGACCTACTCCAGCCCCAGGATGCGACGAGCCGACATCGAGGTGCCAAACCATGCCGTCGATATGGACTCTTGGGCAAGATCAGCCTGTTATCCCCGGGGTACCTTTTATCCGTTGAGCGACACCCCTTCCACGAGGAGGTGCCGGATCACTAGTCCCGACTTTCGTCCCTGCTCGACCCGTCAGTCTCACAGTCAAGCTCCCTTGTGCACTTACACTCAACACCTGATTGCCAACCAGGCTGAGGGAACCTTTGGGCGCCTCCGTTACTCTTTAGGAGGCAACCGCCCCAGTTAAACTACCCACCAGGCACTGTCCCTGAACCAGATCATGGCCCGAGGTTCAGACACCCAATTCGACCAGAGTGGTATTTCAACAACGACTCCACACACACTAGCGTGTACGCTTCACAGTCTCCCACCTATCCTACACAAGCCGAACCGAGCACCAATACCAAGCTATAGTAAAGGTCCCGGGGTCTTTCCGTCCTGCCGCGCGTAACGAGCATCTTTACTCGTAATGCAATTTCGCCGAGCCTGTGGTCGAGACAGCGCCCAAGTCGTTACGCCATTCGTGCAGGTCGGAACTTACCCGACAAGGAATTTCGCTACCTTAGGATGGTTATAGTTACCACCGCCGTTTACTGGCGCTTAAATTCTCCGCTTCGCCGGCCGAAACCAGCTAACAGGTCCTCTTAACGTTCCAGCACCGGGCAGGCGTCAGTCCGTATACATCGTCTTGCGACTTCGCACGGACCTGTGTTTTTAGTAAACAGTCGCTTGGGCCTGGTCTCTGCGACCACCCACCGCTCCACCCGCAAGGAGTATCACAGTAGATGGCCCCCCTTCTCCCGAAGTTACGGGGGCATTTTGCCGAATTCCTTAACCACAGTTCGCTCGATCGCCTCGGTATTCTCTACCTGACCACCTGTGTCGGTTTGGGGTACGGGCCGCAACAGCACTCGCTAGAGGCTTTTCTCGACAGCATGGGATCACTCACTTCGCCTCAATCGGCTACGCATCACCTCTCACCCTCAAATGAGCCCCGGATTTACCTGGGACTCGGGCTACAGGCTTACACCACGACAACCACCGCGTGGCGGAGCTACCCTCCTGCGTCACCCCATCACTTGCCTACTACCGGATCGGATCCCACGCTCCCCCACACAACCCTCCCGAAGGAGGAAAGGTGGGTTCGGATGGTTAGCATCACCGGCCCCAGCATGGACGCACTATCACGAGCACGGGAATATCAACCCGTTGTCCATCGACTACGCCTGACGGCCTCGCCTTAGGTCCCGGCTCACCCTGGGCGGAACAACCTGGCCCAGGAACCCTTGGTCATCCGGCGGCAGAGATTCTCACTCTGCATTCGCTACTCATGCCTGCATTCTCACTCCCACACCCTCCACCCGTAAATCACTCCCGGGCTTCACCAGACGCAGGACGCTCCCCTACCCAACAAGAACAAAAATTCTCATTGCCACGGCTTCGGCGGTGCGCTTGAGCCCCGCTACATTGTCGGCGCAGGACCACTTGACCAGTGAGCTATTACGCACTCTTTCAAGGGTGGCTGCTTCTAAGCCAACCTCCTGGTTGTCTGAGCGATCCCACATCCTTTCCCACTTAGCGCACGCTTAGGGGCCTTAGCCGGTGATCTGGGCTGTTTCCCTCTCGACCACGAAGCTTATCCCCCGCAGTCTCACTGCCGCGCTCTCACTCACCGGCATTCGGAGTTTGGCTGACTTCGGTAAGCTTGTCGGCCCCCTAGGCCATCCAGTGCTCTACCTCCGGTGAGAAACACACGACGCTGCACCTAAATGCATTTCGGGGAGAACCAGCTATCACGAAGTTTGATTGGCCTTTCACCCCTACCCACAGCTCATCCCCCAGGTTTTCAACCCTGGTGGGTTCGGGCCTCCACGACGTCTTACCGACGCTTCACCCTGGCCATGGGTAGATCACTCCGCTTCGGGTCTACACCCCGCGACT